>NZ_CAKASP010000001.1:0-767777 GCF_916862695.1 Haemophilus sp. Marseille-P9675
GAACATAGATAGAAGTTAGAATAAAAGTTATCAAAGAATTATCCTGGCGGCGATAGTGCGGTGGAACCACCTGACACCATACCGAACTCAGAAGTGAAACGCTGTAATGCCGATGGTAGTGTGGGGCTTCCCCATGTGAGAGTAGGGCACCGCCAGGTTACTAAATACAAAGCTAAATTAAATAAAATAAAATAAAATAAAAACAGAAGAACCCCAGTTGAGCTACTGGGGTTTTTGTTTTTTATAATTTATTCATTATTTAAAGAAAAGAATTAAAGTAGAAAATAGAAATCTTATTTCAACAACGAGTTTTTATTTTTGTATTGCCTACAATGTAGTTTTAATAAATATACCTATTTATATCATTTAGAGTTTTGATTTTTCATATTTTTCAAATAGACTTTATATATTCATTTCTAATCTCATCCATTATGCTTAAAAATTTAAACGAAATAACTTCAAGTATTATCGCTGATCCTCAAAATAAAGATTTTACACAACGTGGAATTTTTCCTTTATTTTCGGCCCCTAAAACAGCTAGGATTAATATTGTTGGTCAAGCACCTGGATTAAAGGCTGAGCAAACTCGTTTATATTGGAATGATAAAAGCGGTGATCGTCTGCGTGATTGGCTAGGTGTGGATTACGATTATTTTTATAATTCAGGGATATTTGCGGTTCTTCCTATGGATTTCTATTATCCTGGAAAAGGAAAATCTGGAGACTTACCTCCAAGGTCTGGGTTTGCAGAAAAATGGCATCCCCAGATTCTAGAAAATTTACCGAATATTCAGTTAACCCTTTTGATTGGTCAATATGCACAGAAATTTTACCTTTCGGATAATAAAAATAACGTAACTGAAACAGTTAAAAATTATCAAAAATTTTTACCGCACTTTATTCCTTTAGTTCATCCTTCACCTAGAAATCAATTTTGGATAGAAAGAAATCCTTGGTTTGGCGAAAAGGTCATTCCCGATTTGCAAAAATTAGTGAAGCGTATCATCAATGAATCAAAAGGGTAGTTGTCATATTTTTACTTTTTTCAATCTTAAGGCATTTATCAATACAGAAATTGAACTCATCGCCATCGCGGCGCCTGCAATGACTGGATTTAGAAAACCGAAAGCTGCAAGGGGGATGCCGAGAATATTGTAAATCAAAGCAAAAAATAGATTTTGTTTGATATTTTTCAAGGTTGCTCTTGCAATAAAAAGCGCATCCACAAGTTGATTCACCGAATGTTGCATAAGCGTTGCTGAGGCCGTTTGTTCTGCAATATCTGAACCTGATTTCATTGCAAAACTGACGTTTGCAGCGGCTAAAGCAGGCGCATCATTTATTCCATCACCTACCATTGCTACAACATGACCTAGAGCTTTCAGCTTTTGAATTTGTTCCGCCTTATCTCTAGGACTAAGTCCACCAAACGCTTTCTTAATGCCGAGCTGTTTTGCTATGTAATCCACGACAGATTGTTGATCGCCACTCATAATTACTACATCAATATTTTGCTGTTGTAAGCGTTGAATGGCATGCAAGCTATCGTTTTTTAAGGTGTCCGTCAGCGCAAATGCTCCAATAGGTTCATCATTTATAGATACCGCGACAATGCTCGCAATTTGCCAGATATCCTCTAAATTTTTAGGTAAGATTAAACCGCAATAATCTGGTTTACCGACTTTTATTGTTCCCACTTGTTCTAATTTGGCTTGAATTCCTTGACCAACCTCCATCTTTGCGAAAAGTGCGGTAGGAATTTCTAACATTTTTTGTTCTGCTGCGTGCACAATAGCTTTTGCAATTGGGTGGTTAGCTTGTTGCTCAACGGCTGCGGCAAAACGATACAAATCGTCTTCAGAATGCACCGAACTTTGTGGTTGCCATAGTGCTGAAATTTCAAGCTCTCCCTTTGTTAGTGTGCCAGTTTTATCAAGTACAACGGTATCCACATGGGCAGTTCCCTCCATTGCTGCCGCATCTTTAAACCATACGCCAGCATTGACCGCTTTACCTAAACCAACCATTATGGCTGCTGGTGTGGCTAATCCCAAGGCACAAGGGCAAGCAATCACAAGCACGGATACCGCGTGAATAAGTGAAGATACACTATCATTCGTCAGAATGTAAGTGAGAGTGAAAGTAACAAGTGAAATCAGTAATACAGCAGGTACAAACACCGACGCAACTTTGTCAGCAAATCGTGCAATTGGCGCTTTTGAGCCTTGCGCATCAGATAATGCATTCATCATATCGCCAAGTAAGGTTTGGCTACCAAGTTGATTCGCTCGGTAGATAATAGAACCTTCTGTTACCATCGCCCCCGCTAATACTTTTCCACCTTTCTGTTTTTCTTCTGGACGAGATTCGCCTGTTAAATGGCTTTCATCACACCACCCATTTCCACTTTCAATTATGCCGTCTGCCGCAATACGCTCGCCTTGATTCGCACGAATGATTTCGCCGATATTGACTTGGTCAAGTGCAATTTCAGTCCATTTGTCATTACGTAGAGCGGTGACTTTTTTTGGTGTCAGTTGCAAGAGCATGCTTAAACTATTTAAGCTGTGCTTTTTAGTGCGCTCTTCAAGAAATTTTCCAAGACTGACAAAACCAATTACCATAACAGAAGCTTCAAAGTACACATGTCTCATTGCATGATTGGCGTGGTAAAGCAACATGAAAGCAGAATAAATATAAATGGTGAGCGTTCCTGTACTGACCAGTACATCCATATTGGCAAGTCCACCACGAATACTACCGATGGCTCCGCGATAAAATGGAATGGCTAACCAAAGTTGCACAATGCTCGCTAACGCAAATTGCCAAATCGGGGGCAACATCAAATTATGTGAGCCACTCATCATGCCAAGCATACCAATCAGAAATGGAATATTGATTATCCAAAGTATGATTAATCGCCAAGGAATTGATGTATTTTTTTCTTCTATTGGTAATTCATTGGCTTGTTTGATATGAGCAGAAAAACCTGTTTTATGAATAATCTCTATAATTTGAGTTTCGCTTGCTTGCGTAGAGTCAAATACAACTTGTGCTTCTTCGGCGGCAAAATTCACTCCAGCTTGTTGCACAAATGGTTTTTTATTTAAAACTTTTTCAATACGATTGGCACAAGATTGGCAGGTCATCCCACCAATCTGAATCGAAATTTTTTTACTCTGTGGCATCAAATCCGGCATCTTCAATTACCTCAATCAACTGTGCAACATTGACTCGATTTTCATCAAAAGTAATATTTGCTTTACCTTCTAATTGCACAACAGCAGACTGTACGCCATCTAATTCAGTTAAAACTCGAGTAACGCTTTTTACGCAACCGCCGCAATGCATGCCTTCTATGTTTAATGTGATTGTTTTCATTTTTACTCCTTGTTAGTCGTTTTATTGATGGCTACACTATAAACCTTTACGTTAGGTTAAGGTCAAGAAATTTTTTATGAATATTAGTGAAGCTGCCAAATTAGTAGGTTTATCTACGAAACAAATCCGTGATTATGAAAAAATGGGTTTAATTAAACCCGCTGTTCGCAGTTTGTCAGGCTATCGAAATTATGGAGAAAGTGATTTAGAAAGATTGCATTTTATTCGCCACTCACGCGATGTGGGATTTTCGCTACATCAAATCGCACAATTATTAGAACTACAAGATAATCCTAAGCGTAGCAGCCGCGAAGTGAAAGCGCTAACAGCTCAACATATTGCGACATTAAATCAACAAATAGAACAGTTACAAAAAATGGTACAAGAATTGCAGCGTTGGCATGATAATTGTCAGGGCAATGACTGCCCTGAATGTTCAATTTTGAATGGATTAAAAGGATAAATGAAAAGTGCGGTTAATATTCCCAGCTTTCTGGATCAACACCTAATTCACGCATAAGCACTTTGGCATCTTCGGGAATTTCATCATTACGCTCTTTCATTAAATCTGCATCGGTGGGCAAAGGTTGACCGGTGAATGCATGCAAAAATGCTTCGCAAAGTAATTCACTGTTGGTTGCATGACGTAAACTTTTTAATTGGCGGCGAGTGCGTTCATTCGTCAAAATTTCCAATACTTTGATTGGAATAGACACAGTGATTTTTTTTACTTGCTCGCTTTTTTTGCCATGTTCTGCATAAGGGCTGATATATTTTCCGTCCCAATCTGCCATAATTTACCTTAGTGCTTATTGATAACCTTACAAATTGTCCGTATTCTAATGAAAAATCAAATAAATAACAATCTAGACGGCTAAACTTCTATGTTAAAAAGAGAAAGAAAAGTGCGGTAGTTTTTTAGATTAAATATAAATAAACGCTAGACAGTACAGGGTTTTAGTGATAATTTACGCTTCATTCAAAGGGCATATGCCCACCATTCGAATCATCAATTCTTATTAATTCCAATATTTATTCATTATGCATTTAACTGAACTTAAAAATACCCCTGTTTCTGATCTTGTGAAACTTGGCGAAGAACAAATGGGCTTAGAGAATTTAGCTCGTTTGCGTAAACAAGATATTGTCTTTGCAATTTTAAAACAGCACGCCAAAAGCGGTGAAGATATTTTCGGCGGTGGCGTGTTAGAAATTTTACCGGATGGTTTCGGTTTCCTTCGTTCTGCCGACAGTTCCTACCTTGCAGGCCCTGATGATATCTATGTTTCCCCAAGTCAAATTCGTCGTTTTAATCTTCAAACTGGTGATAAAATCGAAGGTAAAATTCGTCCACCCAAAGAGGGTGAACGCTATTTTGCACTTTTAAAAGTTGATCAAGTTAATGATGACAAACCTGAAGTTTCTCGTAGCAAAATCTTATTTGAAAACTTAACTCCATTACATGCTAACTCTCGTTTAAGAATGGAGCGAGGCAATGGCTCAACAGAAGATTTAACTGCACGTATTTTGGATTTAGCATCACCAATTGGTAAAGGTCAACGTGGTTTGATTGTTGCTCCGCCAAAAGCAGGTAAAACCATGTTGCTGCAAAATATTGCGCAAAGTATCACGCATAATTATCCTGATGTAGAGCTTATCGTATTATTGATTGATGAACGCCCAGAAGAAGTGACAGAAATGCAACGTTCAGTAAAAGGCGAAGTCATTGCGTCTACTTTTGATGAGCCTGCAACTCGTCATGTTCAAGTGGCAGAAATGGTAATCGAAAAAGCGAAACGTTCAGTAGAGCATAAAAAAGATGTAGTGATTCTGCTTGATTCTATTACACGTTTAGCGCGCGCTTACAATACGGTAACCCCTGCTTCAGGTAAAATTTTGTCTGGTGGTGTGGATGCTAATGCGTTGCATCGTCCAAAACGTTTCTTTGGTGCTGCACGTAACGTGGAAGAAGGCGGCAGCTTAACTATTATTGCGACTGCGCTAGTTGATACCGGTTCGAAAATGGATGAAGTTATTTTCGAAGAATTTAAAGGTACAGGTAATATGGAATTACACCTTTCTCGTAAAATTGCAGAAAAACGTGTATTCCCTGCAATTGATTTCAATCGTTCAGGTACTCGTAAGGAAGATTTACTTACTTCACCTGAAGAGCTTCAAAAAATGTGGATTCTACGTAAAATTCTTAATCCTATGGGAGAGGTAGAAGCAATGGAATTCCTTATTGATAAACTTATGGTTGCAAAAACCAATGAAGAGTTTTTTGAAGTAATGAAACGTTCATAGAAAGAAATATTCTAAAACTCTTTTATATAGTCGGTACTCTTATAGGAGTACCGATTTTTTATTGTTCGAATTTACCGCACTTTTTATAAAAAAATTTTAACTTGATCACAATTTTAGAATTTGCTCTTTGAGATTCTCTATTTATCGGCATAACATAATACTCAAATTTTGTTAGGGCATATTTTGCTCTGCAAATTGACAAATTTAAATAATTTATGCTTTGGAGCAAACTATGAAACCAACAGAAAAACTCAAATGGAACAAATTTGATGCAACATGGATGTTAAACCTTTTCGGTACGGCGGTTGGCGCTGGCGTCTTATTCCTACCGATTAACGCAGGGATGGGTGGATTTTGGCCATTAGTTTTAATGGCAATTATCGTCGGACCAATGACCTATTTTGCTCACCGTGGTTTAGCCTATTTTGTACTTTCATCAAAAAATCCTGGCAGCGATATTACTGAAGTAGTTGAAGAACACTTTGGTAAAACAGCGGGTAAACTTATCACCCTACTTTATTTCTTTGCTATTTTCCCTATTCTTTTAATTTACGGTAACGGTATTACTAACACGGTCGATTCTTTCATTGTGAATCAACTTGGCATGGCGTCACCAAACCGAGCGATTCTCTCTTTTGTATTAATTGCAATATTGATTTCCGTTATGCTATTTAATGAAAAAGTGATGTTAAAAATCACAGAATGGCTTGTTTACCCGTTAGTATTAATTTTATTCGCACTTTCTATTTACTTAATTCCAGAATGGAATGGTGCGATGTTACATGAATTCCCAACAGCAGGCGGTTTCGTCACAACATTATGGCTTACTATTCCTGTATTGGTATTCTCATTTAACCATTCACCAGCAATTTCATCTTTCACTTGCTCACAATTCCGTGAATACAAAACTTTCGATGGTGCAGAACGCCATATCGGCCATACAGAAAAAGGCACCTCAACGATTTTGTTATTCTTTGTAATGTTCTTCGTATTTAGCTGCGTATTGACATTAACACCTGAAGAATTAGTGGCAGCAAAAGCACAAAATATCAGTATTTTGTCTTTCTTAGCGAATAAATTTGATAATCCATATATCTCTTATTTTGGCCCGCTTGTTGCATTCTTAGCGATTACGAGCTCATTCTTCGGTCACTATATGGGCGCACGTGAAGGCTTAGAAGGCTTATATTTGAAAATGAAAGGCGAATCTGTAAATCGTAAAAAACTCAATTATGCGACCGCACTTTTCTTCTTATTAACTTTATGGGGCGTTGCGATTATTAATCCAAGTATCTTAGGCTTAATCGAATCTCTTGGTGGTCCAATCATTGCGATGATTTTGTTTATCATGCCAATGTACGCGATTCGCAAAATCCCAGCGATGAAACGCTACAGCGGACGTTTCAGCAATGTTTTTGTAACGATTATGGGATTAATCGCTATCTCTGCGGTTGTTTATGGATTATTATAAACGCCCTTTAAAGTTTAGCGAATTTTGAGAAATTTATGATTAGCGTATTTGATATGTTTAAAGTGGGAATTGGGCCATCCAGTTCCCACACTGTCGGTCCGATGAAAGCCGGCAAACAATTTATAGACGACTTAATTGAACGAAATCAGTTTGAACAAACCGCTGAAATTCATGTGGATGTTTATGGTTCTCTTTCAATGACAGGGAGAGGCCATAGTACGGATATCGCCATCATCATGGGGTTAGCGGGTTATTTACCACATAATGTGGATATCGATATGATTTCAGGTTTCATCGAGAAAGTGAAACAAACTGCGCTTTTACCAATTAATGTTGGTCAAAAAACGGTAAAATTTGATTTTGAAAATAATCTCATTTTCCACCGCACTTTTTTAAAATTGCATGAAAATGGCATGACAATTACCGCTCTTGATGAAAATCGCACAGAGCTTTATCGCCAAACCTATTATTCGATCGGTGGTGGTTTTATTGTCGATGAAGCCCATTTTGGTCAAGAAGAAAAAAACACAGTCCAAGTGCCTTATCCTTACAAAAATGCAGAAGATATTTTGAAACATTGCAGTGATAACGGCTTAATGCTTTCCACTGTGATGTTGGAAAATGAAGTCGCCTTGCATGGCAAAGAAGCTGTCAGTGCTCATTTAGAGAATGTCTGGAAGACGATGCAAGCTTGTATCGAACATGGTATTCATACTGAAGGGATTTTACCTGGGCCATTACGAGTGCCACGTCGTGCAGCATCCCTTTATCGTATGTTGCAAGCAAATACTAATTTGTCCAACGATCCAATGCGTGTGATCGACTGGGTTAATATGTTTGCGCTTGCTGTCAATGAAGAAAATGCAGCGGGTGGACGCGTAGTCACAGCGCCAACCAACGGTGCATGCGGGATTATTCCAGCAGTATTAGCTTACTATGAGAAGTTCATCTCACCATTAACGCCTGAGATTATTGAACGCTATTTATTAGCAGCAGGAATGATTGGTTCACTTTATAAAATGAATGCTTCGATTTCTGGCGCAGAAGTGGGTTGCCAAGGTGAAGTGGGTGTAGCATGTTCAATGGCTGCTGCGGGACTGGCTGAAATTTTGGGTGGTAATCCACTGCAAGTATGCATCGCAGCTGAAATTGCAATGGAGCATAACTTAGGATTAACTTGCGATCCGGTGGGAGGCCAAGTTCAAGTACCTTGTATCGAACGTAATGCAATTGCTTCAGTAAAAGCAATCAATGCATCACGAATGGCTTTACGCCGTACCACTAATCCAAGAGTAACCTTGGATAAAGTGATTGAAACAATGTACGAAACAGGCAAAGACATGAACGCCAAATATCGCGAAACATCTCAGGGCGGACTAGCAGTTAAGATTGTGTGTTCTTAGTATAGGTAAAAAAGGATTGAGCAATGCTCAATCCTTTTCATTTTGTTAACAACAAATATCTTGTACCACAAATTGAAGTGAATGGCGCGTAAATTGTTGCTTTTTTCGATGTTTTAAACGTCTTAAACGTGAATTTCGAGATAAAGAGGTTTGTTGTAAATTGGTTTTCTTTTTAAGAAAAGTTTTGCGTTTTAACATTTTATTTATCCTTTTTTCCTTTTATTTCTTCTGCATTTTCAATCGCACTTTCGTTGTTGGCATTATCATTCATTGTTTGATTTTCTTGGACTCGATGATAATTCACAATGCTATTCATATAGCGGCGAATATTTTCTACATATTGATGCGCTTCATAGCCTCGAGCATAGCCGTATTTGAGTTGGGAATAATAACGTTTTTCTGCTAATAAAGGCAGGTTTTTTTTCACATCGAGCCAATTATCTGGATTTCCGCCAAGATTTTTGGTTAAACGACGCGCATCAATTAAGTGGCCAAGCCCCATGTTATAGGCGGCTAAGGCAAACCAAATTCTTTCTTCTTTTTCAATGGTTTCTGGAATTTGACTAATCAGCCAGTGTAAATATTCTGATCCCGCTTTAATGCTTTGTTCAGGATCTGTTCTATCGCTGATTTTCATATGTTGCGCGGTATCTTTAGTTAACATCATTATGCCACGCACACCCGTAGGCGATGTTGCATCAGGATTCCAATGAGACTCTTGATAAGCGATGGCCGCGAGTAATCGCCAATCTAATTCGCCTTTATATTTTTCAAAGAGCGGTGAGAATTGTGGCAGTGTATTTTCAATTGCGTTCATATAAGAGCGCGTATCCACGTAATCAAATTGTGAAATATGCCCTAAATATTTTTCTTTTAAATTATCCACTAGCCCTGTTTCTTGTGCATTATTCATAAAATTGAGTAAGGCAGCTTGCAGATCATTGTAGGCATTATTTGGTAAATACCAGTGAATGTTTGCTTCATCAGTAATATCAAAGGCAATGGCTAATTCTGGTTTGATTTGTTGGATCGCCGCAATATCAATCGAATTTGCAATAACGTAAGGAATTTTTCCTTCAGACAGCTGTAGCAATAGTTCTTCTTGAGTAAACGCTTGATTTCTTTTCCAAGTTAATTGTGGATATTGTTTTTGTAATTCTTTTAGTTTTTCTTCTAATGATGAATTGTTAGCGATATAAATTTCTTTCTTGATATCGCCTAGATTTTTAGGGCGTTGTTCATTTTTTCGATAAGCTAATTGCCATGAAGCGGAATGATATGCTGGGCCAATTTGGAAACGTTCTGCATGATTAGGATGATATAAAAGGTGAGCCGCAGCTAAATCAATATTATGTTTATCTAGCTCATTAAATAATTGTTCTTGATTATCGAAAGTTTTAATTTCGAGTTCTACACCTAGTGAATCAGCAAATGCTTTAGCCAATTCATATTCAAAGCCTCGTTCTCTGTCTTTATTTATAAAATAAGAAATAGGATTGTTCATTGTGCCCACAATGAGTGAGCCTCGTTCTTGAATTGCTGTATAGTGGTTTTCTTCAGCATGGCGTAAAAATTGCCATGGGAATACCATATCTATAGCCCAAAGCAATAAAGCCAAGGCAGTAATAATACGTAAAAAGAGACCTTTCAATGATTTTTCCTATATAAAAAGCTTGCGGGATTGTAGCTAGAATTTAAGCAATAGACAATAAAAAGCCCCTTGAGGTTCAAGGGGCTAAGTTTTGTTTACCGAATAGTGCTAAATTTTAAATGATGCAAAAAACATTAGGAAATAGCACTATTCTTTATATCGCAAGGATACTATCCTCGACGATCACGGCGTGGTTTATCGCTAAAAGAGCGGTTACTTTTTTCATTAAATTTACGATTTCCACGATTGTCATTACTGCGTTCATTACGTCCGCGTTCTCCACGGAAATCGCCACCACGGCCTTTACGTTTACCATTAAAATCATCACCACCACGAGAACTATCAGACTTCACAGCACCTAAGAAAGACATTTGCATTTGTTTATTCAATACGCGTGTTTTACCGAATTGTTGAAGTAATTCTTTCGGCATACCTTGTGGCAATTCAACGGTCGTGTAGTCATCATAAAGTTTGATATGACCAATATAGCGGCTATTGATATCACCTTCGTTAGCAATCGCACCCACGATATGGCGAACTTCTACGCCATCAGCACGACCCACTTCAATACGATATAAATCCATTGGTTGTGGATTTCCGTAGCCTTTACGTTCGCCACGACGTTCAGCTGAACGTGGATTTTCACGGCGATCACCTCGTTCATTACGTTCACGACGACGTTTTTCCATTGGCGGATCTGGAGGAAGAATTAATTTTTGTTTACCTTGAAGCAGCATCAACATTGCTGCAGCAATATCTTCTTGATCCTGATCGGCTGTAAATAAGTCTTCTAATAAACTACGATATTGCTCTAAATCGTGATGCTCGAGTTGTTTCGTAATTTTTGCGACGAATTTTTTGCGGCGGCATTCTTGTAACACAAGATGATTTGGCAATTCTACTTCATTGATACCTTTTTTCATTAGGTGTTCAATATTACGCAGTAAACGACGCTCGCGAGGTTCAACAAACAATAAAGCACGACCAGAACGACCTGCACGACCAGTACGGCCAATTCGGTGCACATAAGATTCTGCATCAAGTGGAATGTCGTAGTTCACCACAAGGCTGATGCGTTCAATATCAATACCGCGTGCGGCCACATCGGTTGCCACAACAATATCTAAACTGCCGTTACGTAAGCGATCGAGGGTTTGTTCGCGGAGTTGTTGTGTCATATCACCATTAAGTGCGGCAGAACGGAAACCATTTTTTTCAAGTAGTTCTGTAATGTCTAACGTACCGGTTTTAGTGCGAGCAAAGATAATCGCTGCATCAAAATTTTCCACTTCTAAGAAACGAAGAAGGGCTTCGTTTTTACGCACGCCGTGCACATACCAACAACTTTGCTCAATATCTGGAGCATTTTCGTTATTAACTTTGATCTTCACTTCTTTCGGATCATTCATAAAACGTTTCGTAATACGACGGATCGGTTCAGGCATTGTTGCAGAGAATAACGCTGTTTGGTGATTTTCTGGTAATTCTGCCATGACAGTTTCTACATCATCAATGAAACCCATACGTAGCATTTCATCAGCTTCATCTAATACGATAAAACGAAGTTCAGAAAGATTTAATGTGCCGCGACGAATATGGTCAAGAATACGACCTGGTGTACCCACAACCACTTGTGCGCCTTGTTTTAATGCACGAAGTTGGATGTCATAACGTTGGCCACCATATAAAGTAACAATGCGGGAGCCATGAGCATATTTAACAAATTGTTCGCACGCATCGGCAACTTGAATAGCAAGTTCGCGAGTAGGCGCCATCACTAACATTTGTGGATGTTTTTCACTTGGATTGATTTGCGCTAATAAAGGCAGAGCAAAAGCGGCGGTTTTACCACTACCTGTTTGTGCCATACCTAGCACATCATTGCCACTGAGCAAATGCGGAATACAAGCTTGTTGAATTGGAGAAGGGGTTTCAAAACCTAAGTCAGAAACAGCTTTTAAGATGAACTCAGGTAAGCCTAAGTCATTAAAAGTAATTTTGTCAGTCATTAAAATACTCGAATATAAATAAGGAAAGCTCAAAGAGGCCTTCGGTTTATTAAGTTGAGCAGAGCGAATGAATTTTTCTATTCGTTCTACTGCAAAGAGCGGTGAGTTTTGGATTGATTTTTAGAAAACAATCGCTTTTGTTACCGCACTTTTCTCTTCTTTTTCGTCTTCTGTTTGAACCGGTTTTAATTTCATGAGTTCAAACGCGGCAAAACGATACTCAACAAAGTTATAAACCTGATTTGCCATAGCTAGTTTAAATAAAGCTGCTGCTTCATCTACTAGCCCTACATTGAGTTTTTGTTTTGCTAGATAAAAATAGGTTTCTGTGAGAATTTCAGCATATTGTTGTGAATTTTCAGCAAATTCACTTGCACGTTGTTGTAATTCTTCTACAGAGATGCGTCCTAAGTAATATTGAACGATGTGTGTACCCCAGAAGTCCTCTGATAGCCCTTTTGCTCGTTCAACAAGGTTTTTTTGGGCTTCTTGTGGTTTTAATTTTTGTTCGTTCAAATATAGCCATAAGACACGATAGGGATCTTTTGTATCGGCTTGGTAGAACTGTAAGAAATCTTGCTGAGCAAGATGGTAGCGCCCTACATAATAAAAATTTAAACCGCGATTAAGGTGGGTATAGTCATAACTTGAGTCTAATTCAAACACAGTATTGAAAGCTTCCAATGCGCCGTCGTAATCTTCTTCAAGCAATAAATAAAGCCCTAAGTAATTGTACACAGATGCCATTTTAGGCTGTAATGCAAGGGCTTGAGTAAAATCGTAACGAGCAAGTCCCCATAATCCAAGGGAATCATAGAGTACGCCACGTTCAAAATGTAGTGATGCACGTTCTTCATTACTCATTTTTCCAACGAGTAGTACTTGGCTTAATCGCACGATCATCACTTCTTGTTCAAAGTGAGTATTCGGGTTTTGTTCAGCCAACACGACATGATTTTTAGACACAAAACCACTCCTAGACTGAACACAGCCTGCAAGGAGTAAGATCGCACATAAGCTAAATAAATAGACTATAAAATTGCGAGATAAGCGAAAACACCGCATTTGCTTTCTTTATGCCTAAAAGTTGGAAAACAACAAAACTTGGCAGCAGTTGCTACCAAGTTTTGATTCGATATTCCAAGATTATTCCTGTTCTTCTACAGAATCTTCTTGGTTAATTTCAGTTTCTTGTTTTGGAGCCAAGTCTTTCATTGTTAAACGAATACGACCTTGACGATCGATTTCAACAACTTTTACATTTACTTCTTGGCCCACTTGGAGGTAATCACTCACTTTCTCTACACGCTCTTCAGCAATTTGAGAAATATGAACTAAACCTTCTTTATTTCCAACGATTGCTACGAATGCACCAAAATCAGCAAGGCGAGTCACTTTACCTTTGTAAATTGCGCCAGCTTCAACTTCTGCAACGATTTCTTCAATACGTCCCATTACGTTTTTCGCTGCATTGCTGTCTACTGCGGCAATTTTCACTGTACCATCATCGTCGATATCGATAGAAGTACCAGTTTCTTCAGTTAATGAACGAATTGTTGCGCCACCTTTACCAATGACATCTTTGATTTTCTTAGGATCAATTTTCATTGTATAGATGCGCGGCGCATAATCGGAGATATCCGCGCGTGGAGCAGGGATTGCTTGTTCCATTACACCAAGAATGTGCATACGTGCACTTTTCGCTTGGTTTAATGCAATTTGCATAATTTCAGGGGTGATACCTTCAATTTTGATATCCATTTGAAGTGCGGTGACACCTTCGCGTGTACCCGCTACTTTAAAGTCCATATCACCTAAGTGGTCTTCATCACCTAAGATATCTGAAAGCACCACGAATTTCTCTTCTTCTTTCACTAAGCCCATTGCGATACCTGCAACAGCGGCTTTGATTGGTACACCTGCATCCATTAATGCTAAAGATGCACCACATACAGACGCCATAGAAGAAGAACCGTTAGATTCAGTGATTTCAGATACAACACGTACAACATACGGGAATTCTGCAAGGCTCGGCATAACCGCCGCTACACCACGTTTTGCTAAACGACCGTGACCGATTTCACGACGTTTTGGCGAGCCGATCATACCAGTTTCACCTACAGAGTATGGAGGGAAGTTGTAGTGGAATAAGAAGTGATCTTGACGTTCACCTGTTAATTCATCAATGATTTGTGCATCACGTTCAGTACCTAACGTTGCAACGGCTAATGCTTGTGTTTCACCACGGGTGAAAATTGCAGAACCGTGAGTACGAGGTAATACACCTGTGCAGATATCTAATGCACGAACGGTATCAACGGTACGGCCGTCAATACGCGGTTCACCCGCAATGATACGGCCACGGACGATTTGGCTTTCAAGTGCGGTGAAAATATCTACGATTTTACCTTCGCTGATTTCTTCATCTTCAGCTGTGATTTGTGCAATCACATCCGCTTTAATCGCATCGATTTGTTCGTAACGTGCTTGTTTTTCAGTAATGCGGTATGCATCGCCTAAACGTGCTTCAGCAATCGCTTTTACTTTGTTGATTAAATCTGTGTCTGGTTGTGGAGCAACCCAATCCCAACGTGGTTTACCCGCCTCTTTCGCGAATTCTTTAATTGCTTCAATCACAACTTGTTGTTGTTGATGACCGAATACGACCGCCGCTAACATTTGTTCTTCAGTTAAAATATCAGCTTCAGATTCAACCATTAATACGGCTTTGTCTGTACCTGCAACCACTAAGTCTAAACGGCTCTGTTTTTGTTCAGCTATCGTTGGGTTTAATACGAATTGATTGTCGATAAAACCAACACGTGCTGCACCGATAGGGCCGTTGAAAGGCACGCCAGATAAAGTTAATGCTGCAGAAGCACCAATCATTGCCACTAAGTCTGGGCTGATTTGTGGGTTTACAGAAACCACAGTTGCCACAACTTGGATTTCGTTGAAGAAACCTTCAGGGAATAATGGACGAATTGGACGGTCGATTAAACGTGCAATCAAAGTTTCGCCTTCAGATGGACGACCTTCACGTTTGAAGAAACCACCTGGGATTTTACCCGCCGCATAAGTACGCTCTTGGTAGTTTACGGTTAATGGGAAGAAGTCTTGACCTTCTTTCACATCTTTTTTAGCCACAACAGTAACGAATACCGTGGTATCGTCCATGCTTGCCATAACCGCAGCCGTTGCTTGACGTGCAATCGCGCCGGTTTCTAGAGTAACGGTATGTTGACCGTATTTAAATTGTTTAACAATTGGATTCACAATGTTTCCCTTAAAATTTATATTAAAAACAATGCCTTATTTTCCAGATTGCGACTAGCAAAAGAAATCTTTTGTAAAAATAACCGCCGAGCGCTTAAAATTGCTTTTGATAGCCGCACGCTAATGTAGAAAATAAAGCCTAGGCATTATACAGAGGTTTTTGTGTGATTGGTAACTTTATTTCATTTAACCGACTTGGTATCATAGGATAACTTTTAGCCACTATAAGGAAAATTCTATGATTATTAGCAGCTTAACCACCCCAAATTTTAAAGTTGGTTTACCAAAAGTGATTGCTGAAGTATGTGATTATTTGAATACGTTAGATTTGAATACGTTAGAAAATGGTCGCCATGATATTAACGATCAAATTTATATGAACGTAATGGAACCAGAAACTGCAGAATCAAGCAGCAAAAAAGCAGAATTACATCATGAATACTTAGATGTTCAGGTGTTAATCCGCGGCACGGAAAATATAGAAGTTGGCGCTAATTATCCTGATTTGTCTAAGTATGAATCTTACAACGAAGTGGATGATTATCAACTTTGTGCAGATATTGATGATAAATTCACCATCACAATGAAACCAAAAATGTTCGCTGTATTTTATCCTTACGAACCGCATAAGCCTTGCTGTGTAGTAAATGGAAAAACAGAAAAAATTAAAAAATTAGTCGTGAAAGTGCCTGTTAAATTGATTTAATTTTTGAAAAAGTGTTTATAAGGAAAAATTAATGAATATTGATGCATTTATTACAAAAACTAGAAAATTTTATAAGGAGCTTCAAGAACACACAGCAAGTCGATACCGTTCTTGGGAGTATTGCTATACTCAGTTTTATGAAGCTAGAAAAAATCCTGAAAGAGCTAATGTTGATAACTTGAGTTTACATTTGGCATTCTATTTAGCTAGTTGGGGGATGTATAGAGGTTCGTCCTTTTTATTACAATATGATTACACTATCCATACTTCAGTAGTAAAGGAAATATTAAAATCCGAATATAGCACATTATTTGGATTAGAGTGCAAAGAGTTAAATAATGAGCAAACCAGTTCGTTACTAAAGAAACTAAATAGTGAAATTAGTACCATTTATAATCCGTTTCGATTAGAACTAAAGGAAACAGAAGTAACACAAGATATTTCAAATATTTTAGTTTCTAAAGTTTTATTGGGCACATTAGGCTGTGTGCCAGCTTATGATCGTTTCTTTGTTGATGCAGTTAAAAAGAATAAAGTGACGACAGGAAATTACAATATAGCGTCTTTGCAGAAATTAATTAAATTTTATGAAGAGCATCAAGAAAAACTGGAAAATTTAAGAAGTGAATTTTTAATTAAATATGAATTTGATGGGGAAGAAAAAACTCTTGATTATCCTCAAATGAAGCTACTTGATATAGGATTTTGGAAAATTGGTTTTGATTTGTCGAAAGAGCCAAAATAGGTTTCCAAATTTAATAGAAAAAGTGCGATTAGAAATTTATATATTTTTCTGACCGCACTTTTTTATTATTTAATCACCGTAATTGACCATTTTGCATCATCAATTTGTTCGAAGTTTGTTACTTCATAACCTTCTTCTGCCGCCCAAGCAGGGATAGCTTCAGTAGCTTGGGTGCAGTCAAATTCAATTTCTAGGCTATCGCCTTTATTTAACTTAGCCATTGCTTCCTTGGCTTCAACGAGAGGAAAGGGGCAAACAAGGCCAAGTGTTGGTAATTTAACTATCATATAAACTCCTTATGATGCTTTTGCTAATTTTAAACGTTGTGGACGGATAATGGTGAAGTAGGCGGCCACCCAAGTGCCGAGAATCATCAATGGCAATGACACCCAGCCTTGCCAAGAGAAAAAGGCAGTTTCGACTAAACCGTTACCGATGGAACAGCCACCTGCAAGGGTTGCGCCAATACCCATGAGAATACCGCCGAGTCCGCTACGTAAAATTGTGGTGGCATCTGGTACACGGACACGAAATTCATTGCTTGCTTTCGCGCCGATGAATGACCCGATAAAAATCCCTAAGACCAAGAATACGCCCCAATTTATAAATTTATTGTCTCCAGTAACGAGGAATTGCATGATATTGGCTGATGGTCCAGTGATCCCGAGTCCAAATTCACGACCAGTAGCAACACTGAGTGGCCAAGCCGCAAGTGCGATTAATCCGATTAATACGGCAGAGAAAAATGGGTGCCAGCGTTTCTCAAATAATAAGTGAGGAAGCCCCGTTTTCTTTGGTTTTAATGCCGCGACTTTTACGCTTGGTTTGCTTAGGTGTTTGTATACATAGAAAGCCGTCACTAAAGTTAATAATGCGACTAACCACCAAGGTGAAATACCGAATGTATCGTAAATATTGCGTTGTTCAATATTGATACTGCGTAAGGTTTTATTGAATTCCCCTAATGGGCCAGTACGCATGATGGCGCTTAATAACATATAAGTGAATAAGGCGACCCAACTGCCGACTAAGCCTTCTGCAGCTCGGTACCATGTGCCTGTTGCACAACCGCCAGCAAGAACAATGCCGATACCAAACACAAAGGCACCGATAATCACGGCTAGAAAAGCAAAATTTTCAGCCGGATCCACATTTAATATACCGATTTCTTTTAAGAGAAAGAAACCAATAGATTGCACGGTAATCGCCAATAAAAGGGCTACAAACATTTTGTTATTTTTGGTGACATACATATCGCGAAATGCGCCAGTAATACAAAAGCGCCCACGCTGCATCACAAATCCGAGTAAAATTCCGCAAAGTAATCCGGTTAAAAGCATAAATATTCCTTCTATTTTAGAACTAAGTAGGTCGGTATTTTCTAAAAAAATAAGAAGGTAGCGCCAATAACTTTTAGCTAGAAAATATGTTTTTTTGATATAAAAAAAGTTCGGTCAAAAAATTTAGTGTTTTCTGACCGCACTTTGTCGTAAGTTATCTTAGTGTTAAGGGCAGGGTTTACTCACCATAATTTCAATTACTTGGCGATCGATGTGGTGCATACTCTTAGAAGCAATTGAGCATAGATTATCGATAGTGCGATCGAGATCATGCTCAACGATACCTTCATTGCCCGTAACATGGGTTTCGTCCATTGCCATAAGTACTGATTTATAGCCTGAAGCCACGCTGGTGGAGACTTTCATTGCACAGCTATTGGATGCACCATCGCAGATGATTCCGCTGATGTCACCAATCATGCTACAAATGCCCATACTTACCGTTTCAAATTTACCTGTAAGCAAATAGGCGATACCCGCACAGCTTCCCATTGATGCGGTTGTTACTGCGCAAAGGGCAGACAGTTTGGGTAATTTACTGTGGATATAGATGGCCATTAAATGTGATAAGAAGAGCGCTCGAAGGCATTTTTCTTCACTCACGTTTAAATAATCGGCGACTACAACTACTGGCATAGTAGCGGCAATCCCTTGGTTACCTGAACCAGAATTGCTCATTGCTGGCAATGTGGCTCCACCCATACGGGCATCGGAGGCTGCGGTAGTTTCAATCATGATTTTGCTGAGTAAATCATCTGACATTAAACCGCTACCAACTTGTTTACGTAACGTTCTACCAATGTGTAGGCCGTAATTTTCCCGTAATCCTTCGTTAGATAGTGCACGATTGAGCGCAGCAGCTTGTCCGATAAAGCGGATTTTATCGAGCTCAACTTCACAAGAAAATTCAAAGATTTCACGTGCACTCACCTGTTTGAAAATATCATAAGGATCGCAATCATTACATTCATCGTGTTCTTTCTCAAAAATGACCTCGCCATTTTTTTCAATCAAAATGATGTTAGTGTGTTGATCTTGAATTGCGACTTTCACGTAATCATTATCGGCAAACAATGTTGATTCTGAATATAAAATATGTTCGGTTTGATGAATATCTACACTCACTAATTTTTGTTCAAGCATAGTCTTGGCGGCAATAACTTGCTCTGGCGTGATGTGCTTTAACACTTCTAACTTACCCTCAGGGTCACCGCCCAATGCGCCAATTGCCGCAGCAATAGGTAATCCCACCATACCTGTTCCTGGCACTGCAACACCCAATCCATTTTTCATGAGATTAGGTGAGACTTTAGCTTCAATGCGTTCAGGTGTTTTGCCCAAATATTTCGCCGCTGTAGCAGATGCGAGCGCAAGAGAAATGGGTTCAGTACAGCCTAGGGCTGGCACAACATCATGTTTAACGATGTGGAGTAATGGTTTTTCAATTTTGTTAAGTCTTTCTTGATTCATAAAATTCTTTTTAAATACTGTCTTCTTTCTCTATGACTAATATACGCGCTTCGCCTTGTGGATGAGCTACATGTTCGGTACCGATACTCGCATAAAAAATATCACCCGTATGGAGCAATACGGCTTTCTCTTGGCCATTTTCTTTGTAGCGCATTTCGACCGTACCATCCATCACTGCAAAGACTTCTTCACCGTCATTGATATGCCATTTGTAAGGTTTATCTGTCCAGTGAAGACGCACGGAAATACCATTCATATTGGTAATATCGAGGGCTCCCCAAGCACGTTCTGCCGTAAAGTGGCGACTTTTAATAACTTTATTCATGATTAAATTCCTTAGTGCGCTTTATCCCAATTTTGTCCAACACCCACTTCCACAATCAATGGAACGACTAATTCAGCAGCGGCTTCCATGTGTTGTTTAATTTGCTCACGGAAAAATTCTACTTTTTCTGACCGCACTTCAAACACTAATTCATCATGTACTTGCATAATCATTTCAATATCTGGATCGTGACGGATTACTTCATCAATTTTAATCATCGCTCGTTTAATAATATCTGCAGCCGTGCCTTGCATCGGTGCATTAATTGCTACACGTTCAGCCCCTTTACGACGCATTGCGTTGCTAGAATTAATATCAGGTAAATATAAACGGCGACCAAATAGCGTTTCCACATAGCCTTGTGCTTTCGCTTTTTCACGGATATCGGTCATAAATTGCTGTACGCCAGGGTAGCGTTGGAAATATAAATCCATGTATTTTTGTGCATCTGGACGGGAAATTCCCAGTTGACGTGAAAGTCCAAAGGCAGACATTCCATAAATTAAGCCGAAATTAATCGCTTTAGCATTGCGACGTTGCTCACTGGAGACTTCATCTAATGATACACCGAAAATTTCAGCAGCCGTGGATCGGTGAATATCCTTGCCCTGAGAGAAGGCGTTAATTAAACCTTGATCGCCCGAAAGATGCGCCATAATACGTAACTCGATTTGAGAATAGTCAGCGGCGACAATAGAATAACCTTCACGTGCGATAAATGCTTGTCGAATACGACGACCTTCTTCATTCCGAATTGGAATATTTTGTAGGTTTGGATCACTTGATGATAAACGCCCTGTTGCCGTGACTGCTTGATGGTAAGAAGTATGTACTCGGCCTGTTTGTGAATTGACCATTTGAGGCAGTTTATCCGTGTAAGTGGATTTGAGTTTGCTCAACCCACGATGTTCGACCAAAATTTTTGGTAATTCGTGGCTATAGGCTAATTCTTCCAATACTTCTTCATTCGTTGATGGCGCACCTTTTGGCGTTTTTTGTAAAACAGGTAGTCCAAGTTTATCGAACAAAATTTCTTGTAATTGTTTGGTGGAGGCCAAATTAAATGGCTGACCTGCTAATGCGTAAGCTTGTTCCTCAAGTGCGGTTAATCTTGCAGCAATTTCGTTAGATTGTATAAAGAGGGCATCACTATCAATCAAAACGCCTGAGCGTTCCATACGAGAAAGCACATGAAGTAATGGTAATTCCATTGTTTTATATAATTCAACAAGTGTTGGTTCTTCTTGCAGTTTCAACCACAGCGCTTGCTGTAATTTCATTGTCACATCAGCATCTTCTGCCGCGTATTCTGTGGCTTGTTCTAATGGAATTTGATTAAACGTAAGCTGACCTTTCCCTTTTCCTGCAATGCTTTCAAATGCGATAGTCTCATGCCCTAAATAACGTTTAGCTAAATCGTCCATATTATGACGACCCGTACTATTTAGCGTATAAGAAAGCAACATCGTATCAAATTCAACACCTTGTAATTCAATGCCATGACGGGCAAAAATACTTTCATCAAATTTAATATTTTGTCCAATTTTGTGAATGTCAGGATTTTCTAAAATTGGTTTGATAGCCGCAAGTGCGGTCGATTTTTCGAGTGTTTTTGGTGCATCCAAATAATCTAATTGCAATGGTAAATAAGCTGCTTCGCCATTTTCAAGACCAAAAGAGATACCTACTAAATTTGCAGACATATAATCAAGACTGTCTGTTTCAGTATCGACTGCAATGAGTTTTGCTGCATTGAGTTTTTCAATCCAGCGCGTTAAATCTGTTTGAGTGAGCAAGGTTTCATATTTTGTACGATCGATTTGAATTTTAGGCGCGTTCTCCACCGCACTATTTCCCACCGAATTTTGAGCTGGTGATGTCGCCTGATACTGGTTCATTTTCACTGGTTGTTCACCGGTTTGGGTTATGGAGTCTGCGCCATTTATCACTTCATTAAGCCAGCGTTTAAATTCGTAGCGAGCAAAATATTCAATAAGTTGATCGTTTTTGCTTTCTCCAAGCAACAATTCATCTGTTGTCACGTTAAGTTCAACATCTGTTTTGATGGTTGCTAATGTATAAGAAAGATCGGCATTAGTTTTTTCTGCCAATAATTTTTCACCTAGTTTTTTCGCCCCACGAATTGGCAATTCTGCTACTTTCTCAAGATTGGCATAAATTTCAGCCATACTTCCGATACCTTGCAGTAAACCAAGAGCGGTTTTTTCGCCAACGCCAGCAACGCCCGGAATATTATCTGCACTATCGCCCATGAGTGCTAGATAATCAATAATGAGTTCAGGTGGAATACCGTATTTTTCAATCACGCCCTCGCGATCCAATAAGCTATTATTCATGGTGTTGATGAGCATAATATTGTCATCAACTAACTGTGCCATATCTTTATCGCCAGTACTAATGAGCACTTTTTTACCCAAACGCGATGCTTGTAGTGCGAGAGTGCCGATCACATCATCAGCTTCAACCCCTTCCACCACTAAAAGCGGAATCCCCAGTGCACGAATCATATCGTGCAAAGGCTGAATTTGTTTGCGTAAATCATCAGGCATTGGTGGACGGTGAGATTTATATTGTTCAAACATTTCATCACGAAATGTTTTCCCTTTTGCATCAAAAACAACAGCTATATGAGTGGGCTGCACTTGTGAGATGAGGCTTTTTAACATATTTAAAACGCCATACATCGCACCTGTTGGCTCACCTGCGGCATTAGTTAAAGGAGGAAAGGCATGAAATGCACGATATAAATAAGAAGAACCATCCACTAGCACAAGCGGATTTGTTGCAATTTGGGCCATAAAAATCTCGTTTTAAACTGAAAAATGCGGGCATTATAGCGTAATTTATGGTGATGAGCGAACGGCGGATTCAATGTAAAATTTGTGACGAACGTTTTTTGCTATGGCATAATATCAACCACTCAAATATTTAATTTAAGGAAATCAAATGTCGTTAAAATTGGTCGAAATTTTAGTTTTGGGTCAGGTCTTGCGTTTAAACGTGCCCGTTGAACAAGAAGAATTACTGCGCCAAGCTGCGCGTAATTTAGATATATTGGTTTCCGAAATGAAAGAAAAGACAGGCCTTATTCAGCTTGATCGTGTGCTTTCGATTGTGGCTCTCAATTTGAGTTTTGAATTAACACAAGAAAAGAATAAAACACTACAAATAGAAGATGTGTTGAGAACGAAAATCCAGCAATTGGATCATTCTTTAGGAAGTGTTCGAGTATTAAAAGAATAAAATCAGTGATTAATTGTGGCTGAAAATTTAATGATTTTCAGCCGTTTTTTATAGCGTTAGACACGCTTGTATAGTCCATTTTCATTCAAAATTAAATCTTGCAATTCAAGATCGAGCAACTGAACAAGTAAAACATCGACACTCAAGTTAAATTCTTCAGCTAAATCATCAATGCTCACAGGCGTGTAACCGATACGCGAGTAAAGTTTCGGGTGACTTGGTGCTTCTACTAATCGGCGAGGATCGGGTGGTGGCGTGTAATTAGGCACTGCGATCTGGTCAAAATCGATTTCAGTTTGGCTATGGATCGAATGTTGGTAGAGGGTTTCCAAAATATCCTTTGCATTTTCCACCAACATTGCGCCTTGTTTAATGAGACGATTACAACCTTGGCTAAATTCACTTTGAATATTGCCTGGCACAGCAAAAACCTCTCGGTTTTGTTCCAATGCATACCGAGCGGTAATCAGAGAGCCGCTTTTTTCCGTGGCTTCAACCACTAATGTCCCAACCGAAAGCCCGCTAATAATCCTATTACGACGAGGGAAGTTTATCGCAATTGGTGCTTGGTTTGGTAAAAACTCAGAAACTAATGTACCGTTGTTTTGCAAAATGAGTTCTGAAAGTTTTCGATGCTTTACGGGATAAATTTGTTCTAATCCGCTTCCTAAAACTGCAATGGTTTGTCCTTGAATATCAACAACTGCTTGATGGCAATGCCCATCTATTCCCAACGCAAGTCCACTGGTAATCGTAAAGCCAGCCAATGAAAGTTCCGTAGCAAAATATTTAGCCCAATATTCACCATAAGCTGTGCAGTAGCGACTTCCCACCATAGCAATTTGACGTTGTGAAAGTGCGGTTAAATTTCCTTTTACAAATAGCAGAGGAGGAAAGCTCGCTATCTGTTTCAATAGAAAGGGGTAAAAAGGGGAAAAATAATTCACCAAATGATTTCCCTCTTTTTGTGACCACTCTAGCGCTGGCTCAATAAATTTTGTTTCAGGCTTGAACCAACGACGAATTTGAATGGCTCCCCATCCCATTTGTCGAAAAGCAACATCATCATAATTGAGCAACTCATCTAGCGTAATATTGGATAAAATTTTATCAATGCCCACTCCGCCAAGTTTAGGGACTTGCATTAGGCGGAGTAGCGTGTAAGTAATATCGTGCATGCTTTTTCCTTTTTGATTTGAAAATTTAGTATGGAAAAAACGAGTGAAAGAAACGATTAACTTGAAAGCATTTTGCGATATAGATCGCAAAAATTCTTTTTGATGAGTAAAAAATTGCAAAATTTTTCTTATTTTGAAAATGTAGAAAATTCAATAATAAAAATTTGCCGATTATAATCTACTTGGTTGAATATTCTTTTTATTTTGAATTTATTAGTTAAATGTATATTTTGTTTTGTGTTGAGATGATTGTTTTTGATATAAAACGCTAAAAAATAGTTTGACAGCCAGTTTTTTATTCGTAATATGAAAAGTGTTTTACACAGAAGGATTTTTATTTATGTCTCGTATTGTTTCTTTATCTCTCAACCTGCTGCTCTCACATTTTGTGTGCGGCTAAGTTGTGGATGAAAAACATCAGATGTAAATACCCAATTTTAAACCCGCACTTTATAAGCTGCGGGTTTTTTGTCTAAAAAATACAGGAAAATGCGCCGCACTTTCGGAGTGATTTAAGAAGGATATAAATTATGATAGATCGCGTTATTATTTTTGATACGACTTTGCGTGATGGGGAACAGGCATTAAAAGCAAGTTTGACGGTAAAAGAGAAATTACAGATTGCTTTAGCACTTGAACGTTTAGGCGTGGATGTAATGGAAGTGGGGTTCCCCGTTTCTTCTCAAGGAGATTTTGAGTCTGTTCAAACCATTGCGCGTCATATCAAAAATTCTCGTGTTGCCGCGTTATCTCGAGCTGTAGATAAAGACATTGATGCCGCATACGAGGCATTGAAAGTCGCTGAAGCATTCCGTATTCATACATTTATTGCAAGTTCCGCATTGCACGTTGAAGCGAAATTAAAACGTTCTTTTGATGATGTGGTAGGAATGGCAGTTGCAGCAGTGAAACGCGCACGTAATTATACGGATGATGTTGAGTTTTCTTGCGAAGATGCCGGCCGTACAGGTATTGATAATATCTGCCGAATTGTAGAAGCCGCAATCAATGCAGGTGCAACTACAGTAAATATTCCCGATACAGTAGGTTTTTGTTTACCAAATGAATACGGCAACATTATTGCTCAAGTGCGCAATCGCGTGCCAAATATCGATAAAGCTGTGATTTCTGTGCATTGCCATAATGACTTAGGTATGGCAACCGCTAATTCTTTAACTGCAGTACAAAATGGTGCGCGTCAAATTGAATGTACTATCAACGGTATCGGCGAGCGCGCAGGCAATACCGCCTTGGAAGAAGTGGTGATGGCAATGAAAGTTCGCCAAGAATTTATGGGTGTAGATACTCGTATCAATACTCAAGAAATTCATCGTGTGAGTCAAATGGTTAGCCAGCTTTGCAATATGCCGATTCAGCCGAATAAAGCCATTGTGGGTTCAAATGCTTTTGCGCACTCTTCTGGCATCCATCAAGATGGTATGTTGAAAAACAAAAATACCTACGAAATCATGTCTCCAGAAACGATCGGTTTGAAAAAAGAAAAATTGAATTTAACTGCACGTTCTGGTCGTGCAGCGGTAAAAGGTCATATGACGGATATGGGCTATAACGAACAAGATTACGATTTGGATAAATTGTACGATGCCTTCTTAAAATTAGCCGATAAAAAAGGTCAAGTGTTTGATTATGATTTGGAAGCATTGGCGTTTATTGATATGCAACAAGGTGATGAAGATCGTTTAGTATTAGATAAACTTTCTGCTCATTCAACGAAAGAATATCCAGCAACAGCCTTTGTTCAATTGAAGTTGGATGGCGAGAAATTAAGTACGTCTTCAATTGGCGGCAATGGCCCAGTGGATGCCGTTTACAACGCCATCTTAAATTTAACTGGCTTAGAAATCAAAATGTCTCACTATAACTTAACCGCCAAAGGCGAAGGCGCAGAAGCCTTAGGTCAGGTGGATATTGTGGTGGAACATGAAGGCCGTAAATTCCATGGTGTTGGTTTAGCGACAGACATCGTTGAATCTTCTGCACTTGCTTTAGTCCACGCGATCAATGCGATTTATCGAGCGCATAAAGTCGCCGATATTAAAAGCCACAAATATCATTAACCCAATTCCCCTCTTTATAAAAGAGGGGAGAAAATATGAAAAAATTAACCGCACTTTAGTGTGACTGAAATAGGAAAAACAATATGCAATCATACAACATCGCAGTTCTACCAGGAGACGGTATCGGTCCGGAAGTGATGGCTGAAGCCATTAAAGTATTAAACAAAGTCCAAGAAAAATTCGGTTTTAAACTTAACTTCAATGAATTTTATGTAGGCGGCGCTGCAATTGATCACTGCGGTTGCCCATTACCGGCAGAAACCTTAAAAGGTTGTGATGAGGCTGATGCGATTTTGTTTGGTTCTGTTGGTGGCCCAAAATGGACAAATTTACCACCGGATCAACAACCAGAACGCGGTGCATTGTTACCATTGCGTAAACATTTCAAATTATTCTGCAATCTCCGCCCTGCTACCCTTTATAAAGGACTCGAAAAATTCTGTCCATTACGTGCTGATATTGCTGCGAAAGGTTTTGATATGGTGGTGGTTCGTGAATTAACAGGCGGAATTTATTTCGGTCAGCCTAAAGGCCGTGAGGGCGAAGGCGCACAAACCAAAGCATTTGATACGGAAGTGTATTACAAATATGAAATCGAGCGTATTGCTAGAGCTGCTTTTGAGGCAGCAATGAAGCGCAATAAAAAAGTCACTTCTGTGGATAAAGCGAACGTATTACAGTCTTCTATTTTATGGCGTGAAACCGTGACAGAAATTGCAAAAGAATATCCAGAAGTCACCTTAGAGCATATCTATATCGACAACGCGACCATGCAGTTAATCAAAGCGCCTGAGTCTTTCGATGTGCTACTCTGCTCTAACATTTTTGGCGATATTATTTCTGATGAAGCAGCGATGATCACGGGTTCTATGGGGATGTTGCCATCCGCTAGCTTAAACGAAGAAGGTTTCGGCCTATATGAACCGGCTGGCGGTTCCGCTCCAGATATTGCAGGCAAAGGCATTGCTAATCCAATCGCACAAATTCTTTCTGCGGCAATGATGCTGCGTTACAGCTTCAACTTAAACGAAGCCGCAGATGCCATTGAAAATGCGGTACAAAAAGTCTTAGCAAAAGGTCACCGTACGGGTGATTTAGCCGATGACTCTACACCTGTTTCAACTGCGGAAATGGGCACATTGATTGCTAACGCAATCTAATAAAAAACAATGAAAGTGCGGTTCAAAAATACCTCGGATTTTAACCGCACTTACCCTAACAAAAGCCTCTAACGAATTGAGAAATATTATGGCAAAAACACTTTACGAAAAATTATTTGATTCGCACATTGTGTATGAAGCAGAGGGCGAAACGCCGATTTTGTATATCAACCGTCATTTAATCCATGAAGTAACCAGTCCGCAAGCTTTTGATGGGCTACGTGTTGCGGGGCGCCAAGTGCGTCAAGTGAATAAAACTTTCGGCACAATGGATCACAGCATTTCTACTCAAGTACGCGATGTGAACAAACTTGAAGGACAAGCGAAAATCCAAGTGTTAGAACTTGATAAAAACACCAAAGCGACGGGTATTAAATTATTTGATATGACAACGAAAGAGCAGGGAATCGTACATGTGATGGGGCCTGAACAAGGATTAACCTTACCGGGTATGACAATTGTTTGTGGTGATTCCCACACAGCCACCCACGGAGCATTTGGTGCTTTGGCATTTGGTATCGGCACCTCCGAAGTAGAACACGTATTAGCCACACAAACCTTAAAACAAGCTCGCGCCAAAAGCATGAAAATTGAAGTGCGTGGCAAGGTGGCACCGGGCATTACCGCCAAAGACATTATTCTTGCCATTATCGGCAAAACCACTATGGCGGGCGGTACAGGCCATGTAGTGGAATTCTGTGGCGAAGCGATTCGTGATCTTTCTATGGAAGGCCGTATGACCGTTTGTAATATGGCGATTGAAATGGGCGCGAAAGCCGGCTTAATCGCACCAGATGAAACCACTTTCGAATACTTAAAAGGTCGTCCGCACGCACCGAAAGGTAAAGATTGGGATGATGCTGTTGCTTATTGGAAAACCTTAAAATCTGATGACGATGCAAAATTTGATACGGTGGTAACATTAGAAGCAAAAAACATCGCACCACAAGTAACTTGGGGTACCAACCCGGGGCAGGTTATTTCTGTGAATGAAACCGTACCAAATCCGCAAGAAATGGCAGATCCTGTACAGCGTGCTTCGGCGGAAAAAGCCTTACATTATATTGGCTTAGAAGCTGGCACTAATTTAAAAGAAGTTAAAGTTGATCAAGTATTTATCGGATCTTGCACCAACTCGCGCATTGAAGATTTACGCGCAGCAGCGGCAGTGATGAAAGGTCGTAAAAAAGCCGACAATGTAAAACGGATTTTAGTGGTACCAGGTTCCGGTTTAGTGAAAGAACAAGCGGAAAAAGAAGGCTTGGATAAAATCTTTATTGAGGCAGGTGCTGAATGGCGTAATCCAGGTTGTTCAATGTGCTTAGGAATGAACGATGACCGTTTAGGTGAATGGGAACGTTGTGCTTCTACTTCAAATCGTAACTTTGAAGGTCGCCAAGGCCGTAATGGACGAACTCACTTGGTGAGCCCTGCGATGGCAGCGGCTGCGGGAATGTTCGGTAAATTCGTTGATATTCGTGACGTAACATTAAACTAAGGAGCAGAAAATGGCAGGATTTAAACAACTTTCAGGCCTAGTAGTGCCATTGGATGCGGCAAACGTGGATACTGATGCGATTATTCCAAAACAATTTTTACAAGCCATTACCCGCGTGGGTTTCGGTAAACACTTATTCCATGAATGGCGTTATTTGGATGTAGAAGGCACCAAGCCAAACCCTGATTTCGTATTGAATTATCCACAATATCAAGGCGCGACCATTTTATTAGCACGTAAAAACCTAGGCTGTGGTTCGTCTCGTGAACATGCACCTTGGGCATTAGCCGATTACGGTTTCAAAGTAATGATCGCACCAAGTTTTGCGGATATTTTCTACAACAACAGCTTAAATAACCACATGTTACCGATTCGTTTAAGCGAAGAAGAAGTAGAAGAAATTTTCCAATGGGTGTGGGCAAATGAAGGCAAACAAATCCATGTGGATTTAGAAGCGATGACCGTAACCGTAGGTGACAAAGTCTATCACTTTGAACTGGATGAATTCCGCCGTCATTGTTTGTTAAACGGCTTGGATAATATTGGTTTAACCCTTCAACACGAAGACAAAATCTCAGAATACGAGAAAAACATCCCAGCGTTCTTGCGCTAAAAAGATAAAAGTGCGGTGATTTTTCACCGTACTTTTTGATCTAATCTAACGTTTTAATGATTCCATTATCGACTGAAAACATTTTTCTGTTTTCGACTTGCATCTCTTTTAATTGTTCTTGAGTAATGGCGGTAACAAACACTTGTGAACCGCTTTGTTGTAATCGTTCTGCTAATAATGCTCGCTTATATTGATCCAATTCCGATGCAAAATCATCGATTAAAAAAATACAATGGCGTTGCTTTTCTTTCATTAAATGCTCGCCTTGAGCCAGTCTCAATGCGCACATTAAAAGTTTAAGTTGTCCACGAGAAAGTACATCTTCCACCGGTAATCCCTGTGCTTTGAAACGAAAATCAGCTTTTTGAGGTCCAGAAAATGTGTAATTTAAGGCACGATCTCGTTCAAAATTTTGCTCAAGAACCTCTGCGTAATCTGTATTTTTTTCCCATCCTTGATGAAAGCTGACATTAATTTCTAATTCAGGGAGGAAAAGTTGGCAAGTTTGCTCGATTTCAGGGCGTAGTGCTTCTGCATAGTCGGCACGCCATTGACTCACTTGATGAGCGAGTTTGGCAAGCTCGACATCCCAAACTTTAATAGCGGAGTAGGGCTGATTTTGTGCAAGCGCTGCATTTCTTTGTTTGAGTAATCGATTAAGGTTGCTCCAGGCAGCATAAAAACTTGTTTGATGGTGAAACAGTCCCCAATCCAAAAATGCTCGACGATAACTTGGCCCACCATTCAGTAAGGTTAAGCCTTCTGGGGTGATTAATTGCATTGGTAAAAGATGAGCAAGATCGGAAATTTTATTGCCATCTTCGCCGTTAATTTTTACTAACGTATTGCCTTGACGAAGTTTTTGTAACCCCACTGACCATTGATGTTGGCTTTCTTGGATTTGTCCAAATAGAGTAAAGTGAGGTTCGTCGTAAGAAATGATGCGATTTGTTACCGCACTTTTGAATGAGCGTCCGTGACCAAGATAAAAAATTGCTTCCAATAAGCTCGTTTTCCCGCTGCCATTGTTACCGACCAAAAAGTTAAAGCCGGGATCAAAATTAAGATCCACGGCTGTTAAGTTACGAAATTTTTCTACCAGTAAGCGCGAAATCGCCATATTATAAACGCATTGGCATAATTACATATTCGCTACTGCTATCTTCGCAGTTTTCGATTAAGCAACTGGAAGAGGGATCAGTTAAGCGCATGCGAACTTGATTGCATTTAAGCGCATTTAAAACATCAAGAATATAGGTGACATTAAAGCCCACTTCTAATTCTTCGCCATTGTAATTTACATCGACGATTTCTTCCGCTTCTTCATGTTCGGTGTTGGAGGCGGTAATTTTTAGTTGGTTTTCGCTTAAGTTTAAACGTACGCTACGCACACGCTCATTCGATAAGATTGATGCGCGAACAAAGGCTTGTTTAAGGATTTCCCAGCTGCCTTCGACAATTTTCGTTGCGTTACGAGGCAGCACTCGGCGATAGTCGGGGAAACGACCATCAATTAATTTTGATGTAAATACAATGTTTTTTAGATGAATACGTAAATTGTTGGTACCGATTTGTAAACGCGCGGGTTCATCGCTTGTTTCTAATAAGCGAACAAGTTCTAACACGCCTTTACGCGGTAAAATCACAGAATGATTTTGTAATTCTTGTTCAAGTGAGATAGTACAGACAGCAAGTCTATGACCATCTGTCGCCACAGTACGCAATAAATTGCCTTCTGTTTCAAACTTCATGCCATTTAAGAAATAGCGCGCATCTTGGTTTGCCATGGAAAATTGAGTGGCTTCAATTAAACGGCGCAAGGTATTTTGCGGTAGTTCAAAATCTACTTCAGACTGCCAATCCGTGAGGTTTGGATATTCTTCTGCTGGTTGAGTTGTGAGTGTAAAACGGCTACGCCCAGACTGCACTAATGCACGATCTTCTTCAAAAGTAACCGTGATTTCTGAATCATCAGATAAAGTGCGGCAAATATCTAAGAATTTTTTTGCTGGAATTGTAAAGGTGCCATTTTCAGAAGACGATGAAAGCTGAGTTTGACTAGAGAGTTCAACTTCTAAATCTGTGCCTGTGATAGTCAATCTATTGTCTTCAATTTGCAACAACACATTGTTTAATACAGGAATGTTTGGACGACTACTCAATACGCCACATACTTGTTGCAACGGTTTTAATAAATTTTCTCTTGAAATACTAAATTGCATTTCGTTCTCCTTTTATGCGGACAAAGTGCGGATCAAATTCGCCCAATCTTCTTGAATGCTATTGTCTTGCTCGCGGAACTTTGGTACTTCGCGACAAGCGTTTAATACGGTCGTGTGATCACGGTCAAATGCACGACCGATTTCAGGTAAACTGCGGTTTGTTAATTCTTTTGCTAATGCCATTGCAATTTGACGAGGACGAGTCACCGAGCGTGCACGACTTTTTGATTTTAAATCTGAAACCTTAATTCGATAATATTCAGCCACCACTTTTTGAATATTTTCAATGGTAACCAAGCGTTCCTGTAGAGCCAAAATATCTTTTAAGGTATCACGCACGAAATCAATATCAATGTCGCCACCTTTGAAGTCTTGCATTGCTTTCACGCGATTTAACGCCCCTTCGAGTTCACGCACGTTGGTACGCAAGCGTTGAGCAATGAAGAAAGCAACTTCTTCTGGCAAGTTCATATTATGTTCTTCCGCCTTTTTCAATAAAATCGCTACACGCGTTTCAAGATCGGGCGGCTCAATAGCTGTTGTTAAGCCCCAGCCAAAACGTGATTTTAAACGTTCTTCAATTTTTTCAATTTCTTTAGGATAACGATCTGATGTTAAGATAATTTGGCGACCAGTTTCAAATAAGTTATTGAATATATGGAAGAATTCTTCTTGAGTTTTTTCTTTTTCAGCAAAAAATTGAATATCATCCACTAAAAGCGCATCAAGAGAACGATAGAATTTTTTGAACTGATCCATTTTATTATCACGCACTGCTTTTACCATATGTTGCATAAAGTTATTTGCGTGAATATAAAGTACACGTGCATTTGGTTTATTGGCTAAAATGCCGTTGCCAATCGCGTGTAACAAGTGAGTTTTACCTAAGCCTGTACCACCATATAAAAAGAAAGGATTGGCCGAAGGTTCGCCTGGTGCTTGAGCAAGTTTTTGACCGACTGCACGTGCGAGTTGGTTCGATTTACCTTCAACAAAGTTATCAAATAAGTGTTTAGTATTTAGATGAGATTCAAATTTTATTGAAGCACTAGATTCAGCTTGAAAATCTACCGCACTTTCTGTTTTAGGATTGCCACTTGGTGCACTGTCCACTACTTTGGGTGTAGGCTTGACCCCTTCTTTTAAAGAAATGCGAAGTTCAGAATTTTGTGCAAGTGTTTGACAAATTTGCTGGATTTGTGCGAGATAATGAGTTTCTACCCAACCTTTCACAAACATATTAGAAGCATATAGAACAATGTGGTTATCCGCCACCACATCAGCCTGTAAAGGACGAAGCCAAGTGCTAAGATCGCTGGCCGAAACTTGATCTTGAAGTTGTAACAGGCAACTTTGCCAAAGATTTGAGAGATTCACAAAAGGATCCTTGTTGTTTTTGTAATAGAGAAAAGTGCGGTAAAAATTGGCGGAGATTTTACAATAAATGCGTGGAAAGATCTTCTAAAAAATCGGCTTGAGATTTATACAAAAATCCGTATAATCCCCCCGATTTTGGAAGTTCGAGAGTTTTTCCCGAAAAATTTCCGTTTCTTATTTGACGAACGCGTATTTTATGATTAAAATTGCGCTCTATTTTTATTAACTTATAATCTGGATTTAGGTAGATTACAATGAAACGTACATTTCAACCTTCTGTATTAAAACGTAGTCGTACTCACGGTTTCCGTGCTCGTATGGCAACTAAAAATGGCCGTCAAGTTTTAGCGCGTCGTCGTGCTAAAGGTCGTAAAAGTTTATCTGCATAATCACCGTTCTTAGTGGTTAAGCTGAACTTTTCAAGGGAGTTACGTTTGTTAACTCCCGTTCAATTCAAAAATGTCTTCGAACAACCGTTCAGAGCTAGCACTCCAGAAATAACCATCCTTGCCAGAAAAAATAATCTTGAGCATCCTCGCTTAGGTTTGACTGTGGCTAAAAAACACTTAAAACGAGCCCATGATCGTAATCGTATTAAACGCTTAGTACGAGAAAGTTTTCGTTTATCGCAACATCGTTTACCAGCATGTGATTTTGTTTTTGTTGCAAAAGGTGGTATTGGTAAGCTTGATAATAGCTCTTTTGTGCAAATCTTAGAAAAATTATGGCAACGACACATTCGTTTGGTGCAAAAATCTTAATTGGATTTATTCGTTTCTATCAACTTGTTATTAGTCCTCTTATCGGGCCTCGTTGTCGGTTTGTGCCCACTTGTTCTTGCTATGGCATTGAAGCGTTAAAAACACATGGATTGTTAAAAGGTAGTTGGCTTACTCTAAAACGTGTATTAAAATGTCACCCCTTGAACGCTGGTGGATTCGATCCTGTTCCACCTAAAATCAATAATAACGATGAGAAAAAATAATGGACTCAAGACGTAGCCTATTAGTGTTAGCGCTAATTTTTATTTCTTTCCTTGTTTATCAGCAATGGCAGTTGGATAAAAATCCACAAGTGCCAACTGAGCAAACAACTTCAATGACAGCCAATTCTGATGTTCCGGCAAGTTCTCCTTCTTCTAATTCACAAGTCGTAGCAGATTCTCAAACTCATGGCCGTATTATTACTCTTGAAAACGATGTACTTCGTTTGAAAGTTGATACTTTAGGCGGTGATGTAATTAGTTCTGAATTATTAAAATATGATGCAGAATTGGATTCAAAAACACCGTTTGAGTTATTAAAAGACACCAAAGAACATGTGTATATTGCGCAAAGTGGTTTAATTGGTAAAAACGGTATCGATACTCGTTCCGGTCGTGCGCAATATCAAATTGAAGGTGATAATTTTAAATTAGCAGATGGTCAAGAATCTCTTTCTGTGCCTCTTCTTTTTGAAAAAGATGGTGTAACTTATCAAAAAATCTTCGTATTAAAACGTGGTAGCTATGATTTAGGCGTAGATTACAAGATTGATAACCAAAGTGGTCAAGCTATTGAAGTAGAGCCTTATGGTCAATTAAAACATTCTATTGTTGAAAGCTCTGGTAATGTCGCAATGCCAACTTATACTGGTGGCGCATATTCTTCTTCAGAAACAAACTATAAAAAATATAGTTTTGGCGATATGAAAGATAATAATCTTTCTATTGATACTAAAGCTGGTTGGGTTGCAGTATTACAGCATTATTTCGTATCTGCCTGGATTCCTAATCAAGATGTAAATAATCAACTTTACACAATTACAGATACTAAAAATAATGTCGCTTCAATCGGTTATCGTGGTCCAGTTGTGACAATTCCTGCTGGTGGTCAAGAGACGATTACAAGTTCATTATGGACTGGGCCTAAACTTCAAAATCAAATGGCTACCGTAGCAAACCATTTAGATTTAACAGTTGATTACGGTTGGGCTTGGTTTATTGCTAAACCGTTATTCTGGTTATTAACCTTTATTCAAGGGATTGTATCTAACTGGGGCTTAGCGATTATCTGTGTAACAATCGTGGTGAAAGCAATTTTGTATCCACTTACGAAAGCACAATATACTTCAATGGCTAAAATGCGTATGTTGCAACCTAAAATGCAAGAAATGCGTGAGCGTTTTGGTGATGATCGCCAACGTATGAGCCAAGAAATGATGAAACTTTATAAAGAAGAAAAAGTAAATCCACTTGGTGGTTGTTTGCCAATTCTTCTTCAAATGCCAATCTTCATTGCATTGTATTGGACATTTATGGAAGCTGTTGAACTACGCCATGCTCCGTTCTTTGGTTGGATTCAAGATTTATCAGCACAAGATCCTTATTATATTTTCCCTATTTTAATGGGTATCTCAATGTTCTTGTTGCAAAAAATGTCGCCAACACCAGTGGCTGATCCAATGCAGCAAAAAGTGATGAACTTTATGCCATTAGTGTTTATGTTCTTCTTCTTATGGTTCCCTGCTGGTTTAGTGTTGTATTGGTTAGTTTCTAACTTAATTACAATTGCACAACAGCAATTGATTTACCGTGGATTAGAGAAAAAGGGATTACATTCTCGTAAGAAATAATCTTAAATGAATGGAAAGAAAGGCACCAAAAGTGCCTTTCTTTGTTTTATCAGTCGTGGTAAATATTGCTACGGTTAATGATAGTAATAGCGCTGTTGGTAAATATATACATTTTCTCAATAGGGTAATATTACGATTAGTCTAGAGTATGCTTACTCTACGTGATAATAGGTTTTTTATGAAAGAAACAATCGTTGCTCAAGCTACTGCGCCAGGTCGTGGTGGCATTGGGATTTTAAGAGTCTCTGGGCCTTTAGCAACAGAAGTTGCACAAGCGGTGTTAGGGAAATGTCCTAAGCCAAGAATGGCTGATTATCTCCCTTTTAAGGATGCTGATGGCACTATTTTAGATCAAGGGATTGCCCTTTACTTCAAATCACCAAATTCATTTACCGGTGAGGATATATTAGAGTTGCAAGGTCACGGTGGGCAGGTTGTATTAGATTTATTACTCAAACGTATTTTACAAATTGATGGAATTCGTTTGGCGAGACCGGGTGAGTTTTCTGAGCAAGCTTTTCTGAATGATAAATTGGATCTTGCTCAAGCGGAAGCCATTGCGGATTTAATTGATGCAACATCGGAACAAGCCGCACGCTCAGCATTAAAATCTTTGCAAGGTGAATTTTCAAAGAAAGTAAATGAACTAGTTGATTCTGTGATTTATTTGCGCACCTATGTAGAAGCAAGCATTGATTTTCCTGATGAAGAAATTGATTTCTTGGCGGATGGAAAAATTGAAGCAAACTTACGCGGTATTATTAATCAGTTGGAAGATGTTCGCTCTGAAGCCAAGCAAGGTTCTATTTTACGTGAAGGCATGAAAGTGGTGATTGCCGGTCGTCCGAATGCAGGCAAATCGAGCTTGCTTAATGCGCTTGCTGGTCGCGAAGCGGCTATCGTCACGGATATTGCGGGTACAACGCGCGATGTATTGCGTGAGCATATTCATATTGACGGCATGCCATTGCATATTATTGATACTGCGGGTCTTCGAGATGCAACCGATGAAGTCGAGCGCATTGGCATTTCTCGCGCATGGACGGAGATTGAACAAGCCGATCGTATTATTTTGATGTTAGATAGTAGCGATCCTGAAAGTGCAGATTTAAGCAAAGTGCGGTCAGAATTTTTAGCAAAATTACCCACAACGTTGCCTGTCACTATTGTTCGAAACAAAATTGATTTAAATGGCGAACAAGCAAGTGAAAGCGAACTGGGGGGGTATCAAATAATCAGTCTTTCCGCTCAAACGCATGATGGTGTACAACTTTTACGTGAGCATTTGAAACAAGTAATGGGTTTTCAAACTGGTATGGAAGGGGGCTTTTTAGCTCGTCGTCGTCATTTAGATGCACTTGAGAAATCTGCAGAGCATTTGCAAATCGGTTTGGTTCAACTTACTGAATTTCATGCAGGAGAACTTTTAGCGGAAGAATTACGCTTAGTACAAACTTACTTGAGTGAAATTACAGGTGAATTCACATCTGATGACTTGCTAGGTAATATTTTTAGCTCTTTCTGTATTGGAAAATAATTTCTAAATTATGAGCTTTTATACACTTTGTATTATTGCACTGGGCTTATCAATGGATGCTTTTGCTGTATCCATTTCTAAAGGTATTGCATTAAGATCTTTTCGTTGGAAACAAGCTCTTTATATTTCTCTCTGTTTTGGATTTTTCCAAGGTATCATGCCCGCAATAGGTTTTTTTGTAGGCTTGCAATTCAGTTCAATGATTCAAGATTGGGATCATTGGATTGGTTTTGTTTTACTTGCATTAATTGGCATTAATATGGTGCGTGAGGGATTAAATGCTGATTCCGAAGCAAGTGTAGAGCCATCTATAAATTTAAAACGTTTATTGACTTTGGGTTTAGCTACGAGTGTGGATGCCTTAGCAATTGGCATATCTTTTGCTTTTCTTTCTGTCGATATTTTTTCGGCTATGGCAATTATTGCACTGACTACTTTTATCGTTTCATTATTCGGCGTAAAGGGCGGTCATTTTCTTGGGCAAAAATTTAGATCAAAAGCGGAGATTTTTGGTGGCATAGTGCTGATTGGAATTGGTATTAGCTTGCTTTATGAGCACGGTGTTTTCACTTTTTAAGATGCTAATTTTCTACGTTTAGATTATAATCGGGGAAAATTTTATGTTTATAACAAGGGTTATAGAATGTTAATTGAAAAAATGCACAATTTATCAAATTCAAAGGTAGCTAAGTTTATTTTGGGTTTGATTACTTTATCGTTTTTAGTCGGCGGTATGTCTGGCTATCTTTTTAGTTCAAATGATACTTATGCTGCAAAAGTTAATGGTGAAGTGATTTCGCAACAAGATTTTTTAAATCGCTACAACCAAGAATTTGAGGCTCGTGCACAACGCGAAGGCGAAGCATTTATGGCTCAGTCAGATTCTCCTGAATTTGTTACCGCACTTCGTCAAAGCACCATCAATCGAATGATTGATCAAGAATTACTTCGTCAATATGCGAAAGAATTAAAATTAGGCGTGAGCGATGAAATGATTAAACGAGCAATCGTGACAGATCCTAATTTTCAGGTTAATGGCAAATTTGATAACGGTGTTTATCAACAAGTATTACAACAAAATCGTTTAACTTCAGATGGTTATGCGGCTATTTTGCGTGGCGCATTAACCCTTGAACAAATGCAAAGTGGTGTTGCTAACAGTGAGTTTATTGTGCCTGTTCAAGCAAAAAATACCGCAGAAGTTTTCTTCCAAAAACGTTCAGCGCGCTTAGCGACGTTATCTCTTGCTGATGAAATGGCAAAGCAAGCGGTATCTGATGATGAAATTAAAGCTTATTACGAAGCTAATCAAAAATCTTTTGTTCAGCCAGAACAAGTGAAGGTTCAATATATGGATCTCTCAGGTAGCCAAATCGAAAAAGGTATCGAAGTTAAAGATGTAGAAATTGCGCAATATTATCAAGATAATAAAGCTCAATTTATGACTCAGCGTTTAGCACATATTCAATTTGCAAATGAGCAAGATGCTAAGGCTACTTACGATGAATTACAAAAAGGCGCAAATTTCGCTGATGTAGCTAAAGCTAAATCTTTAGATAAAGTTTCTGGTGAGAATGGTGGTGATTTGGGTTGGGTAAATGCAAATGAATTACCAAAAGCCTTTGAAGATGCTGCAGCTGCATTGCAGGTAGGGCAATATAGCCAACCAATCAATGTGGATGGCAATTACCATATTGTTTTAGTGCAAGAGCGTAAAGCTCAAACTTTAGATGAGGTGAAAGCACAAGTTGCTGATTTGGTGCGTAAATCCTTATTAGAAAATCGTTATTACGCAATTGAAAAGCAAGTGCGTGATAAGGCTTTTGAAGATAGCAAATCACTGAATACCGCGGCACAAGTTGCAGGTGTTAAAGTTCAAGAGAGCGGTTATTTTTCTCGTCAAAATGTACCTGCAGAATTAAATTTCCCTAATGTAGTTTCTGCCGTTTTTGAATCTGATATTGCCAACGGTGGCGCGAACTCAGAGCCTTTGAATGTCGGCGATTATCACGCTATCGTAGTGCGTGTGTTAGATCACAAACCTGAAGGTGTGAGAACATTGGAAGATGCGAAAGCGGATATTGAAATGTTCTTAAAACGTCAGAAGGCTGAAAATGTCTTAAATGAAAAAGCACAACAAGCAGTGAAAGCATTAAACCAAAATGCTGAATCGAAAGTGGATGGAATTAATTTCTCAAGTGAGCAAACTTTTACTTTAAGTGAAAATAAAGATCCAATTTTAACAAATGGCGTATTCTCAATTGCTAAACCAGCATCAGGTAAAGTGGTTTACCAAGTGGCTCGTAATGAGAAAGGCGATGTTGTTATTATTGCTCTAAATAAAGTAGAAGACGGCGTGCTTAACGATAAAGAATTAAGCCAATTTAGTGCTCAATTATTACGTACAAGTCAGGCTGAAGTTCAAGCGCAATTAATGCAAGGATTGCGTGAGAGAGCTAAAATTGAAGTAAATGACTCTTTCATCAATCAAGATGATGAAGCGCAGCAATAATTGATTAAATTGCAATCTCAGATAAATTTTGATAAAAAGTGCGGTAAATTCACCGCACTTTTTTATAGGGAGCAAACAATGGCAAAAGAAACAATTTTTAGTAAAATCATCCGTAAAGAAATTCTTGCAAATATCGTCTATCAAGATGAATTAGTCACAGCGTTTCGTGATATTTCACCACAAGCTAAAACACATATTTTGATCATTCCAAATAAAGTAATCCCAACAGTGAATGATGTGACGGAGCAAGATGAAGTAGCGCTAGGTCGATTATTTAGCGTGGCGGCTAAGCTTGCTAAAGAAGAAGGCATTGCAGAAGATGGTTATCGCCTAATTGTGAATTGCAATAAACATGGTGGGCAAGAAGTATTCCATTTGCATATGCATTTAGTCGGTGGTGAACCTTTAGGTAGAATGTTAGTTAAATAATGAAAAAATATTTTTTAATTTTGGCGAGCCTTGTGCTCGTGGCTTGTTCAAGTTCAGTAGAAGACTTAACTTATTCAACGAAGCCGATTTTAAATATCACATCTAATCTTTTACCTTTAATTCAAGTTGAAACGAGTCAAAAATCAGCGCTTATAAAAAATAAAAGTCAGCAACTTTTGAAGATAAGTTACTACTTGTATTGGTATGATCATTTAGGGGTAACCCAAACTTGGGAAAATCAGCAAGAAAGCTATTCCGCTCAATTGTTGCTAAAACCACAAGAAGAGAAATCAATCGATTTAATTAAACCTACTGTAGAAAGTAAAAATTATCGCCTTTATTTAAAATAATTTATGAGCACGTTGTTAATTGATTTAAAAGGAAAAGAGTTGGAACAAGAGGAAGTTGAGTTACTTTCTCATCCTCTTGTTGCGGGATTGATTTTATTTACTAGAAATTTTGAAGACAGAGAACAAATTCAAGAATTAATTCGTTCTGTTCGTCAACGAGTGAAAAAGCCTTTATTGATTACGGTGGATCAAGAAGGCGGACGAGTTCAACGTTTCCGTGATGGATTCACAATGTTGCCTTCAATGCAGGCTTTTCAAGAAATACTGTCAACAACTGAACAAGTGAGTTTTGCTAAAGAAGCAGGTTGGCAAATGGCTGCAGAAATGATTGCCTTGGATATTGACTTGAGTTTTGCGCCGGTGCTGGATTTGGGGCATGAATGTCGAGCGATTGGTGATCGCAGTTTTTCATCTGATGTAAAAAGTGCGGTAAATTTAGCAATCGCTTTTATTGATGGTATGCATCAAGCAGGTATGGCATCTACAGGTAAACATTTCCCTGGACATGGTCATGTATTAGCCGATTCTCATTTAGAAACCCCTTATGATGATCGCACAAAAGACGAAATTTTTAGTTGCGATCTCCAACCTTTCCAACAGTTGATTTCACAAAATAAACTCGATGCCATTATGCCTGCGCATGTCATTTATAGACAATGTGATAGTCAACCAGCAAGTGGTTCAGAATATTGGTTGAAAGAAATCTTACGAAAACAACTAAATTTCCAAGGTGCAATTTTTTCCGATGATCTTGGTATGAAAGGCGCTGGCGTAATGGGCGATTTTGTAGAGCGTAGCAAAAAAGCGCTAAATGCAGGTTGTGATCTTTTGTTACTGTGCAATGAACGTGAAGGTGTCATTCAAGTATTAGATAATCTAAAACTTACTGAAAATGAACCGCACTTTATGGCTCGTGAAGCTCGCTTACAAAATTTATTTAAACGTAGCGTGATCAAGTGGAATGATTTGGTTTTAGATCAACGTTGGAAACTGAATCACCGAAATCTCGCAGATATTCAAAGCCGTTGGCTAGATATTCAGGCTGCAAGAAAATGATTGATTGTCGATACTATCAACAAAATGAGTGTCGTTCTTGTCAATGGCTTGAAATACCTTATAGTCAGCAGCTAGCTGAAAAACAACACCATTTAAAGCAGCAACTGATTTCTATTAATTGCGATGGAGCGCAATGGTTGGCTCCTTTTGAATCTGATGAACAAGGCTTTCGTAATAAAGCTAAAATGGTTGTTAGTGGCAGTGTTGAACGCCCGATACTTGGCATTTTAAAAAATCCTAATGATCCACAAAGCGCGATTGATTTGTGTGATTGTCCCCTTTATCCAACTCATTTTTCATTGATTTTTCCTGTTCTGAAGGATTTTATTGGCCGTGCTGGTTTAGTACCTTATAACATTGCTAAACAAAAAGGCGAGCTTAAATATATTCTGCTCACAGAAAGTATCGCGACGGGAAAATTAATGTTGCGCTTTGTATTGCGCACAGAAAATAAATTGCCATTAATTCGTCGAGAATTACCCAAATTATTGGAAAAATTATCTCACTTAGAAGTGGTTAGCATTAATTTACAACCACAACACGCAGCCATCTTAGAAGGTGAACAAGAAATTTTTCTGACAGAACAACAATTTTTACCTGAGAATTTCAACGGTATTCCACTCTTTATTCGCCCACAAGGTTTCTTTCAAACTAATCCTAAAGTGGCGGCGGGATTATATGCAACCGCTCAGCAATGGGTAAGAGAATTACCAATCTATAAAGTCTGGGATTTATTTTGTGGTGTGGGTGGATTTGGCTTACATTGCGCGAAAGCTTTAAAGGAAAAATGGGGAAAAAGTATTGAGTTGACTGGAATTGAAATTTCCTCATCAGCTATTTTTGCGGCGAGTCATTCCGCTAAAATATTAGGTTTAGAACATGTAAATTTCCAATCACTAGACGCGACAAGTGTGATGAAAAATCAGAATGAGAATAAGCCAGATCTTGTGATTGTAAATCCACCACGTCGTGGAATTGGAAAGGAATTAAGTGAATTTCTTAACCAAATTCAACCGCACTTTATCTTGTATTCCAGCTGCAATGCCGTGACAATGGGGAAAGATTTACAGCATCTCACTTGTTATAAACCATTGAAAATTCAACTTTTTGATATGTTTCCGCAAACATCTCATTATGAAGTATTAGTTTTACTAGAAAGAAAAAAGAAGAGTTAAAGAAATATAAAAAGGTTGGGGATTTGAACGAAGGGTGGTGGAACTAAGCAGAATTGGTCTTAACAGCAAGTGGCTTACTGCACGCATCCCTGCGGGATTTCTACCTAGCCCACCATAGATTAGAAAATGCATCTTGGTGTTCTAGCTTTTGCGGCATAAAACTATGCAATAAGGTTATAAACCTTTAAAAGCCACTATATCAGGAGACCAATCCTGTCTTCCCACTATATTTGTAAGAAGTTGGATAATAATAGAATCCTTTATATTAATTGTCAATTAATGTTTTGAATATTATTTCCAATTAAACAAAAACCATCCAAATTGATTTTGGATGGTTTCATTATTGAATAATTTATGATGAAAAATTATCTTGCGCCATATACAACAATGGTTTTTCCATGGGCATGAATAAGATTTTGATCCTCTAACATCTTAATAATACGTCCTACAGTTTCTCGTGAACAACCAACCATTTGTCCAATTTCTTGACGTGTAATTTTGATTTGCATTCCATCAGGATGTGTCATTGCTTCAGGCTGTTTAGCTAAGTTCATTAGCGTTTGAGCAATACGACCTGCCACATCTAAGAATGCTAAATTACTCACTTGGCGTGAAGTATTTTGTAAACGTCTTGCCAATTGTGCGGTTAAAAACATTAAGATTTCTGGGTTAGCTTGAATTAATTGACGATATTTTTTATAGGAAATTTCAGCAATTTCACATGTTGTTTTTGTTTTAACCCATGCTGAACGTTTTGAGCCTTCATCAAATAGCCCTGCTTCTCCAAAGAATTGTCCGGCTCCTAGATAAGTTAGGATCATTTCTTTTCCTTCATCATCTTTTGCAGAGACCATTACAGTACCTTTAATCACATAATAAAGTGTAGTTGCATCCTCTCCCGCATGAATTAGCGTAGATTTTGCTGGATATTTGTGTAAGTGGCAATGCGTAAGAAACCAGTCTAAAATAGGATCTCGAGTCGTTGATTCTTCTTCCTGTGGTGGAACTGATGCTTCATCAATTTCGGTTAATTCATTTGACATTCGTGCTCCTTACATTCCTGTTTCAAAAATTCCGTTTTATTTTTGATGTCAATGGATTCATGCAATTCAGACCATACAATCACCGCAATTCCATTGCGAATTTGAGTCAGTAAAAGTTGTTTTTTTTGGTTGAGTGAAAGTTCTTCTATACCGTAATCGGTTCCTTCGCGTAAAATTACGCTTTCTACGATATTATCTAATGTTTCTGCTTCCAGTTCTTGCCAAGGAATAATCATATATTTACTCGGTAAAGTCAATTAGGCAAAAAGTGGCTCGATAAAACGCCATTGTTGTTCGAAAGACTGGCTTGCATTCAGACGGAAATTAGTACGAACATAGCGCATAAATTGTCCTTCACATAGTGTGACTAAATGCGAAGCAATTATGCGTTCATCCACATTAAAGCCGCGTCCTTCACGCAATTTTCGCATTTGTAAAATATTGACAAACTGCATTTCAAGACGATTAAAAAATTGTGCGACTCGAACTTGCAATTGCGCATCTTCAAACATTAATGCATGGCCCGTTAGAATTCGAGTTAACCCAGGATTTTTACGGGCAAAATCTAAGATCGTTTGTAAAATATCATGAATGCGATTCATTGTTTGGGTTTCGTTACGCATAGAAGCGGTAATACGGCTTAGTAGGGTATTTTCGATATGCTCGATTAAGGCTTCAAACATTTTTGTTTTGCTTGGAAAGTAACGATATAACGCAGCTTCAGATACCCCAACTTCTTTTGCTAGACGAGCCGTTGTCATACGCTCCATACCTCGTTCGGAATGAAGCATATGTATCAATACAGTAAGCACTTGTTGACGACGTTCTTTTACCGTTCTTTTTTCAATTTTTGGTGTTTCAATTTTAGGCGTAATTTCTTCCACGCCCGATAAAGATAATTGTTCTTCTACCATAAATTATTGTTTACCTGAATGACCGAAACCGCCTTCACCACGTTCGGTTTGTTGAAAATCTTCTACAATATTAAATTCGGCTTGTACTACTGGCACGAAAACAAGTTGAGCAATGCGATCGCCGACTTCAATTTTGAATGGCTCATTTCCACGGTTCCACATTGATACCATTAATGCTCCTTGATAATCGGAGTCAATTAATCCCACAAGGTTTCCTAGCACAATACCATGTTTATGGCCAAGACCTGAGCGAGGCAAAATCACTGCCGCTAAATTTGGATCTGCAATATAAATTGAAAGCCCCGTCGGAATTAATTTGGTTTCACCTGGTTGAATTTCAAAGCTTTCATCGATCAACGCACGTAAATCAAGACCCGCCGAACCTTCAGTTGCGTAAGTTGGCAGAGGAAATTCATTTCCAATGCGAGAATCTAAAATTTTTACGTCAATTTTTTTCATGTAATACTCCGTTTGAAATTCATTTTTAGGTAAAAGTGCGGTTGGAATTATAAGGTTTTTTGATAGCGTTCAATGATTACATTAACTAAATCAGCTGCAAGTTCCACTTTTGATTTTAGCGATAATTTTTTATGACCATTTTTCCAGAAAAGCTGTAAGGCATTTTCATCTGCGTTAAAAACTTGTCCGCCAGATACATCGTTGGCACAAATCATATCAAGATTTTTGCGTTCAAGTTTATCTTTTGCGTAATCATCAACATTTTGGGTTTCAGCCGCAAATCCAACAGTAAAAGGGCGATGTGTTTTTAAATGTCCTACATCTGAGATAATATCGGGATTTTTAATTAACTTGATAGATATTTCATCGCCAGATTTTTTAATTTTTTGGTCAGCAACTTCGGCTACTCTGTAATCAGCAACAGCCGCACAGCCAATAAAAATTTGATTTTTCGCCGCACTTTCAAGAGAGGCTTTCCACATATCTTGTGCTGAGATGACATTGATTCGATTTACATTTTTTGGTGTTGTTAAATTCACTGGCCCTGAAATTAGCGTGACGTTCGCCCCACGTTCGGCAAATGCTTCAGCAATCGCAAATCCCATTTTCCCTGAACTATGGTTAGAAATATAACGAACGGGATCGATTGCCTCACGCGTTGGGCCTGCTGTAATAGCGACATTTAATCCTTGTAGCTCTTGTTTTTGAGAGAAAAAGTCAGAAAGTGCGGTAAAAATTTCCTCTGGTTCTGACATACGTCCTTTCCCCATATCGCCGCAAGCCTGAAAACCACTATTCGGGCCAATAAGCTCAATTCCACGCGTTTGAAGAGCCGTTAAATTTTGTTGAGTAATGGATTGGCGATACATCTGCTGATTCATTGCTGGGGCAAGAAAAATTGGCGCATCAGTCGCAAGACAAATTGTTGAAAGTAAATCATTCGCCATGCCTACAGTAAGACGGGCAATAAAGTCTGCACTAGCTGGCGCAATAATAATGGCATCGGCCCATTTGGCAAGCTCAATATGCCCCATTGCCAGTTCTGCTTGTGGATCAAGTAAAGATTGTGAGACAGCATTGCCAGAAATGGCTTGAAGCGTTAAAGGCGTAACAAATTCTGCCGCAGCTGGGGTTAATACTACACGTACTTCAGCTTCTGCTTTGCGTAATAAACGAATCAACTCTATTGTTTTATAGGCAGCAATTCCGCCAGTAATGCCAACTACAATATGTTTTCCGTTTAATTTCATGTTTCAACCTTTGTTAGTACTTAGCCACAATTCCGTTATTTTACTTTAATTTTATTGAATGCCCAATGCTATTTTTGCGATACATATCGCAGACTTTACATAAGTTACTCGTAAAACAAGAAAAGAGCGGTCAAAATTTTTTCTATTTTGCGTTTAATATTTTATGGAAAACAATGATGATTTAATGCCACGGGAAAAATTGCTTAAATTTGGTGTAGAAACGCTCGCTGATTATGAATTGCTGGCGATCTTTTTACGAACTGGCATAAAAGGCTGCCCAGTCATTCAGCTTTCTAAAAATGTCTTATCACATTTTGGTTCCTTGCATACGTTACTTTCTGCAGATGAAAAAGCCTTCTGCTCAGTGAAAGGCTTAGGCATTACGCAATTTATTCAGCTGCAAGCGATTACGGAAATGACCAAGCGTTATTTAAAGCAAGAGATGTTAAGTACACCGATTATTAATGATCCTGAAACGGTAAAACTTTTTTTACTCACTGAATTGCAACATGAGGAAAGAGAAGTGTTCATGGTTTTATTTTTGGATAATCAACATCGTTTGATTAAAAAAGAGCGGTTATTTTTAGGTACAATTAATGTATCAGCGGTTTATCCTCGGGAAATAATTAAAGAGGCACTTTATTGTAATGCGGCTGCTTTAATTTTGGCGCATAATCATCCTTCGGGTATAACGGAACCGAGTTATTCGGATCAGCTTATTACTAAAAAAATTCAGGAGTCTGCAGAACTAATGGAAATCAGAGTGCTTGATCACTTAATTGTCGGAAAAACAGATTGCTATTCTTTTGCAGAGAACTTTTTATTATAAATTTTTATAATGTTGACCATTTTTTTACCGATTACATCTAGGAAAATCGCATTTACACTTGAGAAATGAAAACAAAGCCAGTATAATTTGCGACCTTTAATATAGTAAGCGGGTCGGATTAGCGCGACCTGACGAGGTAGCAAGCTGGTTTTAACTGGCTTTAAACAATCCGAACCGTAAGCTCGAGCTTATATTTAATTATTGGAGATTATTATGTCTAGAGTTTGTCAAGTAACAGGCAAGCGTCCAGCTGTGGGTAATAACCGCTCACACGCGTTGAATGCGACACGTCGTCGTTTTCTTCCAAACCTTCACACTCACCGTTTCTGGGTTGAAAGTGAAAACCGTTTCGTAACCTTACGTTTAACTGCGAAAGGTATGCGTATTATTGATAAAAAAGGCATTGATGCAGTATTAGCTGAAATCCGTGCTCGTGGCGAAAAAATCTAAGGAGCTAAAAAATGGCAGCTAAAGGCGCTCGTGAGAAAATCCGTTTAGTTTCTACTGCAGAGACCGGTCACTTCTACACAACTGATAAAAACAAACGTAATATGCCTGAAAAAATGGAAATCAAAAAATTTGATCCAGTAGTGCGTAAACACGTTATCTATAAAGAAGCAAAAATCAAATAATTTTGCTTATTTAGAAAAAGCCCGACATTGTTCGGGTTTTTTTGTATCACAAATTTATTAAGGAACAAATCATGCCGGAACTTCCCGAAGTCGAAACTGCACTACGCGGTATTCGCCCTTATCTTAAGAATTTTACGATTGAGAAAGTTGTCGTGCGCCAGCCTAAATTGCGCTGGGCCGTATCAGAGGAATTGATAACCCTTAAACATGTAAAAATTGTAGATCTCACTCGTCGAGCAAAATATTTGATTATTCACACGGAAAAAGGCTATATCGTCGGGTATTTGGGCATGTCAGGTTCGGTGCGAATTGTGCCACAGGATAGCGCAATAGATAAACATGATCATATTGATATTGTAATGAACAATGGCAAATTATTACGTTATAACGATCCTCGTCGTTTCGGTGCATGGTTGTGGACGGAGAATTTAGATGACTTTCATCTTTTCTTAAAGCTAGGGCCTGAACCGCTTTCTGATGAATTTAATGCAGAATATTTATTCAAAAAATCTCGTCAAAAATCGACCGCACTTAAAAGCTTCTTGATGGATAACGCTGTGGTGGTGGGCGTTGGAAATATTTATGCGAATGAAAGTTTGTTTATTTGTGGTATTCATCCACTTAAACTCGCTAAAAATCTGACCCGCAATCAATGTATTTCCCTAGTAAATACGATTAAAGATGTTTTGAGAAAAGCTATTATTCAAGGTGGAACTACACTTAAAGATTTCTTACAGCCAGATGGGCGCCCAGGTTATTTTGCACAAGAATTATTGGTATATGGCAATAAAGATAAACCTTGTCCGAAGTGCGGTACAAACATTGAGAGTTTGGTAATTGGACAAAGAAATAGCTTTTTTTGTTCTAGATGTCAGAAAAAATAATAGGTATAACCTCTCAAAATTTAACAAAAAAGAGTTAACTCTTATTGGGTTTATACCTATATCTTGGTATTTTGAAAAATAAGTTTGATCGATCTCAAGTTTTTCTACAGAGACAGTAGAAAAACTTTTTTATTTTGTTATTTTACGCTCGAATGAATCTATATCCACATGTTTTATGTGGTATTAAGAATAATTCTCAACTTTCTATTTAACCTAACTTTTTTATTACAACAAATGGAGTGATTATCGTGAACGCATTCAAAAAAAGCCTCATTGTGGCAGCGTCTTTCGCGAGTTTAAGCTTATTTAACTCAGCGGTAGCTGATATGGTTTATAAGCCATTAGAACAACCTGTTGAACCAGTAAAACCAGATTTGAAAATTGAATCTGTAAATGAAAAATTTGCAGAAAAATATCCAAATCAATATAACAGCTGGCGTTCAACTGCAAATGGCAACGGCGAAAAAATTATTTATGCCGATGAAGAAAATCCACGCTTAATTGTTCTTTGGGGCGGTTATTCATTTGCAAAAGAATACAATGCACCGCGTGGTCACTTTTATGCGGTCACTGATGTTCGTAGCATTCTACGTACTGGTGCACCAAAAACAGCAAATGATGGTCCACAACCAATGGCATGTTGGACATGTAAAGGCCCTGATGTTCCACGTTTAATTGCGGAATGGGGTGAAAAAGATTATTTCAATGCGAAATGGGCAAAAGGCGGTCCAGAAATCGTGAACTCAATCGGTTGTGCTGACTGTCACGATACGACCTCTAAAGATTTTGCTGAAGGAAAACCAGCATTACGTATTGCTCGTCCACACGTATTACGCGCGCTTGACGCTTTAGAAAAAGCAACTGCTGAAAAAGATAAAGCAGAAGGTCGCCCACATAACAATTTAAGCTTCAACACGGCAGCTCGTACTGAAAAACGCGCTGAAATCTGTGCAAACTGTCACGTTGAATACTACTTCGCAGGCGATATCAAACAAGTAACCTTCCCTTGGAATAAAGGTCAAACTGTTGATGATATTGAAAAATATTACGATGAAATTGGTTTCAGTGATTGGACTCATAGCCTTTCTAAAGCGCCAATGTTAAAAGCGCAACACCCTGACTTTGAAATTTGGTCTTTAGGTATGCACGGTAAAAATGGTGTAACTTGTGTAGACTGTCACATGCCAAAAGTGCAAGGTAAAGACGGTAAAGTTTATACTGATCACCAAATCCAAAATCCATTCGATGCATTTGACCGCACTTGTGCAAACTGTCACGATCAAAGTAAAGAAAAATTACGCGATATCGTCACTTCACGTAAAAAAGAAGTGAAAGATGTAATGGGTCGTTTAGAAGAGCAAGTTGTTAAAGCTCACTTTGAAGCGAAAGCGGCTTGGGATGCAGGTGCAACTAAAGAAGAAATGGAAGCGGCATTAATGGATATTCGTCATGCTCAATGGCGTTGGGATTATGCTGCAGCAAGCCACGGTGGTCATATGCACGCACCTGAAGTAGTGCTTCGTGTATTAGGTTCTGGCTTAGATAAAGCAGCGGATGCTCGTACTAAACTTGCAGCAATCTTAACTAAACACGGTGTGAAAACTCCAGTTCAAATCCCAGATATTTCAACAGCTGATAAAGCGTGGAAAGTAATGGGTATTGATATTGAAAAAGAACGCAAAGCTAAAGAAGAATTCTTAAAAACTGTGGTACCACAATGGGAACAACAAGCTAAAGAAAAAGGCTTATTAGTTGATCCACCAGCACAAAAATAAATGAAAAATCCACCGCACTTTTAAGTGCAAACTGGAAAGTGCGGTGATTTTCAAGGTCAAATTTGAGGTAACCCAAATGAATTTAACTTCTTTAATCAACAAATCTGCAAAAGCGTTAGCGTTAAGTGCGGCATTTGTAGCAGCGCCATTTTTGGCTCATGCTGATGATGCACAAAAACCTGCGGATCATTTTACTTATGAGCCGCAATTAGATAACCAACGCGATCCAAATCAATATTGTGCTAAATGCCATAAATTCGACAAAGTAGATAAAAACCAAACTGTAGATCAGTCTGGTGGCGAACTCCACTTTGGTAAATTCCATGGTGCGCACTTAGATAAGAAAAATCCAAATAACGGTAAAGCAATTACTTGTGTAAGCTGTCACGGTAACGTTTCTGAAAATCACCGTCGTGGTGCTAAAGATGTTATGCGTTTTGAAGGGGATATTTTCGGTAATAAAAAACCGATGTATTCAGTTCAAGAACAAAACCAAGTTTGTTTTGCTTGTCACCAACCTGACAAACTTCGTGAAAAACTATGGGCGCATGATGTACACGCAATGAAATTACCTTGTGCAAGTTGCCATACGCTTCACCCGAAAGAAGACGCAATGAAAGGTATTCAACCAAAACAACGCGTTAAACTTTGCGTAGATTGCCATGGTGAACAACAAAAACGTAAAGCAGAACAAGATAAACTAACCGAACAAAAGGATAAACAATGACAGCCTGCTCACGCCGAAACTTTGTTTCCGGCATGGGGGCTGTGATCCTTATGACGGGAACATCTTTACCTTCTTTTTCGAAAGAAGACAAGGCGGATAAACCTAAACGTTACGCAATGGTACACGATGAAAATTCGTGTATCGGCTGTACAGCCTGTATGGATGCATGCCGTGATGTAAACCAAGTGCCAGAAGGCGTTTCTCGCTTAGAGATTCTACGCAGTGAACCTTACGGTGAATTTCCAAATCAGGAATATGAGTTCTTCCGTCAATCTTGCCAACATTGTACAAATGCACCTTGCGTAGCTGTTTGTCCAACTGGTGCATCTTTTATTGATAAAGAGACTGGCATTGTAGATGTACATAAAGATTTATGCGTAGGCTGCCAATACTGTATAGCAGTTTGCCCATATCGTGTACGTTTTATTCATCCAGTACATCGTACCGCAGATAAATGTAACTTCTGCCGCGATACAAATTTAGCCAATGGTAAACAACCGGCTTGTGTGGAAGCTTGTCCAACCAAAGCATTAACTTTTGGGGATATGAATGATCCGATGAGTGCAGTTTCACGTAAAGTGAAAGAAAAACCGGTTTATCGCACTAAAGTGGAGTTAGGTACACAACCAAACTTGTATCATATTCCATTCCAACATGGGGAGCCTAGAAGATGACATTAGATTATCCAGTTCCATTTCATACGCCTAATCTAGTGTGGGATTCTACCATTGCGATCTACTTGTTTTTATTGGGGATCTCATCTGGTGCGGTGCAGTTGGCAATTGCTTATAAACGTAGTAATAAATTAATGAATCCAAGTCAAAATTGGATTATTCGATCCGGTGTGATTTTGGGATCTGTGCCAACATTAATTGGTTTAACGCTATTAGTTTTCCACTTAGCGAGACCTTGGACATTCTGGAAATTGATGTTTAACTATCAATTTAACTCCGTAATGTCGATGGGGGTCATGCTATTCCAAATTTATATGTTGTTTTTAGTAATTTGGGGTGTGGTGATTTTCAAAAAAGAAATCGAAGTATTAATTAATCGCTTTATGCCAAAACTACAATTTGTGATAAAACTCATCGGTATTGTAGAACGCATTGTCAGTCCAGTTGAAGTTATTCTTTTCATATTGGCTGCAGTGCTTGGTGCATACACTGGTTTCTTGCTTTCTGCATTAATTAGCTATCCAATGTTGAATAATCCTGTATTACCTGCATTGTTCTTAGCCTCTGGTACATCATCTGGTATTGCCGCAACCTTCTTAATTATCTTGATTGCAGGAAAATTAAAAGGAGATTCTCATGAATCGCACTTCATCCATAAATTTGAAGTACCAATTATGGTGACAGAGCTTGGTTTGCTTGTGTGTTTCTTCGTTGGCTTACATTTTGGTGGTGGACAAAAAACAGTTGCATTACATAATGCATTATCTGGTTTTTGGGGAGCCGTGTTCTGGATTGGGGTATTCTTTATTGGTATCTTGATCCCATTAATTGCCAATATGTTTGTGAATGACCGCTTAAAATATAATCGTAACTTTATTATCTTAGTATCAATTTTTGACTTAATTGGGGTATTTTGTTTACGATTCTTTATATTGTATGCAGGGCAATTAACAGTCGCGTAAATTAAAATTGTATTTAGAGGAAAGGCGTAATAATATGCGCCTTTCTTTTTATTTGTCAGAAGACATCCTGACGTTAATTAACAAAGAATAATATTTTATGCTCCCAGAACTTGGATTTTACTTATTACTCCTCGCAACGACGGCCGCGCTTTTGCTCGTTATTGTTCCACAACTTGGTTTGTTAAAAAAGAATACAACTCTTATTAATTCTGCGTGGCCACTATCATACATTTTTACTATAAGCACGACACTTTCCATCGGTTTATTATCATATTCTTTTGCGGTGGATGATTTCACCCTTGAATATGTAGCGGCACATTCTAATTCCCAATTGCCTACATTTTTTAAAGTGGCTGCCACTTGGGGCGGGCATGAAGGTTCAATGTTGTTTTGGTTATTTTCATTGAGTTTATGGCTTGCTGCTTTTGCTTTTTTTAATCGAAAAAATGACCGCACTTTTTCCGCTCAATCTTTATCTTTATTGGGATTGATTTGTTTTGGTTTTGCGGTGTTTATCTTATTTTATTCTAATCCGTTTGGACGCATTTTCCCTGCGCCGGCAGAAGGGCGCGATCTCAATCCAATGTTGCAAGATGTGGGATTAATTTTCCATCCGCCTTTGTTGTATGTTGGTTATGTGGGTTTTGCGGTGAATTTTGTAATGAGCTTAAGTACGTTAATTTATAACCAGTCAGCACGACAAATTGCACGCTCAATGCGTGGCTGGGTGTTGGTTTCTTGGTTGTTTTTAACCATTGGCATTGTGCTCGGTGCGTGGTGGGCTTATTACGAACTCGGCTGGGGCGGTTGGTGGTTCTGGGATCCCGTAGAAAATGCGTCTTTAATGCCTTGGTTGCTTGGTTTGGCGTTATTACACAGTTTAATGGCAACGGAAAAACAAGGCGTATTTAGTTATTGGACAACGCTTTTTTCTTTGCTTGCTTTTGCCTTTAGCGTATTAGGCACTTTTATTGTTCGTTCTGGCGCACTCACTTCTGTGCATGCTTTTGCATTGGATAACACGCGCGGTTATGTGTTGTTATTAATTTTCTTTGTTTTGACGGTGTTAGCCTTTGGATTATTCGCTTTGCGTGCGGGCAGTTCATCAGAAAGTGCGATGAAATTTCAGTTCGTTTCTAAATTGGGTGGCATTTTATTACTGAATATTTTGCTGACGATTGCCACTGTTTCCACCTTTTTAGGCACCTTTTACCCGATGTTATTCCAAGCGATGAATTGGGGATCAATTTCGGTGGGAAGTCCTTATTTTAATAGTATTTTCTTCCCAATTATTACGGTGATTTTAATCCTAATGGTGGTTTCCCTTACCATCCGTCGGGCGCAATTTGATCACACATTATTGGTACGTTGCGCATGGTTTTTTATTCCGTCTTTAATTCTTGCTGGCTTGATGATTTGGCAACAGCTACACAATAATTCTGCATTACATTTCCATGCTTTCGCCTTTGTGTTATTAACTCTTGCGATTTGGCTTTTGTTCGTCACTTTATGGCAAAATTGGCGACAAATTCGCTTGTCTCAATTTGGGATGATTTTAGCGCATTGTGGCGTGGCGATTGTGACTATTGGGGCGGTGATGAGTGGTTATTTTGGTAGTGAAATTGGTGTGCGTTTAGCGCCGCAACAAAGTCAAAAATTGGGGCAATATGAATTTCATTATCGTCAATTTTCTAATGAAATCGGGCCAAACTTTACGGCAGAAGTCGCCTTTTTTGACGTAACTGAAAATGGCAAGCCTTATGCAGAAATTATCCCCGAACGCCGTTATTACGATGTGCGAACAATGACAATGAGTGAAGTGGGGCTTGATGGTGGGTTCTGGGGGGATTTATATATTGTGATGGGCGATTCTCTCGGCAAAGGAGAATTTACTTTCCGCTTACACTATAAACCACTGATTCGTTGGCTTTGGGCTGGCGGTATTTTAATGGCGTTTGGCGCACTTTGTAGCATCTTCGGATTGCGCAGAAAACAGGAAAAATAATGAACAAAAAACTTATCTTTTTTGCACCGCTCTTTGTGCTTTTAGGCGTGTGTGTATTATTAATTGCTGGGTTAAATCAAGACCCGAAAAAAATTGCTTCGGCTTTGATTGATAAACCTGTTCCAGAGTTTTATCAGGCTAATTTACATGAGCCATCACAAATCGTAAGCCCGAAGGATTTTCCTAAACAGCCATTTTTATTAAATGTGTGGGGCAGTTGGTGTGGTTATTGCAAGGAAGAACATCCTCTGTTAATTGAGATTGCAAAAACGTTCCCTATTGTGGGAGTGGATTATCGCGACAATCCTCAAAATGGCATTGAAATGCTTAAGCGAATGGGCAATCCGTTCGTCTTCACCATTGATGATAGCCAGGGTGAATTGGGATTAAAATTAGGCGTGGATGGCGCGCCAGAAACTTATCTTGTGGATGAAAATGGTGTGATTCGTTATCGCCATTCTGGTTTACTGGATAAAGAAACTTGGCAAACAGTCTTTCTGCCAAAAATTGAAGCATTGAAGAACAAATGAAAAGCATATTAGATATTTTTACTCGTGGTTTTATTCAGGTTCAAAAAACAGCCTTTTTTGCAACCGCACTTTTATTCGCATTTTCCTTATTCGTACAAGCGGAAATGGTGGATACCTATCAATTCCAAAATCAAGATGATCGTACTCGCGCCGTAGAATTGGCAAAATCTTTACGCTGCCCACAATGTCAAAACCAAAATTTGGTGGAATCTAATTCACCAATTGCTTATGACTTGCGTCTTGAAGTGTACAAAATGGTGGATGAGGGCAAAAGCAATCAGCAAATTATTGATCAAATGACGGCTAGATTTGGTGATTTTGTGAATTACAAACCACCGTTCAAATGGAATACGGCATTGTTGTGGCTGTTGCCAGTCGCTCTTTTTATTTTAGCTGCCGCATTGCTTTACTTCTCAAATAGGAAAAAATCGTCTCTATCTTCAGTCGATCAGGGAAGTGCATTGGAAAAAGAACAGCGATATTTTTCTGTTGATGCTGAGGCTCATTCGGATCCTAAGCAAAATGAACAAAAGACAGATTTTTTCGGGAAAAGTAATCACAAACTTTCTTTTGTGGTTTTCTTTTTATTAATTGCTATTCCAACCGCTTATTATTTTTCCCTTGATCGTTTTAGTCGTGTTCAACAAGGTGAGCAATCGATGATTGAGCAACATAATCAAAATGTTGAAATGAATGATGAACACAAAAATGAAAATGTGATTGAGAAGATCCAAAATAAACTGAGAACTGATCCGAATAATGCGGAAACTTGGCTTCAACTTGGCGAAGCCTATGTGCAGAATAATGAATTTGATAGTGCGCTTGTGGCCTATTCTAATGCAGAAAAAATATCAGGAAGTAAACCTAATATTTTAGGCTTGGCTGCCACCGCACTTTATTATCAATCAGGTCAGCAAATCACCCCAAAAGTAGAACAACTCTTGAATGAAGCATTGGCAAAAGATAAAAATGAAGTATCGAGCCTTTCTTTGTTGGCGACGATTGCCTTAGAAAATCGTCAATATCAACAAGCCAGTGCGTATTTACAGCAATTATTAGATTCTGGTAATGCGGCAGTGGATCGTCGTTCTGTTATTCAACGAATGAAGATGTTAGATTTTTTACAACGTGGTGAAAAAGGGCAAAATCCGTGAGCCAATATTCTGAAAATATTATTATTGGTGCAGGTGCGGCTGGATTATTTTGCGCAGCACAGTTAGCTAAATTAGGCAAGTCAGTGACAGTTTTCGACAACGGCAAAAAAATCGGACGTAAGATTTTGATGTCGGGCGGCGGGTTTTGTAATTTCACCAATTTAGAGGTTACGCCTGCTCATTACCTTTCACAAAATCCTCATTTCGTCAAATCTGCCCTTGCTCGTTATACCAATTGGGATTTTATTTCCTTAGTGGCGGAGCAGGGGATTGCTTATCACGAAAAGGAATTGGGGCAATTATTTTGCGATGATGGCGCAGAACAAATTGTTGAAATGCTGAAATCTGAATGTGATAAATATGGTGCTAAGATTTTATTGCGTAGCGAAGTTTCTCAAGTTGAACGGATTCAAAATGATGAAAAAGTGCGGTTTGTTTTACAGGTAAATTCAACCCAATGGCAATGTAAAAATTTGATTGTCGCCACAGGTGGGCTTTCTATGCCAGGGCTTGGCGCAACGCCATTTGGCTATCAAATCGCGGTACAATTTGGCATTCCAGTTATTCCTCCTCGCGCGAGTTTGGTACCTTTTACGTATCGAGAAACAGATAAATTTTTAACCGCACTTTCAGGCATTAGCTTGCCAGTCACGATCACTGCCCTGTGCGGAAAATCGTTTCACAACCAGCTTTTGTTTACTCATCGTGGTATTTCAGGCCCTGCGGTGTTGCAAATTTCCAATTATTGGCAGCCCACTGAGTCAGTGGAAATTGATTTATTACCGAACCACAATGTGGAGGAGGAAATTAATCAAGCTAAACAACATTCACCAAAACAAATGTTGAAAACCATCTTGGTTCGATTACTTCCGAAAAAATTGGTCGAGCTTTGGATTGAACAAGGCCTTGTGCAAGATGAAGTTATCGCTAACATCAGTAAAGTGCGGGTAAAAAATCTAATGGATTTTATTCATCACTGGGAATTTACCCCTAATGGCACAGAAGGTTATCGCACAGCTGAAGTGACAATGGGCGGTGTGGATACTAAAGTAATTTCTTCTAAAACAATGGAAAGTAATCAAGTAAGCGGTTTGTATTTTATTGGTGAAGTGCTGGATGTGGCAGGCTGGCTAGGTGGCTATAATTTCCAATGGGCGTGGAGCTCGGCTTATGCTTGTTCACAAGGAATTAGTGAAAAGTAGAAGGGATGTTGAAAATACGTTAGAATTCTTCTAATTAAATCATAAAATAAGGAAGTAAAATGTCAAAAATCCTCCCATTACATGCAGACACAGTCGGCTCTTATTTACGTTCACAAGTATTAAAAGAGGCTCGTTTAAAATTTGCATCAGGTGAAATTTCTCGTGAACAATTAACTGAGATTGAAGATCAAGAAATTACAAAGTTAGTCCAAGCTCAGTTAGATGCGGGTATTCAAATTATCACTGACGGTGAGTATCGTCGTGCATTTTGGCACATTGATTTTCTAGAAGAATTAAATGGTATTGAAGGTTATCACCCTGAACATGGCTATAAATTTAATGGTGTTGAAACGAAACCTTATAATACACGTTGTTGTGGAAAGGTTTCTTGGAATCCAAATCATCCATTTATTGAGCATTTTAAGAAATTGAATGCTATTGTTGGTGGTCGCGGTATAGTTAAATATACCATCCCTAGTCCCAATCAATTAATGTATCCTATCCAGTGGGATACGGGCATTTATACTACACGCGAAGAATTTGCTAAAGATGTTCAACAGGCTTATAAAGAAGCGATTAAAGCTTTTTATCATGCTGGCTGCCGTTATTTACAATTTGATGATGTTTACTGGGGTTCACTCTGTAATAACCACTTAAAACCTGAATTTGAGGCAGATAAAGCTCAAGCACTTGAGAATATTCAAGTGGTATTGGCAGATAAGCCTGCTGATATGGTGATTACAACGCATGTTTGCCGTGGTAATTTCCGTTCAACATATTTATTAAGTGGTGCTTATGATCCAGTAGCAGATGCATTATTTGCTAAGACTAATTATGATGGATATTTCTTGGAATATGATGATGATCGTTCAGGTGGTTTTGAGCCATTAAAATATTTTGCACAAAATCCACATAAAGGTCGCGTTGTACTTGGTTTGGTGAGTTCTAAATTTCCTGATTTAGAAGATAAAGATGTGATTAAATCACGAATTGCGGAAGCTGCAAAATATGTGCCTCTCGAACAGCTTTGTTTAAGCCCTCAATGTGGTTTTGCCTCTACAGAGGAAGGCAATATTATGAGTGAATCCCAACAATGGGCAAAAGTGCGCCACGTTGAAGAAATCGCTAAAGAGGTTTGGGGCGAAGATTAATTTGATTTTATGGGGAGATAATAAATGGCTCCTTATGGAGCCATTTTTTAACGCTGAATTAAGTAACGCAATTTTGTTCCATCTTGCTCCACACTTAGCAGTGTATAGCCATGATTTTTAGTATCAATAGGAATGTTGTTGATAGATTGTGCGCAATCGCTTAATAGTTCTAAAATTTCACCTTTTTGTAATTGTGGCATGGTTTCTAACATTACAATAGCGGGGTAAGGGCAGGGTTCGCCTAACGTATCTAATGTATAATCGGGTGAAATGTCTTTTGGATCTTTATCTAATTTTTGAACAATAGTAAATGCCATGATTATGCTCCTTTTGGTTAATTACATCCACAGCCAGTTTGTGCGGTTATTTGAGATTTTGCTTTGGCTAAGAAACGACGTTCCCACCAGACTACGGCAATTAAACATAAAATTAATAAACCGTAATTCACAAGTAAGCCACCTATTGGCCCGAAAGATTTTAGTAAATTAAGTTTTTCGTAATCAAGTGCTAAAACAGGAGCGATATCATCCCAAACATAGGCGAGATAAGTTGAACCGACTACGTTACCTAATCCAACCCACATAAAGTGCACTTGACCTTCCATTGAGCGATACATCCAACCTGTTTCACAACCACCAGCGAGTACAATACCAAAGCCGAATAATAAACCGCCAATAATCGCATTGGGACCAGCCCACATAATCTTAGGCGAGACGCCAAGTTGAATGTAGCTAAATACACCAATGGTGCCCACTAATATTCCAAAAATAATCGCTTTTGCCATATAAGCACGCCCAGTTACCCATAAGTCGCGGAAAGCTGAGGTAAAACAAATTTGAGCACGCTCAATTAATAACCCGAAAGCCAAACCACAAAGCATAGCAAAACCAAGCTTAATAGATTGAGTCATGACATAAAGTGAAGCAATAAGATAAGCAAAAAATACAATCATACCAATCCAGAAACGGCGCTGTGCTTGTTTAGGATCTGTTTCTTTTATTTTCGCTGCGCCTTTTTTCAGTTCTAATTTAACGCGAAATATTGGTAGTAATGTGACTTTTACACCCGCATAAGTACCTATTGCAGTTGCGATAGTGAAGAACCAAGCGTGTACCGAAAATTGTGGAATACCTGTAAAAAGTGAAGCTAAATTACATCCCATTGCTAAACGTGCGCCAAATCCTGCTAATGCACCGCCAATTAAAGCTTGAACAATCCGACGTTTATGTGGTTGGTTGCGCCATTTTACATTATTTGCCCAAAGTGCTGCAGAAATACAACCTGCAAACATGCCTAAGATCATGACACCATCAACACGTGAGAAGATGTTACCTTGCATTCCTATGATTTTGTAGTAGCTCCACTCAGATACATCAACGCCTAATGCTTGTAATGCATGTCCTCCCCATCGAGTAAATTCCCCTGTCACAGCCCAATAAGTGCCTGTTACTCCAAAGTAATAAGCGGAAAGCAAACCTGCTGCAGTCACTGCGACAATCGGATTCCAGTATTTAATTAAGTAATTTTGTTTAAATTGTAGCCAAATCTCTTTCATAAGATAACCTAAATTTATTGAAAAGAAAGATTTGCAAGAAAGGTATAAATAATGAATGCAGTGAAAAAAAGAAGTGCCCATTTTCCTATACACAAAACTTGCGATATAAGACAAATGAAATTTGTCGGATAAAATAATAACATTATTTTAACAATAAAGGCAAAATCTTTATGACTTTGCCTTTATTGGTATCGTATTTTTCGATTAAAGAATATCTAATAATTCTACTTCAAATACGAGTGTGGAGAATGGCGGAATTGATGCGCCAGCGCCACGTTCACCATAAGCAAGTTCGTGTGGAATAGTGAGTTTCCATTTAGAACCCACAGGCATCATTTGTAATGCTTCAACCCAACCACGGATTACACCATTTACAGGGAATTCAGCTGGTGTGCCACGAGCAACAGAGCTGTCGAATACAGTGCCATCTAGTAATGTACCAGTGTAGTGTACTTGCACTTTATCTGTTGCAGCTGGTTTTGAGCCATTGCCTTCAGTTATGATTTCGTATTGTAAACCGCTGTCGGTTACGTTTACGCCCGCTTTTTTCGCATTTTCTTCTAAGAATTTTTTGCCTTCTTCTTCGATTGCTTTAAATTGCGCTTGTTGTGCTTCAGCTGCTTGTTGTTGAAGTGCTTGAACCGAATGCATTAAGTCATTGATGTCTAATGCTGGCTGGTTATGATTTAATGCATCAAAAATCCCTTTCGCCACAGCTTCAACGGTGATCTCCATTTGGCTATCGGCTAATTGTTGGCCAATTTGCAAACCAATCCCGTAGCTACCTTTTTCAGAAATGCTTTCTAATTTTACGTGTTCAAAATTCATTTGATGTTTTCCTTTCGTTAAAAATTATTTTTTATATGCCAAGATTTCGCCCATACGAACAGGTTCGTTGACGCTTAAATGCTCAGCCAAACGCACTTGATTGGCTTGGAATAAATTAATTACTGTCGAACCAAGTTGGAACCAACCCATTTCTTGACCTTTCAATAATTTGACCACACTTTCGCCTTCATAAGTCCAAGTTTTCACTTCGTTGTGGCGTGGTGGATTAATTACGCCCGCCCAAGTTGTGCCAATACTTGCAGTAATGGTTGCGCCGACTAAAATTTGTACCATTGTGCCAAATTCAGTATCAAATACACAAATCACGCGTTCATTATGCGCAAATAAATTTGGTACATGTTGGGCTAAAAATGGGTTTACAGAGAATAAATCACCTGGCACATAAATCATTTTGCGTAGCGTACCATTGCACGGCATATGTACTCGGTGATAATCACGAGGAGAAAGATAAGTAGTGGCAAATTCACCATTTTTAAAGGTTTCCACTAATTCTTTATCTTCTGCCAGTAAGTCTTCTAGGCTGAAAAAATGCCCTTTAGCTTGTAATAAAAGATTATCGTCAATATGACCGCACTCGCTAATGCGACCGTCTGCTGGTAAACAAAGTGCGGTAGGATTTTGATTAATTGGACGCGCGTTTTCTTTTAACGGACGAATAAAAAATTCATTAAAACTTGCGTAATCAGAAAATTGTTCTTTTTGCGCAATGCTCATATCAATGTTGTATTTTTTCGCAAAAGCTTTAATTACAACATGGGTTAGCACACCCCATTTTTGTTTAGCAAACCAGCCTGCAATTTGAGTTAAATAAATTTGCGGCATGACATATTGAAATGCCACTTTTAAGCGTTGCCAATAAGAATTTGAAGTCATCATTATCTTTCCTTGTTAAAAAAAGAGGCGTGATTATAGCAATTTTTTTTATTCTTCCAACTATTTAAATAATGACAGCTACAGAACAATTATGTTTTAATATCAGCAATTCATTTCCGCCATCAGTATTAAGGTTTAATCTATGTTTAGCGGCTTATTTATTGGAATAGCTTTCGGCATTCTACTTCAACGTACACAATTCTGTTTTGTTTCTGGTTTTCGTCGTTTTTTATTTGAAAAAAATTTCCGTTTTTTTACCGCACTTTTAATTGCTGTCAGTGTGCAATCTATCGGGCTTTTTACACTGGCTGAATTTGAACTCATTAAAATTCCTACATCTCAGTTGCCTGTGCTTGCCAGTATTTTAGGTGGATTATTATTTGGCATTGGTATGGTGTTAAGTAATTGTTGTGGGAGCGGAGCTTGGTTTCGCAGTGCTGAAGGGGCGTTAGGCAGTTTACTTGCTCTGTTTGCTTTTGCGCTCACAATGGCTTCAACACAAACTGGCAGCCTTCGTCAATTCATTGGTGGATTAACCCAACAAACCACACAATGGAATAATATTTATTTAACATTCTCCATTTCTCCTTGGTGGTTGGTTGCGATTTTAATTATCGCCACGCTGATTCTGTTTTCTCGCCGTGAAAAAATTGTTTCCCAAGAAAATCTTTCAAATCTTTCATTTTTTGACCGCACTTTTAAGCGTAGTTGGAATCCTTATTTGGGGGCGTTATTAATCGGTTTATTGGGGGGGGGCGCTTGGTATTTTAGTGCTAAGGCTGGGCGCAATTTTGGCTATGGTATTTCTGTGCCTTCGGCTAATGTGGTGCAATATTTAGTCATCGGTCAGCAACGTTATTTAAACTGGGGGAGTTTATTTGTGCTCGGGATTCCATTGGGGGCATTTTTAATGGCAAAACTTAGTGGCGATTTTAATCTCAGAATGCCTCAGCCAAAAGAAGCCTTACGACGTATTTTAGGAGGTGTTTTAATGGGCTTAGGCGCAGCATTAGCTGGTGGCTGCACAGTGACAAATTCCTTAGTGGCAATCGCCTATTTTTCTTGGCAAGGCTGGCTTGCCACAGGCTTTATTTTATTAGGGTGTTGGATTGGTAACAGATTATTCGTGAAAAGATAAAAAGGAGAAACTCAATGAAATTTAACCGCTCTTTATTAGGTATTGGCATTGTATTTGCACTTGCAGCTTGTGATGACAATCAAGTAAAAACTATTGAAACAAAAGAACTTTTGGATAATTTGAATAATCCGAATTATGTGATTATTGATTCTCGCCAAGATAGTCTTTACAACGGTTTCAAAGATAAAAATACGACGCGTGGTGGACATATTCCTAACGCCGTGCAATTTTCTTGCTCATGGCTAGATTCCATTGCGCCGGATAAATTTGAATCTTTTGCAGCTGGCAAGGGGATTACTAAGGATAAAACCTTGGTATTTTATGATTCTAATCTGGATAATTTAGCTTGCATTAGTGCTGATTTCGCCGCAAAAGGCTATAAAACTCGCGTATTTAATGATTTTATCAGTTACGCTAATGCAGATTATCCATTAGAACATTTTCAAAATTTCCAATATAGCGTTTCTCCGGAATGGATTAATTCTGTGCTGAAAGGCGAAAAACCAGAAACTTACGACAATGATAAATTTGCGATTTTTGAAGTGTCTTGGGGACCGTTAGAAAAATCCCAAGGCTATGTACAACATATTGTTGGCGCTTATCATTTTGATACAGATTGGATCGAAAATGGCCCGATTTGGAATTTATCATCGCCGGAAGTGATTGAGCAAAACTTGTTGAAAAATGGTATTACGGCGGACAAAACTATTATTTTGTATTCAGATAATCAGTTGGCAGCCTATCGCGTATTTTGGGCTTTAAAATGGGCTGGCGTGAAAGATGTGCGTGTATTAAATGGCAATCTTTCTACTTGGATGGATGCCAATTTACCAACAGAAACCACAGTGAATACACCAATACCTGAAACTCATTTTGGTGTAACAATTCCGGCAAATCCTGCGATTGATATTGAAACGCCGAAAGAAATTATGTTGGCACAACAAAATGGCTTGAAACTCATTAGTAACCGCGCTTGGGATGAATATACTGGCAAAGTGAGTGGATATGATTACATTCCAGGCAAAGGTGAACCGCGAGGAGCAATTTGGGGTTTTGCCGGTACTGATTCTTCCAATATGGCTGATTTTTATGATCCAGATGGCACGTTGCGTAACCCAAATGAAATTTTTGCTTTGTGGAAAACTCAAGGTATCGAAAAAGGTAATAAATTAGCCTTTTATTGTGGTACAGGCTGGCGAGCCGGCGTACCTTGGTTTATGACTCAATTAGCCGGCTGGAAAGATACTTTGATTTATGATGGTGGCTGGAATCAATGGCAAATGGATTCTGTTTATCCTGTACAAAAAGGTGCGCCAAATAATATGACAAAACCGGATTCGAAAAATGATTTTGGTAAAGTGATGAAAAAAGGCAATTCCTGTAAAAGTTAATTGAGTGGGGGGGGAAATTACGAGTTTTCTTACATAAAAAACGTGATTTCCCTTTGACTATCTTCGCAACAACAGGTAATATTCACGCCCTATGCAAAAGGTAAAACTACCCCTAACCGTTGATCCGGTAAAAGATGCTCAAAGACGGCTTGATTATGTTGGCTATTATGCTGCTAATCAGCTTGAGCGTTTGACAGAATCAGTGGTAAACGTGCTCAGCGATGCACAGGTAACATTATCGTTTTATATTGATCCACAAAAATTAGTGGTGATGAAAGGTAAAGTGCAAGTTGATGTTGAATTAGAATGTCAGCGTTGTAACGAACCTTACAAACAAACATTGGAATGTGAGTTTACTTATAGTCCAGTGGCTAATTGGGATCAAGCTGATGTATTGCCGGAAATTTATGAGCCAATCGAGTTCAATGAGTTTGGCGAAATAGATTTAATTGGCACGGTGGAAGATGAGCTAATTTTAGCTTTGCCGCTTGTACCAATGCATTCATCTGAACACTGTGAAGTGTCCGCGCAGGAACAGGTTTTTGGCGAATTGCCTGACGAATTGGCAAAAAAACCGAACCCGTTCGCTGTATTAGCTAATTTAAAGCAAAAGTAAATTAAATTTAGGAGTATGGCCAATGGCTGTTCAACAAAATAAAAAATCTCGTTCACGTCGTGACATGCGTCGTTCACACGATGCGTTAACTACTGCTGCAGTATCAGTGGATAAAGCAAGCGGTGAAACTCACTTACGCCACCACGTAACTGCAGACGGTTACTACCGTGGTCGCAAAGTGATCAATAAGTAATTTTTACTTATAGGTATTCACTTGACTCGTCTAACCTTGGCGTTAGATGTGATGGGCGGGGACATTGGTCCCCGTATTACTATCTCTACATTTCTTTTAACATCGGAAAATAATCCGGTGTCTCAATTTTTTCCTTTTTTTAATCGCTTATCTTATTGAGTATGAATAGCAGAATTTTATCTACTGGTAGTTATTTACCAAGCTACATCCGCACAAATGCGGAATTGGAAAAAATGGTTGATACATCAGATGAATGGATTGTCACTCGTTCCGGTATTCGTGAACGTCGTATCGCAGCGGCAGATGAAACTGTTGCAACAATGGGATTTGAAGCGGCAAAAAATGCGATCGAAGCTGCTCAAATTAATCCTCAAGATATTGAACTGATTATTGTTGCAACTACAAGTCACTCACACGCTTATCCGAGTGCAGCGTGCCAAGTACAAGGGTTATTAAATATTGATGATGCGATTTCTTTTGATTTGGCAGCAGCTTGCACTGGCTTTGTCTATGCATTGAGCGTGGCAGATCAATTTATTCGTGCAGGCAAAGTGAAAAAAGCCTTGGTGATAGGCTCAGATCTCAATTCTCGTAAATTAGATGAAACTGATCGCAGCACTGTTGTGCTATTTGGTGATGGTGCGGGAGCGGTAATTCTTGAAGCGAGTGAACAAGAAGGGATTATCTCCACTCATTTACACGCTTCAGCAGATAAACATAATGCCCTTGTTTTAGCTCAACCTGAACGTGGCGTAGAAAAATCTGGATATATCGAGATGCAAGGTAACGAAACGTTTAAATTGGCAGTTCGTGAACTTTCAAATGTGGTGGAAGAAACACTTTTAGCAAATAATTTAGATAAAAAAGATTTAGACTGGCTTGTGCCACACCAAGCAAATTTACGTATTATTACAGCGACAGCTAAAAAATTAGAAATGGATATGTCGCAAGTGGTGGTAACGTTAGATAAATACGCTAATAACAGTGCAGCTACTGTGCCTGTCGCTTTAGATGAGGCTGTTCGAGATGGCCGTATTCAACGTGGGCAGTTATTATTATTAGAAGCCTTTGGCGGTGGTTGGACTTGGGGTTCAGCATTAGTACGCTTCTAATTAATTTGTTAGAATAGGTAAGTAATTTAAAAAGTGCGGTTAATTTTGACCGCACTTTTAGTATTTTGTTGTCAGGTTTCGCCTGATGGCGACCTACTTTCTTTTACACGTGTAAAAGAAAGTAGGCAAAGAAAACACGCCCCAGTTAAATCGCTGTTCTTTGCTTTGTTTCAATTTTCTAAACGGCAATTTGCTGAACTCGCTACGCTCAAACAGACGCAAATTGCCTAAAAATTGAAAGTCGCAAAGGCGATTTATATGGGGCCCCGAATTTATCGGAGCATTATTTAAAAAGTGCGGTTAATTTTGAATTCATTTTAAGAACAAAAAATATTTTGAGTTTTGATCGCACTTTAAATAGGAGAAAGAACAAATTGGGTTCCCTTCTTTTCTACCTTTGTGGAATTGAATTTGTAGGAAATTTTCGTCTGTTTGAGCGTAGCGAGTTCAGAAAATTTCCGTTAAGCAAATTCAATGGAACAAAGCAAATAAGGAAAAGCAGGGGCGCTTTTCTTTTTGCTTACTTTTTCTTTGGCGAGCAAAGAAAAAGTAAGTCGCCATCGGCGAAACCCGATTTTAATTACCGAAGAAGAATTCTTAATTAAAAAACAATAGGACAAAACATAATGAAAAAATTCGCAATGGTCTTCCCAGGTCAAGGCTCCCAAATTGTCGGTATGCTTGCTGATCTTGCAACTGAATATCCAATCGTTACTGAAACATTTAAACAAGCATCTGATGCGCTTGGTTATGATTTATGGCATCTTGTTCAACAAGGCCCAGCTGAAGAACTTAATAAAACATGGCAAACTCAGCCCGCACTTTTGGCTGCATCCGTATCTATCTATCGCGTATGGCAAGAAAAATTTCCTCAATTAAAACCAGAAGTGATGGCAGGGCATAGCTTAGGTGAGTATTCAGCCTTGGTTTGTGCTGGAGTGTTGGATTTCCAAGATGCGATCAAATTAGTGGAATTGCGCGGAAAATTAATGCAACAAGCTGTTCCTGAAGGTACTGGCGCGATGTATGCAATCATTGGTTTGGATAATGAAGCGATTATTAAAGCTTGTAAACAAGCAGAGAAAGGCGAAGTCGTATCTGCGGTAAACTTTAACTCACCAGGCCAAGTCGTTATCGCAGGTGCGAAAGCTGCAGTTGAGCGTGCGGCTGCATTATGTAAAGAAGCGGGGGCGAAACGTGCATTGCCGTTAGCTGTGAGTGTGCCTTCTCACTGTGCCTTGATGAAACCAGCTGCAGAGCAATTAGCGGTTACACTTGAGAATATTCAAATTAATACACCAACAACATCGGTATTAAATAACGTTGATGTGAAAGCTGAAACTGAAGGTGCAGAAATTCGTACCGCACTTGTTCGTCAGTTATATAGCCCAGTTCGTTGGACTGAAACAGTTGAAAAAATGGCGCAAGATGGCGTTCAAGCACTTGTTGAAGTGGGACCAGGTAAAGTATTAAATGGTTTAACCAAACGCATTGTGGGTGATTTACAAGCAATATCTGTAAATGATGTTGCATCATTCAATGCTGTAGAAGAATTTTTAGCGTAAAAGGAAGAAAAAATGCAAGGTAAAATTGCTTTAGTGACAGGGGCTACTCGTGGTATCGGTTGTGCGATTGCAGAAGAACTTAGTTCAAAAGGTGCGTTTGTAATTGGTACTGCAACATCTGAAAAAGGTGCAGAAGCAATTTCTGCATATTTAGGAGATAAAGGTAAAGGTTTAGTTTTAAACGTAATGGATAAAGAATCTATCGAAACTTTACTTGAGCAAATTAAAAATGATTTTGGCGATATTGATATTCTCGTGAATAACGCAGGTATTACTCGCGATAATTTATTGATGCGTATGAAAGATGATGAGTGGTTTGATATTATGCAAACTAACTTAACTTCGGTGTATCATCTTTCTAAAGCCATGTTACGTTCAATGATGAAAAAACGTTTTGGTCGTATCATCAATATTGGTTCAGTGGTGGGTTCAATGGGTAATCCAGGACAAACTAACTATTGTGCGGCAAAAGCGGGTGTGATTGGTTTTTCTAAATCTTTAGCGAAAGAAGTGGCTGCACGAGGTATTACGGTAAATGTGGTTGCACCAGGTTTTATTGCAACGGATATGACAGAAGTGCTTACTGATGAACAAAAAGCAGGTATTTTATCTAATGTTCCAGCAGGTCGTTTAGGTGAAGCCAAAGATATCGCTAAAGCCGTTGCTTTCTTAGCTTCTGATGATGCGGCTTACATTACAGGCACAACGTTGCATGTAAATGGCGGATTGTATCTCAGTTAATTTATTAACAGATTGGTAAGTATGCTAATTTAGGCATCATAAATATGTAAGTGGATTCATATAGCGTGTCCCTTTTATGAAATAACTAAAACTCATGATAAAAACACCGCATTTGGCGGTGTTTTTTATTTGAGCAATATGACTAGTTAACATAACAAATAGCTTACAATGAAGTCTGTGTATCTATTTTTAAGAGAATGTGGATAAAATATCATCATATTCGATGATTGAAATCTATCCACAAAATTCAATGTTAATCACTTCTACGCAATCTATTGTTCCAGCTTTGAGTTTCCATTTCACATTAAATTCGTACAAACTCATTCCATAAATACGATCACTCGGTTTACCTTGTTGATAGGCTGGACGCGGATCTTGCTCTAGCACTTGGCGAATAAAACGACTTAAGTGCGGCCGTTTTTCTTCTCGTTTTTTTACCGCACTTTTGGCTTGCTCGGTAAATTCAACAGTCAGTTTTGCTGGTGGTTTTTCTTGAGCAAAGCTCGATTGCGCATTTGGCTCACTATCCGCATAGGCAATATAGGGTTTGATATCGAAAATCGGCGTGCCATCCACTAAATCCACCGCACCTAAATGGAGAAAAACGTTACCGTTGATACATTCTACTTGACGTAATTCGACTTTGGATAAACCAAGAGGATTTGGGCGGTGCGTTGTGCGTGAAGCAAACACGCCAACTCGTTGATTACCGCCTAACCGCGGAGGACGTACGGTGGGTTGCCATTTTCCTTGTTGGATTTGGTCGAACTGAAAAATTAACCAAAGGTGACTGAATTGTTCCAATCCTCTAACGGCTTCAGGCGAATTATACGGCGGTAAGAGTTCTACAATGCCTACTCCGTCTTCAACTAAATTAGGTTGGCGTGGTACGGAGAATTTTTCTTTATAAGGCGTGTGGATAATGGCGATAGGCGATAAGGTTAAATCATTCATAAATTGGGTGTCTTAGTGTAGAATACGCAGCCTATTGTAATCAAAAGTACGGTCAAAAAAAATGACAAATGAAAAATTGAAAATATGGTGGGAAACGGCTCGACCAAAAACTTTGCCCTTAGCGTTGGCATCGATTTTTACAGGTTCGGCATTAGGTTATTGGGCGAATCCACAAGGTTTTAATGGGCTTGTAATGGCGCTTTGTTTACTCACGACAATTTTATTACAGGTTCTTTCTAATTTTGCCAATGATTATGGGGATCATCAAAAAGGTTCAGATACAGAAGAACGTATTGGGCCATTACGTGGCATTCAAAAAGGCGCAATTTCAGCAAAAGAACTGAAATGGGGATTAATTCTAATGGTGGTGGCCAGTTTTCTGTCAGGAAGTTTCTTGATTGGAATCGCTTATGAAAACCTCTCGGGTTTATTAGCTTTCGCTGGGCTTGGTATTTTAGCTATTGTTGCTGCCATTACTTACACTGTTGGGGCAAAACCTTATGGCTATATGGGATTGGGCGATATCTCTGTATTGGTATTTTTTGGTTTGCTTGGTGTTGGCGGCACTTATTATTTGCAAACTCACGGTATTGATAGCCACATTATTTTGCCTGCTATTGGTTCTGGCTTATTGGCAAGTGCGGTATTAAATATTAATAATTTACGCGATATTGAACAGGATGCGAAAGCTGGCAAAAATACCCTAGCTGTTCGTTTAGGTGCATATAAGGGGCGAGTTTACCACTGTATTTTATTAAGTGTAGCGGCCCTATGTTATTTAGCATTTGCGGTGGCAACGGCCATTTCTTGGACTAATTATTTATTTGTATTGGCAATGCCATTGTTAGCTAAACATGCGATCTTTGTTTATCGTAGTCAGCAGCCAAGAGAATTGCGTCCAATGTTGGCTCAAATGTCTATGATTTCTTTATTAATCAATATCTTGTTTAGTTTAGGCTTGCTTATCAGCTAAATCGGCATATACTAAAGCAAACAAAATTTCAACAATCGATAGGGGAAAGTTATGTTTATTGATACTTCAGAACTTTGCGATATTTATGCAGAACAAGTGGATGTAGTAGAGCCAATTTTTTCAAGCTTTGGTGGCGTAAGTAATTTTTACGGTAAAGTCACTACGGTAAAATGCTTTGAAAGTAATGGATTAATTGCTGAAGTATTAGAGGAAAACGGCGAAGGTCGAGTGCTTGTCATTGATGGTGGTGGTGCGGTACGCCGTGGTTTGATTGATGCAGAATTGGCTCAGCTTGCCGTTGATAATGGTTGGGAAGGCATTATTGTATATGGTGCAGTACGCCAAATTCAGCAATTAGAAAACCTTGATATTGGTATTCATGCCCTTGCGCCAATTCCAGTCAGTGCAGATGAAAGCAGTGCCGGTGAAAGCGATATTCCGGTGAACTTTGGTGGCGTAACCTTTTTCCCAGAAGATTATATTTACGCAGATCTGACAGGAATTATACTTTCGCAAGAGCCCTTAGATTTAGATGATTCGGACGAATAATACGAAAGAGCAAAAGTGCGGTGAAAAATAACCGCACTTTTTTTATCGAAATTTATTGCACTAGATCACATTTCTGAAAATTGAGCATTGCAACTTATTAACATTCATTTAACATTGTAGTCCGTTCGAGTTAGAACACTAACGGAGGAACTTTATGACTGAGATGAAATCTTTCAAAAATCACAAAAATGGCATTATTTTTATTTTAGATATAGTGCTGTTTTTTGTGTTATTAAAAGTGCTACCTTATGAGCCAAAGGCTAGTGCTGGTTTAGCTTTATTGGCTTTTGTCGCAGTGCTTTGGTTAACTGAGGCATTGCATGTTACGGTTACCGCATTATTGGTGCCATTATTGGCGATTGCGCTAGATTTAGTGAGCACCAAACAAGCTTTAGTGGCTTTTGCTGATCCTACAATCTTTTTATTCTTTGGTGGCTTTTCTTTAGCTACAGCCTTGCATATTCAAAAACTCGATAAAATGATTGCTAATAAGATTATGGCGTTAGCGCGCGGTAATTTATTTATTGCCATTATTTATCTCTTTTTGATTACAGCCTTCCTTTCTATGTGGATGAGTAACACGGCAACAGCAGCTATGATGTTACCCCTCGCAATGGGGATTTTAAGCCAACTTGATCATGAGAAAGAACATAATACTTATGTGTTTGTGTTATTAGGGATTGCTTATAGTGCATCAATTGGTGGTATGGGAACCCTTGTGGGCAGTCCACCGAATGCGATTGTAGCAAGTAACTTGCATTTAACTTTTGCAGATTGGTTATGGTACGGTTTACCAATAATGATCATTTTGCTACCACTGATGATTGGTACGCTTTACATTATTTTTAAGCCAAAACTTCATATTAATTTTGAGCAATCTTTTGAACGCATTGAAATGAATTCAGTGCGTGTATTAACACTTGTTATTTTTGTTGTAATTGCTTTAACTTGGGTATTTAGTGGGCAAATTAATCCTTTGATTTCAGGCTTACTTGGTTTGCAGAAAAATATTGCGAGCTTCGATAGTGTCGTCGCTTTATTAGCCGCTATTGTGATTTGTTCTACGGGCATTGCAAGCTGGAAACAAATTCAAGAAAGTACCGACTGGGGCGTATTAATGCTTTTCGGTGGTGGATTAACATTAAGTGCAGTATTGAAGGATTCTGGAGCAAGTAAAATTTTAGCAGATAGCATTGTCTTTATGATTGAAGGACAACATTTCTATCTTATTGGCTTGTTAGTTGCTACATTCATTATTTTCTTAACTGAATTTACCTCTAACACAGCAAGTGCGGCACTGCTGGTCCCAATCTTTATTTCTATCGCCCAATCATTGGGTATGCCAGAAATTGGTTTAGCATTAATTATTGGTCTTGGTGCATCTTGTGCCTTCATGCTACCAGTTGCAACGCCACCAAATGCTATTGTATTCGGTTCTGGTCAAGTAAAACAAAGTGAAATGGTAAAAGCTGGCTTTGTTCTAAATCTAGTATGTATTCTTGTAATTTCAACAATGGGATATTTATTCTGGTTGAATTAATAGCTAAGTTTGGAATTTTAAAAGAAGAAAAGCATGAATAGATGCTTTTCTTTTTTTTATTCAAACCAAATAACACTTGCCATTCGTCCTGTTTGATGATCTCGGCGATAAGAAAAGAAATATTCTTTTTCGTTAAAGGTACAATGTTCTCCACCGTAAATTTGAGTAATACCTAGGTTGTTTAATCGTTGCGTAGCGATTTGGTAAAGATTACCAAGGAATTTTTCTTTTTCTCTCCTATCTGGTTGAAATGCCAGTTTCGCTTTTTGATCTATGGCGATAAATTGCTCTACCACATCGTTTCCTACTTGGAATGCTGTTGGACCGATAGCTGGTCCAAGCCATGCCATGATCTCTTCAGGTTTGGCTTGAAAATATTTTATTGTTTCTTCTAATATGCCGTCGCATAAGCCTCGCCATCCTGCATGAGTTGCAGCTACTTCATTTCCGGGTTTTGTTGTAAATAATACGGGCAAGCAATCTGCTGTCATAATAGTGCAGACTTGATTGGGTTCATTGGTATAAACAGCATCAGCTTCTAAATTATCGTCCAAATAAGGGAGTTGAATAACGCGTGTACTGTGAGTTTGAGTGAGAAATAAAGGCTCTTGAGGTAAGCTAAATTTTTCTACGAGTAAAGCGCGGTTAATTTTGACCGCACTTTTATCATCGCCGACATGATCGCCAAGATTAAAATCATTAAAAGGTGCAGTACTAACACCGCCTTCACGTGTCGTAGTAAAGGCGTGAATATTATCGGCAACAGGCCAGTTAGGTTGTATGATCCGCATTAATTAATAGTCCAATTCATTTTGGTGTTCTAGATAATCTGTTTTTAATGCGTTGAGCAGTTTCACAAAATCATCTGGTAAAGGCGCATACCATTCCATCATTTCCCCTGTAATTGGATGTGCGAGGCGTAACATGACGGCATGTAGAGCCTGACGTTTGAAATCACGTAAAACAGACATAAATGCTTCACTAGAATTTTTAGGTGGGCGAGGGCGTCCACCATAAGTTTGATCACCTAATAATGGGTGGGCTATATGTGCCATATGTACACGAATTTGGTGGGTTCGACCTGTTTCTAGTCGCAAGCGTAAGCGAGTGTAATTGCGGAAATTTTCCATAATACGATAATGGGTAATGGCAGGTTTTCCCATAGGGTGAACAGCCATTAATGTACGTTTGGTTGCATGGCGAGCCATTGGTTGATCTACAGTACCGCCTTTAGTCATTATGCCTGATGCGACTGCCTCATATTCGCGTGTGATTTTTCGTTTTTGTAGATCTCGCACAAGTTTGGTTTGTGCGGGGATCGTTTTAGCTACGACCATTAATCCGGTTGTGTCTTTATCTAGGCGGTGGACAATCCCTGCACGAGGCACTTCTGCGATTGGTGGATAATGATAGAGTAGCGCATTGAGCACAGTTCCATTCGGATTCCCCGCACCTGGATGAACAACAAGATCTTTGGGTTTATTTATAACTATAATATCATCATCTTCATAAACAATATTCAAGGGGATATTTTCAGGTTCAAAACGTGTTTCATCTTCTATATCAACGGTAATTGCTACGTGTTCTCCCCCCAGCACTTTTTCTCGAGGAATATTGACAATTTGATTGTTAAGTTTAACGAGATCTGCTTCAATCCAAGTTTTTAATCTGGATCGAGAGTACTCTGGGAACAATTCTGCAAGCGTTTGGTCTAAGCGTTGTCCTATTTGTTCTGACTGTATTTCAGCTGAAAGGGTTATTAATGGCATAAAAGGCTCTCAAAGTTTTTTTAAAAGTTGGCTTATTGATTAATGTTCTATACAATAGCTGGCAATTGTATCTTATTTATCGGTTTTCGTAAAAATTAAGGAAAAAACAATGCGTAAAATGAAATCTTTAGCTTTATTGGCAATGGCAGCATTGGTAGTTGGGTGTTCAGGCTCAAAAGATGTTGAACAAGCATCGGTGAGTGAACTTTATACGAAAGGTTCAAACGCGTTGCAAGAAGGTGGATATTCAGAAGCTATTCGCTACTTAAAAGCTGCAAATGAGCGCTTCCCTGGCAGCATCTATCAAGAGCAAGCAATGATTGATTTGATTTACGCAAATTATAAGTCACAAAACTATACGGATATTGAGACGTTGGGAAATGATTTTATTCGTATGTTCCCTCAAAGCCAAAACCAACCTTATGTGATTTATATGACAGGTCTTGCATATTCGGCTATGAGCGATAATTTTATTCAAGATTTTTTTGGAATCGATCGCGCAACACGTGAAACGGTTTCTATGCGTAATGCATTTAATTATTTCCAAGGTTTAGTTACGCATTTCCCAAATAGTCCTTATACACAAGATGCGCTTGCTCGTATGGCTTATATTAAAGCGGCCCTTGCTCGCCATGAGCTAGATATTGCGAAGTTTTATGCTAAACGAGATGCTTGGGTAGCTGTGTCAAATCGTGTTGTTGGTATGTTAAAACAATATCCCGATGCGCAAGCAACCTATGAAGGTTTATTCTTAATGAAAGAAGCCTACAATAAGATGGGGCTAACTACATTAGAAAATCAAACTCAACAAATTATTGATGCGAATAAAGGTAAATCTTTTGAAGCGGTAGAAAAACCGAAAGAACCTGAATTAGCCTTGCCTAAAGTAAAATAAACAATGCAATAAAGCCCGAATCATTTCGGGCTTTATGCTTTTTTCATATCATCCACGATGTGCATTTTTCATAATGCGATCTTTTGTAACTTTCCACTCACGCTCTTTAATATCATCGCGTTTGTCGTGTTGTTTTTTCCCTTTTGCTAAGCCAATTTTAACTTTTGCCCAAGCACTTTTCCAATAAAGAGATAGCGCCACAATAGTGAATCCGTCACGATTAGCTTTACCAAATAGTGAGGCAAGTTCTCGCTTATTGAGTAATAATTTACGTGTTCGTGTAGGATCGCAAACAATGTGAGTTGAGGCAACATTTAGAGGTTGGATGCTGGCACCAAATAAAAAAGCTTCTCCATTTTTGAAAATTACATAGCTATCACTAATATTGGCTTTGCCTGCACGCATTGATTTTACTTCCCAGCCTTGTAGTTCAAGGCCTGCTTCAATCTCATCTTCAATAAAATAATCGTGTCTTGCTCGTTTATTCAACGCAATATTATTTGATCCGGGTTTTATTTTTTTCTTTGTCATTGTCTTTCACCTTATCTTGATTTCGGCATTCTATAGGATATCTTTTTTGATAGCAAAAAGATCGTGTAGGTATAGTTTATTAACATTTTGAATGCTCATTGATGGCTAATGTAAGGCTATCATAAGATATTTAGCTATTATCTCTCGAAAGAAACAAATCTTAAATTAACAGCTATACAATGAGGGGGATAAAATTCTCTTAATTTGATTTTTTCTTGAGTTCATATTGAATTCAAACTAGACTTAACCATCATTTTATTTTATCCATATTGATTATGCGTGTTTCAGATTTTAATTTCGATTTACCTGATGAACTTATTGCTCGTTATCCAAAAGAGGACAGAGCATCTTGCCGTTTATTACATTTGAATGGGGAAAATGGCGCGGTAATTGATCGCACTTTTTCAGATGTATTGGATTTAATTAATGAAGGCGATTTATTGATTTTCAATAATACTCGCGTCATTCCTGCAAGAATGTTTGGGCGTAAAGCCAGCGGTGGAAAAATTGAAGTTTTAGTTGAACGCATGCTAGATGAGCATCGTTTCTTAGCGCATATTCGTTCATCAAAATCACCAAAAGAAGGAACTGAATTATTTTTAGGTGAAGATAAATTAGGCGAAAATCATGGAATTAGAGCGGTAATGACAGTGCGTCATGGCGCATTATTTGAAGTGGAATTAAGTGATAAATCAACCGCTCTTTTAGATGTGTTGCAATCCATTGGACATATGCCATTGCCGCCTTATATCGACCGTCCAGATGAAGAAGCTGATCAAGAATGTTATCAAACCGTTTATAGTAAAGTACCGGGTGCGGTAGCAGCACCAACAGCAGGCTTACATTTTGATGAGCCCTTACTTGAAAAACTTAAAGCGAAAGGCGTGAATTTTGAATTTGTTACATTGCATGTGGGCGCAGGAACATTCCAGCCAGTTCGTGTCGAAAATATTGAAGATCATGTGATGCATACAGAATACGTAGAAGTTTCCCAAGAAGTTTGCAATGCAATTATTGCAACAAAAAAAGTGGGTAAACGTGTGATTGCAGTAGGAACCACTTCTGTTCGTTCTATTGAAAGTGCGGCACTTTCTGCAGAAGAATTTGGCAATCTAGATTTAATTGAGCCTTATTTTTCTGATACCTCTATTTTTATTTATCCTGGTAAAAAATTCCGAGTGGTAGATTGTTTAATTACTAATTTCCACTTACCTGAAAGCACATTGATAATGTTAGTTTCAGCTTTTGCTGGTTATAAAAATACTATGAATGCGTATAAACATGCAGTGCAAGAAAAATATCGTTTCTTTAGTTATGGCGATGCGATGTTTATTAATAAAAATTCTAATGTGAGAGGATTGGAATAAGTTGTTTGACTTGTAATTAGTCAGCACCTACAATAAAGAGCGGTAACCATCCCTTGTCGGAGAATCTACCTAGCCAGCGCTACCTTTCAATAGTAGGCAAAGTAGAATAACAATGATTAGTTTAATAATGAGATTAATCATAGTTTTTATCCTCAATTTGATTACAAATGAAGGATCTACTCAAACAGCCCGTCAGGTGCATACTGGCGGACTGATTTTAACAGATCCGCCTCTGCTCAAAGAGCATTGGAAATATGATAGCACAAAGCCTGTATTTTTTAACAGGCTTTTTTGTTCACAAAAATCTTCGAACTGTTTATTCGTTGGAGCCAAAATGAAGTATGAATTAGATAAAACAAGCGGCAGTGCGCGTCGTGGTCGCTTGGTATTTGAACGTCCACAAGGCACGTTCAGCGTAGAAACCCCTGCATTTATGCCGGTGGGTACTTATGGTACGGTAAAAGGCATGACGCCAGAAGAAGTGCGTGCGACAGGTGCAGAAATTTTATTGGGTAACACCTTCCATTTATGGCTTCGTCCAGGTCAAGAAGTCATGCGTAAACACGGTGATTTACATGACTTTATGCAATGGCATCGCCCGATTTTAACTGACAGTGGCGGCTTCCAAGTATTTAGTTTAGGTAAATTACGTAAAATCACTGAAGAAGGCGTGAAATTCCAAAATCCAATTAACGGTGAGCGCATCTTCCTTTCGCCTGAAAAATCCATGGAAATTCAATATGATTTAGGTTCTGATATCGTGATGATTTTCGATGAATGTACGCCTTATCCAGCTACTTTCGATTATGCGAAAAAATCTATGGAAATGTCTCTTCGTTGGGCAAAACGTAGCCGCGATCGCTTTGATGAATTAGGCAATAAAAATGCGCTATTCGGTATTATCCAAGGCGGCGTATTTGAAGAATTACGTAAAGTCTCATTGGAAGGCTTAGTGAATATCGGCTTTGACGGTTATGCAGTGGGCGGTTTAGCGGTAGGCGAACCAAAAGAAGACATGCACCGTATCTTAGAATATATCTGCCCACAAATTCCCGCTGATAAACCACGTTATTTAATGGGCGTGGGGAAACCAGAAGATTTAGTGGAAGGCGTGCGTCGTGGTATTGATATGTTTGACTGCGTAATGCCAACTCGTAACGCACGTAACGGCCATTTATTTGTGACTGATGGTATTGTTAAAATCCGTAATGCAAAATATCGCGATGATACGAGCCCATTAGATCCTGAATGTGATTGCTACACCTGTAAAAACTATACGAAAGCTTATTTATATCACTTAGATAAGTGCGGTGAAATTTTAGGTGCACGCTTAAATACCATTCACAATTTACGCTATTATCAACGTTTAATGGCGGAAATTCGTCAAGCGATTGAAGATGATCGTTTTGATGATTTTGTGGTGGAATTCTATGCTCGCATGGGCAAACCTGTTCCACCATTACAATTAGCGGATAAATCATAATTGATGAAAGTGCGGTAGAAAAATGAAATGTTTTTTGACCGCATTTTTTAACAAAGGAAACCTTATGCAAATTCTTGAACCTCAACAATTCACCACCTGGAATGAACCTATTGAAATGCTTTATGCCTGTCATAGTAAGGTAAAACGTTTTTGTCGTCAGTTAAGCATTTTGCCTGATTATCTAGAAAAACACGGCTATACTCAGGCTGTATTAAATGATGTTGAGCAGATTTTAACTTATTTCAATCGTGCCGCCCCCCTACATCATGAGGATGAAGAATTAGATTTTTTCCCTCAATTAGTCAAAGTCGCTCCGCAAGCACAAAGCTCCATTGATGAATTAGAACAACAGCACGAATATTTGCATGAAAATTGGAATGCATTATCTGCGCAGTTAGAAGAGCTTATTTCTGAACAACGTCAAAATATTGATGAACATTTAATTGAATGCTTTGTTCAAGGTTATGATCGTCATATTGCGTTAGAAGAACCGTTATTTGAAATGGGGCGTGAATGCTTAAGTGCGGATATTTTGGCTGAAATGGGCAAGAGCATGAGTGCTCGTCGTCAAGTGAAAGAATGAAATATCAGCTCAATTTAACCGCACTTCGATGTCCAATTCCTCTTTTAAGTGCCAAAAAAGCCTTAAAAAATTTGGATAAAAATGATGAGCTAATGTTGATCTTAAACCTTGAAAGTGCGGTGGAAAATTTTTCTATTTTTGCAAAGGAAAATTCTGTTGCTTTGGTCGAGCAATATTACGCTTCGGAAAAAGAATTTATCGTTATCTTGAAAAAATAAAATTAATCGCCATAACGTAGGATATTGGGTGTGGTTCACCTTTCCCAATGAGCCAATTTATGGTATTTTAAGCGCAATTTTTAACTTAAATTAACAAGGAAAACATACAATGGAAGCACAAAACCCGATGTCCACGTTATTTATTTTCGTGATCTTTGGTTTAATTTTTTACTTTATGATTTATCGCCCGCAAGCTAAACGCAATAAAGAACATAAAAAATTGATGTCTGAGCTTGCAAAGGGTACTGAAGTTTTAACTGCTGGTGGTTTAATCGGCAAAATTACTAAAGTAACTGAAGGTAGCGATAGTATCGTGATTGCGTTAAACGACACGACAGAAATTACGATTAATCGTAACTACATTGTGAGCGTTCTTCCTAAAGGTTCATTAAAATCACTTTAAGAGTAACGTTAAATTATTTTCCAGAGCCACGAATTGTGGCTCTGTGCGTTAGAAAAGAAAAGGAAAACTATGTTAAACCGTTATCCATTATGGAAGAATTTGATGGTTATTTTTATTGTGGCCATCGGGATTTTATATTCTCTTCCAAATATTTATGGTGAAGATCCTGCGGTGCAAATTTCCGGTACGCGCGGTCAAGAAGCGAATACTAGCGTGCTTGGACAAGTTCAAGATGTGCTTAAAACCAATAATCTTCCAACCAAATCTGTCGTGCTTGAGAAGGGCTCAATTCTAGCTCGTTTCACTAATACCGATGATCAACTTCTCGCTAAAGATAAAATTGCTGAACGTCTTGGCAATAATTACACCACCGCATTAAATCTTGCTCCGGCCACTCCAGCTTGGTTAAGCATGTTTGGTGCTAACCCAATGAAATGGGGATTAGACTTACGCGGTGGGGTTCGTTTTTTGATGGAAGTCGATATGAATGCTGCACTTGTAAAACGTCAAGAGCAATTACAAGACAGTTTACGTAACGAACTTCGCAAAGAAAAAATTCAATATACGACAATTAAAAATACTGAGCATTTTGGCACGTCTGTCACATTGGCTGATGCAAGTCAACGCTCTAAAGCGGAACGTATTATTCATCAGTTGCATCCAACCTTAGATATCACAGAGTTGGATAACGATAGTATCAATTTAGGTCTTTCAACTTCAGCATTAAATGAAGCACGCGACTTAGCCATTGAGCAAAACTTAACGATTTTGCGTAAACGTGTTGCTGAACTAGGGGTATCTGAGGCGGTCATTCAACGTCAAGGCGCTGAACGTATTGTAATTGAATTACCAGGTGTTCAAGATACTGCTCGCGCAAAAGAAATTTTAGGTGCAACTGCAACACTTGAGTTTCGTATCGTAAATCAAAATGTTACAGCTGATGCAATTTCTCGTAATATGTTGCCAGCTGATTCGGAAGTTAAATATGATCGCCAAGGTCATCCTGTCGCATTATTTAAACGCGCGGTCTTAGGTGGTGAGCATATTATTAATTCAAGTTCTGGTTTAGATCAGCATTCAAGCACCCCACAAGTGAGTGTAACCTTGGATGGTGAAGGTGGGGAGATTATGTCTCAAACCACCAAAAAATATTACAAGAAGCCAATGGCGACGCTTTATGTTGAATATAAAGATAACGGTAAAAAAGACGAAAATGGTAAAACCATTTTAGAAAAACATGAGGAAGTCATTAATGTGGCGACGATCCAAGGTCGTTTCAGTTCTAACTTCCAAATTACCGGTGTTGATAGTATCGCGGAAGCGCACAATCTTTCTACCTTATTGAAATCTGGCGCATTAATTGCACCAATTCAAATTGTTGAAGAACGTACAATTGGCCCATCTTTAGGTGCACAAAATGTAGAACAAGGGATTAATGCGAGTTTCTGGGGACTCATCGCTGTGATTGTCTTTATGCTGTTCTACTACAAAATGTTCGGTATTATCGCAAGTTTTGCTTTGGTTATTAATATTGTGTTGTTAGTGGGTTTAATGTCCATTTTACCTGGTGCGACACTTTCTATGCCAGGGATTGCCGGTATCGTATTAACCTTAGGTATGTCGGTGGATGCAAACGTGTTAATTTTTGAACGTATTAAAGAAGAAATTCGTAATGGTCGTCCAATTCAACAAGCAATTAACGAAGGCTATAACGGGGCGTTTACCTCTATTTTTGATGCGAATTTAACGACAATTTTAACTGCAATTATCTTGTATGCTGTGGGGACAGGCCCAATTCAAGGATTTGCGATTACGCTTTCACTTGGTGTGGCAATTTCAATGTTTACCGCAATTACAGGAACACGAGCATTAGTTAATGCGCTCTATGGCGGCAAACAACTTAAGAAATTATCAATTTAGGTAGGGAACGATGAAAATTTTTGCAAAAGATAAAGACGGACATTTTATCCGTGAAATCAATGGGATTAAACTCCCGTTCCCATTGACCGAATTTATGAAAATGCGTAAATGGGGCTATGTTTTTTCCGCACTTTTAATGGCCGTTTCGCTATTTTTTATCGTATCAAAAGGCTTTAACTGGGGATTGGATTTTACTGGTGGTGTTGTTTTTGATACCCATTTTTCACAATCTGCAGACTTAGAAAAAATCCGTGGTAAGCTCCATGAAAATGGTATTGAAAGTCCAATTGTGCAGACAACGGGGTCTGTTCAAGATGTCATGATTCGTTTACCAGCTACGGATAATGATTCAGGCATTGGCGATCGTGTAAAAGGAATGCTTCAAGAAGTAGATTCTGGCATTAAGATTCGTAGTGTTGAATTCGTTGGACCAAACGTAGGGGAAGAGTTGGCTCAAGGCGCGGTGTATGCGACATTAGCGACATTAGCGATGATGCTAGTTTATGTAGGCTCTCGCTTTGAATGGCGTTTAGGTTTCGGCGGTATCGCATCCCTTGCGCATGACGTAATAATTACTCTTGGTGTGTTTTCAGCATTACAAATCGAAATTGATTTAACCTTCGTGGCAGCGATTTTATCTGTTGTGGGTTATTCTATTAACGATAGTATTGTGGTCTTTGACCGTGTGCGTGAAAACTTCAGAAAAATAAGACGTCTAGATACGATTGATATTATTGATGTTTCTTTAACTCAAACTTTATCAAGAACCATCATGACCTCTGCGACAACATTAATTGTTGTTATTGCATTGTTCTTTTTTGGTGGACCATCAATTCATAACTTCTCTTTAGCGTTACTTGTGGGTATTGGATTTGGTACATATTCTTCAATCTTTATTGCAATCGCAATTGCATACGATGTTGGATTACGGCGTGAACATATGATCCCGCCTAAAGTAGATAAGGAAATTGATGAATTACCGTGATTTCTTGATAATCAACTAAAAGTAAGCCCCAGACTATAATTGTCTGGGGCTATTTTTTATTTAGATTTTTTGCTTTGAATAGCAGCGAAAATAACTTACCTTCGTTTAACAGTAAAATATTATTTTACGCGAGATACGTATTCGCCAGAACGAGTATCTACTTTGATTACTTCACCGATTTGAACGAAAAGAGGTACTTTTACTACTGCGCCAGTGCTTAATGTTGCTGGTTTACCGCCAGTACCTGCGGTATCGCCTTTAAGACCTGGGTCTGTATCGACGATTTCTAATTCAACAAAGTTTGGTGGAGTAACAGTAATTGGTGCACCATTCCATAAAGTCACGATACAATCTGCTTGGTCTAATAACCATTTTTCTGCATCACCTACAGCTTTTGCATCAGCAGAGTATTGTTCAAATGTTTCTGGGTGCATGAAATACCAGAATGCATCATCTTTGTATGAATAAGTTAAGTTAAGATCCATAACATCAGCAGCTTCAACCGAAGTACCAGATTTGAAGTTTACGTCTAATACTTTGCCTGAAATTAATTTACGAATACGAGTACGGGTGAAAGCTTGACCTTTACCTGGTTTTACGAATTCATTTTCAACGATTACGCAAGGTTCACCGTCTTGCATAAATTTTAGACCTGGTTTGAAATCACTGGTAGTATATGTAGCCATATTTTTAATATCCTAAAAATTAGAGATGGTTTGAAAAGTGCGTATTTTAACCCAAGAACCCGTCATTAGAGAAGAACAAAATTGGCTCACAATTCTAAAAAATGCGATTTCAGATCCTAAATTATTGCTAAAAGCCTTAAATTTACCAGAAGATGATTTTGAGCAATCCATTGCTGCGCGGAAACTTTTTTCGCTCCGCGTACCACAACCTTTCATTGATAAAATAGAAAAAGGTAATCCGCAAGATCCCCTTTTCTTGCAAGTGATGTGTTCTGATCTAGAGTTTGTACAAGCCGAAGGATTTAGTACGGATCCATTAGAAGAAAAAAATGCCAATGCGGTGCCGAATATTCTTCATAAATATCAAAATCGCTTGCTCTTTATGGCGAAGGGCGGTTGTGCGGTGAATTGTCGTTATTGCTTCCGCCGACATTTTCCTTACGACGAAAACCCAGGAAATAAAAAAAGCTGGCAACTGGCATTAGATTACATTGCGGGGCATCCTGAAATTGAAGAAGTGATTTTTTCAGGTGGCGATCCTTTAATGGCGAAAGATCATGAGTTAGCGTGGTTAATAAAACATTTAGAAAATATACCGCACTTACAACGTTTGCGTATTCACACCCGTTTGCCTGTTGTGATTCCGCAACGGATTACTGATGAATTTTGTACCTTATTAGCAGAAAGTCGCTTGCAAACTGTTATGGTGACACACATTAATCACCCCAATGAAATTGATCAAATTTTTGCTCATGCGATGCAAAAATTAAAAGCCGTGAATGTCACGCTTTTGAATCAATCCGTTTTGCTAAAAGGCGTGAATGATGACGCGCAAATTCTAAAAATATTGAGTGATAAACTTTTTCAAACAGGAATTTTGCCTTATTACTTGCATTTGCTAGATAAAGTGCAAGGGGCGAGCCATTTTTTGATTAGCGATATTGAAGCTATGCAAATTTATAAAACCTTGCAATCTCTTACATCTGGCTATCTTGTTCCCAAACTCGCACGAGAAATTGCCGGCGAACCAAATAAGACTTTATACGCGGCATAAGATCCGATAAAATATCACGTAATTTTTTTGCCGCACTTCCGTGGCTAATTAACATGAATAACAACAAGTATCAGGAGTAATCCAGTGGATTCTATGAATAAAAATCAAAATGAACAATCATCTCAAGATGAATTAGATTTAGGTCTTAATCAAGTTGAACCAATTACACCAAAGAAAGTGGTGCAACCTAGTGAGTCAATTTTTGATAAAGCAAAGGGTTTATTTGCGAAAAAAGATCATGTAGAAACAAATTTTCATGAGCGTAAAGAGCCCACTTTTGGGCATACTCCTGCTCAAGAAAGCGCGCCTTTTATTTCTAGCGAAACATTGAGAACAGAACAAGAGCCAGTTATTCAGACTGTATCTGCAGAAGAGACAATATCTGCTGTTGAAGAAGAAATTAAGACTGAAACGATTGCCACAGAAACTGTTGAGCAAGCAGAAAAACGTACTTTAGGCCAACCGGAAAAATGGAAAGTGTTGCAAGTATTACCAGCAAAACATCGCCGTTTATTTATGGCTATTTTGGCGTTGGTCATTTTATTAATTATTTTCTTTGCATTAAAACCAAGTTCTGACACCGTTGAGTCTTTCACTCAATCTAACAGCAATGAAATCCCAGTGCAGTTCCAATCTTTAGATCAAAATCAACCAGTTGAAACCACGATTTTAGATAATCCTCCTGCACAAAATCAGATGGCAGCAGAGCAAGCTAACCAACCTGAAAATGCGCCAAAAGCAGATGAATCAGCTAATAGTTTGACCGCTCAAAATCAACCTGCAGAAAACATGGCTACGCCACAAAACATGGCTGCGCCACAAAATATGGCTCAAGCTCCAGTTCAAACCTCAAATACAATGGATTCAGCTTCAGCTAAACCTATGCAAGCAGCTCAACCTGAGCAATCACAAACTCAAGCTCAACAAACTCAAGTGGAACAGCCAAAAGCACCAACTGTTGTAGCGCCAGTTCAACCGGTGAAAAAAGTAGTAGAACAACAAGTTGCACATAAAGATACCGCGAAAAAAGAAGTGAAAGTTGCGGAAAAAGCACATGTACCAGCAAAAGCAACTGAACAAACCGTCGCTAAAACAGCTGGAAAAGCACCAATTGTTGAGGCAAAACCGGTTCAAGTTAAAAAAGAAGCTAAAGTTCAAATTGTTGATGCAAAACCTGCAACGAAAGCAGCTGCACCAACTGTATCGGCGAAAACATTAACTGTGCCTAAAGGCGTTTCTCTTATGCAAGTATTCCGTGATAATCAACTTAATATTTCGGATGTTAATGCAATGAGTAAAGCAGCGGGTGCGGGCAATGTTTTAAGTAGCTTTAAACCGGGTGATAAAGTTGCGGTATCCGTAAACAGTCAAGGGCGAGTAAATGAAATGCGTTTATCTAACGGTGCGCGATTTGTTCGTCAGTCTGATGGTTCTTATGAATATAAAAAATAATTTTTAGGGCGAGCAATCGCCCATTTTTCTTTTTTAAGTAGGATGTTATGTTTAAAAAAACGTTTCTAATTTTAACCGCACTTTGCTTGGTCGGTTGTGCTCAAAGTGATTTACCAAAGAAGCCAGAGCCGCAAAAGATGCAGGTGGAAAAAGTAGATAAAGCTTTGCAAAAAGGTGAGGCGAAAGTTTATTTGTGTAAAGATGACAAGCAAGTTCGTGTTGTTCATTCCACTCAAAAAAAACGTAAAAAATTATTGCATCACATTACGGTGACGTTCAATTCTATGTCAGAAAAATTGACATTAATGATTTCTGAGCGCGGTAAGAATTACGGCAATATTCGTTGGACGTGGCAAGAGCGCGAGGATTTTAGTGTGCTAAAAACTAATTTAGGTGAAGTTTTAGCGGAACAATGTGTATTACAACCCGTAGAGCGTTTATCCGGTAATTAATTGTGCAAACCGAACTCCAACGTGGCTTTATTCTTCATCGTCGCCCTTATAGTGAAACGAGTCTTTTAGTCGATTTGTTTACTGAAGAAAGTGGTCGCCTAACCGTGATCGCCAAGGGTGCACGAGCAAAGCGTTCATCTTGGAAGTCGGTCTTGCAACCTTTCACACCTTTATTGTTGCGTTGGTCGGGAAAAAGCTCATTGAAAACCCTCACTAAAGCTGAACCTGCCGCAATTACACTGCCTTTACAACAAACCGCACTTTATAGCGGTTTTTATGTGAATGAGTTATTGACTCGTGTCATTGAGCCTGAAACACCGAATCCTTCGCTATTTCAACATTATTTAAAATGCTTAACGGGCTTGGCAACTGAAACCAACGTTGAACCAACATTGCGTCTTTTTGAATTTCAACTTTTACAAATTCTCGGTTACGGCGTGGATTTTCTGCATTGTGCAGGCTCTGGCGAGCCTGTGGATTGCACAATGACATATCGTTATCGTGAGGAAAAAGGTTTTATTGCTTCCTTAGTGAAAGATAATCTCACCTTTTATGGCAGAGATTTGTTAGCCTTTGAAGCCCTAGATTTTTCCGATGAGGCGGTTCGTCAAGCGGCAAAACGTTTTACTCGTATTGCACTGAAACCTTATCTTGGCGATAAACCGTTAAAAAGCCGGGAATTATTCACTCAAAATATTTTACTTTTAAAATAATGGTTCTTCTTTATACTCCAAAGCAAAAAACAAACAATGTTCAAACCATTACGGCTGATATTCTTGATTTAGATTATCAAGGTTTAGGCGTCGCGAAAATTAATGGTAAAACTTGGTTTATTGAAAATGCGCTTCCGCACGAAAAAGTGGAATGTCGTATTCTGGAGGATAAACTCCAATATGGGCATGCTACGGCAAAAAAATGGCGAGTAAAAAGTTCTGAACGTTTAGAACCTAAATGTGCTCATTTTATGCGTTGTGGTGGTTGCCAAGGGCAACATATTCCTATTGAAATGCAGAGAAAAGCGAAAGAATCCGCATTGTTTAAACGATTAAGTAAATTACAGTCAGAGCCGATTTCATTTCAACCTATGATTTGTGGCGATGCTTGGGCGTATCGTCGTCGTGTGCGTTTGAGTTTATGGTTTAATCCAAGCACAAAACAAATTGAGATGGGCTTTCGTCAGAAAAATACCAACGATTTAATTACTGTTCAATCTTGCGAAGTGGCAGAATCTGCAATTAATTATTTACTGCCTAAATTAACCGCACTTTTAGAAAAATTTTCAGCACCGAAACAGCTTGGGCATATTGAACTTGTGGTGGCCGATAATGGTGTCGCAATGTTGTTACGTTACACCAAAAAACTTTCGGAAATTGACCGCACTTTATTGCTCAAATTTGCTGAACAAGAAAAGCTAATGCTGTTTTTACAAAGCGATGAAGGCATTGAACAAAGCTATGGCGATGCACCTTATTATCAATTTTCTGATGGCATAAAATTACATTTTGATATTCGTGATTTTATCCAAGTAAATCGTGCATTAAATGAACGTATGGTCAATACAGCCTTGGATTGGCTTGAATTGAACCAACAAGATTGTGTGTTAGATTTATTTTGCGGCATGGGAAATTTTACGCTTCCTCTCGCCAAACGCGTGAAAAGTGCGGTAGGAATTGAAGGCGTTTTTGAAATGGTACAAAAAGCGGAGCAAAATGCTGCAAGAAACCAAATCAAGAATATTGAATTTTTCCAAGCCGATCTTGACCAATCTTTTATTGAACAACCTTGGGCACGTCAGTCGTTCAATAAAATTTTGCTTGATCCTCCACGTAGTGGCGCAGCTTTCGCGTTAAATGCTTTGTGCGAGTTGAAAGCAGAGAAAATTTTATATGTGTCTTGTAATCCCGCAACATTAGTGCGTGATGCGGAAATTTTACGTGATTTTGGCTACAAGATTGAAAAAAGTGCGGTGATAGATATGTTCCCTCATACGGGGCATTTGGAATCGATAACGTTATTCACTACAAAATAACTCGGTTATTCGGTACAATATCCACCCAAAATAAAAGCGACAGGAAGTTGCTTGCTCTTCATCAACAAGGGGGTGTTATGGTTGCTGTTCGTGGTTCTCATTTGTTAAATCCGCAGGATTTTGTGATTGAACAATGGTGCGCTGGCTTAAAACTGGCAGAACAAACAGAAAAAAGTTTGATCGATGCGTGGTATTACGCACGTGACTTAATGAGCACCCATCCCGATGAAATGAAGAATGCTACCTTGATGCTCCAGTCTGGTGTGGAAATGGTAGAAATTTTGCACGAACTTAATATGGATGCGGAAACATTGCTTACTGCAATGTTGTTTCCTGTGGTTGCAAATAAATTAACCGATTGGGAAAGCCTAAAAGAAAAGTTTGGTGCGAAAATCACTAAATTACTTAAAGGTGTGTTGGAGATGGATAACATCCGTCAACTTAATGCTAGTCACTCAGCTAATGCCTTACAAGTAGATAATGTTCGCCGTATGTTGTTGGCGATGGTGGACGATTTCCGCTGTGTAATCATTAAACTTGCCGAACGTATTACTTTCTTGCGTGATGCAGAGCATCGTTGCGCAGAGGAAGACAAAGTCCTTGCTGCCAAAGAATGTTCTAATATTTATGCCCCTCTTGCCAATCGTCTTGGGATAGGTCAGTTGAAATGGGAGTTAGAAGATTACTGCTTCCGTTATCTCCATCCTGAACAATATCGCGCTATTGCTAAATTATTGCAGGAACGTCGTCTTGATCGTGAACATTACATTGCTGATTTCGTCAGTGAGTTGAGCGGTTATTTACGCGAAAATATCGAGCAAGTAGAAGTCTATGGTCGTCCGAAACATATTTATAGCATTTGGCGCAAAATGCAGAAAAAGCATCTTGAGTTTAGCGGTTTATATGATGTAAGAGCGGTCAGAATTATCGTGCAAAAATTGCAAGATTGTTACACCGCACTTGGGATTGTGCATACTCAATTTAAACACTTACCCAAAGAATTTGATGATTATGTCGCGAACCCGAAACCAAACGGTTATCAATCCATTCATACTGTTGTTTTAGGTAAAGGCGGCAAGCCAATTGAAGTGCAAATTCGAACCCAACAAATGCATGATGATGCAGAGTTAGGGGTGGCGGCTCACTGGAAATACAAGGAAGGTAATACGGGCAGCATGTCTGCCTACGAAGAAAAAATTGCATGGTTGCGCAAATTGCTAGCTTGGCAAGATGATATTACGGATTCAGGCGAAGTGATGGCAGAGTTGCGTAGCCAAGTATTTGACGATCGCGTCTATGTGTTTACGCCGAAAGGTGAAGTAGTGGATTTGCCAACGGGATCTACACCATTAGATTTTGCTTATGCAATTCATAGTGAAATTGGTCATCGCTGCATCGGGGCAAAAGTAGCGGGACGTATTGTGCCATTTACCTATCAGCTACAAATGGGTGATCAAATCGATATCATTACCCAGAAAAATCCTAACCCGAGCCGTGACTGGCTAAACCCAAATTTAGGATTTACTCACACTGCAAAATCTCGAGCCAAAATTCAAGCGTGGTTTAAAAAGCAAGATCGCGATAAAAATATTCCAGCGGGTAAAGAATTACTCGATAATGAATTAGCGCGTTTAAATTTAAGTATTAAGCAAGTGGAACCTTATGCATTACCGCGCTATAACTTGAAAAATTTGGACGATCTTTATGCCGGCATTGGCAGTGGTGATATTCGTTTAAATAACTTAATCAATTTCTTGCAAAGTAAATTGATTAAAGTGACCGCTGAAGAAGCTGATCAAGAAATTTTACGTCATGTCGCTAACAAAAGTGCGGTGAATTCTCAGCAGAAATCTGAGAAAAACAATGGTTATGTGATTGTGGAAGGTGTGGGCAATCTTATGCATCATATTGCACGTTGCTGCCAACCTATTCCTGGCGATGCGATTGTTGGTTATATCACTATGGGGCGTGGTATTTCTATTCACCGAGCAGATTGTGAACAGTTCTTAGATTTGCAAGCGGCTCACCCAGAACGAGTAGTAGAATCTATTTGGGGTGAAAATTACGCAAGTGGGTTCCATATTAATATCCGTATTGTGGCAGGCGATCGCAATGGCTTATTACGTGATATTACGACCGTTCTAGCAAATGAAAAAATTAGTGTATTAGGGGTGTCAAGCCGTGCTGATACAAAAAAACAACTTGCAACTATTGATATGGAAATTGAACTCCATAATGTTGAAAGTTTGAGTAAAATATTGGCTCGATTAGCAAAATTAGATGATGTTATCGAAGCGAAACGTTTATAAAAATAGGAAAATTTATGTATAAAACGACGGGGCTAGCCCATTTAATCAATTCCACTAAATATTCATTACAAGGCTTAAAAAGTGCGTTTAAAAATGAAACGGCTTTTCGCCACGAATGTTTTTTAGCCTGCATTTTAATTCCTCTTGCTTTCTTTTTAGGCGAAACAAAAATTGAAATTATCTTGATGCTCTCTTCTGTTTTGCTTGTGATGGCGTTGGAACTTTTAAACAGTTCGGTGGAGGCTGTTGTCGATCGCATTGGTACAGAACGCCACGAGCTTTCAGGGCGTGCGAAAGATCAAGGTTCTGCATCGGTATTTATTGCCCTTTGTATTGTTGCTGTTGTTTGGGGGGGAATCCTATTTTTCTAATATACGGAATATTTTTTAAGGTACAGTATATTTTGGGGACGGCTTATGGAAACATAAGCCGTTTTTAATTATTCATTTTACTTTTGGGTATAATTTCTTGAGCCAAAAATAGCGGTACCAATTCTTACCATTGTTGAGCCACGTTTAATTGCGCTCGGCATATCATCGGTCATTCCCATAGAAAGGGTATCAATTTGTTGATTGGGTAAGGCCTGTTTTAGTTGTTCAAATAGATCGGACATTTTTCTGAACACGGCTTCTTGTTCAGCGATTTTATCAGTTGGCGCGGGTATAGCCATTAAGCCACGTAAGCGTAAGTGCAGTAAATTTTCGATGTGTTTTGCCAGTGTTAGCATTTCTTCTGGTTGAATACCAGATTTACTTTCTTCATCGCTGATATTAACCTGAATTAAGACATTCAACGGTGCCTTATTCGTCGGTCGTTGTTCATTTAAACGATCTGCAATTTTTGCTCTATCAAGTGTTTGCATCCAATCAAAATGTTCTGCAACGAGACGTGTTTTATTCGATTGTAATGGACCGATAAAATGCCATTCAAGGTTAATACCTTGAGATTCAAAATATTGGATCTTTTCTACACCTTCTTGCACATAATTTTCCCCAAAAGCCGTTTGTCCAGCTTGATAAGCCGAAATAATGGCGGAAATAGGTTTGGTCTTAGATACGGCAAGTAATTTAACAGTATTTTGATCGCGTCTTGCTTCTTCGCAAGCTGTTTTAATTTTTTGATGAATTAGGTTGAGATTATGCTGGATATCCATAGGTTCTCCTTTATAAAAGTGCGGTTAGTTTACACGAAATTTATTTACTGAGAAAATTTCTGAAAAATTTGTTACTTTCTGTTTGACAAGCTCGGGAAATTTCGGTATTTCTTTACGTATTCATTTTTCAAGATAAAACACAATGAAAAATAACCGCACTTTATCCGTAATCATTAGCACGATTACCACTATTATGATGACCATTACTATGATTAATGGCGCGGGTTAGTGCACCAAAAAACAGGATACAGAAAACCCGCGATTCAACTGAATAGCGGGTTTTTTTATAAATTCAAAAACACAATATCTCTAGGAGAACCAATCATGCGCGTACTTAAATTTGGCGGCACTTCGCTTGCAAATCCGGAACGTTTTTCCCAAGCAGCGAAATTGATCGAGCAAGCTCATTTAGAAGAGCAGGCTGCAGGTGTTTTATCAGCACCAGCCAAAATAACTAATCATCTCGTCGCCCTTTCTGAAAAAGCTGCATTAAATCAACCAACCGATACGCATTTCAACGAAGCAATCGAAATTTTCTATAACATCATCAATGGCTTACATGCCGAAAATAATCAATTCGACTTAAATGGCACCAAAGCGCTTATTGATGCTGAATTTGCTCAAATTAAAGGATTATTAGAAGAAATTCGTCAGGCAGGAAAAGTAGAAGATGCAGTTAAAGCGACGATTGATTGCCGTGGTGAAAAACTTTCTATCGCAATGATGAAAGCTTGGTTTGAAGCGCGTGGCTATAGCGTACATATTGTGGATCCTGTCAAACAATTATTAGCAAAAGGCGGTTATCTTGAGTCTTCTGTTGAAATTGAAGAATCCACAAAACGTGTTGATGCAGCAAGTATCGCAAAAGATAAAGTAGTGCTTATGGCAGGCTTTACTGCGGGTAATGAAAAAGGTGAGTTAGTGCTGCTCGGTCGTAATGGGTCAGACTATTCTGCAGCCTGTTTAGCCGCTTGTTTAGGCGCAAGCGTATGCGAAATTTGGACCGATGTGGATGGCGTTTATACTTGTGATCCGCGTTTAGTGCCAGATGCACGTTTATTACCAACTCTTTCTTATCGTGAAGCGATGGAGCTTTCTTATTTCGGTGCGAAAGTGATTCATCCTCGTACGATTGGCCCATTGTTGCCACAAAATATTCCTTGTGTCATTAAAAATACAGGAAATCCTTCTGCGCCAGGTTCTATTATTGATGGCAATGTGAAATCAGAAGGTTTACAAGTCAAAGGTATCACTAACTTAGATAACTTGGCGATGTTTAATGTATCAGGCCCTGGTATGCAAGGCATGGTAGGAATGGCATCTCGCGTATTTTCAGCTATGTCAGGAGCAGGCATTTCAGTCATTTTAATTACTCAGTCTTCGTCTGAATATAGTATTAGTTTCTGTGTGCCTGTGAAATCTGCAGAAGTAGCGAAAACTGTACTAGAAACTGAGTTTGCTAATGAATTAAACGAACATCAATTAGAACCAATTGAAGTGATTAAAGATTTATCCATTATTTCTGTAGTAGGCGATGGAATGAAACAAGCGAAGGGTATTGCTGCTCGTTTCTTCTCTGCGTTAGCACAGGCAAATATTAGCATTGTGGCGATTGCACAAGGTTCTAGTGAACGTTCAATTTCTTCGGTTGTGCCGCAAAATAAAGCGATTGAAGCGGTGAAAGCTACCCATCAGGCGCTTTTCAATAATAAAAAAGTCGTGGATATGTTTTTAGTGGGCGTTGGTGGAGTAGGCGGAGAATTAATTGAGCAGGTAAAGCGCCAAAAGGAGTATCTAGCAAAGAAGAATGTTGAAATTCGAGTTTGCGCTATTGCGAATTCCAACCGCATGTTGCTCGATGAAAATGGATTATGTTTAGACGATTGGAAAAACGATTTAGAAAATGCGACTCAGCCATCAGATTTTGATGTATTGCTTTCTTTCATAAAATTACATCATGTGGTGAATCCAGTATTTGTCGATTGTACCTCAGCCGAATCTGTAGCAGGGCTTTATGCTCGTGCGTTAAAAGAAGGTTTCCATGTGGTTACGCCAAATAAAAAAGCGAATACACGAGAATTAGCTTATTACAATGAGTTACGTCAAAATGCTCAAGCAAGCCAACATAAATTTTTGTATGAAACCAATGTGGGCGCAGGTTTGCCAGTTATTGAAAATCTTCAAAACTTACTTGCTGCGGGCGATGAGCTTGAATATTTTGAAGGTATTTTATCTGGCTCCCTTTCCTTTATTTTTGGTAAATTGGAAGAAGGACTTTCTCTTTCAGAAGTCACCGCACTTGCCCGAGAAAAAGGGTTTACTGAACCTGATCCTCGTGATGACCTTTCGGGACAAGATGTAGCGCGCAAATTATTAATTCTTGCTCGTGAAGCTGGAATTGAGCTTGAACTTTCAGATGTTGAAGTTGAAGGCGTATTGCCGAAAGGCTTCTCTGAAGGAAAATCTGCAGATGAATTTATGGCAATATTGCCACAGCTTGATGAAGAGTTTAAAACTCGTGTTTCTACCGCTAAAGCTGAAGGAAAAGTATTGCGTTATGTTGGAAAAATTTGCGAAGGTAAATGTAAAGTATCTATTGTTGCAGTTGATCAGAATAACCCTCTTTATAAAGTGAAAGATGGTGAAAATGCTTTGGCATTTTATACTCGTTATTACCAACCTATCCCACTTTTATTACGTGGTTATGGCGCAGGCAATGCAGTTACTGCGGCAGGTATCTTTGCAGATATTTTAAGAACATTACAACATTAATAAGGATTCCCAATGTTAAGAATTTACGCCCCTGCATCTAGCGCGAATATTAGCGTAGGTTTTGATACTTTAGGTGCCGCGATCTCTCCTATTGATGGTTCATTGTTAGGTGATGTGGTTCAAATAGAATCTATATCAAGTGGTTTTGAGTTAGAAAGTGCGGGCTATTTTGTTCGTAAATTACCGAAAGAACCACAAAAAAATATTGTTTACCAAGCTTATGTGCTATTTAGCGAGCAATTAAAATTACGCGGAGGAAATGTTAAACCTTTACGTTTAACGTTAGAAAAAAATATGCCTATAGGCTCTGGTTTAGGCTCTAGTGCTTGTTCTATTGTTGCTGCATTAGTGGCATTAAATCAGTTTCATGATGGCCCTTTTTCGAAAATGGAGTTGCTTGAAATGATGGGAGAATTGGAAGGCCGTATTTCTGGTTCAATCCATTATGATAATGTTGCACCTTGCTATCTTGGCGGTGTGCAATTTATGGTGCAATCGCTCGGCAATATTTGTCAAAAATTGCCATTTTTTGATAATTGGTATTGGGTGTTAGCATATCCGGGAATTGAAGTTTCTACTGCTGAAGCTCGAGCAATTTTACCGAAAAGCTATACTCGACAAGACGTGATTGCCCATGGTCGTCATTTAGGTGGCTTTGTGCATGCTTGCCATACCCATCAGGAAAACCTTGCGGCGATTATGATGAAAGATGTCATTGCCGAGCCTTATCGTGAATCTCTGCTACCTAATTTTGCTGAAGTAAAACAAGCTACACGCGATTTAGGTGCACTTGCCACAGGTATTTCAGGCTCAGGCCCAACAATTTTCTCTATTGCCCCAGATTTACAAACTGCAATTAAACTTTCAACTTATTTAGAGAATCATTATTTACAAAATAATGAAGGTTTTGTGCATGTATGTAAGGTTGATAACGAAGGCGCAAGAGAAATTAAATAAGCATAATTTAAATAGATAAAATTAAATTAAAAACGGATTAAATATGAATTTATACAATATCAAACATCCCGAAGAACAAGTCACTTTTTCTCAGGCTGTTCGTCAAGGACTTGGTCGGGATCAAGGTTTATTCTTTCCTGAAGTTATTCCTCAACTTAATAACATTGATGAATTACTTGAATTGCCTCTTGTGGAGCGTAGCCAAAAAATTCTAGGTGCATTAATTGGTGAAGAATTACCGAAAGCAACGTTAGATGAGATGGTAAAAAATGCATTCACTTTCACCGCACCGTTAGAAAAAGTGGAAGATAATATTTATGCACTTGAATTATTTCATGGGCCTACATTAGCATTTAAAGACTTTGGTGGCCGTTTTATGGCTCAGGCACTTGCAGCAGTTCGTGGTGATGGAAAAATCACCATTCTAACGGCTACGTCTGGCGATACCGGAGCCGCTGTAGCACATGCATTTTATGGATTAGAAAATATTAATGTAGTTATCCTTTATCCAAAAGGCAAAATCAGCCCATTACAAGAAAAGCTATTCTGTACTTTAGGTGGGAATATTCGTACTGTTGCGATTAACGGTGATTTTGATGCGTGTCAGGCTTTGGTTAAGCAAGCCTTTGATGATGGTGAATTGCGCCAAGCTATCGGACTTAACTCTGCAAATTCTATTAATATCAGCCGCTTATTAGCTCAAGTTTGTTACTACTTTGAGGCTGTAGCACAGTTGCCAAAAGAAAAACGTGATAATGTTGTGGTTTCTGTGCCAAGTGGTAATTTTGGTAACTTAACTGCAGGATTAATTGCAAAAACATTAGGCTTGCCAATAAAACGCTTTGTTGCCTCAACAAACGCAAATGATACAGTGCCACGTTATTTGAAATCGGGAAATTGGGATCCTAAAACGACAGTTGCAACCCTTTCTAATGCAATGGATGTAAGTCGCCCAAATAATTGGCCGAGAGTGGAAGAATTGTTTAAACGAAATGGCTGGAATCTAAGTGATTTAGGTTCCGGAATGCTAAGTGATAGTGAAACAGAAGATACCTTAAAAGCGATGCAGGCAAAAGGTTATTTATGTGAACCGCACGGTGCGATAGCTTACCAAGTGTTGAAAGATCAACTTAAAGCAGGTGAAACAGGAATCTTTCTGTGTACAGCGCATCCTGCGAAATTTAAAGAATCCGTAGAACGTATTCTTGGTATTCAGCTTTCATTACCTGAAGCACTGGATAAACATAATCAGCTACCATTGCTTTCTGATGAAATGGATAATGATTTTGCACAACTACGGGCTTACTTATTGAAGTAATAAAGTGCGGTAAATTTTAATTGAGATGTTAAAGATAGCGCTTGATATTTAAGCGCTATTTTATTTTTGAAAAATAGGGGAAGTATAATGATAGTGGGGCCTTATATTAATGCGGCAGCAATTATTACTGGCACATTAATCGGTGCAATGATTGGTGGAAAATTACCAGAACGATTACGAGTTAATTTAACATTAATTTTTGGTTTGTGTTCAATGTGTATGGGAATAGTAATGCTTTCTAAAGTAGAAAGTATGCCAGCAATGGTTTTATCTATACTGATTGGAACAATTATTGGTGAAATCATCTTGCTTGAAAATGGTATTAATAAATTGGCTAGCTATGCTAAAAGTCTAGTAGAACGGGTATTTCCTTCAGCCCCTAAAGGGATTAGTCATGATGAATTTTTAGGAAAATTTGTGGCTCTTGTGATTCTTGCTTCTTTTAGTGGAACTGGAATCTTTGGTGCAATGAATGAAGGCATGACAGGGGACCCAAGCATCTTAATCGTAAAATCTTTCTTGGACTTTTTCACTGCAATGATTTTTGCAACAACATTAGGTTATGCGGTGACAACAACTTTTATCCCACAAACCTTATTACAATCTATTTTGGCATATTCAGCAGTATTTATTATCCCTTTTGTCACACCTGAAATGCGTGCTGATTTTGGCGCTGTAGGTGGAGTGTTGATGATTGCTACAGGTTTTCGAATTTGCAATATTCAAATGTTCCACGTAGCAAATATGCTACCGGCACTTTTTTTAGCAATGCCGATTTCTTATCTTTGGCAAAGTTTCTTTTAATAGAGAAGAAAAATAGCTATAAATTTATTTATAGCTATTTTTTATTTCTATTTTTTATTTCTATTTTTTATTTCTATTTTTTAGTTGATTTTATTTCAGATATTTCTCTACCATAATTTACACAAATAATTTGTGCAGCATTATAAAGTGTAGTATCAGGCATTAGGCGTAAAGTATGTTTTTTTTGCTTTTTAGGGGCTGCACGTACGCCTTCGCCCCAAAATTCATCGTAGAAGTCAGTACGGACTTGGGTTAAGTGATAGTTTTGGCAATTTAATATTTTATATTGTCGAACAGAACGGGCATAACGTTTAGTTTCTGGATAAACAAATAAACCTTTATCTAAGTTAATCACTGCATCAAAATGGACAATTTGAGGTTCTTCATTATCAACCCAAATTGAACTAGTATCGATATAGTAATTTATATCTTTCACTAGACGAATATAGCCATTTCTAATTTCTATTGGTGTTGCGAGTTTTACATCTTGTTGTATTGGATTTTGTTTAGGATGAATAGAACAAGCGCTAAGTAACCCAAATGATAATATTAAAATCAGTTTTTTCATTATTTACTCCTTATGTTAGCTGACATTCATTCTAAAATTTTACAGTGTGCCCATAAGCTTCTAGGATTGTTTTAATATGCTCTAATGATTCTTTGGTTGGCGGTAATACATCTTCAAGCTCATAATCTAACCCAAGGGTTTTCCATTTATGCGCACCTAATCGATGGTAAGGAAGAAGTTCAACTTTTTCAATATTGGTCATACCTTCAATAAATTGACCTAATAAATGCACGTCGTGATCGCTATCAGTATAACCAGGAACAACAACATAACGAATCCATGTACGTTGATGACGTTTTTGCAAATATTTTGCAAATTCAAGGGTACGTTTATTTGGTACTCCAATAAGATTTTGATGAACTTGATCATTAAGCTCTTTTAAATCGAGTAAAACAAGATCCGTTACATCTAATAATTCATCAATAATATGATCATAATGACGTACAAAACCATTTGTATCTAAGCAAGTATTAATCCCTTCCGCTTTACAAGCCCGGAACCAATCACGCACAAACTCTGCTTGTAGCACAGCCTCACCGCCAGATGCCGTAACACCACCGCCAGTAGCATTCATAAAATGGCGATAAGTCACAACTTCTTTCATTAAATCTTCGACACTGATTTCTTTACCACCTTCAAGATCCCAAGTATCACGATTGTGGCAATATTTACAGCGCATCAAGCAGCCTTGCATAAATAAAATAAAACGAATACCTGGCCCATCTACAGTGCCACAAGATTCAAAAGAGTGAATTCTTCCTAAAACAGACATGACATCTCCAATATTATCTACATGACTCATTAATAAATTTGTTTTCTTTTATTATATAAAGAGAAACAGAATCTTTATCTATAAAAGCCAATAATGCATTTTCTTTTTTTCCATAACTATCTAATAATAAATTACACCTATTTGGTATTTCATTATATGAGGTAACCAATAGAAGCTCCCTAATTTCTTTGCTATCTCCATTTTCAGACAAAATGAATTGTATTCGGTCAAAGACAATCCAAGTTAAATATATATTGTTACCTAAAATTGCCAAAAATATAAAAAAACTTAATAAACGAAACAAACTAAAAAAATATTTTTTTAAAATAATAAAGTAAGAATATATAAATAAAATATTCATTAAAAAAATAATAAACACAAACTGAAGAATCAAACAAATAGAGAGCACTACATTTTGAAAATAAGGGAAATACTCAGAGGAATACCCTACAATACCAATAATTGTTGTATTTATACTAGCCCCAACAAAAGACTTTACCATAGGAAAAAAAACAACAGCAACAAGAATTGTTATTAGTTTATTTAATAATGAAATATTTTTATTTAAATTAATTTTCTCACCAAATCTCCTTACCTTAACCAGTAAAACCTGAAAAATATAAAAGGATGATAAAAACAATAATATTGCAGGAGTCAATATATCTAGAATTTCATTGCTAATATTTAGCTCATGTGGAATAAATAATAATGAACTAATATAAGGAAGATGAAACCTATACTCATACCAGAATAGTGTAAGTATTAGTATTAAGAAAGGAATAAATGAGGATGGCCTTTTTCTCAATATACATAGTAATTTTTCTAAATTTTGAGAACCATAATCATGCATCCACAAACTAAGCAAAGCAAAGAATACTATAATACCCAATATCACTTTATATTGCCCTTAATAAAAACAAAATAATGAAAATCCTCAAATCACTTACCATACCACAAGATTCAAAAGAGTGAATTCTTCCAAGAACTGACATACATAGATTTCCTAAAATTAGATATAGCTAAATTTTACCAAAGATTTGGTCTATAAAAAATGAGCCTGATTTAAATCAGGCTCATAATTAAAATATATTTATCAAAGTGCGGTCATTATTCGCTGACTTTTTGAAAGGTTTGCACCACTGGCGCTTGTTCACAATACTCGACCAATACAGGTACAATTGAGGTAAAGTGTGGCGTTGCAAAATGTTGTTCTAAATCGGCTTTGCTTTTCCATTGCTCAATAAAAACATAATGATTAGCCTGCTCGCTATTTTGTTGTAATTCATAAGATACGCATCCTGTTTCTTGACGAGTATGCTTAATTAATTCTTGGCATTGAGTTAGAAAATCATTAATTTTGTCCGCTTTTACTGAAAATTGGGCAATAACTGTTAGCATAATTTGCTCTCCTATATAAAAATAAACCACTCACAAAACTATTCTGTGAGTGGTTTATATTAAAACATAATTTTATTTACTTAGAAAGACTCAGTAAATGTACGAGTTACGACGTCTTGTTGTTGCTCTTTAGTTAAAGAGTTGAAACGTACTGCGTAACCAGATACACGGATAGTCAATTGTGGATATTTATCCGGATTTTCCATTGCGTCTAACAACATTTCACGGTTTAACACATTCACATTTAAGTGTTGACCACCTTCAACTGTTGCTTCGTGGTGGAAGTAACCATCCATTAAGCCAGCAAGATTACGGCGTTGTGCTTCGGCATCTTTACCTAACGCATTTGGTACGATTGAGAAGGTATAAGAAATACCATCTTTCGCGTAAGCAAATGGAAGTTTAGCTACAGAAGTTAATGATGCTACCGCACCTTTTTGGTCACGACCGTGCATTGGGTTTGCACCTGGTCCGAATGGCGCACCAGCACGACGACCATCTGGGGTGTTACCAGTTTTCTTACCATAAACCACGTTAGAAGTAATGGTTAATACAGATTGTGTAGGCACTGCATTGCGGTAAGTTTTAAGTTTTTGAATTTTCTTCATGAAACGTTCAACTAAGTCACAAGCGATGTCATCAACACGGTTATCGTTGTTACCATATTGTGGATATTCACCTTCGATTTCAAAGTCGATTGCTACGTTAGTTGCAACAACATTGCCATCTTTATCTTTGATGTCGCCACGAACTGGTTTAACTTTCGCATATTTGATTGCTGAAAGTGAGTCAGCCGCAACAGAAAGACCTGCGATACCACAAGCCATGGTACGGTATACATCACGGTCATGTAATGCCATTAATGCTGCTTCGTATGAATATTTATCGTGCATATAGTGGATTACGTTTAAGGCAGTCACATATTGTTTTGCCAACCAATCCATAAAGCTATCCATACGGGTCATGACTGTATCGAAATCTAATACTTCATCAGTAATTGGTGCAGTTTTCGGACCTACTTGCATACCTAATTTTTCATCGATACCGCCGTTGATTGCGTATAACAATGTTTTCGCTAAGTTTGCACGTGCACCGAAGAATTGCATTTGTTTGCCCACAACCATTGGTGATACACAACATGCGATTGCGTAGTCATCATTGTTGAAGTCTGGACGCATTAAATCATCGTTTTCGTATTGAACTGATGAGGTATCAATCGATACTTTCGCACAGAAACGTTTGAAGTTTTCAGGTAATTGTTCAGACCAAAGAATAGTTAAGTTTGGTTCTGGAGAAGTACCCATGTTGTAAAGAGTGTGTAAAATACGGAATGTATTTTTGGTTACTAATGTACGACCGTCTAACCCCATACCTGCGATGGTTTCAGTTGCCCACATTGGGTCACCTGAGAATAATTGATCGTATTCAGGTGTACGTAAGAAACGAACCATACGGAGTTTCATGACTAAGTGGTCAACTAATTCTTGCGCTTCAGTTTCAGTAATTTTACCTGCTTGTAAATCACGTTCGATATAGATATCGATAAAGGTTGCAGTGCGACCGAATGACATTGCCGCACCATTTTGTGATTTGATTGCAGCAAGATAAGCAAAGTACATCCATTGAATGGCTTCTTGAGCATTAGTCGCTGGGTTAGAAATATCATAACCATAGCTTGCAGCCATTTGTTTTAATTGGCCTAATGCACGGTGTTGTTCTGCGATTTCTTCACGTAAACGAATTGTTGCTTCAAGATTTATGCCATCCTCTAAATCTTTTTGTAAAGAAGAGAATTGTGCGTATTTATCTTTCATTAAGAAGTCAACACCATAAAGTGCTACACGACGGTAGTCACCGATGATACGGCCACGACCATAAGCATCTGGAAGACCAGTTAATACACCAGATTTACGGCAACGTAAAATATCTGGCGTATAAACATCGAATACACCTTGGTTGTGGGTTTTACGGTATTCAGTAAAGATTTTTTTCACTTCAGGATCTAATTCTCGACCGTAAATTTTGCATGACCCTTCCACCATTTTGATACCACCAAATGGCATAATGGCACGTTTTAAAGGCTCATCAGTTTGAAGACCAACGATTTTTTCTAAGTCTTTGTTAATATAACCTGGTGCGTGAGAAGTAATTGTTGAAGGCGTATGCTCGTCAAAGTCTAATGGCGCATGTGTGCGGTTTTCAACTTTGATTCCTTCCATTACAGCCTCCCAAAGTTTTGTTGTCGCTTCAGTTGGACCTGCTAAGAAAGAATCATCACCTTCATATGGGGTGTAGTTTTTTTGGATAAAGTCACGTACATTGACATTTTCTTGCCAATCACCACCAGTAAAACCAGCCCACGCTAATTTTTGCGCTTCATTAAGTTCTGACATAGTCATTTCCTTTGTTAATTAATAAATAAGTAAATAAATCTTTAATGCGTTTTGGTTAAATAACGTTGGAATACACCCATGCAAATTGCCCCGCCGACAATATTTCCCAACGTTACGGGAATTAAATTCTTCACAATGAAATGATACAAATCTAAATCTGCGTATTTCATCGGATCAACGCCGATTTGTTGCCAAAATTCAGGAGTACTAAAATGTGCAGTAATAATTCCCATCGGAATCATAAACATATTAGCCACACAGTGTTCAAATCCTGACGCAACAAACAAACCAATCGGCATAATCATAATAAAAGCTTTGTCTGTAACAGTCTTACCAGAATAAGACATCCAAATCGCCACACACACCATAATGTTGCATAAAATACCTAGATTAAATGCTTCAAACCACGTGTGATGAATTTTATGTTGGGCGGTTGCAAGAATTGTTAAACCCCATTGGCCATTTGCTGCCATGGTTTGTCCCCCAAACCAAATCACTGCAGCAATAAATAAGCCGCCCACAAAGTTACCTAAATATACGACAATCCAATTTCGGATCATTTGCGCTGTGGTTATCTTACCACCAACACGGGCAACTAAGGTTAAAGTAGAAGAGGTGAATAATTCAGATCCTAATATCACCACCATAATCACACCTAATGAGAATACTAACCCACCCACTAATTTGGTCAGTCCCCAAGGTGCTCCGGCACTAGCAGCTTGTGTTGTCGTGTAAAATACAAAAGCTAAAGCAATACAAGCTCCAGCACTAATGCCAGACATAAACGATAAAAATGGACGTTTATTTGCTTTATAAGTAGCTGTACTTTCTGCACAATCCGTTGCTTCAACAGGTGTGAGCGCAACAGAAGACAGTTTTTGAATTTCTGATGCCATAATCAAACTCCAAATATTAAAAAAAATTGATGAAAATTTAATACTTCTAATATGTTTACAACTTCAAATACTTCTACTACCAGGGACATTTTACTCTTTTAATTTTTCATTTCAAAGAAATGCTACGATTTATTCTAACAAAATTTGATATTTTGCAAGATTTTTTCAGATAAAATAACCATAACTCTTTAGTAATAGTTTTTAGGTAAAAAAATAACCGCACTTTTATCAAAAAAGACAAAAGTGCGGTTTGTTTTCTAGTTATTTTAGCAATACTCAGGACACATTAAGGTACAAAATAATGAGGTATAAAATGGCTATCATTCCCCGTCACTGCAGTAAAATCTTCGCGTAATCCCATACCGCAAGCCACATCACCCACAACCCAAGAGCCGATAATTGGATACATTCCATCAAAACTCGGCAATTCAAATTTTTGTTGATAAACATAACCTGAATTAGTATAAAACGCAGAGTGTTCGCTTCCTTTCGCTGCAAATTCTACGCCATGGTTTTTCTCATAATAGAATACATTGGCACCTTCTCGACCTAACAACGGTTTTTTCACCCACATTGATAAATCTTTTGGTAATTCGAAGGGCGTAAAATAAGCAGGCAATAAATTCGGATGATTAGGATAACGCGCCCAAAGTTTTGCCAATAGTGCTTTATTACTTAACAGCATTTTCCACGCAGGCTCAATAAATCGTGTTTCAGCCGTTGTAATATGACGAGCAAACTCAGCGTGGCTTAACCATTCTAGCGGATACAATTTAAATAACATTTCAATAGGCTGATCATTTAAATCTACAAATTTTTTTGTTTCGCTGTTATAGCCAATATCCTCTACCGCTAATTGATGAATATTCCAACCAGCGTTATAAGCCACATCAGCTAAATAATCCACATTGCCCCAATCTTCACGGCCAGCATCTTGCATAGCACTCAAATGGAAATCGGTTTTGCCACTTTGTTGTTTCAAAAATTGGAAATGTTTTATTAATTCTTCATGAATCCAGTTAAATTGATCCCGATGTTTCAAGCCCTCAATTTGCTCCAACCACTGCCATTGAACAACCGCAGCCTCCAACAAGGATGTTGGCGTATCGGCGTTATATTCAAACATTTTTAGGTTTTCACCATCATAGCCAAAATCAAAGCGTCCATATAAATAAGGATCTTGATTACGCCAAGAGGCTTCAATAAGCTGTTTTTGCAACTCCGTAAAACGGTAATTTTCATAATCGCCTTTTTTAATTTCATCCGCCGCAAAATCTAAACACATTGAATGTAATTCATTAGTTGTATCCTCAATGCGATCAATTTCCGCTAAGGTAAATTCATAGGCGACATTATCAGACCAATAATGAGATCCATCACTGGAAGGCAAGTTATAGTAATCAAATCCAACATTAAGTAGCTGTTGCACCATATCTGGACGAGTAGGAAACCCTGTTACACGTTTCATTTAGCCCCCACTGCTACGATTAGTATTATTTGGGCTACTAAAACCACCACGAGATACAGGTTTACTATTCATGCTTCCTGCATTTCCTTTCACAAGCATTGGTTTTCCAACAGAACGATTTGTTTGCGGTTGCACAACTTGCCCTGTTGGCGTGGTGACAGCGCGATTTCCGGGATGATAACTTGGGCCAAGGAAACTACTAATTGCACGAGCCGCCATATACCCCATAACTCCACCAGCAATCGCGGCCCCTAAAGAAGGATCGGTACTTTCAGCTTTTGCAGTCGATTCGACATTGTTCTCGCTTTGATTCGCTTGTGCATTATTTTCAGCTGGATTTTTTACCGCACTTTCTTCATTACCATTATCACGAATATTTAAACCAAGCCCCTGTTGTGGTGTGGTTTCAGTTTTCTGAGTACTCTCGGTATTTTTATCTACCTCACAAAGCTCAATTTTTTTCCAATCCGCTAAACAATCATCTAAAGACTGATACACATCACGTTGTACTTGTTCTTCTGAACAGCCTCCTAATAAGGCCACAATAGATAAACTAACTAAAATCTGATTTTTCTTTTTCATTGTTCTCAATTTTTATCGAATGGTTTTCACGCCTAGCCATTGCTCGGCCTGTTTATTGGTAATTTCTTCACGAGTCCACATACTCATTAAATCTGGTTGTGGATATTTATTGCTGTTATAGCCGACTAAACGAGCAAAATCAAATACGGCATGAGGATAACCATTAATAAGCAACAATGCTAAATAACCACTCTCATCCCAACAAATTTCAAGTTTGCGTGCTTCATGAGGATTAGAGGTTGAATCAACATTATACACATGCAACATATCCACTATCGGTTGAGCATTTTGACGCATATCAAGTGCATAAAAATAGCCCGTTTCACCGTCATCTTCAAACATTACAGCAAAATGCTCAAATACCGTAGAATGCGTTCCCACTTGCTTTGGCGTTCCTAAAAAGAGTTCATCCTCTAAAGTTAAATGTAACATAATCTTTCCTAATCAAATTGTGTAATCCAATGGCGACTATTATATGCTTGAAAACAAAGCTCTACTTGAGCTTTCGTATTTTTTGCATCATTCATTGGTGGAAGTTTATCCAAGGAAAAATAAGCAGACTCCAACGTTTCACTGTTCTTCTTAAATTCACCTGACAATCTTTCACACATAATAAAAGCCTTCTGTACACGATGAGCCAAAGGTGGATAGTTATGCTTATGTTGGTCGTGAATCGCAATAATAAAAGTTGGCTTCACATCAAGCCCTGCTTCCTCATACACCTCTTTTACTGTATTACTATGAAGCGTCTCCAATACATCAACCCATCCCCCAGGCAATGACCAAAGTCCATCATTTTCTAGCACTAACAAAATTTTATCGTCTTGAAAAATCGCTGCCCGAGTATCTATTTTGGGAGTTTGGTATCCATCCTCATTACAAAAAAGATTTTTAACCGTTTCTTTTGGTATTGCCATTTTATGGCTAATCATTTCAGCTGCTAAATCTCGAAGTCGCTCATAGCGTTCTATATCATAAATATTTTTACAATAAGCCAAGCCACTTTGTGCAATACTTTGAATTTCAATCGCCCAAGATAACCAAGGTTCAGTAAGCAGTGAATCAGATTGAGTATTCATAAAAACTCCCTAAAAAAACACCGCACTTTTATACAAAGTGCGGTGAGATTTTACAGTAAATTCAGCGTGAATTACGCTTGACCTTTAACCGCTTTTAAGCCAGGAAACGCTGCTGGAGTACCTGCGCGTTCTAATGCTTCTTCGATACGGATTAATTGGTTGTATTTCGCAATACGGTCAGAACGGCTCATAGAACCAGTTTTGATTTGACCTGCTGCTGTACCCACCGCTAAATCAGCGATAGTCGCATCTTCAGTTTCGCCAGAACGGTGAGAGATAACCGCTGTGTAACCTGCATCTTTAGCCATTTTGATTGCAGCTAAAGTTTCAGTTAAAGAACCGATTTGGTTGAATTTGATTAAGATAGAGTTTGCGATACCTTTTTCGATGCCTTCTTTTAAGATTTTGGTGTTAGTGACGAATAAGTCATCGCCCACTAATTGAACGCGGTCGCCTAACACTTTAGTTTGGTATGCAAAACCTTCCCAGTCAGATTCATCTTGACCATCTTCGATAGACACGATTGGGTATTGTTTAGTTAATTCTTCAAGATAGTGTGTGAACTCTTGAGAAGTGAATGAACGACCTTCGCCTTTCATTTCGTATTTGCCAGTTTCTTTATTGTAGAACTCGGAAGATGCGCAGTCCATCGCTAAAGTCACGTCTTTACCTAATACGTAACCTGCTTTTTCTACTGCTTCTTTGATACATGCTAAAGCGTCAGCGTTAGAGGCTAAGTTAGGTGCAAAACCACCTTCATCACCAACAGCAGTGCTCATGCCTTTAGATTTTAATACTTTCGCAAGGTTGTGGAACACTTCTGCACCGATGCGAAGTGCTTCACGTAACGTTTTTGCACCAACTGGTTGAATCATGAATTCTTGGATATCAACGTTGTTATCTGCGTGCTCACCACCGTTGATGATGTTCATCATTGGTAATGGCATAGAGTAAACACCTGGAGTGCCGTTAAGTTCTGCGATGTAAGCGTAAAGTGGTAAACCTTTAGATGCTGCAGCTGCTTTTGCGTTTGCTAAAGATACCGCTAAGATTGCATTTGCACCAAAGTTAGATTTGTTTTCGGTTCCGTCTAAATCGATCATGATTTGGTCGATTTCAGCTTGGTTAGACGCATCTTTACCAAGAATTGCTTCAGCAATTGGACCATTTACTGCTGCTACAGCTTTTAATACGCCTTTACCTAAGAAACGAGATTTGTCACCATCGCGTAATTCTAATGCTTCGCGAGAACCAGTTGATGCACCGGATGGAGCCGCAGCTAAACCAACAAAACCACCTTCAAGATGGACTTCAGCTTCAACAGTTGGATTACCGCGTGAGTCGATGATTTCGCGACCAATCACTTTAACAATTTTTGCCATTTTTATTTTCCTCAATTAAGTTAATTAAAACGGGTTAGGCGAGCCTAAAACAGGCGATATAATAAAGCTATTTTGAGATTTTGTCTTGTAAAAAATGCGTATGCTTTGATCTTTATCTATTTTTACAAAATAAAAGATCGGTGAAAAAATTTGTCATTTCTCACCGCTCTTTTTACTCTAATTTAATCCATTACTTCACTGATTGTTTGTGATTTTCATAGGCTGCTTTTACAAAGCCTGCAAACAACGGATGACCATCACGAGGCGTAGAAGTAAATTCTGGATGGAATTGGCAAGCGACAAACCAAGGATGATTTGGCACTTCGATAATTTCTACCAATTTTTTATCTGCAGATAAACCCGTTACTTTCAATCCTGCTTTTTCAATTTGTGGAAGTAAGGTATTGTTCACTTCATAGCGATGACGATGACGTTCTTCAATGGTTTCTTTGCCATAAAGCTCACGAGCACGGCTGCCTGACACTAAATGACATTGTTGTGCGCCTAAACGCATTGTTCCACCAAGATCTGATTCATCGGTACGCACTTCTGTATTACCATCCGCATCTTGCCATTCCGTGATTAATGCAACCACAGGTTGTTCACAATCTTTATCAAACTCAGACGAGTTGGCTTTAGTTAAACCTGCTACATTACGTGCATATTCAATCAACGCGATCTGCATACCTAAGCAAATGCCCAAGTAAGGAATTTTGTTTTCACGTGCATATTGTGCGGTACGAATTTTACCTTCCACACCACGATAACCGAATCCACCAGGAACAAGAATGCCATCAATGCCTTTTAATACTTCAACACCTTTGGTTTCAACATCTTGGGAATCAATATATTTAATGTTAACGCTTAAACGGTTCGTTAAACCTGCATGTTTCAATGCTTCATTTACAGATTTATAGGCATCGGGTAACTCAGTATATTTACCCACCATCCCAATGGTCACTTCACCCACTGGATTGGCTTGTTTGTAAAGCACTTGCTCCCATTCAGACAGATCCGCTTCAGGGCAAGTTAAACGGAAACGTTCACAGACAAAATCATCTAAACCTTGAGATTTTAATAATGCGGGAATTTGATAAATCGAATTTACATCTTTTAATGAAATGACTGCGCGTTCTGGAACGTTACAGAATAAAGCAATTTTCGCACGCTCATTTGGCGGAATCATACGATCTGAACGACAAATCAACACATCAGGTTGAATACCAATAGAAAGCAATTCTTTTACAGAATGTTGAGTTGGTTTAGTTTTTACTTCACCCGCAGTTGGAATATAAGGCACTAAAGTTAAGTGCATAAATAACGTGTGTTCACGACCAACTTGAACGGCTAATTGACGTAATGCTTCTAAGAATGGAAGTGATTCAATATCCCCAACAGTGCCGCCCACTTCAACAATCACAACATCGTGACCTTGAGCGCCAGCAATAACGCGATCTTTAATTTCATTGGTAATATGTGGAATCACCTGAATTGTTGCACCAAGATAATCGCCACGACGCTCTTTACGTAATACTTCAGAATAAATTTTGCCTGTGGTGAAGTTATTACGTTTAGTCATTTTCGTGCGAATAAAACGCTCATAGTGACCTAAATCTAAATCTGTTTCTGCACCATCTTGAGTGACGAAAACTTCCCCATGTTGGGTTGGGCTCATCGTACCTGGATCCACATTAATATATGGATCTAATTTCATAATGGTTACATTTAAACCACGAGCTTCTAAAATTGCCGCCAATGATGCTGCCGCAATGCCTTTACCTAACGATGAAACCACACCGCCAGTGACGAAAATATAATTTGTAGCCATAGGGAACCTAATCTGTATTGGGATATAAATGATTATAGCTAATCATCTTACAGACAAAATCAACCAAAAGTGCGGTCAAAAATCGAAGATAACTAGCTATCAAAGACGGGACGGTAGTTTACCTGATTTAGAAAATTATCTCAATGAAAACCCAGAGAAAAAAGAAAACCATCAAAAGATGGTTTTCAAATTATTTTAATTAAAATGGGATATCGTCATCAAATCCATCCATTGGTGGCTCAGCCTGTGGTACAGCTTGTTGTGGTGCTGGACGAGATGATTGGTAACTACCACCATTGTTAGTTTGACGAGCTTGGTAAGATGGTTGTGGTGCAGATCCCATATCACTAGGGTAGCCACCTGCGTTTTGATTACGCGCACCAAGCATTTGCATTACATCACCTTGAATTTCTGTGGTGTAACGATCTTGGCCATTTTGATCTTGCCATTTACGCGTTTTTAGACGACCTTCCACATAAACTTGGGAGCCTTTACGCAAATATTCACCACAAATCTCCGCTTGACGACGATAGAATACAATGCGGTGCCATTCCGTTACTTCACGGCGCTCGCCAGTATTGCGGTCATTCCAGCTTTCACTAGTCGCTACGCTAATATTTGCTACAGCATCGCCATTTGGCATGGTACGAATTTCAGGATCATTGCCTAGATGACCCACAATAATGACTTTATTAACTCCAGCCATAAAAAACCTCATTTTTTATCTTAAAAAGTGCGGTTATTTTGCCTGAAATTTTTCAAAAGATCTATATATTTTAACTGGATATTTGCACAGATGTTAAAATATGCGATAATGATCGCAGAATTTAAACTTATTTCATCCTTTTGAGTTATTTTATGGAAAATATCGATATTCGCGGGGCTAGAACCCATAACCTGAAAAATATTAATTTAACTATTCCACGCAATAAACTTGTGGTTATCACAGGGCTTTCAGGTTCGGGAAAATCTTCTTTAGCGTTTGATACACTTTATGCAGAAGGGCAGCGCCGCTATGTTGAATCTCTTTCGGCGTATGCACGTCAGTTTTTATCTTTAATGGAAAAGCCTGATGTGGATTCTATTGAGGGACTTTCGCCTGCAATTTCGATTGAACAAAAATCTACCTCACACAATCCACGTTCTACGGTGGGAACAATTACGGAAATTTATGATTATTTACGTTTATTGTTTGCTCGAGTAGGTGAACCGCGTTGTCCAGATCATGATGTTCCATTAACGGCACAAACGATTAGTCAAATGGTGGACAAGGTATTAAGTTTGCCAGAAGACAGCAAGATGATGTTACTTGCGTCAGTTGTCAAAAATCGAAAAGGCGAACACGTTAAGATTTTAGAAAATATTGCTGCACAAGGTTACATTCGTGCGCGTATTGATGGCGAAATTTGCGATTTATCTGATCCACCAAAATTAGAGTTACAGAAAAAACATACTATTGAAGTAGTGGTGGATCGCTTTAAAGTGCGGTCAGATTTAGCAACACGTTTAGCTGAGTCTTTTGAAACCGCATTAGAGCTTTCAGGTGGCACCGCGATTGTGGCAGATATGGATAATCCGAAAGCGGAAGAATTAGTTTTTTCGGCAAATTTTGCTTGTCCGCATTGCGGTTATTCTGTGCCAGAATTAGAACCTCGTTTATTTTCCTTTAATAATCCAGCCGGAGCGTGCCCTACTTGTGATGGTTTGGGTATGCAACAATATTTTGATGAAGAGCGAGTGGTACAAAATCCAACTATTTCCCTTGCTGGTGGTGCGGTGAAAGGTTGGGATCGTCGTAATTTTTATTATTATCAAATGCTCACCTCATTGGCGAAACATTATAATTTTGATGTTGAAGCGCCCTATGAATCTTTGCCAAAGAAAATTCAACACATCATTATGCATGGTTCAGGTAAAGAGGAAATTGAATTCCAATATATGAATGATCGTGGCGATGTGGTTATTCGCAAGCATCCTTTTGAAGGTATTTTGAATAATATGGCTCGCCGATATAAAGAAACAGAATCAATGTCGGTGCGAGAAGAATTAGCGAAAAATATTAGCAATCGCCCTTGTGCAGACTGTGGCGGATCTCGTTTACGACCAGAAGCGCGTAATGTGTATATCGAAAAAACGAATTTACCGATGATCGCGGAAAAAAGTATTGGTGAAACGCTCGAATTTTTCACTGCACTTTCTCTCACTGGTCAAAAAGCGCAAATTGCGGAAAAAATTCTTAAAGAAATTCGCGAGCGTTTGCAGTTTTTAGTCAATGTTGGCTTGAATTATCTTTCTCTTTCTCGTTCTGCTGAAACTCTTTCAGGCGGTGAAGCACAACGTATTCGCCTTGCTAGCCAAATTGGTGCGGGGCTTGTTGGTGTGATGTATGTATTAGATGAACCTTCTATTGGCTTGCACCAACGTGATAATGAACGCTTACTTAACACATTAATTCATCTGCGTAATCTTGGTAATACGGTAATTGTCGTGGAACACGATGAAGACGCGATTCGTGCAGCTGACCATATTATTGATATCGGTCCTGGAGCAGGCGTGCATGGCGGGCAAGTTATTGCGCAAGGAAATGCTGATGAAATTATGCTGAATCCAAATTCCATCACAGGAAAATTCTTATCGGGCGCAGATAAAATCGAAATTCCTAAAAAACGCACTGCACTTGATAAGAAAAAATGGCTAAAACTTAAAGGGGCATCAGGCAATAATTTAAAAAATGTAAATTTAGATATTCCCGTTGGCTTGTTTACTTGCGTAACTGGTGTATCAGGCTCAGGAAAATCAACACTCATTAATGACACTTTATTTCCACTTGCGCAAAATGCATTAAATAGAGCTGAAAAAACCGATTATGCACCTTATCAATCTATCGATGGATTAGAACATTTCGATAAAGTTATTGATATTAACCAAAGCCCGATTGGACGTACGCCACGTTCAAATCCAGCCACTTATACAGGTTTATTTACTCCGATTCGTGAACTTTTTGCAGGAGTGCCAGAAGCGCGTGCGCGTGGTTATAATCCAGGGCGTTTTAGCTTTAATGTACGTGGTGGACGCTGTGAAGCTTGTCAGGGCGATGGTGTACTCAAAGTTGAAATGCACTTTTTACCCGATGTTTATGTCCCTTGCGACCAATGTAAAGGTAAACGCTATAACCGCGAAACCTTAGAAATTCGTTATAAAGGTAAAACGATTCATCAAGTTTTAGATATGACGGTGGAAGAGGCTCGCGAGTTTTTTGATGCGATTCCAATGATTGCAAGAAAATTACAAACATTGATGGATGTGGGATTATCCTATATTCGATTAGGTCAGTCTTCCACAACACTTTCAGGCGGTGAAGCGCAGCGCGTTAAGCTAGCGACAGAGCTTTCTAAACGTGATACAGGTAAAACCTTGTATATTCTAGATGAGCCGACGACGGGTTTGCATTTTGCTGACATTAAGCAATTACTTGAAGTACTGCATCGATTACGCGCTCAAGGAAATACTATTGTCGTCATTGAACACAATCTTGATGTGATTAAAACGGCAGACTGGATTGTCGATCTTGGCCCTGAAGGGGGAAGCGGTGGCGGACAAATTATTGCTACAGGCACGCCTGAAGAAGTTGCTAAAGTCGAAGGATCTCATACTGCCAGATTCCTTAAACCAATTTTGGAAAAACGTTAAGAAAATAACCGCACTTTGATCTGACGTGCGGTTATTTTTTGATATATTTCTAGCAGAAATTTATCTTTTTGATTCTTATTGTGATTTGTTTGATGTAATGAGGTTATTTAGTATGTGCACGTCTTACAAATAAGAAAGATAAGCTGAATGCCACAACAAACGAAATAACCATTCCTATACTATACATTGCCAAACTGTCCGGTTTGATAGATGGGATACCTAAGAAACCAGCGGCACCCAATGCAATCGCTTTTACGTTAAAGAATGCAATAAATGCACTAGCTAACCCAGAGCCAATCATCGCAGCAATAAATGCTTGGCGGTAACGTAAATTTACGCCAAACATAGCGGGTTCTGTGATACCTAATAATGCAGAAATACCTGAAGGTACAGCTAATCCACGAATTTTGGCATCTTTTAATGCTAAGGCTACACCTAAACAAGCTGCGCCCTGTGCAATATTTGACATTGCTGCAATTGGGAAGATGAATGTTCCTCCAGTTTGTGTGATTTCGGCAAGCAATTGAGTTTCTACTGCGATAAAGGTTTGATGCATACCTGTAATGACAATTGGTGCATATAAAGTACCGAAAATCGCTCCACCAAAGAAACCTAATGTATCATATAACCAAGTTAATCCAGCTGAAATAAGAGAGCCTGCCTCTCGACCAAATGGACCAATTACCGTAAATGCAAGGAAACCCGCAATAAAAAGTGAAAACATTGGGGTAATTAAGTTATCTAAATAAGATGGTATAAATTTACGGAAATTCTTTTCTAATGTTGCTAATACCCAAGCCGAAATAATTGTTGGAATAACTGTTCCTTGATAGCCAACTTTTTCAATTTCAAGACCAAATACATTCCAGTATTTAATATTTCCTTCCATCAATATTTTTGCATAATTCCAGCCATCAGATAATGAAGGATGGACTAAAAGCATACCTAATGCTGCGCCTAAGAAGGGATTTCCACCAAATTTACGTGTTGCTGAAAAACCAAGTAATACAGGTAAGAATACAAACGGTGCATTTGCAATTGTATTGATGAAATCAACTAAATCAGATATTTCAGGATACTTTGTGACAACAGAATGATTATCCCAAAAGAAACCGATAGAGGTTAGCATTGAATAAAGTCCCATTAATAGACCTCCAGCAACGATAGCTGGAATAATTGGGACAAAAATATCGGCTAAACCTTTTACTATACGTTGTAGTAAATTCTGTTGGCCTAAGGCTGCTTCTGCAACTTCAGCTTTACTTACATCACCAATACCAAGTTGTTTAGTAAGTTGTTCATGAACTTTATTGACCGTACCTGAGCCAAAAATAATTTGGTACTGACCCGCCACAGAGAATTGGCCTTTTACCCCTTCAATTGCTTCGATACCTTCTTTATTCACTTTGCTTTCATCGTTTAATACGATACGTAAACGTGTTGCACAGTGAGCTGCTGTAGCAATGTTATTTTTACCACCAAGTTTTTCAATCACTTGTTCAGCTATTTTCGGGAAGTTCATAGATTTTCTCCTCATTAAAATAGAAATGGCGAGATTTTAGCCGAAAGGATTAAAACAGGCTAGTGTGAAATGATCCTATAAGGGGAATTTTATTGTTATAAAGGAACAAAGCTGATAGTAAGCAATCATATAATGTAATTAATAATTACCTCGCTTTTTTATTAATCCATTTAATCCTAACAAGCCTAAGCTTAGCCAAATAGGAACGTAGGTGAAGTAGTCACTTATCGTCATTGGAATATTTAAAATAAATACTGCAACTAGAAATAATAAGACTGGTTCGATATAGCTTAATACGGCAAAAATGCTAACAGGAATTTGCTGGCTAGATTTTAAATTTGCAGAAAGTGAAACTGCACTGACAATTCCTAGTGCTGGTAATAAGTACCAGTAGTGAAAATTATTAAGAATCAAAGACAAACTATCGCTTTGGTAAGATAAATAAATGACAGAAGGAATGGATATTAAGATTACATCAAGGGTAATGCCTTGCAAGGCAGGAATTTTCATGGCTTTTCTACTTAAATAATAGAAGGGATATACTGCACAAACCCAAAGGCTTGTCCATGAAAAACTTTGTGTATGCCAGAGTTCATGGAATACACCACAAGCGGCAAGTAATAAAGCAATTTTTTGAGTGGATGATAATTGTTCCTTAAGCCAAATTCTTCCAAATAGAGCCATCACAAGCGGAAAAAGGAAGTATCCCATAGCAATATTTACACCTTCGTTATTAAGCGGAGCCCACATAAAGAGCCAAAATTGGCTTCCTGCATCAAATGTACCGAGTAAGAAAAGTATCCAACGTTTCCAGTTATAGCCAAGTATGTTGGTTATTAAATGTAAAATTGATTTACAACCAATTGTTGGAAATAAAATCAATAATAGACCAAATATCATTGTTACCATTCGCCACGCGAAAACGTCAGTTCCACTTAATGGTTGTAACCATAAGCTGAATAAATAAAGGACACCAAATAAAAGTTGAGAAAAGATGCAAAGCAATATGCCTTGAGTCATTAATTTCATTGAAAACTCCATCATTGAAGATGAAATTATTATAGGTTGTTATAGAAATAAAAATTCTCAATTTATGAGGTTTTGTGATAAATTTTATCTATTTAGCCAGATTTGTGAGAAAAATTTTTATGAATTCCCTTGATAAATTAGATCGAGATATTCTAAATGCATTACAACAAGATGCAACAATACCTTTAAAAGAATTGGCTGTAAATGTTAATAGTTCTATTGCAACTTGCCAACGACGAATTCAATTTTTAATAGAAAAAGGCGTGATAACTAAACAAGTGGCTATTGTTTCTCCTAAAGCTGTAGGGCGGACAATTAGTGTATTTGTGATGGTGGAAATGAACAATCAACATTCTTATTATCAAGAGCAGTTTGAGCGTAAAATGAGACAAGAATCAGATGTTGTCAGTTGTTATGAAATTTCTGGAGATTATGATTTTATGTTGCTATTACATGTTAAAGATATGGAAAGTTATCATGCGTTTACTCGTCGTGTTTTAACAGGGGAGTATCATGTGCGTACTTTCAAAAGTTTATTTGTAATGAATTTTACAAAGGCGGATAGTGGTATTGTGTTATAAAGTGCGGTAAAAAATCACCGCACTTTGCAATTATAATGCTAAGGCTTTGTCGTTTGTTTTAAACAAAAATAGCCGATGATGGCAGAAATAGTTGATCCTAATAAAATACCTAATCTTGATAGAGTATTTATAGTTTCACCTGCGTCAGCCTCAAATGCAAGGCTTGCGAGAAACATTGACATTGTAAAGCCAATTCCACACAAAAGCGCAACGGCAAAAATTTGTTTAAAATTAACACCGTTAGGTAATTTGGCTAAACCTAATTTTACGGAGATATAGCTAAAGCTAAAAACACCTACTGGCTTGCCTATAATTAAGCCAAGTGCAATAGCTAATAATAACGGGGAAGAGAGCATTGTGAAATCGAGTCCTTCAAAGCTTACCCCAGCATTAGCAAAAGCAAATAGAGGCAGAATAATAAATGACGACCAAGGTGCGAGGATATGTTCAAAATCATGTAGTGGTTTTTCACCATTTTTCCCATTCAATGGGATACAAAAGCCAATAATTACGCCAGCTAATGTTGCATGAACGCCTGATTTTAAAACGGAAGCCCATAAAATTGCCCCAACAACCATGTAGGCACATAGTGCAGAAACTTTGAATCGGTTTAATAAAACTAATGCGATAATAGCGATAGCTGAAAAGAAGAGTGCTTGCACGCTTAATCCATGTGAAAAGAATAGGGCTATGACAACGATAGCACCTAAGTCGTCTATAATAGCGAGCGCTAGCAAGAAAATTTTGAGTGGAAGTGGAACTTGTTTACTGAGCAACGCCATAATGCCAAGAGCAAAGGCTATGTCTGTTGCCATAGGAATCGCCCAGCCATTCACTAAACTAGGATCTTGTTTAGCAATAAACCAATATACGATAGCAGGAATAATCATTCCTCCTATTGCGGCTATAGCAGGGAAAATAGCTTGTTGATAGCTAGAAAGTGAGCCTTCAAATAATTCTTTTTTGACTTCCATACCGACCAATATAAAAAATACAGCCATAAAGCCATCATTGATCCAATGAATTAATGTTTTATCGATTGCAAAATGGCCAATTTGTATGCTTACGGGTAAATTTAAGAAGTTATTATATTGTTCACTTAATGGTGAATTGGCCAATAACATTGCAGCTACAGCAGATAAAAGTAATAAAATTCCACCGGCAGATTCTAATTTTAAAAATCGCTGGATAAGTTGTAACACGTAATCCCCCTTCAAAAATCAATAACAAAAAATTAACAAAGATCGCATACTAGCATATTTTTATATGAAATGGGGAGCGAGAGAAAGATTTTGCCAGCATTTTGTATGAATTGCTGATAACATGAATTATATTGTGATGAATATCTCATTTTTCGTATTATTAAATAGTGATTTTATGTGCATTGTAACAAATTATTGTAGAATGCACTCCTTTCGATTTTAGGGTTAGAAATTATGTTTTCACGTAAAGATATTATTGTTTTGGGGATGATGATCTTCGCTTTATTTTTAGGAGCAGGGAATATTATTTTTCCACCAATGGAAGGTTTTACTGCCGGGTACAATTGGGCTAGCGCCTCTTTTGGATTTGTATTAACTGGTGTTTTTATGCCTTTTATTACATTGGTTATTGTTTCTATTTTAGGGCGAGGAGAAGAATTAACGAAAGATTTACCTAAATGGGCAGGGACTGCTTTTCTTGTTATTTTATATTTAACAATTGGTTCTACCTTTGCCATGCCGCGAATTACAAATGTTGCTTATGAAATGGCATGGTTACCTTTAGGATTGATGGAGGATAATTCAACAGTTAGATTTGTTTTTTCTCTTGTTTTTAACTTAATCGCTATGGGATTTATGATTCGTCCAAATACGATTATTTCAAGTGTAGGTAAATTTATGACGCCTGCATTATTGGTGTTATTAGTTGTGGTAGCGGTGACAGTTTTTATTTCTCCATTATCCGAGATTCAGGCTCCCACAAAAGCTTATGAGTCAGGTCAGGCTTTATTCATCGGTTTAACAAGTGGTTATCAAACTATGGATGTGCTTGCTGCCATTGCATTTGGAGGAATTGTCTCACGTGCACTTGCCGCAAAAAATGTGGTTCATACAAAAGATATTGTGAAATATACCATTTCAGCAGGTTTTGTTTCAGTCATTTTGCTTGCTGGATTATACTTTTCACTCTTTTACCTTGGTGCAACAAGTGCCTCGGTTGCTGAAGGTGTAACAAATGGGGGACAAGTTTTCTCACGTTATGTGGGGGCATTGTTTGGTTCAGCAGGTACTTGGATTATGGCGGGAATTATCGTACTAGCAAGTTTAACTACTCTTGTTGGTGTAACGAGTGCTGCTGCTGATTATTTTGCGAAATTTTCAGTACGTTTTTCTTATCCGTTTTGGGTAGCAATTTTTACTGCAATGACAATTACTGTTTCTCAATATGGCTTAACTGATTTGCTTCGTATTACGATTCCGGCCCTATTATTGATCTATCCTATAGCGATTGTATTAGTGTTTTTGCAATTTTTACGTGATAAATTACCATCAATCAAATTGACTTACTATAGTTCTTTAATTGTCACGCTATGCTTTAGCTTATGTGACAGTTTGAATAATGTACAAATGTTACCTGAAAGCATTAACATATTATTGAAAGATTTTCCTCTTTCATCAGAGGGAATGGCATGGTTAGTGCCAGCATTCGTGATGCTTGTAGTGAGCATTTTTATAGGAAAGTTATTTACTAACATTAAAAAATAAAATTGCGGCATTTTTTAGCCGCATATCTTTATAATCTAGTTTTTTCTCCGCCAAATTCATCTAATAAATTTTCGGTGAGTTTGGCTAAAATACCTGTCATCAGTACAAAATCTGCATCGAAACGCTGTGCAAAATCTTCTTTCAGAATATCATCATTTTTTTCTCGTACACTATCTGCAAATTTTAAACGTTTGAGGGTGCAATCTTCGTTAAAAACGAAAGTTAAGGTATCTTCCCATTCTAAGGCTAATTTGCTCACTACTTTTTTGCCATCTTGCAGAAGTGCGAGAATTTCTTCATTTTCTAATGGTTGTTTTTTACAACGGATAACGCTGTCTTCCTGACTGCCACGAAGCTCGGCTTCTTCTAATGCAAGTAACCAATGCGGTAAGCTATCTTGAAGGATCCAATTCGTTAAAATCGTGCTGGGTTCATTAGCAAAGGCTAAAGGCACAACAGGGAGCGAACCTAAGGATTTACGCAGTAATGCGAGCGCATCTTCCGCGCGTTTACTCGATGCTGCATCAACATGAACAAGATTATTTTCTGTATCAATCCATAGCGCGGTATGCTGATTTTTACTAAACGCACGAGGTAATAAATTCATCACGACATCATTTTTTAATGTTTGTTTTTCTACCTTTTTAAGTTTGCGATTTTCTTTTTGTTCAAGGCTTTCAATGCGTTCATCAAGTTCACGTTTGACCACATTTGCTGGCAAGATTTTTTCCTCTTTTTTGGCGATTAATAGAATTTGTTTTCCAACAGAAAAATAGAGTAAATCAGCGCCTCGTAATGGAGCTGACCATCCAAATTTACTTTGATCTTGAGCACCGCAAGGATGGAATTGACAATCTTCCAGTTGAGTTTGTAGCTGTGCAAGATCCCAATCTAGCGGTTTAGTCAGTCTATAAGTCATTAAATTTTTGAACCACATCGTAACACTTCCTTCAATATAGGGTAGAATGTGCGGCATTATAGCCCATAAAAGTAGGAAAAACGATGCAACACAAATTGATTGCCTTTATTGGCGGCGGCAATATGGCGCAGGCTATTATTCTTGGCTTGTTGAAACAAGGTTATCCTGCCGAGCAAATTATTGTGAATGATCCGAATGAGGAAAAAAGAGCATTTTTTGCTAATCTTGGCGTGGCAACGTCAGAAAATAATGTGGAAAGTGCAACCAAAGCGGAAGTTGTGTTGCTTGCGGTAAAACCTCAAATGATGGCTGAAGTTTGTTCGTCGCTAAGTGCGGTGGATTTTTCTGATAAATTATTAATTTCCATTGCTGCGGGTATTTCAACTGAACGCTTGAACGCATTAATTCCAAGTATAAAATCAATAGTGCGCGTCATGCCAAATACGCCCGCATTAGTGGGGGAAGGCATGGCGGGGTTATTTGCACCAAAAAATACGAGTGAAAATTACCGCACTTTTGCACAAGATTTATTGGGAACTGTGGGAAGAACGGTTTGGGTGGATGATGAAACTCAAATGCACGCAGTAACCGCTGCTTCAGGAAGTAGCCCCGCTTATTTCTTTTTAATGCTGGAAGTGATGCAGCAAGCCTTAATCAAAATGAATATAGATGAAAAAACTGCGCGTGAATTAGTGCAGCAATCCATGCTTGGTGCAGCAAAAATGGTGATAGAAAATCCGCAAATTGCACTTTCAACTTTGCGTGAAAATGTCACCTCGAAAGGTGGCACCACTGCGGCAGCGTTAGCAGTATTTGACGCACAACATTTTAATCAAACAATAGAGCAAGCTATGCAGGCTTGTTTGTCTCGTTCACAAGAAATGGAAACTTTATTCTGATGCAAGTTCGTCCTTTTTATTGGCTCGCACTGAGCTTTCTAGGTTACTACTGCGCTTATGGTGTGTTTTTGCCGTTTTTCCCCGCATGGTTGAAATCACAACAATATGGTGAAGAAATGATTGGTTTAGTTATCGGGAGTGCTTATATTTTTCGATTTGCGGGCGGATTATTTTTTTCATCGCTGATTAAAAAAGCCAATCATATTATTAGTTCCTTACGTCTATTGGCGTTAGCATCGGCCATTATTATGGCGGCAATGAGCTTAGTTGCGCATAATTTTTGGCTGTTATTTATTGCTATCGGTTTATATGCCTCTGTGAATTCAGCGGGAATGCCGATTGGAGATTCGTTGGCATCCACTTGGCAACGACAAATCGGCTTGGATTATGGCAAAGTACGTTTGATTGGCTCTGCTGCCTTTATTCTTGGTGTAGTAGTGTTTGGTGGCATGATTGGCTGGGTAGGTGAGCAAAATATCGTGTGGATTTTAACCGCACTTTTATCCTTCTATACTATCATTCAGCTTTTAAAACCGACCATTCCCCCAAAAGATGAAATACCTGAAAGTGGCGATCAAAATAATATTGGTTTTATTGCGTTACTGAAAAATCCTATTACATTGCGAGTCATGATTGCAGTGGGGCTGATTCAAGGCTCTCATGCGGCTTATTATGTTTATAGCACAATTTATTGGACAAGTATTGGGATCTCTGTTTCTCAAACGAGCTTACTTTGGGGCATTGGCGTATTAGCGGAAATTGTATTATTTTTCTTTTCTCGTCGCTTATTTCAAAATATTTCTATCAGTGTGCTACTTTATATTTCTGCGCTTGCGTGCATCGGACGCTGGGCTGTAATGGGATATATTGAAGATTTTTGGTTGATATTCTTATTGCAACTTATGCATAGTTTGACTTATGCCGTGTGCCATTATGCGATTGTTCGCTATATCACTACGCAACCGCAAAGTCATATTGCGAAGTTACAAGGTTTGTATAATGGTTTATCGAATGGTGTGCTCATTGCCATTTTCACCGCGATTGCAGGTATGATTTATCCAACGTCGCCAGCGATGACATTTGTATTTATGAGTATCATCGCGGCAGCAGCATTTTTTGTGATTCCACGCAAGTTAAATGCCTTTTTGATTGTTCAGCATAAATAGGACACATCACTTTCTTTGTAGAAAAGTAATATGAAAAATCTTGCGCTCATTGATTTGTTTCTTAATGAATATTGGATTGAAAAAGGTCTCTCAGAAAATACCGTTCAATCTTATCGTTTGGATTTAACCGCACTTTGTGATTGGTTGGATAAAAACGACTTGTCTTTGGAAACTTTAGATGCTGTTGATTTGCAAGGTTTTCTGGGCGAACGTTTGGAGAAAGGTTACAAAGCCACGAGCACCGCGCGAACGTTAAGTGCAATGCGTAAACTTTTCCAATATTTATATCGGGAAAAATACCGAGTAGATGATCCAAGTGCGGTACTAAGTTCGCCTAAATTACCCAGTCGCTTGCCAAAATATTTAACTGAGCAACAAGTGTCAGATTTGCTCAATACGCCAGATGTGGAAGTTCCTTTGGAATTGCGTGATAAAGCTATGTTAGAGTTGCTTTATGCAACGGGGCTTCGTGTAACGGAGTTAGTTTCGCTTACGATTGAAAACATGAGCGTGCAACAAGGCGTGGTGCGAGTGATTGGTAAAGGGAACAAAGAGCGTATTGTGCCAATGGGGGAAGAAGCTGCCTATTGGGTTCGTCAATTTATGCTTTATGGTCGCCCTGTTCTATTAAATGGGCAGAGTTCTGATGTTGTTTTTCCAAGTCAACGTGCACAGCAAATGACTCGTCAAACTTTCTGGCATCGTGTAAAACATTATGCCATTCTCGCAGATATTGATGCTGATGCACTTTCCCCTCACGTTCTTCGCCATGCTTTTGCCACCCATTTAGTGAATCACGGTGCGGATTTACGCGTGGTGCAAATGTTGCTAGGGCATACAGATTTATCCACAACACAGATTTATACTCATGTGGCAAAAGAGCGATTAAAACGATTGCATGAAAGATTTCATCCTAGAGGGTAATTAAAAACGCGTAGTAATGAAATAAACTGTTTTAAATTATTCCTTTATCTGAATATTTCATATTAATCTTCAGGTAAAGCATTTAGAACGGCTTTCACTAAAGTTGCTAGTGGAATGGCAAAAAATACGCCCCAGAACCCCCACAATCCACCGAAAATTAATACTGAAATAATGATCGCTAATGGATGTAAGTTTACTGCCTCAGAGAATAAATAAGGAACAAGTAAATTGCCATCTAAAAGTTGACTTATGGCAAAAGCAATGATGATATACCAAAATGTTGGGCTTACACCAAATTGGAATAATGCGACCAAGGCAACTGGAATGGTGACAAGCACAGCTCCAATATAAGGCACTAACACTGAAAGCCCTACAGCAAATGCCAAGAGAAGTGGATAATTCAAGCCAAAAATAAGAAAAATAATATAAGTAATTAAAGTTACAATCAAAATTTCTAATAATTTACCATGAATATAATTAGAAATTTGTTGTTGCATTTCTATCCAAACCTTGAAAGCTAAATGACGGTTTCTTGGCAGAAAGCGGCTCACCCCTTGTAAAAGTTCTTTTTTATCTTTTAACATGAAAAACATCATTAGTGGTACTAAGAAAGCATAAATACCGAGAGAAACTAAGTTCATAATTGATGTTAACGACAGTTTCACCACTGATTCACCAAAACCAAGAATTTTTTCTCGCACGGAATTAAAAATGGAATCTACCATAGAATAATCAATGAGTTCTGGATAATGCTCTGGTAGATTAAGTAACCATTCATTGAGTTTATTAAACATCGCTGGTAAATCGCTTAATAAGGAAATACTTTGATTCCAAAGCATTGGTACAAGAATTAAAAAGAATATGGTAGCGATACTGATAAAGCTACCAAAGACAAGAATAGTGGCCATGATCCTTGGAAAGCGTAAACGTAAGTTTAAGAAACGAATTGGCATTTCGAGCAAATAAGCTAATACGATAGCAATAAGCAGCGGTGCGATTAGATTTCCAAAAAAATAAATAGCAAGGAAGCCAAACAATAAAATAGCAAGTAACCCCATTGTTTGAGGATCGCTTAATCGGCGTATATACCAATTTCTTAACATTTCTAACATAGTACTTCTCAATGAATATTTTGGGTCATTATAAGTGAAATTATTTGTTGTTTATAGTTGGCACTTGACTAATCTTTTAAATTCTTTAACATTTCTACCTAAATTTTGTTATTAAAACAAAATTTGTGTCGCATTTTGGTTATGGCTGAGTTTTGTATAGCAAGTGCGGTTATTTTTTCTTAATTTCGGAGCAAAATATGTCAGGTATTTTTACTCAAAGCCCTGCAAATCGTCGTCGTTATGGCGTAGCTATTTTTGTAGGCATCATCGCAGGAATTATTTCTGCATTTGTAAAATGGGGAGCTGAGCATCCATTTCCACCACGCAGCCCAATTGATTTCTTTGCTGCAGCTTGTAAAGTGGATGTGACTGGTTTAAGTCAAGACCAAATTCTTTCTGTATGTTCACGTGCATTTCTAAATCCACCACATGTTTTTTTACGTGATTACATTGGTATTGACCCGACTCAAGCTGCATTTACATTTGCGGATCATGCATTTAACTGGATTGGTGTCACGCATATTATTTTCTCTTTAGTATTTGCTATTGGTTATTGTATAGTTGCAGAACGCTTCCCTAAAATTAAATTTTGGCAGGGTATCGGAGCTGGTATTATTGCCAATATTTGTGTTCACTATATTACTTTCCCTGCATTAGGTTTAACACCGCCAGTTGCAGACTGGCCATTATATGAACATATTTCTGAATTAGTGGGACATATTTTCTGGTTCTGGACTATTGAAGTGATTCGTCGTGATTTACGTAATCGGATTACAAATGAACCGGATGCTGAAATTCCATTAGGTCAGGTACGTTAATTTCTCTGGCTAATACGAAGATAACTGTATATTAGGAAACTAAGTGCAGTTATTTTTTTTCATTTTTAATAGAATATGAATAATATATTTAGTATTTTTTGTGTAATCGCAAGATAAAATTTTAAGCGTTGTAAGTTTTTAATATTGGTGGGTCGTGAAGGATTCGAACCTTCGACCAACGGATTAAAAGTCCGCTGCTCTACCGACTGAGCTAACGACCCAATTAGATGATTTTAAAGTAAATTTTAAAATCTTTGGATTGGTGTTTAAATGGTGCCCGAAGCCAGACTTGAACTGGCACGCCTCGAAAGGCGAGGGATTTTAAATCCCTTGTGTCTACCGATTCCACCACTCGGGCATATAGACAACTAACATTTGCGTATTATGGAGGCGTGTCCCGGAGTCGAACCGAGCTACATGGATTTGCAATCCAGTGCATAACCGCTTTGCTAACACGCCACGAATTGGAGCGGGAAACGAGGCTCGAACTCGCGACCCCGACCTTGGCAAGGTCGTGCTCTACCAACTGAGCTATTCCCGCATTCGCTGTTAGTGGTGCGCATTTTACGGAAATTTAAAAAGCTGTCAATCATGGAGTGAAAAAATTTTTTTAACCGTTTAAAAAAGATTCACTTTGTTTAAATAATTCTCATAAAATGATGAATAAATAGAAATTTATGCAATTATATAATTTCCACTTTTATCACTTTCCCCTTTATGCCAAAATGTTCAGTATATTTTATAGCATGAAAGTGCGGTGAATTTTTATTGTTTTTAGAGGATGTTATGATACAACAATATTCAATTGATACCTTATTAGCGCAAGCTGGTAATCGAAGTGATGAGCGAACTGGTTCAGTTTCTGCGCCAATTTTTCTTTCTACGGCTTATGGGCATCATGGAATTGGTGAGAGTACAGGGTTTGACTATACGCGGACTAAAAACCCAACTCGTACAGTATTAGAAGAAACGATAGCTAAATTAGAAAATGGAGATCGTGGTTTTGCTTTTTCTTCTGGTATGGCTGCAATTCAAGTTTTGATGACGCTTTTCACTGGCCCAGATGAATGGATCGTTTCTAGCGATGTGTATGGTGGTACTTATCGACTATTAGATTTCTCTTATAAAAATAACAATAGTGTAAAGCCTGTTTATGTCAATACAGCATCTACTTCTGAAATTGAGGCGGCAATTAATCCAAATACGAAAGCGATTTTTATTGAAACTCCGTCAAATCCTTTAATGGAAGAATGTGATGTGGTTGAAATTGCAAAACTTGCGAAAAAACATAACTTGATGTTGATCGTGGACAATACGTTTTTAACACCAGTGCTTTCTCGTCCATTGGATTTAGGCGCAGATGTGGTGATTCACAGCGGGACTAAATATATTGCTGGCCATAATGATGCACTTGTTGGTTTAATTGTTGCGAAAGGACAAGAACTTTGTGATCGCATTGCTTATATTCAAAATGGTGCAGGTGCGGTGCTTTCACCTTTTGATTCTTGGCTGACTATTCGTGGTATGAAAACCCTTTCTTTGCGTATGAAACGTCATCAAGAAAATGCGCAAGCTATTGCGGAGTTTTTAAAAGCTCAACCACAAGTGGAATCTGTGCTTTATCCAAATAAAGGTGGGATGTTGTCTTTCCGTTTGCAAGATGAAGCTTGGGTTAATATGTTCTTAAAATCCATTAAATTGATTACTTTTGCTGAAAGTCTAGGCGGCACAGAAAGTTTTATTACTTATCCTGCCACTCAAACTCATATGGATATTCCAGAATCTGAGCGTGTAGCTCGTGGGATTACTAATACCTTGCTGCGTTTTTCAGTCGGTATTGAAGATGTAGAAGATATTAAGGCTGATTTATTACAGGCATTTTCTAATTTGAAATAATAAGGATGAAGTGAGATTTTACTTGCTATTTAGTTTTTGACAATTAAAACAATAAGTTTACATTTGTTAAAACAGTGTTATTCTTCATTCCACTAGTAAATCAAAAATGTTCTCGTTTTGAACATTATTCATAAAATAAGGAAATAAAAATGAGCGAAGTATTACATATTAATGATGCTGACTTTGAAAGTATCGTTGTGAATTCAGATATCCCTGTATTATTAGATTTTTGGGCACCGTGGTGTGGTCCTTGTAAAATGATTGCGCCTGTTTTAGATGAGCTTGCTCCTGAATTTGCAGGTAAAGTAAAAATTGTAAAAATGAATGTGGATGATAACCAAACAACGCCAGCACAATTTGGTGTTCGTAGTATCCCAACATTATTATTGATCAAAAATGGTCAAGTTGTTGCTACTCAAGTTGGGGCATTACCAAAAACACAATTGGCAAATTTTATTAATCAACACATTTAATTTTATGTTCTATAAAGCCATACAGTTAAAAATTGTATGGCTTTTTTATATCACCACTCATTTTAATTTGAGTGGCTGTTTGTTGTAGTTATTTTATGATGACTGGGTTGGGCGTTCTGTTTTCCAGTTTGAAGATCATTATGAGGAAATAAGAAATAGCATAAACGAAAAAAGTCTAAGACATCAAGATATTTATTTTTTCATGTAAGATTTTAATGTTTGTTCCACTTCATAAATCCAATCCAACTCATGCTGCGTGAAACCCGCTTGAATACGAGCATCGGTATTAATGACACCTTTAAAAATTACAATACGGTATTTGTGTAATAGCTCAGTAAAGCACTTCATCGCATCCAAACCACGTTTTTTAGAAAGTGCGTGATACCAATGATTGCCGATATATACATGGCCAATTTCATCGCGCAAAATAATATCCAAAATGCTCACTGCGGCAAAATCTTTACGTTGTGCGATTTTCTCTTGCAGAACAGGTGTTGCATCGAGGCCCCGTGCTTCTAATACACGAGGAACTAACGCCATTCGTTCCCAAATATCGTGAGCGGTGGCTTGCGCCATTTCCCATAATCCAGCATGAGCTTCAAAATCACCATATTGATAACCCAATGTTTTCAAATGTTCATTGACTAAGGAAAAGTGCGTGCTTTCTTCACGAGCGACACGCAACCAATCTTTCACAAAGGCCAAACCTTCTCCTAGTTCTTCTTGTGCATTACGTCCGAATCGCCAAGCTGCATCTAGGCCTAAATTAATCGCATTAAACTCAATATGTGCGATAGCGTGCAATGTGGCAGCATAGCCTTCTTCTGTGGCAAAAGAACGTTTTGGCACATCTTTCGGTGCAACTAAGAGTGGTTTTTTAGGAAAAGCGGCAATATTATCTTGCGGCACGACTTCGGGAAAATCGTCTAATTTAATCAACTGAATTTGTGGCAGAAGATTATCGTAGAGATCATTGACTAAACGACATTTTTCTTGTGGATTCGCTGTTTTTAGTGCGGTTTCAACTTGTTGCCAAAATTGTGTAATAAGTGCGGTCATTTTTTCTCTCTTATTCGTTAAAACGGATCAAGCCTTCTTGTTGTGTTGTCGCGATTAATTGACCATCTTGCGAGAAAATTTGCCCGCGTGCCAAGCCTCGCCCTCCAAACGCATTATTGCTTTCAATTGCGTGCAAATGCCAGTGATTTAAATCAAACGGACGATGGAACCAAATACTATGATCAATAGTTGCCACTTTCATTCCTTTTTGTAAAAAGCCTTTTTCATGCGGATGAAGTGCGGTCAAAATACAGTGAAAATCGGAAAAATAAGCCAATAAACATTGCTGAATTTTTATATCAAGCGGCGTTTCACCATTGGTTTTAAACCAAGAATATTGCTCGGCTGGCAATTTTGTCCCGTTAAATGGGTTATTCAAATATTTGGTACGTACCTCAAATGGACGCTCTGCTGCAAATTTTTCATTGAGTGGTTCTGGCAAGGTTTGAGCCACTTTTTGTAGCATCATATTTTCATCTGTAAAGTCTTCAGGTGCGCCAATATTTGGCATTGTATTTTGATGCTCAAAACCTTTTTCCGGCACTTGGAAAGAAGCGGTTACATGACAGATAGTATTTTTATGTTGAATGGCTTTTACGCGTAATGCAGAAAAGTTACGCCCTTCACGCAAGGTTTCCACATCGTAAATAATCGGATATTGGCTGTCTCCCGGAGCAAGAAAATAGGCATGACAAGAATGTAAAATGCGATCTTCTGGCGCCACCTGCATTGCCGCAGATAACGCTTGAGCTACAACTTGCCCGCCAAATACTTGGCGAAAACCTAAATCTTGGCTTTCACCGCGAAAGATTAAATCATCAATTTTTTCAAGTTTAAGAAGATGAATAAGGTTATTGAGAATATCTGACATATTGCTTTGCTTGAAGAGACGATAAAAGTGCGGTTATTTTAGCGGAGATTTTGGAGAATGCCAAAGCTAGCAATAATTTTAAGATAGAAGTAAAAACTTAATTTTCATCTCTTTGGAACAGGGCAATGTCTTTCAACTAGGCCAATACATAAATAATTAATGCCCTACGTGTTATTTATAGGGCTATTTTCTTTTTAAACAGTTATAATTTAGGAGTTTTAACAATGATTTTGAACATTTACAAAAATATGGATAAAAATACAATATTTGCTAAATTATTTAGAATGACCCCTTTTTCTTATAATGTCGAATCATTCATTGATTACATGAAAGAGCAAGGTTATTCAATCACAAAATCCCAAGTAAACTGTTGGCAACGTAAAGCTGGTAGTGATAAATCTCGACCTGTACCCGATTTTGTTTTTACTATGATATTCAATTACATCCATGACAACAAAATTGAAGTAGCAGAATTTCTTAAGTCGAAAGACATTGCCCTGTTCGAAAGGGATTGAGGTAGATATAGATTTATTATTGATAAAAATATCGAAAGCTAATAGGAGTAATATAGGAGTAATAAAGGGCGTATTGCACGCCCTATTATTTTTCAAGAAATGTCCTAAGTTATCGACTAAATTTAGCCGCACTTTTATAAATGTTTCACTCTCCGCTTCACTTCTTCCTGTTTTCCCGCATTAAATGGGCGGGCATCAGGGCTGCCTAGATAGCCACATACGCGGCGAGTGACTGACACTTTTGTGCTATCGTGATTGCCACATTTCGGGCAAACAAAACCTTTACTGGTACATTCAAACTCGCCAGTGAAACCACATTCATAACATTCGTCAATCGGTGTGTTTGTGCCGTAGTAAGGCACGCGATCGTAGCTATAATCCCACACATCTTCCAATGCTTTTAAGTTGTGTTGAATATTTGGATATTCACCGTAGCAAATAAAACCGCCGCTAGCGAGTGGGGGATATGCCATTTCGAAATCTAGTTTATCGTAAGGATTCACTTTCTTTTCTACATCTAAGTGGTAACTATTTGTGTAGTAGCCTTTATCCGTTACGCCTTCAATCACGCCAAATTTTTTAGTGTCTAGACGGCAGAAGCGGTCACATAAGTTTTCACTTGGTGTGGAGTAAAGGCTGAAGGCATAGCCTGTTTCTTTTTGCCAGCGTTTAACTGCCTCGCTAAGGTGGCGAACAATTGCAATGCCTTTTTCGCGTAATTGTCCATCATCAAAAATATGCCCTTTGTTATAGAGCGCATTAATGGTTTCGTGAATACCGATATAGCCGAGCGAAATAGAGGCGCGTCCATTTTTGAAAATTTGTGCTACATTTTCATCCGCTTTTAACCGCACTCCGCATGCGCCTTCCATATAAAGAATGGGAGCAACGCGAGCTTTGGTATTTTCAAGGCGAGCAACTCGCGTCATTAATGCTTTTTTCGCAATAGCCAAACGTTCATCTAAAGTGCGGTAGAAATCTTCTTCGTTTTTAGACTCCAACGCGATACGCGGTAAATTTAAACTCACCACGCCAAGATTATTACGCCCATCGTGAATTTCGTGTCCGTTTTCTTCGTATGCACCTAGAAAGCTACGGCATCCCATTGGGGCTTTAAAAGAGCCCGTGACTTTGACAACCTGATCGTAATTGAGAATATCTGGATACATACGTTTTGATGCACATTCCAATGCGAGTTGTTTGATATCGTAATTTGGATCGCCTTTAGTTTGGTTCAAGCCTTTTTTGATGGTGAAAACAAGTTTTGGAAAGACTGGCGTTTTATGATTTTTTCCGAGTCCACGAATACGATTTTTCAAAATAGCTTGCTGAATTAAACGGGATTGCCAACTTGTACCTAAACCAAAACCAAAGGTCACAAATGGTGTTTGCCCATTCGAAGTATGTAGTGTATTAACTTCATATTCTAAAGATTGGAAGGCATCGAAACATTCTTTTTCAATCAATGCTTTGGCATAATCTTCAACATCAGGCACATTCCATTCTTGGGCATGTTTGAGGTGTTTTTCGTAACTGATTTGCACATAAGGGGAAAGCACTTCATCAATACGGTTAATGGTTGTGCCGCCGTAAATATGGCTAGCGACTTGGGCGATAATTTGTGCAGTCACTGCAGTAGCGGTGCCAATGGATTTAGGGGGTTCGATTTCTGCATTACCCATTTTAAAACCACGAGAAAGCATGCCTTCTAGATCCACTAACATACAGTTAAACATCGGGAAGAACGGTGCGTAATCTAAATCGTGATAATGAATTTCACCTTTTTCGTGAGCCTCTACTACATCGCGGGGAAGAATATGGTGCTTTGCATAATGTTTTGCCACAATCCCAGCAAGCAAATCACGTTGTGTTGGAATCACTTTCGCGTCTTTATTAGCGTTTTCATTAAGTAATTCTACGTTGCTTTGTTCAATCAAACCTTCAATTTCTTTTGTTAGCTGGCTACGTTTTTCGCGGGCTAAATCACGATCATGACGATATTCGATATACGCACGAGCAACCTCGGGATAACGACTTGCCATCAATTTATCTTCAACGATTTTTTGAATCTGATTAATATCAATCTCGCCTTGATGATAGGTGAAAATTTCATTTCCTACTTCTTGCCCAATTTGGTGGCAATAAAATTCATCGGAAATATTGACCGCACTTGCGGCTTTTTTAATGGCATTGATGATACGTTGAATCTCAAACTCTGCACGAGAACCATCGCGCTTGATGACTCCAAAGTTACTCATGATATAGCTCCAATATATAGTGTTTTTGAAATGCGGAGTGCACTATATATAGATCTAAAAAGATAATCAACACACAATATGTAGTGTTTTTAGGCCTTTTATCATACGAGGATTTTGTTAGAGATTGATTTTATTAGAAAAATATCAAATTAAGTTGTTGAGAACTTTTCTCAAATATTTTTTGATTTTGTGAGCGAGATCAAAGTTTTCATTTTTAAAACGGAAGGGGAGGGGGAACAATAAAATTAATCATATAATTTTTATTTATGGATATAAAAAACGGCCGAAAAATCGACCGCTCTTTTTTATCTTATGGCTTAAGCGGCCACCATTACCATTGCTGGGCGAATGACTCGACCATTTAAGGTGTAGCCTTTTTGCAATACGACGCTAATTTGATTGGTTTCAAAGCCTTCAGCAGGCTGCATTGAAATGGCTTGATGTAAATCAGGATTAAATGCTTCACCGACAACCCCCACAGCTTCTACACCAAAACGACCAACGGTTGAAACTAATTCTTTTAAGGTCAGTTCTACGCCGTCAAATAAGGCTTTTACGCTTTCATCTTCTTTATTTGCTGGAGTGGCAAGTGCACGCTCTAGGTTATCGATAGTATTCAAAATGTCTTTTGAGAATTTTTCTAATGCGAATTTATGTGCTTTTTCTACGTCTTGTTCAGTACGACGACGAAGATTTTCAATTTCAGCACGAGAGCGAAGTAAAATATCCTGTTCTTTGTTTGCCGCTTCTTCTATTTGAGTTTTTAGCTGTTCTTCAAGCTCTTGCACTCGCGCAATCGCTTCTTCTAAAGGATCAAGTTCTTGAGAAGGCTCTGTTTGTTGTGTTTCTTCCACAACAGCGTCTTCTTGCTTTTCTACTTCTGGGGTTTCAATTTTTTGTTCTTGTTCTGACATTTTTTTCTCCGTAAATACAAAATTCGCCATAGTCGTTAGCTATAGTCTAACAAAAAACTATATAATGACGAAAATGTTAAATTCAAGTGCGGTTTATTTTATGAATAATTTATATCGTTCCTTTAAAACCATTGGGCTTGTAGGAAAACCTAGAAATGACATTAACCTACAAATGCACAAAAATTTGTTTCACTGGTTAACGGAACGTGGCTATCAAGTAATGATGGAAAAAGATGTTGCTGAAAAACTGGGGCTTCCCGCAGAAAATCTTGCAACACTTGATGAAATTGGTTGCCAAGCGCAGTTGGTTATCGTGATTGGTGGTGATGGCAATATGTTGGGGCGTGCTCGTGTATTAGCAAAATATGATATTCCATTGATTGGTATCAACCGTGGTAATTTGGGATTTTTAACAGATATTGACCCGAAAAATGCTTATGCTCAACTTGAAGCTTGTTTAGAGCGTGGAGAATTCTTCGTGGAAGAACGTTTTTTATTGGAAGCAAAAATTGAGCGTGCAGGTGAAATTGTATCGACTGGGAATGCAGTGAATGAGGCGGTTATCCACCCTGCAAAAATTGCGCATATGATCGATTTTCATGTGTATATCAATGATAAGTTTGCATTTTCACAACGTTCTGATGGATTAATTGTTTCTACTCCAACAGGCTCTACGGCTTATTCTCTTTCCGCTGGTGGTCCGATTTTGACACCGAATCTTAATGCGATTGCGCTAGTGCCTATGTTTCCACATACATTAACTTCTCGTCCTCTTGTTATTGATGGTGATAGCAAAATATCGATTCGTTTTGCTGAGCATAATACATCTCAATTGGAAGTGGGCTGTGATAGTCAAATAGCCTTACCTTTTACGCCTGATGACGTGGTTCATATTCAAAAAAGTGAGCATAAACTCCGATTGCTTCATCTAAAAAATTATAATTATTACAATGTATTAAGTACCAAATTAGGTTGGCTGAAATCATTTTGATTTTTATAAAAAGCCTAGTGGAAATGTATCAGTAAAATACTGTAAAAAAATCCTTTACTGTAAATTGAATCAGTTGTAATATGATTGATATACAGTTAAAGGATTTTGCTATGCTTACTCAACTTACTATCAATAATTTTGCGATTGTTCGCCAGCTTGATATCGAATTGGCGAAAGGAATGTCTGTTATTACTGGGGAAACTGGGGCAGGTAAATCTATTGCCATTGATGCTTTAGGTTTATGTTTCGGACAAAGAGTAGAAACCTCAATGGTACGCGAAGGGCAAGAACGTGCAGAAATTTGTGCAACTTTCCAACTAGAATCGCATAATCCTGCTTATCAATGGTTGAATGAGCAAGAATTGCAAGATCCAGATAATCCCACTGAGTGTATTTTGCGTCGTGTGATTAATGCCGACGGACGTTCTAAAGCTTTTATTAATAGTACTCCTGTATCCGCGTCTCAATTAAAAGAAATTGGTCAATATCTTGTTCATATTAATGGGCAGCATGCTTCTCAATTATTGCTAAAAAATGACTATCAGCTTCAGTTAGTTGATAATTTTGCCGCTCATCCTGAATTACTTGTGAAAATGCGTGAAGATTATCAGGCATGGAAAAATCTTCAAAATCAAGTTAAAACCTTTCAACAAAAAGTGGCAGAAAATGAAGCACGTAAACAACTTTTACAGTATCAAGTGGATGAATTAGATGAATTTAATCTTCGACCAAATGAATATTTGGAATTAGAAGATGAACAACGTCGTTTATCTAGCAGCGAACAGCTAACCCAACTTTCTCAATCAGCCCTACAAATTTTAAGTGAAAATGACACGGTAAATATCGATAGTTTGCTTTATCGTGCGACACAATATATTGATGAATTAGCTGAACTTGATCCGCAATATGCTGAAGTGCAAAGTATGTTGAATGATGCGTTGATTCAAGTGCAAGAAGCAACCAGTGAAGTGCGAAATTTATCAAGTAATATCGAGCAAGATCCTCAACTTTTACAGGAAATCGAACAAAGAATTAGTCAGGCTTTACAACTTGCTCGTAAACATCAAGTTAAGCCTGAAGATCTTGTGGAACATCACAAAAAATTAAAAGCAGAATTAACCGCACTTTTAGATTTTTCTGAAAGTGAAGATATGTTGATTGAGCAAGAAAAACTCGCATTTGAACAAATGCAAGCAACAGCTAAAGTATTAACTGCAAGTCGTCAGCAATCTGCAGCTCGCTTAGCGCAGGATGTCACGCAGTCAATAAAACAACTTGCAATGGAAAATGCAGAATTTTATGTAGAGTTGAATACTGATTTAGATAAAGTGGGATCAAACGGTGCGGATAATGTGATTTTTACTTTGCGTAGTAATTTAGGTCAACAACCTCAACCGTTAGCTAAAATTGCCTCTGGGGGGGAGTTTTCTCGTATTTCTTTAGCGATTCAAGTTTTAACTTCTGATCAATCGGCTATTCCAACGTTAATTTTCGATGAAGTGGACGTGGGCATTAGCGGAAAAACAGCAAGTGTTGTCGGAAAACTTTTACGTCAATTAAGTGAACGCTGCCAAGTATTATGCGTAACTCATTTGCCACAGGTTGCTTGTCATGGCCATCATCAGTTCAATGTAGAAAAATTTACTGTTGATAATAAAACTGAAACACAAATGACCGCACTTTCACAAGCTGAACGTGTACCAGCCTTGGCAAGACTCTTGGGCGGAAGTGAAATTACCGAATTAGCCTTAGCCAATGCACAGGAAATGTTAGATTTAGTTCATTAAAATGGGATTTAATTACTATTTTATGAACTAAATAGCTTATCCCAAAATGTTTGAATAAATGACCGCTCTTTGACAAATTCAGTTTCATCCATAACGGAGGATTTACCTATCAAATTTAAATGGTGAATAGCATTGCGTAAATCAACATAACATTGTTTTAATGTGTCGCAGTCTGTTTGGCTAATAATTTGAGCCTCTGCCATATCATCGAAAATACGTACGTTGTCTGACCATTTTGTCAATTGTGAGTTTTGAGGGGCATTGGCAAGCATTAAATATTGAGCGATAAATTCAATATCAGTGATACCGCCGCGATCTGTTTTAAGATTAAATTCACCATCTTTTGAATGGGACAAATGTGTGAACATTTTTTCTCGCATCTCCACAACATCTCGTTTTAATTGTTCAATATCTCGTGATGCAGAAAGTACTTGTTGGCGGATATGCTCAAATTTAGCTTTAAGAGATGATTCACCAAATACAGGGCGAGCACGCACAAGAGCTTGTTTTTCCCATGTCCAAGCTTCATTTAATTGATAATGGGCAAATGCAGAAAGAGAGCAGCCAATTAAGCCAGCATCGCCAGACGGGCGTAGACGCATATCTGCCTCATAAAGTACGCCAGCGGAAGTATTTATGCTGAAAATACTCACAATCTTTTGTGCCAAACGCAGGTAAAATTGATTGCTATCAATCACTTTTTTGCCACCTGTTGTTTGACTTTCTACGGCATCGTACAAAAATACTAGGTCTAAATCGGATTTATAACCGAGTTCAATACCGCCCAGTTTTCCATAACCAATCACTAAAAATCCTTTTTCATCATTTTGTAAATGTTCAGGTATGCCAAATCTAGAGGAAACTTGTTTCCAAGCTAGATTCACAACGACTTCAATAATCGCTTCGGCAAGATAGGTTAAATGATCGCTCACTTTCATCACTGGTAATGCTCCCAAAATATCTGCTGCGGCCACTTTTAATAGGGTTGCTTGTTTAAATTGACGTAAAGCATCAATAAGCTGTTCTTCATCATCAGGTGGTAAACGAAGTAAATATTGGTGTAACTCTGCAGGATATAGGGTAAATGGTAACGGATGGCGTAGCGCCTCTGTATTAAGCAATTCATCTAATAAGATAGGGTGGCGAGCCAGTTGTTCTGAAATAAGTTGAGACTGCGCACAAAGTTCAATAACTTGCTGAAGGGCACGAGGATTTTCCAATAATAATTCTAAATAAGTCGTGCGACTCGAAATTTTTTCAATAATGTTCAGAATTCGGGGGAGCAAAGTGCGGTAATTTTCTTGTTCAAAAATAAGTGCAAGTACTATTGGCATTAAATGACTCAAAACATCACGCCCACGCGAACCAATCACTCTGTGATTTAGGCTGTCTTTGAATTGAGCAAGCTTTTCTAAAACGTCATCAATATTATTTTCTGATACACCACTCTCTAATAATGTTTGTTCAATATCCTCAAAATCTAATTCTAAAAAATCTTGCCATTGGCTATCAGTTTGTGAAGGCTCATCTTGTTCATCACCGATTAATTGAGTAAATACTGCCCGCACTTTTTCTTGTTTTTGTTGCAAAGTGCGGTAAAAATTGTCCCAATTTTCTATTGGATAATGTTTTTCAATAGTTTGATTATTTTCATTTAAACAGGTGAATGTTTTACATGCCTCGATTAAACGAATTTGATCTATTTCATCGGTTGGTAGTGTTTGAGTTTGTTGATCGTTAATAGCTTGTAGAATGTTTTCTACTCGGCGTAAAAAAATATAACTTTCACGTAAATCGTGGAATTGTTGCTCGGTAATTAATCCTAGTTTGGTAATTTCAGGCAAGATCTTTAAGAGTGAATGTTGTTGTAGATTGATTTCTCGCCCGCCTCGAATGAGTTGAAATACTTGCACGATAAATTCGACTTCACGAATCCCCCCTGCACCCAATTTAATATTATCTTTCAAACCACGACGGCGTACTTCTCGCTCAATTTTGCCTTTCATTTCGCGTAAAGATTGAATCACACTAAAGTCAATATAGCGGCGATACACAAAAGGGCGTAACATTTTTTGTAATTTTGAAACGTTGGGATCCTTTGTTTGTGCGCCCAATATTCGCCCTTTGATCATGGCATAGCGTTCCCAATCTCGACCTTGATCTTGATAATATTGCTCCATTGCGGCAAAGCTGAGAACAAGCGCACCGCTGTCACCAAATGGACGCAAGCGCATATCGGTTCGATACACAAAACCATCAGAGGTAAATTCATCTAAGGCAGAAATAAGGCGTTGTCCTAAACGCGTAAAGAATTTTCCATTATCCACAGAACGTCGAGCATTCGCATTCTCAATGGATGTTTCCCCTTGTGATGGATAAGTGAAAATTAAATCAATATCCGAGGAAAAATTGAGTTCAAAGCCGCCTAGTTTCCCCATTCCTAGAATATAAAGTTGTTGCGGATTGCCTTGTTCATCCATTGGTATGCCCATCTCCGCACAGGCTTGATGATAAAGCCAATCGCGAGCAGCGATAATTAAACTTTCTGCAAGTTGTGAAAGCTGAACAAAAATTTCTTCTACAGTGGCAAGATTCAAACTTTGACAAAAACTTAATTTTGCCATTTCAATGTTACGGAATTGGCGTAATGTTTGATAGAGTGCGGTTTCATTATGTGCATTGGCTAACTCTCTATTCAAACGTTCAGTATAGTCAGAGCAATCTGCAAAACAGGGCGATTTTTCCCACCATTGTTTCACTAAGTGCGGGTATTTTTGCAAAACTTTTTCCACAAAGTCAGACATTGCCATAGCATAGCCTAATTGATAAACAGGCATTTCAGGATGATTTGAATTTTGTTGAATGGTTTCGTGAATTTTTTCTGGGGAAAGTTCTGGAAAAGATTGGCACAGGATTGTACCAATAGATTGTAATTTTTGTTCAATGAGGGCAGAAAGTGCGGTCATTTTTTCTAACCTTTTTGATAAGAATCTAAGTGACGTAATACGGTTTCTTTCGCTTGTTGAGGTTGCAAACTATCCAGCCATTGTATTGGTGTTTTCCAACCGCGCAGCCAAGTGAGCTGGCGTTTTGCAAGTTGGCGCGTAGCGCAAATACCACGGAAAATCATTTCCTCGTGATCGTAATCGCCTTGTAAATATTCCCACATCTGACGATAGCCTACACAGCGAATTGAAGGTAGATTAATATTTAAATCACCACGCGCATAAAGTTTCTCCACTTCAGCTTGAAAACCCAGTTCAATCATTTTATGAAAGCGTTGTTCAATTCGGTCATGCAAAATATGACGATCTTGTGGCGCAATTGCAAATTGCACAAAATCATAAGGCAAGGCTTCGCCTTTTTCTTCCGTCAGCTCTGTGAGTGATTTTCCTGTGATGTAAAAAACTTCTAAAGCACGATTGATTCGTTGAGAATCACTTGGATTAATTCGAGCGGCAGAAATAGGATCGATTTTGGCGAGTTCTGTATGTAATGCTGCCCAACCTTGTTGAGCCGCTTTTTGTTCAAGCTTAGCTCGAATATTTTCATCAGCAGAAGGCAAGGGAGAAAGCCCTTCGATTAAGGCTTTGTAATACAACATCGTGCCGCCCACTAATAATGGAATTTTGCCTTGTGCAGTAATATTTGCCATTTCGCGTAGCGCATCGGCGCGAAAATTCATTGCGGAATAGCTTTCTGACGGATCTAAAATATCGATCAATCGATGAGGCGCAAGGCCAAGTTCTTCTTTTGATGGTTTCGCTGTGCCAATATCCATTCCCTTATAAATGAGAGCTGAATCCACACTAATCACTTCGACTGGAAGCGCGCTTCGTAGTTGAATAGCTAAATCTGTTTTGCCTGAGGCTGTTGGGCCCATTAAAAAAATTGCGGTTGGTTTCATGAAGAATCTAAATTTCGTTTAATAAAGGCTGCCAGTTAACAGGTTTTAGCAACTGGGTAAATGCCGAGCGATTTGTTTGCGTGAGTAAACGTTCTGTATCGCTCAATAAATTAAGTGCATCCGCTAAAGCATTAAAGGCTTTGCATTCTAATTCTGAGCAAAGTGCGGTTAAAAATGGTGATGAATTTTCCTCTCTATTCAGCATTGCCATCACGCATTTTTGTAGATTTTGTGTACGCAATAAACTTGGCACTTTATTTAAGGTTAAGCGTAATTGTGCTTGATTTTCAATAAATTCAAAGCCAATTTTTTTGAAGTCATCTGAATATTGTTGCCATGCTTGAAATTGTGATTCAGTTAGGCGAAACACGATGGGAATCAATAAGGGCTGTTGTTCAATGCGTATTTGTTGTAAAGCTAATTGCCATTGCAAGCGTTGTAATTTTTCCAATGAAAGCAAAAAGAAATCTTGGTTCTGTTGTAATAACAGCGCGCGATTCTCAATAAGTGAAAGGGCGCGCAGATGTGATGGGCACTCAATTATTTCAGTTGAGATGATTTTAGGTGTATCTGAAATATTTTGTTGTGCTGTATTCGATATATCCTTTTGCTCTGTAGGCGGTAATGTGCGTAACAATTCACCATATAAACGTTGCTCTGTTTTACTCGGTGCATCAGAACGGTAATCTCGATAACCAGTGCTTACATGATTTGGCAACACTGGTGTATTAAAAAAGTGCGGTGGATTTTGCTGTGATTTCTCATGATATTGTGGCGCAAAGATATTTTGCCCCGCAGCTGCACGATTAGGATGAATGCTATAATTCGGTTGGGGTTCACGCACCGTATTTTCTTCGGGATTTTCTACCGCACTTGCCTCTGTGTGCCAATTAAGCTGTTCTTGATTGTTTAGAGCATGGCTGATGCCTTCGTAAATGAAATCATGAATGAGACGTTGTTGGTGAAATCGCACTTCATGTTTGGTTGGATGAACATTTACATCCACATCATGTGGATTTAAGTCAATAAACAACACAAACGCAGGATAAGCATCGGTTGGTAAATATTGTGCATAGGCTTGTCGAATAGCATGGCTGATCACTTTATCTCTCACCATTCGACCATTAATATAGCAATAACTTAAATCATTTTGAGTTCGGCTAAAATTTGGTGTGGCTACCCAGCCTGATAAATGTAAATCATCGTGTTTCCAATCAATTCGTAAGGCATTTTTGACAAAATCATCCCCACAAATAGCGGCGACACGTTTTAGTTGCTGATTAAGCGTTTCAGCAGGACGATATTGACGGATGATTTTCCCATTATGCGTTAATGTAAATGCCGTATTGAATTTTGTTAAAGCAATGCGGCGAATGACTTCATCAATATGAGCAAATTCTGTTTTGTCTGTGCGCAAAAATTTTCGACGAGCTGGCGTGTTGAAAAAAAGATTGGCGACTTCAACTGTTGTGCCGATAGGATGTGATGCAGGTTTGATCGTTGTTTCCATATCACGGCCTTGCGCGTAAACTTGCCACGCTTCAGTTTGCGCTTCGGTGCGAGAGGTGAGCGTTAAGCGAGATACAGAGCTGATACTTGCCAATGCCTCACCTCTAAAACCCAAACTTAAAATGGCTTCTAAATCGTCAAGATCGGCTATTTTGCTAGTAGCATGTCGAGCTAGAGCCAGGCTTAATTCTTCTTTTTGGATGCCACAGCCATTGTCACGAATGCGGATTAAATTTGCCCCACCATTTTCGATATCGATTTGGATTTTATTTGCACCTGCATCAAGGCTATTTTCCACTAATTCTTTCACCACAGACGCAGGGCGTTCTACCACTTCACCAGCAGCAATTTGGTTAGCAAGTTGTGGGGAAAGAATTTTAATTGGCATTTATTTTTCTCTTAATTTAATTTTTTGTCCGCTCAGGGCTTTACCATCTTTTAATTTTGGATTTAGTTTTAAAATTTGGTTAACTGAAATATTGTATTCTCGCGATACAGCATAGATTGTCTGATCTTTTTGAATGACATGGTAAAGCGGAATTTCTTTTTTCTCATCAGATTTTTTATTGGATGAGGTTTCCTCTTTTTTCGTTTTATTTGAGGATTTATTTTTATCCGTTTTATTTTCTGATTTTTCTACTTTTAAAGTATTGCTTTTCTCAGTCGTTTTCTCTGCTTTTTTCACCGCACTTTCTTTATTTTTTGATGAATTTATTTTTTCATCTTGTGCCTTTTGAGTTTTTCCATTATCTGGAATTTTGATGGTTTCACCAATCCAAAGCGCTTCGCGTTTTAATTTATTTAACGCCACAATGTCCGCCACTTTGACATCATATTTATTCGCAAGGCTTCCTAAACTTTCCCCATTTTTGACGGTGTGGCGAAGTCCACTATCTTTTACGCTGTTCTCATTGGTATTTTTATCGGAAGTGCGGTCATTTTTTTCAGTATTTTTTGTATCACTTTGTTTGCTATTCTGAACAATATCATCACTTATGAAAGATTTAGCTTTTCCGCCGCGGAAAACCACTAATCCCTCATAAATCATATAGGCGATACGACGGCGATAAGCTGGTGAGTTAAGTTTTTGTTCTTCATCAGAATTTGATAGAAAACCTGTCTCCACTAATACGGAAGGAATATCGGGCGAACGTAAAACGCCAAGACTTGCGTGTTGAGGAACACTGCGACTTAAGGTCGTCACTTTTGAAAAATGGCTTAAAATATGCTTGCCAAGTTCATAACCTGTACGTTGGCTATGACCAAATTGTAAATCAAGCACAGTTTGATCTAGGTATTTATCGTTATTGTGTGAAAGCACTTTTCCTGCGCCACCGAGTAATTCGGAGCGTTTTTCATCGTCTTCTAACCATTGACCCATTTCATCATTGGCTCGACGGTTTGACAACACCCAGACTGATGCACCGCGACGTTCAGGTGATTCAGATGAATCCGCATGAATGGAAATGAGATAATTCGCTTTAAATTTACGTGCGATTTCTGAACGTTCAGGCACGGAAATATAGTAATCACCGCTTCGTGTTAATACGCCACGAAAATTTGGATCTTTATCGAGTAAGGCTTTTAACTCTTTTGCAATCGAAAGGGTGACGTTTTTTTCATAAATGCCCAAGTTTCGGCTGATTGCACCTGGATCTTTTCCTCCATGACCTGGGTCAATTGCAATCGTAATTGGGGCTGCAAAAAGAGAGAAGCTAAACGTTGAGAAAAAAAGAGAAAATAAAATTTTAGTTTTCATAAATAAATTAATTAGAGAATGCTTTTATAATATTTTTACCTAAGTTTGTTTGTGCGATTAATTCAATATTTCGTGCATCATCGTAATAATCAATATTTACTAAAATATCCGCTTCCGGCAATATGCCTTGGCCTTTTTCAGACCATTCAATTAAGCAGATGCTATCCGTATTAAAATAATCTCTAATGCCCATAAATTCGAGCTCTTCAGGATCTGCTAAACGATATAAATCAAAATGATAAATCATTTTGCCTGCAATATTGTATTCTTCAACCAGCGTATAAGTTGGGCTTTTTACATTACCCTGATGGCCGATACCTTGCAGCATTCCGCGTGTCAGCGTTGTTTTTCCTGCCCCAAGATCACCGTTAAGATAAACCATAATTGCTTTTTCGGTATGCAATTTTAGAAGAATTTCCGCAAATTTTTTGCCGAAGCGGAGCATAGAAAATTCATCAGGGATATATTGAGTTAAGCTTTCCATAACGGGTCATGAATGAAGAAAAATGTGGGCAGATTCTACCGCACTTTTGAGGTTCATAAAAGTGCGGTGAAATTTCTAGGGATTTAATTTTATCATTTCATGGTCATCAAATTGCTTGACCAAATCTGCTAGTGGTTGAGTGTTAGGTAAGACCAAATCCGATGCGATTTCAAACAACGGCACAATGACAAACTCACGATTATGCATATCATAATGAGGAATTGTTAGGCGTTCGTTTTGAATGATTTCGTTGCCGTAAAGCAAAATATCCAAATCTAACGTACGCTCACCCCAGCGACGTAAACGTACTCGACCTTGCTCATTTTCAATGCGTTGCAATTCATCTAATAGTGCAAGCGGGCTAAGGTCGGTTTTAATTTTTGCAACGGCATTCACATAATCGGGTTGATCTTGTGGGCCGAGTGGTTTGCTTTTATAAAAAGCGCTCGTCGTTACCAAATGTGTGTTTGGTAACTGACTTATCGCTTTAAGCGCAGAATGTAATTGTTCTACTGGTGTATTCAAATTGCTACCAAGGGCAATATATGCAGTAATCATCTCTTCCCTTATTCTGATGAGCGCGTTGTTTTACGACGGCGTGGGCGGTAGTATTTTTTCTTTGGTTTGGGATGTAGGCGTTGTTGCTCGTGTATCAACTGTTCGCGCTGTTCACCATTGCTGAATTGATATTCGTGCCACCATTTGGCTAATTCAATCGTTTCTCCACCTTCAATTTCCGCACGCATAGCCAGTAAATCAAAGCCAGCACGGAATTTTGGGTGTTCCATGGTGCGCATTGGTGCTGAACCAGTACGTTTTAATAATTGTAGCTGTAAGAACCAAATATCCCGAATGACAGCAGTATGACGACGAGGTGCAGCCAAAGTACGGCAGAATAAATCTAAAACTTCATTCCCCGCCAAAGCATAAGCATCATGATTATTTAAACCGCCTTCATTTTTCAATATTTCCACTTTTTCGCGTAATGGATACCAGAAAAATGCTGCAAATAAGAATGCAGGATTAATACGAAGTTTATCCGCAACACGTTCATCCGTAGAAGTAAGTGCGGTGACGATCATGCGTTCTGCAAAGCTATCTTCTTTCTCTGTAAAATATGGGCTTAATGCAGGGAAAAGTTGTTCAAATAAACCATATTGGCGTAATAAGCGATAGGTTTTTACCCCTTCTCCTGCTTGTAATAATTTTAAACTTTCATCAAATAAGCGAGCTGGCGGAATATTTTTTAATAAAGGCGCAAGTTCACGAATTGGTTGTTCGCTCGGTTTTTCAAGGAACATATCAAGTTTTGCCATGAAACGAATGGAGCGTAGCATGCGTACAGGATCTTCTTGATAACGCGTAACTGGATCACCAATTAAGCGTAGTTTTCCCGCTTTGAGATCATGAATACCATCAAAATAATCACGTAAGGTATTGTCTTGCGGATTGTAATACAGCGCATTGACCGTAAAGTCTCGGCGTTCTGCATCTTGTTCGATCGTACCGTAAACATTATCGCGCAGTAACATGCCTTCATTGCTCTGTTTCGCTTGATTTTCATTGCGAGCATCACTGTGATTGGCACGGAAAGTGGCAACTTCAATAATATCTCGACCAAACATAATATGTGCTAATCGGAAACGGCGACCCACTAAACGGCATTGGCGTTGGAAAATATTTTGGATTTGCTCAGGACGGGCGTTTGTTGCAACATCAAAATCTTTTGGTTTTTTACCGAGCAATAAATCGCGGATACATCCACCGACGATATAAGCTTCGAAACCTTGACGTTGCAGTTTTTCCACTACGGTGAGTGCATTACGGCTAAAATCACGCGGTGAAATATCAAATTGAGCCGCTTTAATTACATTTTTATCGTAGCGGTGTGTTTGTTCTGATTTTTTTGCCCGCGCTTTTGGCATTTGAGTATTGGAACGCTCAACTCGTTTAGAATGAGCACTTGTTTTGGCAACCTCTTTTGATTTTTTTGTCTTCTTGCCAAACAAATTTTTGATATAAGTAAGAATAATTTACTCCGTTTTTTTAGTTGGAAATAAATGGTTTAGCTCTTTTTCTGTAAAGAAAAGGCAAGGGGATTTTTCCGCATTTTTAAATGCAAAAAAGTGCGGCTAATTTTAACCGCACTTTTGTATTTTTCAATAGAATCAATTAACCAGCGACTTGTTTTTCGCGGATTTCAGCTAAAGTTTTGCAATCAATGCAAAGATCTGCTGTTGGGCGTGCTTCTAAACGGCGAATGCCAATTTCTTCACCACAACAATCGCAGTAACCAAAATCATCGGTATCAAGTTTTTTCAGGGTTGCTTCAATTTTTTTCATTAGTTTACGTTCGCGATCGCGATTACGTAATTCTAGACTGAATTCCTCTTCCTGAGTTGCTCGGTCTGCGGGATCGGGGAAATTGGTCACTTCATCCTGCATATGTGCAACGGTGCGAGAAGCTTCTTCCACGATTTGCTCGTGCCAAGCATTAAGAATTTTTCTGAAATGAAGAATTTGATCTTCACTCATATATTCTTCATCTTTTTTCATTTGATAAGGCTTTACGCCTGCTAAATCTAGCAAGCTCAACGATGCTTTTGACATCTCTCACTCCTAATACATACAGAATTTAAGCGTGAACTTCACGACTTCCTGTCTTGTTATTTTAGTTTGTTCCTGACAGCACTTTTAGGAACCCAATTTTTGAGGGCGCTATAAATATCAGAAGTTGTTTTTTTTAGCAAGTAAATTTTCCTGAAACATTTATTTTTGCGATATAGATCGCAGAAACGTCAGCAACCTTTTGCACATTGAGATGAATCTATTTTAGGCTTAGAACGATAAGCCTAAAATAGCTATAAAAATGAAATTAAACTTAATAACTTTGGTTATCTTGTTGATTGTTGCGGATTTAACGTTGTTATTTCTACCACAGTCATTGCTATTGCCTTGGCAAGTTGCGCTGGTTATTGCGCTTACCTTGATTTTTCTTTTTATCTTTGTACGCAGAAACTTCTTAGTTTTTCTTGCTTTTTTTGTTGTTTCTCTAGGGTATACACATCATTCCGCATTCAGCTTGTTACAACAGGCTCAAAGCGTTACCGCTCAAAAACAAGTGGTGACTTTTGAGATTCAAGAAATTTTGCACCAACAGGATTATCAAACTATTATCGCCACAGCAACATTGGCGGATAACTTACGAGAGCAACGAATTTTTTTAAATTGGAAGGCAAAAGAAGTGCCTCAATTATCGGAAATTTGGCAAGCGGAAATTTCCTTACGGCCACTTTCTGCGCGATTAAATTTTGGTGGATTTGATCGGCAACAATGGTATTTTTCAAAGGGGATTATGGCTGTTGGAACCGTAAAAAGTGCGGTGAAAATTGCTGATATTTCATCATTGCGAGCAGAAAAATTGCAACAAGTAAAGAAGCAAACGAAAGGATTATCTCTACAAGGTTTATTGATCGCGTTAGCTTTTGGCGAACGAGCGTGGTTAGATAAAACCACTTGGTCAATTTACCAACAAACCAATACCGCGCATCTTATTGCTATTTCTGGCTTACATATTGGGTTGGCTATGGGGATTGGATTTTACTTGGTGCGTGTTGTGCAAGTATTTTTCCCCACCCGTTTTATTCATCCTTATTTTCCTTTAGTTTTTGGTGTTTTATTTGCTTTAATTTATGCGTATTTGGCTGGTTTTAGCGTACCCACTTTTCGTGCCATTTCAGCACTTGTTTTTGTTTTCTTCATTCAAATAATGAGGCGACATTATTCGCCTCTTCAGCTTTTTACGCTGGTTGTCGGATTCTTGCTTTTCTGCGATCCATTAATGCCACTTTCGGTCAGTTTTTGGCTTTCTTGTGGAGCCGTTGCTTGTTTGATCCTATGGTATCGTTATGTGCCTTTTTCTCTTTTTCAATGGAAAAATCAATCCTTTTCACCAAAAGTGCGGTGGATTTTAAGTTTATTTCATTTGCAATTTGGGTTATTGCTCTTTTTTACGCCTTTGCAGCTTTTTTTATTTAATGGCTTATCGTTGAGTGGATTTTTAGCCAATCTTATTGCCGTACCACTTTATAGTTTTTTCCTCGTACCCTTGATTTTATTTGCTGTTTTTACTAATGGAGCTTGTTTTTCTTGGCAACTTGCAAACAAACTAGCGGAAGGAATCACTTGGTTAATTTCTGTTTTTCAAGGAAATTGGTTTAATGTTTCATTAAATTTAGCGCTGGTTTTAACCGCACTTTGTGCAGGAATTTTTATGCTAATTATTTGGAGTGTTTACCGAGAACCCGAGATTTCATCATCAACCAAACAAATAAAACGAGCAAGATTTTTTACATTAAATCTCAGTAAACCTTTGCTAAAAAATGATCGAATCAACGTTTTGCGATGTTCTTTCGGCATTATGTCGCTGTGTTTTATGATTTTGTTGTTCAAGCAACTAAGCAAGCCAATTTGGCAGGTAGATACTTTAGATGTGGGGCAGGGCTTAGCTACTTTGATTGTAAAAAATGGTAAAGGGATTCTCTATGATACAGGCCCTGCATGGCAAGGGGGAAATATGGCTGAATTAGAAATTTTGCCTTATTTGCAACGAGAAGGGATTACTTTGGAAAAATTGATTTTGAGCCACGACGATAACGATCATGCAGGTGGTGCTTCGATAATTTTAAAGGCGTATCGGAATGTGGAATTTATTACTCCTTCACGAAAAAACTATGGGGAAAATCACCGCACTTTTTGTACTGCTGGACGTGATTGGGATTGGCAAGGGCTACATTTTCAAATACTTTCACCACACTCTATTGTGGAGCGAGCAGATAATCCCCATTCTTGTGTGATTTTAGTTGATGATGGAAAGCATAGCGTTTTGTTGACTGGCGATGCTGAAGTAAAAAATGAGCAAATTTTTGCCCGAACTTTAGGCAAAATTGATGTGTTACAAGTAGGGCATCACGGGAGTAAAACATCGACAAGTGAATACTTGCTTTCTCAGGTTAGACCAGATGTAGCCATTATTTCTAGTGGACGTTGGAATTCGTGGAAATTCCCCCATTATTCGGTTATAGAAAGGCTTCAACGCTATAAAAGTGCGGTAGAAAATACCGCAATTTCAGGGCAAGTAAGGGTAAATTTCTTTAAAGACCGATTAGAAATCCAACAAGCGCGCACAGAATTTTCCCCTTGGTATGCGCGTGTAATTGGATTCTCGAACGAATAAAAGGTACAATGCGCGCAATTTTTACCATTAGATAGCGATTATGCAAGAGCAAAAATTACAAGAAAATGATTTTTCAACCTTACAAACTTTTAAGCGTTTATGGCCAACAATTAAACCTTTTAAAGCGGGGCTTGTTGTTTCGGGCATAGCATTAGTTTTGAACGCGTTGGCTGATTCAGGTTTGATTTACTTGTTAAAACCTTTGTTGGACGATGGTTTTGGCAAGGCAAATAATTCATTTTTGAAAATTATGGCTTTTGTCGTCGTTGGAATGATTATTTTACGCGGCATTACCAACTTTATTTCTAATTATTGTTTGGCGTGGGTATCAGGCAAAGTTGTCATGACAATGCGTCGCCGCTTGTTTAAACATTTGATGTTTATGCCAGTGAGTTTCTTTGACAGAAATTCAACAGGCAAATTACTTTCTCGTATTACTTATGATTCTGAGATGATTGCAAGTTCTTCTTCAGGATCCTTAATTACTATTGTGCGAGAAGGGGCATATATTATTTCGCTATTGGTCGTAATGTTTTATACAAGCTGGGAATTAACGCTTGTTTTATTTGTTATCGGGCCAATTATTGCGGTATTGATCACTATCGTGTCAAAAATTTTCCGTAAATTGAGTAAGAATTTACAAGATTCAATGGGCGAATTAACTGCAACGACCGAGCAAATGTTGAAAGGACATAAAGTCGTGCTTTCGTTTGGTGGTCAGCTTGTAGAGGAAGAGCGTTTTAATAAAGTGAGTAACAATATGCGTCGTAAAGGTATGAAAATGGTCACCGCAGACTCCATTTCCGATCCTGTTGTGCAGATTATTGCTTCTCTTGCTTTGGCGGCAGTATTGTTTTTAGCGACGACTCCGTTGATTGCGGAAGATAACCTAAGTGCGGGTTCTTTTACGGTGGTTTTCTCATCTATGTTGGCGATGATGCGTCCATTAAAATCTTTAACGAATGTAAACTCTCAATTCCAACGTGGAATGGCAGCGTGTCAAACGCTATTTGCCATTTTAGATTTAGAACCAGAAAAAGATAATGGGACTTACCAAGCTGAACCAGCGAAAGGTGCGCTAGAATTTAAAAATGTGAGTTTTGCATATCAAGGAAAAGAGGAACTTGCATTAAATAATATTTCTTTCAGCGTGCCAGCAGGAAAAACCGTAGCCCTAGTGGGGCGTTCTGGATCGGGTAAATCAACCATCGCTAATTTAGTGACGCGTTTTTACGATATTGATCAAGGTGAAATTTTACTGGATGGCGTAAATATCCAAGATTATCGTTTATCTAATTTACGTGAAAACTGCGCTGTGGTTTCTCAACAAGTACATTTATTTAATGATACCATTGCGAATAATATTGCTTATGCAGCACAAGATAAGTATTCTCGCGAAGAAATTATCGCTGCAGCAAAAGCGGCTTATGCTTTAGAGTTTATCGAAAAATTACCACAAGGTTTTGATACGGTCATTGGTGAAAACGGTGCGAGCCTGTCCGGTGGCCAACGTCAACGTTTAGCGATTGCTCGTGCTTTATTGCGTAATTCTCCAGTATTAATTTTAGATGAAGCCACATCTGCACTAGATACAGAGTCAGAACGAGCAATTCAATCTGCATTAGATGAATTGAAGAAGGACCGTACTGTTATCGTAATCGCTCATCGTTTATCAACAATTGAAAATGCGGATGAAATTCTTGTGATTGATCACGGAGAAATTCGTGAGCGCGGTAACCATAAGGCATTGCTTGAACAAAATGGCGCCTATAAACAATTACACAGTATGCAGTTTAGTGGTTAATTTATTAATTATCGAAAACGCGAGTTGAAAAACTCGCGTTATTTTATCCGCACTTATTAGAAAGGATTTTCTATGCCCTTCTGGTATTCCAACTCCAAACTTATTTGGCTCTTATCGCCTTTTTCTTTATTGTTTTGGTTGATTAGCCAAATTCGTCGCGCCTTATTCTCTTTGGGGCTCAAGTCTTCTTATCGCGCACCAAAACCAGTGATAGTTGTGGGAAATTTGTCTGTTGGTGGAAATGGCAAAACGCCCGTGGTTGTTTGGCTTGTGGAAGAATTAAAAAAACAAGGTCTGCGCGTAGGTGTGATTTCTCGTGGTTACGGCAGTAAATCTAAAACGTATCCGTTATTCGTTACTGAAAATACGAATCCGATTGAAGGTGGCGATGAGCCTGTATTGATCGCTAAACGCACCAATGCGCCAGTTGTGATTTCCCCGAATCGCCAGGAAGCGATTGTATTACTCTTAAGCCAAGCAGAGTGCGATATTATTATTTCTGACGATGGTTTACAGCATTATAAATTACAGCGTGATTTAGAAATTGTCGTAATGGATGCTGAGCGCGCATTGGGAAATGGTTTTGTATTGCCAGCAGGCCCATTGCGTGAATTACCAAGTCGATTAAAATCCGTAGATTTTGTAATCACTAATGGTGGAAAAAATCAGTATTCAGATGCAGTTATGTGTCTTGTGCCTCATTTCGCGATTAATTTAAAAACCAATGAAAAACGCCAATTAAATGAATTTCAATCGGGTGTTGTCATCGCAGGGATTGGCAATCCACAGCGTTTTTTTACTATGTTAGAAAACTTAGGGATTCAATTAGAGCGAACTCAAGCATTTCAAGATCATCAACATTTTGAGGCATCTCAATTAGAAAAACTTGCAGAAAATCAACCGCTCTTTATGACGGAAAAAGATGCCGTAAAATGCCAATCTTTTGCGAAAGATAATTGGTGGTATGTTCCTGTGGATGCGGAGATTCTTGAGGCTGAAAAACAACGTGAAAGTTTACTGCTCTTTTGGACCAAAATAGACAAACTTGTGGAGCAATACAGAAATGTCAGAAAAGATTAATCCTCTGTTGCTTGAAGTGATTGCTTGCCCGCGTTGTTTAGCTCGATTGCAATATGATCAAGAAAATCAACGATTAATTTGTTGTTATGAACAGATTGCTTATCCTATTAAAAATGGTGTGCCAGTGTTGCTTGCCGATAAAGCTGAAATATTAAAGAATAAGGAATAAATTATGTCATTTACCGTGATTATCCCCGCTCGTTTTGCATCAAGTCGTTTGCCAGGAAAACCTCTTGCTGATATTGCAGGTAAGCCAATGATTCAACATGTATTTGAGAAAGCATTGCAGTCTGGAGCGAGCCGAGTGATTATTGCCACTGATAATGAAAATGTTGCTGATGTTGCCAAACGTTTTGGTGCTGAAGTGTGTATGACTTCGGTTAATCATAATTCTGGTACAGAACGTTTAGCGGAAGTTGTAGAAAAATTAGCGATTCCTGACAATGAAATCATTGTCAATATTCAAGGCGATGAGCCTTTGATTCCACCCGTTATTGTGCGACAAGTAGCAGATAATTTAGCTAAATTTAACGTCAATATGGCAAGCCTTGCAGTAAAAATTCATGATGCTGAGGAATTATTCAATCCAAATGCAGTGAAAGTGTTAACAGATAAAGATGGCTATGTACTGTATTTTTCCCGTTCGGTTATTCCTTACGATCGTGATCAGTTTATGAATTTACAGGATGTTCAGAAAGTACAGCTTGCGGACGCTTACTTACGTCATATTGGCATTTACGCATATCGTGCGGGTTTCATAAAGCAATATGTGCAATGGGCACCGACTCAACTTGAAAATCTAGAAAAACTAGAGCAGCTTCGTGTGTTATATAATGGCGAACGCATTCATGTTGAACTTGCGAAAGAAGTGCCTGCTGTGGGGGTCGATACCGCTGAAGATTTGGAAAAAGTGCGGGCAATTTTAGCGGCGAATTAAAATGTTTGATGCTAAAAAGTTCTTAGCGGATGTCTCTCACGAACCTGGTGTTTATCGTATGTATGACGATAAAGATCAGGTTATTTATGTTGGGAAAGCAAAGGATTTAAAGAAACGTCTTTCAAGCTATTTTCGTAAAAATCTGAGCAGTAAAAAAACAGAAGCGTTGGTGGCGTCAATTCATCATATTGACACCACGCTAACTTCATCTGAAACGGAAGCTTTACTGCTAGAGCATAATTTCATCAAGCTTTATCAGCCTCGCTATAATGTATTATTGCGTGATGATAAATCCTACCCATTTATTTTATTAACCAAAGAACGCCACCCAAGAATTACTTCTTATCGTGGTTCTAAAAAATTTGAAGGCGAATATTTCGGGCCTTATCCTCACGCGGGGGCTGTGCGTGAAACTTTATCGCTTTTGCAAAAACTTTTCCCTGTTCGCCAATGTGAAAATTCCGTTTATTCCAACCGCTCTCGTCCTTGTTTGCAGTATCAAATTGGGCGTTGTTCTGCGCCTTGTGTACAGGGATATGTTTCTGATGAAGAATATAATCAGCAAGTTGAATTAGCGCGCTTGTTTTTACAAGGCAAAGATCAACAGGTGTTAGATTATTTAATCGGTAAAATGGAGCAGGCAAGCAGAAATTTAGATTTTGAACAGGCTGCTCGTTATCGCGATCAAATTCAAGCGGTGCGTTCAGTTATAGAAAAACAATTTGTATCCAATGAGCGTTTAGATGACATGGATATTATGTCTATCGCTTACCAACATGGTTTAGCCTGCGTACAAGTGATGTTTATTCGTCAAGGAAAAGTGCTAGGCAATCGCAGTTATTTCCCGAAGGTTCCCGCCAATACAGATTTATCAGAACTTACCGAAACTTTTGTAGGGCAATTTTATTTACAAGGTCATCAAGGACGAAGTATCCCGAATAGCATTATTGTCGATCGTCAATTATCTGAAAAACCAGAGCTTGAGCAACTTCTTACGGATCAAGCAGGCAGAAAAGTGACAATTCAAGAAAGCGTAAAAGGCGATAAGAGTAAATACTTACAGCTCGCACAAGTTAATGCTAAAGCGGCTTTAAATGTACAACTTAAACAATCTTCACGAATGTCGGAGCGTTATCAAGCGTTGTGTGATCTGTTAAATCTTCCTGAAATTAAGCGTATGGAATGTTTCGATATAAGCCACACGATGGGAAATCAAACGGTAGCATCTTGTGTTGTCTTTAATCAAGAAGGTCCACTAAAATCTGATTATCGTCGTTTTAATATTGAAGGCATTACTGGCGGGGATGATTATGCTGCGATGGAACAAGCGTTACAGAAACGTTATGAGCGTGATTTAGAAGAAGATAAAATTCCCGATATTATTTTTATTGATGGTGGAAAAGGACAGTTAAATCGTGCGATGAAAGTATTCCAACATCTTCAAGTAAAATGGGATAAAAATAGACCGCACTTAATTGGCGTAGCAAAAGGTATGGATCGTCGAGCAGGGCAGGAAGTGCTGATCATCAGCAAACAAGACCGCGAAATTCATTTGCCTGATGATAGTTTGGCATTGCATTTGATTCAACACATCCGTGATGAAAGCCATAATCACGCAATAAGCGGACACCGTAAAAAACGTCAAAAAGCCTTTACACAAAGTGGTTTAGAAACCATTGAAGGTGTGGGCGCTAAACGTCGTCAGGCTTTACTGAAATATCTTGGTGGTTTACAAGGTGTGAAAAAGGCAACCTTAGATGAAATAGCCTCTGTGCCTGGAATTTCCCTTAAACTTGCCGAAACGATTTTTGAAACGCTCAAAAACGATTAATCAATTATCTCTTAAATGTAAATAACGATTGCTTTTCATCATAAAGCCATTATGATCCGCACTTTCGGATTTATTTAACTCTATTATAGGAAAAATTATGTTTGAATGGATTACCGATCCTGAGGCGTGGGTATCACTTGCGACACTTGCCGCGTTGGAGATCGTTTTAGGGATCGACAATATCATTTTTATTAGCATCCTAGTTGGACGTTTACCTGAACGACAACGCCAGTCTGGTCGTATTGTTGGACTTGGTTTGGCAATGATAACAAGAATTTTACTTTTAATGTCACTTGCTTGGATGATGAAGCTTACTGCACCGTTATTTACTGTGTTTAATCAAGAAATTTCTGGGCGTGATTTGATTTTATTAATCGGTGGTTTATTCCTGATTATAAAAAGTTCTGGCGAAATTAAAGAGGCGATAAATCATCAAGAACACCATGAATCGGAAAGCAAAAACAAAGTGAGTTATCTTGGTGTATTAATTCAAATTGCTGTGCTAGATATTGTATTTTCTTTAGATTCTGTCATTACCGCGGTAGGTATGGCAAGCCATCTTCCTGTTATGATTTTTGCGATTATTATTGCCGTGGGGGTGATGATGTTTGCGGCAAAACCAATCGGCGATTTTGTGGATACACACCCAACGTTGAAAATTCTGGCTTTAGCCTTCTTAATTTTAGTCGGAATTAGTTTAATTGCGGAAAGTTTAGATATTCACATCCCGAAAGGTTACATTTATTTTGCAATGGGATTCTCTGTTGTGGTCGAAATGATAAATATTCGAATGAGAAAACGGATGAAATAGAAGATTAAAAATAATTTAAGGGCTGAGTTCTGTTATTTGAGGAACTTGGCCCTTTTAGTTTATTTAGTTAATTTTTATATAACTAAACCATCTATTCAGTTCCATTTCAACATAAAGCAGACTCTTTTAGTGTGATATTATTTCAACAAAAGTTTTATTTGAAAGAGGACATAATGAAATTACAACAATGGGTTAAACAATATCAACTAGGTTTACTTTTTCAGCAAGGTCAATTTGGTTTAGAAAAGGAAAGTCAACGTATTGACGATAAGGGAAATATTGTAACGACGCCTCATCCACGTGTATTTGGTAATCGTTCTTATCATCCCTATATTCAAACAGATTTTGCCGAAAGCCAGCTTGAGTTGATTACGCCACCAAATACTAAACTGGAAGATAGCCTACGTTGGCTTTCTGCAATTCATGAGGTGGTGTTGCGTTCTTTACCTGAAAATGAATACATTTTCCCATTTAGTATGCCAGCGGGATTACCACCAGAAAATGAGATTCAAGAGGCGCAGCTTGATAAACAGGAAGATGTTGAATATCGCGAGCATCTGTCTAAACAATATGGTAAATACAAGCAAATGGTAAGTGGAATTCACTACAATTTCCAACTGTCATCTGAATTTGTGAAAGCTATATTCTTGTTGCAAGATGAATATACTCATCTTAAAGATTTTCAAAATGCCTTATATATGAAATTGGCTAATAATTTTCTACGCTATCAGTGGATTTTAGTCTATTTACTTGCAGCAAGTCCGACAGTGGAAGCAAATTATTTTTCTCGAAATGGTGTACTGAATTTTCCTTTGAAAGAGGGGCAGTTAGTACGTAGTTTACGTTCTAGTCCCTATGGTTACGTTAATTCATCTAATGTTGTGGTGAATCATGATAACCTTGAAAATTATGTAGAAACATTAGAGTTTCAAGTTAAATCTGGTCATTTGATTGCAGAAAAAGAATTTTATTCTAATGTTCGTTTACGAGGTTCGAAAAAAGCTCGTGAATTGCTAGAAAAAGGCGTTCAATATGCAGAATTTCGTTTGTTTGATTTGAATCCACTTGAGCCATATGGTATCAGTCTAGATGATGCAAAATTTATTCATATTTTCTTATTAGGAATGTTATGGCTTGATGAGACAAGTGGTCAAAAAGAAGTAGAGCTTGGTAAACAAAGATTATATCAAGTATCTCTTGAAGATCCTCGCGAGCAAACAGCATTTAGAGAAGAAGGTGAAGCAATATTAAGCCAAATTATTGATATGTTGAAAATTATCAATGCAGATGAAAGAGCGGTTAAAATTTCGGAAGAAAAATTGGTGCAATTGGCAGAACCAAGTCTAACAGTAAATGGAAAATTGCTCAAAGCGATTGAGCAGGAGGGAAGTTATAAAGCCTTGGGGGTAAAACTTGCGAAGCAATATAAAGCTCTAGCTTTTAAACGTTTTTATGCTTTATCTTCATTTGATAATATGGAACTCTCCACTCAGGCTTTATTATTTGATTTAATTCAAAAAGGTGTTACGACTGAAATTTTAGATGAGAATGATCAATTTCTTGCGCTTAAATTTGGTGAACACCTTGAATATGTTAAAAATGGTAATATGACTAGCCATGATCAATATATCTCTCCATTGATTATGGAAAATAAGGTAGTGACAAAGAAAGTATTATCAAAGGCTGGTTTTAATGTACCAAAAAGCTTGGAATTTACATCGATTGAACAGGCCGTTGCACATTATGCTTTATTTGAAGGACGCTCTGTTGTTATTAAACCAAAATCCACAAATTATGGTTTAGGTATCACAATTTTCAAACAGGGTGTGACACATCGAGATGATTTTGTCAAAGCGATTGAAATTGCTTTTCGAGAAGATAAAGAAGTGATGGTTGAAGATTATTTAGTTGGTACAGAATATCGCTTCTTTGTTTTGGGGGATGAAACGCTTGCAGTGTTGTTGCGTGTGCCTGCAAATGTTATAGGTGATGGAAAGAACACGGTGCGTGAATTGGTCGAGATAAAAAATGCGGATCCTTTACGGGGAGATGGTTCTCGCTCACCTCTCAAAAAGATCGCTTTAGGTGACATAGAATTATTACAGTTAAAAGAACAAGGATTAACACCAGATAGTGTACCTCAGGCCGGCCAAATTGTGCAGTTACGTGCTAATTCTAATATCAGTACGGGAGGGGATTCTATTGATATGACTGATAAAATGCACGAGAGTTATAAACAGATTGCTGTAGGAGTTGCTCATGCAATGGGGGCTAAAGTTTGCGGGGTCGATTTAATTATTCCTGATTTAACAAAACAAGCTGAACCATCCTTAAACTCCTGGGGAGTAATTGAAGCTAATTTTAATCCAATGATGATGATGCATATTTTCCCTTATCAAGGTAAATCAAGAAGATTGACTAAGAACGTTATTAAAATGTTATTTCCAGATATAGAAATGTAGTATCAAATTAAGCGACAAGAAATAACCGCACTTTAACTAATTAAAGTGCGGTTAATAAGAGACATTTACGTTATATGTGTTGAATTAATATACACCCTGTGCCAACATGGCATCCGCAACTTTAACAAAACCTGCAATATTCGCTCCTACCACATAGTTAATATTTTGTTGACCTGCGATAGAACCATATTTTTTGCAGTTAGAATGAATATCTAACATAATACGATGCAATTTGGCATCAACTTCTTCTGCTGTCCAATATAAGCGTTGGGAACTTTGTGCCATTTCTAAGCCAGAGGTCGCTACGCCACCAGCATTGGCTGCTTTACCTGGACCAAATAATACACCAGCCTCTAAGAATGCGTCTGTTGCTTCGATAGTAGTTGGCATGTTTGCACCTTCAGCGACTAATTTCACACCATTTTTAATCAAGGCTTTCGCATCTAAAATCTCTAATTCGTTTTGGGTTGCGCAAGGAAGAGCAATATCGGCTTTCACTTCCCAAGGGCGTTTGCCTGCAAAATATTGAAGACCAAATTGTTTTGCAAATTCTTCTACTCGACCACGTTTTACATTTTTGAGCTCTAATAAAGCCTCTAATTTTTCACGATCAAATCCTTCAGGCAAATACACATAACCTGCTGAGTCTGAACAGGTTACGACTTTCGCACCAAGCTCCATCGCTTTTTCAATCGCATATTGTGCCACGTTACCTGAACCGGAAACTAAAACCGTTTTACCTTGGAAGCTATCCCCTTTCTCAGCAAGCATTGCTTGGGCAAAATAAACCAATCCATAACCGGTTGCTTCTGGACGAATTAAGCTCCCACCGAATGAAAGACCACGACCGGTAAAGACACAAGCCGCTTGGTTTGATAATTTTTTCATATAGCCTGCAAGATAACCGACTTCACGACCACCTACACCAATATCACCGGCGGGCACATCTGTATCTGGGCCAATATGACGATACAATTCGGCCATTAAAGCTTGACAGAAACGCATCACTTCAGCATCTGATTTTCCTTTAGGATCAAAATCTGATCCCCCTTTCGCACCACCCATTGGCAATGTGGTTAAGGCATTTTTAAAGATCTGTTCAAAACCTAAGAATTTTAAAATCGATAAGTTAACGGATGGATGAAAACGCATTCCCCCTTTAAAAGGACCAATTGCACTGTTGAATTGTACACGGAAAGCCCGGTTTACTTGAACTTGGCCTTTATCATCAGTCCATGCCACACGGAATTGGAATGCTCGCTCTGGCTCAACTAAACGCTCTAATAAAGCTTCTGAACGGTATTTAGGGTTTGCTTCCAAGAAAGGCCAGATTGAAGTGAAGACTTCACGAACAGCCTGTAAAAATTCAGGTTGGTGAGCATCTCTTTGAGCGATTTTCCCAAGAAATTCGTCTAATGATGTAATTATTGTCATAATGTGTTTCCTCTATTGATGTTGTATTTTTCTGTATGTATTTGAATCACCCTCTAGATGGGGCTTAATGACAATATGTAACGAGAGACTTAATATTGCAATATTTATTGTGATAAAAAGATAAAAAGAGAATAAAAAAAGCAAGAAAATTAAATTTTCTTGCTTTTTTTTAAATAAAATCTAAATTATTAATCATAATATTATGGTTTTACTTATTTTTCCCTTCTAAATAAAGCCATTCTGCGACTTGTTTTGCAAAATAAGTCAAAATTCCGTCGGCACCAGCTCGTTTGAAGCAAAGTAGTGATTCCATAATACATTCTTTTTCTTTTAGCCAGCCATTTTGAATGGCTGCCATATGCATTGCGTATTCACCTGAAACTTGATAAGCGAAAGTGGGTACGCCAAAATGTGTTTTTACGCGATACACCATATCTAAGTATGGCATACCAGGTTTTACCATGACCATGTCAGCGCCTTCTTGTAGATCTAATGCGACTTCTTGTAAACCCTCATCTCCATTTGCAGGATCAAGTTGATAAGTTTTTTTATCACCGCCTTTTAAATTACCTGATGAGCCGACAGCATCACGAAATGGTCCATAATAATTAGAAGCATATTTGGCAGAATATGCCATAATTTGTGTGTTAATAAATCCTTTTTCTTCTAATGCTTGTCGAATACGGCCAATACGACCATCCATCATATCACTTGGCGCAACAATATCAGCGCCTGCTTCAGCATGAGAAATAGCTTGTTTGATAAGAATATCAGAGGTGATGTCGTTAAGAACATAGCCGTCTTCATCAATAATTCCATCTTGTCCATGGCTTGTATAAGGGTCAAGTGCAACATCTGTTAATACCCCTAATTCTGGATAAGCATTTTTTAATGCTCGAACTGCGCGTTGTACTAGACCGTTTGAATTATAGGCTTCTTCTGCCATTAGAGATTTTTTATCTTGTTCAATTACAGGAAATAATGAAATGACAGGAACACCATATTTAACTAGTAAACCTGCTTCAATAAGAAGTTGATCGATAGTTAGACGTTCAACACCTGGCATAGAGGGAACAGCCTCACGATAGTTTTCACCTTCAAGAATAAATACCGGATAAATAAGATCGTCTACGGTGAGTTTATTTTCAGCCATTAAACGACGACTAAAATCATGTTTACGTAAACGACGTAGGCGGCGGGTAGGAAATCCTGTAAAAATTTGTTGAGTCATATTATAGTCCTTTTTCTTATATAATGAGAAAGGGGGCGATGCCCCCCAATTTATTATTCCATTTTATTTGGTTCTTCAGTATTTTCAACTGCACTTTCATCTTCTTTTGGCTGATAAAAACGAGCAACTAATAAACCTAATTCAAATAGAAGAATCATTGGTACAGCAAGTAGCGTTTGTGAAAATACATCGGGTGGGGTTAGAATCATTCCAATAAAAAATGCACCGACAATGATATAAGGGCGTTTTTCAGAAAGGGCTTTTACCGTTGTTACACCTGTCCAACAAAGTAAAATAATAGCAATTGGGACTTCAAAACAGACGCCAAAAGCTAAAAATAATGCCAATGCGAAATCTAAATAACTACTAATATCTGTGGCAATTGCGACACCTTCAGGTGCAGTTTGGGTAAAAAAGCTAAATACAAAAGGAAACACTACATAATAAGCAAAAGCCACCCCACAATAAAAAAGAATAGTGCTTGAAAATAACAATGGGTAAATCATTCTTTTTTCATGTTGGTATAGAGCTGGTGCAACAAATGCCCAAACCTGGTAGAGCAAATAAGGAACGGAAATAAATACTGCGACGATTGCCGTTAATTTAATAGGTGTAAAGAAGGGGGTTTGAATATTTGTTGCGATCATTGTTGCGCCTTTTGGCATAACGTTAGTTAAGGGAGCTGCAACAAAATGATAAATATCATTTGAAAAATAAACGAGCGCAACAAATACCAATGCAACGCAAATCACACTGCGTAAAAGACGGTTTCTTAATTCAACAAGGTGTGTAATTAGGGGTTGAGATTCATCCACATTACTCATACAAATTCCCTATAATTCAGATTTTTTCGATTGAGATTTCGATACAGGTATGACTTCGATATCATCAGGGGGATAGTAATCAGATAGGCGTTCCGTGAGTTCTGCCTGCTCGTGAGCATCAAGCGTGGTTAAATCAGTGAGTTGATTTTCTTCTTTCGGCAAAATTTCTGATGAATCCACTGCTACTACAGCATCTTTGGATTTGTCCCCATTTTCTGCCACATTTTTAATTTCTTTGATTTGTTCTTCTACTGTCGTGCCTGCTTCAGCAGCTTTGGCTTCCAGCTCGGATTTCATTTTATCTGCTTGTGCTTTTAATTCTTCTACCGTTTTACTTAATTCTGGAGAAAGTGTTTGTAAATTTAAAGATTCAGCTTTTTTAATGCTATCTTGTAATTCTTGTAATTTTAGTTCTTGTTTTAATTCGTTTTGCACATTGGCAGCTAAGCCGCGAATGGTTTTTACCCAACCCATAACTGTACGAATAGCCACGGGCAAACGCTTAGGGCCTAGCACCACTAAGCCCACCAGCATCAATAAAACAAGTTCGGAAAAACCAATATCAAACACGGTTATGCCTGTTCTTTATTTTTTACAGTTTCAGTTTTTTCAGAGGTTGTCGTAGCGTCTTTAATTTGGGTAAACTCAGCATCTTTTTTAGGCTCGTCATCAGACATTGCTTTTTTAAAACCTTTTACTGCTGCACCAAGATCAGAGCCCGCATTGCGTAACTTTTTAGTACCAAATACTAATAAAATCACGACTAATAAAATAATCATTTGTGCTGGGGATAAACCAAACATAGAAAAACTCCGTTAGAATTAAATTGAAAATTTGGGCTTGAATATACTCTTTTTATGCATTGGTCTCAAGAGGTAATTTTAAAAGTGCGGTCAAAAAGAAGGTTATTTTCAACCGCACTTTAGTCTTATTATTCAGCCAGTTCTGTTTGCTCATGCGCCATCAATTCTTGCCCCACATCATCTAACAAACTTAAGTAGCGTTCATAATGTTTCAACATATCAGCAATCAATTCGTCTTGATCCATATATTGCACATCATAACCCACTCGACCATCAAAGAAATAGGTGTATGGCTCATAGGTCCAACTATGTTGGATATGTGGCAAGTTATCATCATTGATTAATTGCTCTGATACCTCGCGACCAATAGATTTTACCCCGTACATAAAGTCTCGCATCAACTCTTTCTGAATGACTAACTCGACTGCAGGCTCATCTTGATCAAATAACGTGTTAATTTGCACGCTCAAGTCATATTTGCTAATCAATTCTTGGCGTAATTCTCGCATAGCCGGTAATACCGTATGCTTAAGGAATCGCAAAATATCTTTTTCTTGCGTTTGGTTCATCATTTGTTCCAAGCGTTCTTTCCACTTATCCCCTGTCCAGAAAATACTGGTTGGATTAACTTTGGTATCAAAATATTTTTTGTCCGCATTCAAGCCTTTCCATAAACTAAAACACATCAATAACATCAACGTTGCGAAAGGTAACGCCACTAACAAGGTCATTGTCTGTAGATTAGCTAAGCCACCTGATTGCATTAAAACAATTGCGACGACTGACATTAATACACCCCACATCACGGCCTGCCAACGAGGTGCTGCAAGGCTTTTATCGCGTGATGCAATGTTATTTAATACATAAATACCGGAGTCTGCCGAGGTGATAAAGAATAAAGAAATCACCACCAAACTCACTAAACCGGTCACACCAGAAAGCGGTAAATAATCTAAGAATTTAAAAAGCAACGTTTCAGGTGAGGAAATCATTTGTCCTAACGTACCTGCAGCTTCACCATCATTCAACCAAATGGCCGTATTACCAAATACGGTAAACCACAAGATACCGAACATGCTAGGAATTACCAGCACGCCAAAAATAAATTCGCGAATGGTACGCCCTTTCGAGATACGCGCAATAAATAAACCTACAAATGGCGCCCAAGAACACCACCATGCCCAATATAGAATTGTCCAACCGCTAAACCAGTCAGTATGTTCTTGTTCATACACATAGGTTTTGAAGCTTAATTGTACTAAATTGCTGAGATAAGTTCCGATGTTGTCGCTAAAAGCAGATAATAAATAAAGTGTCGGTCCCGCCACTAACACGAAAATCAACAAACAGAAAGCTAGTGTTAAATTCAGCTCACTTAAGATTTTTACCCCTTTTCCTACGCCAGAAATCGCGGAAAATGTCGCCAAAGTCATCACCACAGCAATCACAATAATTTGCAAGCTGAAGTTATTTTCACTAATCCAGCCTAATTGATGTAAGCCTGCACCCAATTGTGATGCTCCAAAACCTAATGTCGTGATAACACCAAATAAGGTGGCAAGTAACGCCATAATGTCGATAAGATCGCCTAACTTGCCATTAATACGCTCTTTCAATAACGGATAGAAACAAGAACGTAATGCCAAAGGTAATTTGTAACGGAATCCAAAGTAAGCCAATGCCAACGCAATCGTGCCATACACCGCCCACGCATGAATTCCCCAGTGGAATAAGGTGTGTAACAAGGCCTCTTGTTGTTTTTGTTCTGCTGTACCCGCGGTAATATCAGATAAATAATGCGTTAAGGGTTCGGCTACACCAAAGAACATCAACCCTACACCCATGCCGGCAGCAAATAACATTGCCAACCAAGAGAGAAAACCGAATTCAGGCTCTTCTTCATCATTGCCTAATTTGATATTACCTAGGCTACTGACCGATAAAATGACTAAAAAGCCCAAAAATACTGAGAATGCTAATACGTAAAACCAGCTAAAGTTGGCAAAAATGCCCGATTTGGCGGCATTTAATAAAGTTTGTGTTTGTTCCGGTGCGATTAAAATCATTGCGACAAGTAACACCACAAAAAATAACGTTGTACCAATCACCAAAGGATTGAACGACGTTTGCTTTTCCATAAATTTAGATAAAGACAACGCTTTCCCCTTAAAAATTAAGTGAATAAAAATAAAATCAGATTAAATAAAACAAGGCCTTAAGCCCTAAATGGTGCGATGGAACCATCGCAAATGACAGCACGGAGAAGTGCGATTTTGAAGGAAACGCTCAGTAGAATATGAAGGATTGTTTCCAAAATTTCATTTATTATATCAAAAAGTAATAATTATTTCAAATTAGAAAAATATCGATGGTGTTTAAGTTGTATTTTTGACTAATATAATGAATTACAACACTTGCTCAAACAAGACGGTAAAAGAAAACGTTTTATTTAATGTGTTATAGATAAAACAATTTCTTAATGCAGTTTGAGTGAGGTGAGCAAATGTTTGATCATCTAAATCAGATGAAATAAAAATCTTGATTTTACAATCTGTTATTTGGGGTTGTTCATTATAACCGCGAACACCCAGTAAGGTTAAAGGATTGGCGAGGTTGAGCCAAATTTTTCCTTCCATTTCTACAATGTCAGCACGTTGTTGAGCAAAATGCGCTTTTACACTACTCAAGATGCCACCTAGAATAGAAACGGCAAAATAATCCACCGCACTTTTTTGTAATGATTGGTTATCGAAATTGACTTGTGAATAGAGCGAAATACTGTCATTCGGTGTGAATAATTTAATTTCTTCTCCGCGTAATACGGCTCGATATTTCGCTGTAAAACATTCACTTTCAGGTACGTTATACATAACGTTCCCTCAATATTGATTTTGCCTCATTTAATACGTTAAGTTTGGCTTCAATAATATCAAAACCATTTAAAGGGCGGTTAGAAAAAGTGGCAAATCCACAATCTGGATTTAGCCAAATTTGCTCTGGTGGAAGGTAATTTAAAGCTTTTTCCGCTCGTTGAACAATCTGATCTACGGTTTCCACCTCATCAGAACGAGGATTGATGACGCCTAAGCCTAAAATACATTTTTGTCTTAAGATTTCACTTTCTAACAATGAACTTAATTCTCCCGCTCTTGGCGTAGAAAATTCGAGCATTAAAATGTCAGGTAATGCCGATTCAAATAAATCCACTAATGATGTATAAGGTCCGCGCAGTAATACGCTTTCATCTTTGCTCCAGTTGCCACGGCATACATGTAATGCCGTTTTGATATTTTTATTTCTTGCATACTCAAAGATTTGAGTAATTAAACTTTTTGCAAACTGTAGTTCTGCTGCAAAATCTTGTTTTTCGCTTAACGCCGCACACATAAATGAACGTGTTTGATGATGGCTAAAAATAACTTCTGTCAAAACAGGCTCATCAAATTGAACTACGCTTACGCCTAGCTCACACAAATGATCAATTTCTTGCTTTAAGATAGCAACAACATCTTTTGCCATTTCTTCTTTTGATGAATAATGTTGCCCAGACACAGGCGAAAGCCACATGGAGCGAGCCATTAAGTAAGGCCCTGGCAAGGTTGCTTTAATTAGCTGCTTAGTTAGATTTTTCAATAGCAACATTTCATCTGCGACTAAAGATTGTTTGTAGCTGATTTTTCCTACGCAAATAGCATTTTTTATGGAAAGTGCGGGAACATCCAAGGTTTCTAGCATTGACTCAAAAATTTGCTTTTCTTTAATGTGATCGAGCATTTCACTCATGCTCATTAAGGTTGCACCTTGAATTTTTTGTGCAATAAAAGAAAGGTAATTGTCGCGAAGTAATTCGCCACTCGTGATAATATCAATGCCAGTTCGTTGTTGAAGTTCGACAATTTGTTTTGTTTCTTGAATAACTAGTTGATTAAGTTCTGCTGTGGTTATTTTTCCAAGTGCATGTTTTTTACGCGCCATTAAAAGTGCTTGGCTGCGAGGCATAGAGCCTAAAAGGGAAGTAGTGAAAGGTTTCATAGAAAATCCACAATGATGGGCGTTTATTACACGCCCATCATGACATATTGATCTTAAAAGAATTTTAAATATTCATTGGCAGCTTGTAATTGAGCAAAACCTTTTGTTCTGCCCGCAACCCAACGTTTTAATCCTTCCAAATCCATCATTTCTTTATGTTCTGGATTGTTGTAATCCATTTTGAACAAGGTTTCGGTGAATGCATTGAATTTGGTTTCATCTAATCCCACGCGCCCACTAAAAATACAATGATCAAATGATGGTGTTTTTGCAAGTACACGGACTGTTGCTGGATCGAGCGTGCCATCTTTTGTCCAACGTTCAAAGTTGAAATCTAACATCCATGTTGCAGAGACTTGGCGATCTTTTAATGCATTGGCTGCATCTAATTCACCGCCTACATGATCACCGTGCAAACCAACACCTACATCAAAGCGTTTTTCTACATAATCTTGACCAAATTCCAAGCCATGTTGATGTAAAAACTCGATTGGAATTAACCGCGCTTGTGGGGAATCAATTGCACCAAAAGCAATAGTTTTATTTTTTAAATCTTCAATAGATTGGATAGTTGGATCATTAACAACTAAATAGCTTTGACGATCTTGATCGGTATCACGCATGGCACCATTTAAGGTTTTACCGCCACTACGTAAGTAACCATCTAACCAAGCTAGGGGAGAGTTCCATGCCACATCAATTTCATTATTGAGTAACGCATTAACTTGCCCTTTGTAGTTTTTGAAGTACACGGGTTCAATAGGGAAACCTTCTTTTTCGAAAAAGTCTGCAATAATTCCCCAAATAACCGTCACTTGTGGGGCGTAGATGACCGCCCCAATTTTTAATTTCTCACTCATTTTTCACCGCACTTTATGGAATTTGTTGACCTGTAATGGCTTTACCTAACCAAATATTTAGCACATCGACACTTGGCGCCATCACTTGACTTGCTAATGCATCGCGTAAATAGCGTTCCATTGGCCCCATTTTGTTATAGGCCTTACCACCGCCAATACGCATACCAATTTGTGCAAGGGTAATCGCATTTTCGCTCGCAAGAATTCGGGCAGCTAATAATTTAGCTAATGCATCTGCATCACCTTCTGTGGCTGCACGAGCCGCATCTCGTGTGGCACATGCAGCAGCGTTTGTGTTTGCATAGATTTTAGCTAAGTGAATTTGCACGGTTTCGATTTCTGCTAATGCAGTGCCAGATGTGTATTTACGGTGTGTTGAATGTTTAATTGCCTCAGTAAGCACGGCTTTGCATACGCCGCTATAGACAGCAGCTAAGCCACAAATAAAGGCAGGTGCAATGCCACCAAATACTTGTTCTGCGCCTGCGCCAACTTCGCCAATGCGCCAGCTACGATCTAATGGCATATCGGTCATTCGCATAAAGCAAGAGACATTGCTACGCATACCTAAGCCATTCCAGCTATCGGCTTCAAAAGTTAAGCCTTGAGTGCCAAGTGGAAGCACCCAGTTATCAATAGTTTCGCCATTTTCGGAAGGCAAAAGCGCTAAATAATAAGAAGCATAATTGCCCGATGTCACCATGGATTTTAAGCCATTGAATACTGCATGTTCAGCATTAAATTGTGCGGTTGCATCGGTAATATAGAAGTGAGTACCTGTGCCTAATTCACTATAGGCGAGTGCGGCAAAGGTTTGATTTTGAACAATGTCAGAAAAGATTTTTTGTTTGAGTTGATCGCTGCCGAATAGATTTAAACAATTCACTGCAACGTTACTCATCATGTAACAGAGACCAGCAGAGGCTGAACTTTCAGCTAATGCCATACAGACTTCAGCGTGTTCTTTCAGGGTTAATCCCATTCCGCCGTATTCTTTCGGAATTAAAAGTGAAAACCAACCGGCTTTACCTAATTCCTTAAATGCCTGAACAGGAAATTCTTTTTTTTGATCGAGTTCGTCGGCGTAAGGCTCAATAAACTGTTCCGCTAACTTTCTCACCTGAGTATAGATTTGCGACATAATATATCCTTATTGTGTGTTGAGAAAAACTTTCTACGAGGCGGATATTATTATGCTCAGTTTCTTTTTTCTAGTATTTAATTCAAAATAATTTCAGTAATGTGACGTGGATCAAGAAAAAATCTGGCAAGCATTTTCCCATGTGACTTTTTTAATCAATTCAGCAGGTTCATTTCTTAAGGCACAAAGGGCTTTGAAACTTTCCACAATACGTTCTGGTCGATTAGGTTGGCCTTGAAAACCAAATACTGGCATATCTGGACTGTCTGTTTCCAACACTAAGGCATCAAGTGGTAGTTTTGCAATCGCTTGACGAGTTTTATTGGCGCGTTCATAAGTGATAGTGCCGCCAACCCCGATTTTATAACCCAAATCAACAAAGCGTTTTGCTTGATCGTAGCTTCCTGAAAAACCGTGTACCACGCCAAGTTTAGATAATGGAATACGTTTTAAAAAAGTAAAAATTTGATCATGGGTTTTTCGACTGTGAATATTGACGGGTAAATTAAATTGCTTTGCCAAATAAAGTTGGCTTTCAAAAAAATGACATTGTTTTGCCCAAAGTTCATCGGTGAGCAAATCGGGAATCGCGCGTTCCAAACCAATTTCTGCCACCGCCGTGTAATTTGCATCACGATTTTTTAAGGCTTGTTCTAACAGAATCAAATCATTTTCGGCGTGTTCTTGAATATAAAGAGGATGTAACCCAAGCCCATAGCGCAAATTATCAGGAAAAAGTGCGGTCATATTTTGGATTGTTTTAAAATCAGCTTCTTTCACTGCCACAATCAGTATTTTTTGCACATCGGCTTGCTTAGCATTATCAACAAGCTGTGATAAAGGCTCCCCAGTAAATTGTTGGAGATAATCAAGATGCGTGTGAGTGTCGAAGAAAGGCATGAGCATTTTCCTTTAGGTCGATAAAAAATGGCGGAATTCATCCGCCATTCACCATTATTCTACTGAAACCGATGTAATCACTACATCTTCAGTTGGAACATCTTGATGAAAGCCTTTGTTGCCTGTTTTCACTTTTTTGATTTTATCGACAACATCCATCCCTTCAACCACTTCACCAAATACTGCATAGCCCCATTCTTGAACGACTTCGCGGCCAAACATTTCTTTTGAACGATAATTTAAGAAATCATTGTCTGCCACGTTAATGAAAAATTGTGCTGTCGCTGAATGTGGATCTGACGTGCGCGCCATTGCAATGGTTCCACGTTTGTTACTTAAATGATTGTTCGCTTCATTTTGGATTGGTGCTTTGGTTGCTTTTTCGCGCATACCGCTTTCCATACCGCCGCCTTGAATCATAAAGCCATCAATAACACGGTGAAAAATTGTGTTATTATAAAAGCCGTCTTTGCAGTAATTTAAGAAGTTTTCTGCTGTAACTGGAGCTTTATCAAAATCCAATTTAATTTTAATGTCGCCAAAGTTTGTGTGTAACGTAACCATTTTGTTTTCCTTCTGAAAAATTAAGGGTCGTATTATTCCACAATCGAGGTAAAAGTGCTATAAAAGTGCGGTTTGTTTTTATTTCATTTTACGAGCTTAAAAATGCTAAAAATTTTCAATACCTTAACGAGAGAAAAAGAAATCTTTAAACCTATCCACGAAAATAAAGTGGGAATGTATGTTTGTGGCGTTACTGTTTATGATTTGTGCCATATCGGTCATGGACGCACTTTTGTGTGTTTTGATGTGATTGCCCGTTATTTGCGTTCTTTGGGTTACGATTTAACTTATGTGCGCAATATTACGGACGTAGATGACAAAATTATTAAACGTGCGTTAGAAAACAAAGAAACCTGTGATCAGCTAGTGGATCGCATGGTGCAAGAAATGTATAAAGATTTTGATGCACTTAATGTATTACGTCCTGATTTTGAACCTCGCGCGACTCATCATATTCCTGAAATCATTGAAATTGTGGAAAAATTAATTAAACGCGGACATGCTTATGTTGCGGATAATGGCGATGTGATGTTTGATGTGGAAAGTTTTAAAGAATACGGCAAATTATCTCGTCAAGATCTTGAGCAATTACAAGCTGGTGCACGTATTGAAATCAATGAAATCAAGAAAAATCCAATGGATTTCGTGCTTTGGAAAATGTCGAAAGAAAACGAACCAAGTTGGTCTTCTCCTTGGGGGGCAGGGCGTCCAGGTTGGCACATTGAATGTTCTGCAATGAACTGCAAACAACTTGGTGAACATTTTGATATTCACGGTGGTGGCTCTGATTTAATGTTTCCTCACCACGAAAATGAAATCGCACAATCTTGCTGTGCGCATGGTGGTCAATATGTGAATTATTGGATCCATTCCGGCATGATTATGGTGGATAAAGAAAAAATGTCGAAATCCCTCGGCAATTTCTTCACTATTCGTGATGTATTAAATCACTATAATGCAGAGGCTGTACGTTATTTCTTATTAACGGCACATTATCGTAGCCAGCTCAATTACAGCGAAGAAAACTTGAATTTAGCGCAAGGTGCGTTGGAACGTTTATACACGGCTTTACGCGGAACGGATCAAAGTGCGGTTGCTTTTGGCGGAGAACATTTTGTAGAAACTTTCCGTGAAGCAATGGATGATGATTTTAATACGCCAAATGCACTTTCTGTTTTATTCGAAATGGCGCGTGAAATTAACAAGTTAAAAACAGAGGATTCTGAGAAAGCCAATGGACTTGCCGCTCGTTTGCGTGAATTGGGGGCGATTTTAGGATTACTTCAACAAGAACCAGAGAAATTCTTACAAGCAGGTTCTAACGATGATGAAGTAGCAAAAATTGAAGCACTGATTAAACAACGCAACGAAGCTCGTGCAGCTAAAGATTGGGCAGCTGCAGATGCTGCGCGTAATGAGCTTACCGCTATGGGCATCGTATTAGAAGATGGTGCGAATGGAACAATTTGGCGTAAGCAATAACAAGTTTATTGCCTATAGAATCACATTTAGATTCAAAAACTGACCAATGAAGTTGGTTAGAGAAGTGATTGGGTATTTTTATTGAAATTGATAAATGGAAAAAATAAAGGCGACTTTTAGTCGCCTTGCTGAGATTATTTATTTGAGTTTTCATCACATTTATTGATGTCACTACACTTACCGTAAAGGTATAAACTGTGAGCTTTTAATTTAATACCATATTGTTCGCTAATTTCGCGTTGGCGTTGCTCAATAATATTATCAGTGAATTCAAATACTTTTCCGCAATCCTCGCAGATAATGTGATCGTGGTGCTCGACCGGAGCTAATTCAAATACTGATTTATTTCCTTCAAAATTATGACGGATTAAAATGTGTGCTTCGTCAAATTGATTAAGTACACGATAAACCGTTGCAAGCCCAATTTCACTACCTTGTTCAAGTAAAATCTTATATACATCTTCTGCAGAAAAATGCTCATTTTTGTGATTTTGCATTAAAGCAAGAATGGTTAAACGAGGTTCAGTAATTTTTAATCCAGCTTTTTTAAGTAATTTAATGTTTTCTTCAGACATAAAGTTCCCTTCCTTTTATGTGAAAAATTTTAAGCGAGCTCGGCTAAACACATTTCATCGTAAATTTGTTTACACCATTTTTCTACACGTTCTGCTGTGAGTTCAGGTTGGCGATCTTCATCAATACACAACCCAATGAAAGTCCCATCTTCTAATAATGCTTTTGATGCTTCAAAAGTATAACCTTCAGTTGGCCAGTTACCCACAATGATTGCGCCGTGCGGTTCTACGATGTCACGCACGGTGCCGATAGCATCACAGAAATAATCAGCATAGTCTTCTTGATCGCCACAGCCGAAAATACCTACGAGTTTATCTGTAAAATCGATTTCTTCTAACGTTGGGAAAAAATCATCCCAGTCAGCTTGTGCTTCACCGTAATACCAAGTCGGAATACCGAAAAGTAAGAAATCGTATGCTTCAATATCTTCTTTGCTACTTTTGGCAATATCACGAATATCGATTAAGTCATTACCTAATTGTTTTTGGATCATTTTCGCGATGTTTTCGGTATTGCCTGTGTCACTGCCATAAAATAGACCAACAACTGCCATTTTTCTTTCCTTTTAAAATTTAATGAATTGATTATAAATAGGGGATATACCCTAAATTATGTGGGAGTATACTACAAAAGTATTCTCATTTAAATTAATTAATTCTTATTTACAAACCGCTCTATCGCACGTATAACAAATTCAGGCTTTTCAGCATGCACCCAATGCCCACAACCACTAATAGTAAAAGACGTCGCATGAGGAAATTGTTCTAAAATTTTGTCGCTATTCTCTATTTTTATATAAGAAGAATTTCCGCCTTTAATAAACAGCGTCGGCGTGAGTACATGTACCTTTTCCCAATCCATAATGTTAGCGTAATTATTGAAAAGTGCGGTGAGATTAAAGCGAAAATAATTAGGTGAACTGGGCTCAAAAGATTTCAGCATAAATTGCACAACATCCTGATCGTCAATTTCCTTTTCTAAGAGTGGTTTTGCCTCTTGACGAGTTTGAGGGGCTGCATTTTTTACAGCGAATAAGCCATTAAACACATCTTGATGTCCAAATCCTTCGTAAGGCAGGGGAGACATATCAATTACAATTAATTTTTCGACTAATTCAGGGCAAAGTGCGGTGATTCTCATGGCGGTTTTTCCCCCCATAGAATGGCCAATTAATATCACTTTGGGTAAATTTAAGTGGCGAATGACTGCAATAACATCTTCAGCCATAAGTTGATAAGTCATTTTTTCCGAATGAAAACTATGTCCGTGATTGCGCAGATCTACGCGTAAAATATTGTAATTTTCGCTAAAAGCTCTGGCGATGATGCCAAGGTTATTCATATCCCCGAACAAACCATGAATAAAAACTAAAGTTGGAGAATTAATCGTTTGTTTTACTTGATTAAATTGATAATTGAGCAATGAATTTGCCATAATTTTTGCGTGAGAATTTGTAAAGAAGTCGCTATAATTAAAAAAATTCTAGCAAACAGAGAGAAAAAAATGAAGATCATTGAAGTTGATGAAGAATTATACCAATACATTGCGAGCCAAACCCGCTCTATTGGGGAAAGTGCTTCGGATATTTTACGCCGTTTGCTTAATTTACCGGCACATGCGAGTGTTTTCGCCGATGACTTAACATTTGTTCCGGCTGAAAATAACGAAAAAACAGAATCAAAAGTGGAAGTACTGACTGAACCTGCTAAGTCAGAAAGTGTAAAACCGACCAAAAAACAGCCGATAACTGCGATTAATCAGATCGTAGAAAAAGTTCAAACGTTGTTGAACTCGACAGAATTTCAAGAAGAAGGCAAAGCTGTTACGCGTTTCTTAGCTATTCTACGCGTGCTTTATCGCACTAATCCTGAGAGTTTTGCACAAGCCACAGAATCTTTACAAGGCCGTACTCGAGTTTATTTTGCGCGTGATGAAGCGACATTGTTAATGACCGGCAATCATACAAAACCCAAACAAATTCCAGATACGCCTTATTGGGTTATTACTAATACAAACAGCGGTCGTAAAATGCTGATGTTGGAAGGCGCAATGCAATCAATGGATTTGCCTGAAAGTTTAATTGACGAAGTGCGGGCATATTTCACGGTAAATTAATGATGTATCCTTGGCAAGCATTTGCTATCCAACCTAAGTTTTCTCATAAAATCGCCTTGCGCACTGCACAGGGCGATATTTTTAATTGGGCGCAAGTAGCCGAGAAAGTGAACCAAACTGTTTCCTTTTTACAAAATAAAGGTGTAAATCCTGAAAGTGCGGTTGCTTTTATTGGAAAAAATACAGAAAACATTTTATTTTTATATCTTGCCACAATCCAATTTGGTGCAAAAATTCTAGGTATTAATCCGGCTTTCCCTCAAGAAAAAATTGCTGAGTTGTGTGAAGTTCATCACATCGATTTTTGTTTTTATGATGAAGATTTGAGGGATTTGCCAAAAGCCGATGTTGTAATCCAAAAAGCTGATTTCTTTCGCCCTGCGACAATGACGCTCACGTCTGGCTCGACAGGTTTGCCAAAAGCGGTAGTACATAATGTTCAAGCGCATTTAGATAATGCGAAGGGCGTATGCGAATTGATGAAGTTTGATAGCGAACATTCTTGGCTACTTTCCTTGCCGTTATATCATGTTTCAGGACAAGGTATTGTTTGGCGTTGGTTGAGTTGTGGTGCTGAATTGCATTTTCCGAAAACGGATTTTTACGCTTCATTATTGGAGGCGACTCACGTTTCTCTTGTACCAACACAATTACAGCGTTTATTAGATTATTTACAGAAAAATCCGAGCATTTCATTTGCTACACGCCATATTTTACTGGGCGGTGCGCATATTCCGACAGAACTTACACAAAAAATGGTGAAATATGGTATCGAAACGTATTCTGGTTATGGCATGACAGAAATGGCGTCTACGGTTTTTGCCAAAAAATCTGATGAAAAACAAGGCGTAGGCCAACCGTTATTAGGTCGAGAATATCGTTTGGTGCACGATGAAGTTTGGCTAAAAGGCGCGGGTTTGGCAATGGGGTATTGGAAAGAACGACAAATTTTTCCATTAACGAGTAGTGACGGCTGGCTTCAGACAAAAGATAAAGGTATTTTGCAAGAGGGCGAGCTGGTTATTATCGGACGACTTGATAATATGTTTATTTCTGGCGGTGAAAATATTCAGCCAGAAGAAATAGAGCAAGTGATGCTGAAAAATTCTATGGTGAAACAAGTTTTTGTTTTACCTAAAGCCGATCATGAATTTGGCTATCGCCCAGTTGCGATTGTTGCTTTGAATGAACCCTTTAATCAAAGTGCGGTCGAAAAACTCACTGAATTTTTACAAGATAAATTGGCTCGTTTTAAACAGCCAATAGCTTATTATGAATTGCCAGTAGATCTATCTGCTGGCGCAATAAAAATATCACGTAAAGTGCTTGCCGATTGGTTAGCAAAACAAATAAACGAACAATAAAAAATACAGGTAAATTATGAAAACATCACGTTTTTTCACCGCACTTTTAGCTACAGCTTTAATTGGTTGGGCGATGGTGCATCCAGCATTGGCTGCAAATAAAAGCAATATATTATTACCTACGGAGCAAGAGCTCACCGCAGATTTGGCTGATGTGCAAAAAATGGCTGATGGTGGTGCAAAAACAGCACTTATTAATGAATTGCAAACCTCTTTAGATTTATTGCAACTCATTCAAACTCAACAAAAAAATAATGAAGATTTACATGATGTTTTAGCCCATGCTGACAGTGAAATTAAAAAAAATAATGCGGATTTATTAGCGTTTAAGAAGCAGTTAGAACAATCTAAATCAGTCGATTATCAAGCACAAAATTTAGCAGATTTACAGGCTGCATTAAGCAAACTTAGTGCTCAACAGCAGGAAACGCAAACAGCACTAAGTAAAGCGAATACTCAATTAGCGGGGCAAAGTTCTGTATCTGAGCGTGCACAAACCAGTCTTACTGAGAATTTGAAACGTACACAAGAAATTAATCAACAATTAGCCGATAGCAATCTTACAAAAACTTTACGTCAAAAAAATCAAATAGAATTACAGCTGATTGATTTAAAAAACGCTTACAACCAAGATTTATTGAAAAATAGTGATCAGCTGACATTGCTTTATCAAAGTCGCTATGATTTGTTAAATGCTCGTTTACAGGTGCTACAGCAACAAATTGTGGCGATCCAAGAAGTGATTAATCAGAAAAACTTAGCGCAAACTCAAAACCAAGTGGAACAAGTTCAGCAACAGCAACTAAATAGTGCAAAAAATGCCTATATTCAGAAAGAATTGGCGCGTAATGCGGACTTGAGTCAATATTTGCTACAACAAACTGAGAAAACTAATATCTTGACGCAAGATGACTTGAGAATGCGTAATGTGTTGGAGAGTCTTACTCAAACTCAACATACGATTGATGAACAAATTAGCGCTTTACAAGGTACATTGGTACTTTCTCGTATTATTCAGCAACAAAAACAAAAATTACCAACTAATTTAAATATTCAAGGTTTATCAAAACAAATTGCGGATTTGAGGGTTCAGATTTTTGATATTACTCAAAAACGTAATGAGCTTTACGATTTAGATGCTTATATTCTTAAAGTAGAATCAGATGAAGGCGAAAAATTTAGTAATACAGAGAAGATTCAATTAACGAATTTATTAACTGAGCGTCGGAAAGTTTTATCTGACTTAATTAAATCATTGAATAGCCAGCTTAATTTAGCTATTTCATTAGAGCTTACTCAGCAGCAAATTACTCAAATAAGTGATCAAGTCCAAGCTAAATTAGATCAACAAAGTTTTTGGGTTAAAAGTAATAATCCTATTAATTTAGATTGGTTTAGTGAATTACCACATATATTTGTTGCTCAAGTAGATGGTATTGTGAAGAAAATTGGTTTTCCAACCAACTATAGTAATTTACCTTATTTGCTGATGTATTTCTTTGCTCTGTTTGTTGTAGGCGGTGCGATTTTTCGCTTTAAAGAACGTATTAAACAGCGTTTAGCCAAAATTAATAGTGAAATTAATCGTTTGAAATATGACAATCAATGGAATACTCCATTAGCTATATTATTGACTGCATTTTTAACTCTTTCAGGGACATTATGGTTTTTAGCCATTTGTCAAATGATTGGTTTCTTTTTTGTGAAAAATCCAACTGAGTTTTGGGATTGGTCGTTTAGTATGGCGGGCTATTGGTGGTTCTTCACGTTTTGGCTTTCTTTATTCCGCCCAAATGGGATTTTTGTCCATCACTTTGAATTTTCTCAACAAAGTGCGGTGCGTTTTCAAAGTGTAATTAAACGTATTGTTGTAGCGGTTGTGTTGTTACTGAATACATCAGTATTTAGTAACGTGACCGATTATGGGTTAGCAAATGATGTGATTGGACAGGTGAATACAATAGTTTCATTGCTGTTCTGCATTATTATCATCGCCCCACGTTTCAAAAATGTGTTACGTTCTTACGAAGATGAGAAAAAAAGCCATAACCACATTATTGTCAAAATCGTTCAATTCGGTTTACAGATTATTCCTGTTGGCTTAGTGATATTAGTTGCCTTGGGATACTATTACACTGCGTTGAATTTAATACAGCATCTGATTAATTCTTATATCGCATGGTGTGTGTGGTGGTTAATTCGTCAAGTGATTTATCGTGGTATTACTGTATCCTCTCGTCGCTTGGCTCATCGCCGTTTAGAAGAAAAACGTAATCAGAAACGGGCAAGCATCAATGAAGGATCAACATCCGATGAGCTTGTTCTTAATGAAAAAGAAGAAGGCTTAGCGCTGAATGAAGTGCGTAGCCAATTATTGCGTTTTGCGGATCTTTTCATTTGGACTGCTTTGTTTGGCATTTTCTACTATGTTTGGTCAGATCTTGTAACGGTGGCAAGTTATTTGCGTGAAGTTACCTTATGGCAGCAAACAACAACTACTGAAGCTGGCACAGTGATGGAAAGTATCACTTTATTTAATCTTCTCGTTGCCTTGGTTATTGTAGGGATTACTTATGTGTTAGTACGCAATATCTCAGGTATTTTAGAAGTACTAATTTTCTCACGGGTTAAACTTTCACAAGGCACGCCTTATACTATTACTACATTATTAACTTATGTTTTAGTTGCGGTTGGCGGGGCGTGGGCATTTGCTACATTAGGCATGTCGTGGTCTAAATTGCAATGGTTGTTTGCAGCCCTTTCAGTTGGTTTGGGCTTTGGTATGCAAGAAATCTTTGCAAACTTTGTATCTGGGATTATTTTATTGTTTGAACGCCCAATTCGAGTGGGCGATACCGTTACCATAAATGGTGTCACCGGTACGGTAGCGAAAATCCGTATTCGTGCAATTACAATGATTGATCCTGATAGAAAAGAAGTGATTGTGCCGAATAAATCGTTTGTAACAGGGCAAGTGACGAACTGGGCATTATCAAATACCATTACTCGTTTAGTTATATCTGTGGGGGTTGCTTATAACTCCGATTTAGAATTAGTAAAACGTTTGTTGTTACAAGCTGCTAATGAATTGCCGAGCGTTTTAAAAGAGCCTGAGCCAAGAGCGTTGTTTTTAAATTTTGGTGCAAGCACTTTAGACCATGAGTTACGAGTTTATGTCGGACAGGTTTCAGATCGTAATGATACGCTAGATTTATTAAATCGCCGTGTAAATCAATTATTTAAAGAAAATAATATAGACATTGCTTTCAATCAATTGGATATCTTTATTAAAAATAACGACACGGGTGAAGAGATTCCATTTATTAATATGGAAAAATTAACTAAAACTAATTAAAGAGAAATAATATGGCAGGTAACACAATCGGACAACTTTTTCGTGTGACAACCTTTGGGGAGTCACATGGTATTGCATTAGGCTGTATCGTTGATGGGATACCGCCAAATCTCGAATTATCTGAGAAAGATATTCAACCAGATTTAGATCGTCGTAAACCAGGGACATCTCGATATACTACGCCGCGTCGTGAGGATGATGAAGTTCAAATTTTATCTGGTGTGTTTGAGGGAAAAACGACAGGCACAAGTATTGGGATGATCATTAAAAATGGTGATCAGCGTTCGCAAGATTATGGTGATATTAAAGATCGTTTCCGCCCAGGTCATGCAGATTTTACCTATCAGCAAAAGTATGGAATCCGTGATTACCGTGGCGGTGGGCGTTCGTCAGCACGTGAAACAGCGATGAGGGTTGCAGCGGGAGCGATTGCGAAAAAATATTTACGCGAACATTTTGGTATTGAAGTGCGGGGTTTTTTAAGTCAAATTGGTCATGTGAAAATTGCTCCGCAGACCATCGGAGACATTGATTGGGAAAAGGTAAACAGCAATCCATTCTTTTGTCCTGATGAAAGTGCGGTAGAAAAATTCGATGAATTGATCCGTGAACTTAAAAAAGAAGGGGATTCTATTGGCGCTAAACTTACCGTTATCGCTGAAAATGTTCCAGTCGGATTAGGTGAGCCAGTATTTGACCGTTTAGATGCGGATCTTGCCCATGCATTAATGGGAATTAATGCAGTAAAAGGCGTCGAAATTGGTGATGGTTTTGCGGTGGTTGAGCAACGTGGAAGTGAACATCGTGATGAAATGACCCCCGATGGATTTGAAAGCAATCATGCAGGTGGCATTTTAGGGGGAATTAGTTCTGGTCAACCGATAATCGCCACGATTGCACTAAAACCGACTTCAAGTATTACTATTCCTGGTCGTTCAATCAATCTTAATGGTGAAGCCGTAGAGGTTGTAACAAAAGGTCGACACGATCCTTGTGTGGGTATTCGTGCTGTACCCATCGCAGAAGCCATGATGGCGATTGTCTTATTAGATCATTTATTACGTTTTAAGGCGCAGTGTAAGTGATCTTAATGTGATATTTAAGGCTAGGTCGCTATCTCATAGATAAGCTTTGATGTTACCCCTTTGAGCAATGAATGTTCCTCAAAGGGGAGTTATTTTTTATCGTGGGTATATTTATCGACGATGAAACTATTGATGATAATATTAGAATGAATAAAATTTTATTAAAAACATCCATAATTTTTACCGCACTTTTCTCTATTAACGTTGTTGCCTCTCCTCTAGATTGGCAAAAAGTGAAACGTCCCATTCCAAGTGACGATGGGAAAGCAAAACCTATTGGTAGTTATACCAATGGGTGTATTATTGGGGCGCAAGCATTACCGCCGAAAGGGGAAGGTTACCAAGTGATTCGTATGAATCGCAATCGCTATTATGGCCACCCAAATATGATTCAGTATCTTAAACGTTTGGGACAACGCGCTAAAGCTGCTGGGTTGCCAACGATGTTAGTAGGCGATATTGCCATGCCTGGTGGCGGACGATTTTTAACTGGCCATGCTAGCCATCAGATGGGATTAGATGCAGATATTTGGTTAAGAATGGGTGAAATGTCAGACGCCGATGCGCTGAACTCTGATGGCAAAGGTTTATTAGTTGTGGATAGAAATACACAACGAGTAGATGAGCGAGTGTGGAATAGCAATCATGCGATGTTAATCAAGTTAGCCGCGCAAGATCCAAGCGTAACACGTATTTTTGTTAATCCTGCGATTAAGGTAAAATTATGCCAAACCGCTGGCAATGATCGTGATTGGTTACACAAAGTTCGTCCTTGGTATGGACATGACTCTCATTTTCATGTTCGTTTAACTTGCCCAGCAGATGCGCCTTATTGTGAAAATCAAGCCCCAGTGCCTGCCGGTGATGGTTGTGGAGACGAATTATATTCTTGGTTTGAACCACCAAAACCAGGTGCTTCAGTGAGCAAACCTAAAGTTACACCACCTGAGCCGTTTTTGTGCCAACAAATTTTGAACTCACCGAATCGGAGTGAATGGTTAGAATAGAATTAAGGTAAATTAATATGGATATCGGCATTGATCTTTTAGCAATATTGTTTTGTGTTGGTTTTGTCGCATCATTTATCGATGCAATTGCTGGCGGTGGTGGATTAATCACCATTCCAGCGTTGCTCATGACAGGTATGCCACCAGCAATGGCGTTAGGCACTAACAAATTGCAAGCTATGGGAGGCGCATTATCAGCAAGCCTTTATTTCTTGCGAAAAAGAGCGGTCAATTTACGCGATATTTGGTTTATTTTGATTTGGGTTTTCTTAGGTTCTGCCTTAGGTACATTGTTAATTCAATCAATTGATGTAGCAATTTTCAAAAAAATTCTGCCTTTTTTGATTTTAGCTATTGGTCTATATTTTTTATTTACCCCTAAATTAGGTTATGAAGATCGTAAACAGCGTTTAAGTTACATGTTATTTGGTCTTTTAGTTAGCCCATTTTTAGGTTTTTATGATGGTTTCTTTGGTCCAGGAACTGGCTCAATCATGAGTTTAGCCTGTGTTACTTTGCTAGGATTTAATCTCCCGAAAGCGACGGCACATGCAAAAGTGATGAATTTCACTTCGAATCTTGCTTCTTTTGCGCTTTTCTTATTGGGGGGACAAATTCTTTGGAAAGTGGGATTCGTGATGATGGCTGGGAGTATTTTAGGCGCAAATTTAGGCGCCAAAATGGTGATGACGAAAGGTAAAACCTTGATTCGACCTATGGTTGTTATCATGTCTTTTATGATGACGGCTAAAATGGTTTACGATCAAGGCTGGTTTCATTTTTAGTTCGGAAAGCACTCAAAATTGCGGTTAAAATTAATTTCATTTTATTATGTCGGATAATCAACAAAATTTACGTTTGACGGCGAGAGTGGGCTATGAAGCGCACTTTTCATGGTCGTATTTAAAGCCTCAATATTGGAGAATTTGGCTCGGTATTTTCTTTTTATTGTTGTTAGCATTTGTGCCTTTTCGTTTGCGCGATAAATTTGCTGGAAAATTAGGTGTATGGATTGGGCATAAAGCAAAGAAACAGCGTACGCGTGCACAAACTAACTTGCAATATTGTTTCCCTCATTGGACTGAACAACAACGTGAGCAAGTCATTGATAAAATGTTTGCGGTTGTTGCACAAGTTATGTTTGGTATTGGTGAGATTGCTATCCGTTCAAAGAAACATTTGCAAAAACGTAGCGAATTTATTGGTCTTGAACATATCGAACAGGCAAAAGCTGAAGGCCAGAATATTATTCTTATGGTGCCACATGGCTGGGCGATTGATGCCTCGGGCATTATTTTGCACACTCAAGGCATGCCAATGACTTCTATGTATAATCCACACCGTAATCCATTGGTGGATTGGCTTTGGACGATTACACGTCAACGTTTCGGTGGAAAAATGCATGCCCGCCAAAATGGTATTAAACCTTTTTTAAATCATGTCCGTAAAGGCGAAATGGGTTATTATTTACCCGATGAAGATTTTGGAGCCGAGCAAAGCGTATTTGTTGATTTCTTTGGGACTTATAAAGCGACATTGCCGGGATTAAATAAAATGGCAAAACTTTCTAAAGCCGTGGTCATTCCAATGTTTCCTCGTTATAACGCTGAAACTGGTAAATATGAAATGGAAATTCATTCAGCAATGAATTTAAGTGATGATCCTGAACAATCAGCTCGAGCAATGAACGAAGAAATAGAATCTTTTGTTACGCCAGCGCCAGAGCAATATGTTTGGATTTTGCAATTATTGCGTACAAGGAAAGATGGCGAAGATCTTTATGATTAAGAATAGGGTTTGAAAGTCATATTCTCAAAAATGGATATTCAACAAGGTAAATAAAAATGGAAGAAAAAATTCGGCTGACGCAATACAGTCATGGTGCGGGTTGAGGTTGTAAAATTTCGCCTAAGGTGTTAGGGACAATTTTACATTCAGAACTGGAAAAATTTTATGATCCAAATTTGCTCGTCGGCAATGAAACAGCAGACGATGCAGCGGTGTATGATCTTGGTAATGGAACTGCAATTATCAGTACCACCGACTTTTTTATGCCTATTGTGGATGATCCTTTTGATTTTGGACGAATTGCCGCAACTAATGCCATCAGTGATATTTTTGCCATGGGCGGTAAGCCGATTATGGGCATTGCAATTTTAGGTTTTCCAACTAATGTATTACCTGCAGAAGTTGCACAGAAAATCGTTGATGGTGGTCGCTTTGCTTGCCATCAAGCGGGTATTGCTTTGGCGGGAGGACATTCCATTGACTCGCCTGAACCTATTTTTGGGTTAGCCGTGACAGGTGTGATTGACACTGAAAAAGTGAAACGTAATGCTTCTGCAAAATCAGGTTGTAAGCTTTATATGACGAAACCGCTTGGTATTGGTATTTTGACGACGGCGGAGAAAAAAGGAAAACTTAAGCTAGAACATCAAGGTTTAGCCACGGTCGCTATGTGCCAAATGAATTCTATTGGCAGCCAATTCTCCCAAGTGGAGGGCGTAACAGCAATGACAGATGTCACAGGATTTGGTTTACTTGGTCATTTAATTGAAATCTGTGAAGGTTCAAATTTAAGTGCGGTAGTTTTTTCGGACAAAATTAAAACCTTGGACGGTGTAAAAGATTATATTGCTCAAGGTTGCGTACCTGGTGGAACAGGGCGTAATTTTGACAGTTATGGGCATAAAGTTGGGGTATTGACAGAAGAACAAAAAGCGATTTTGTGTGATCCTCAAACATCAGGCGGTTTATTAGTGGCAGTTGAGCCTAATAGCGTTCAAACGGTCATTGAAATAGCCAAAGAAGCGGGGATTGATTTATATGAAGTGGGGGAATTAAACCCTAAATCAGAATCCGATGTCGTTGTTGAAATAGCTTAATAAAAAAGCGTGGAAATTTTAAAATCCACGCTTTTTTATTTTATAGAAGGATTATTTTCCGATAACGTCTAATCCGCCCATATATGGACGTAACACTTCTGGCACAGCGATTGAACCATCGGCATTTTGATAGTTTTCAAGCACGGCTACTAAAGTACGACCAACAGCTAAGCCAGAACCATTTAATGTGTGTACTAAGCGCGTTTTCTTATCGCCTTTTGCTTTACAGCGTGCTTGCATACGGCGGGCTTGGAAATCCCACATATTTGAGCAAGAAGAAATTTCACGATAAGTATTTTGTGCAGGCACCCAAACTTCTAAGTCGTAAGTTTTGCAAGAACCAAAGCCCATATCGCCTGTGCAAAGTAAAACTTTACGGTATGGTAAATTTAATAATTGCAATACTTTTTCTGCGTGACTGGTTAATTCTTCAAGTGCTTCCATTGATTTATCTGGATCAACGATTTGTACCATTTCCACTTTATCAAATTGGTGCATACGAATTAAACCACGAGTATCACGACCGTAAGAACCTGCTTCTGAACGGAAACATGGGGTATGTGCGGTCATTTTTATTGGTAATTCTGCTTCATCAATAATCACGTCTCGCACTAAATTAGTGACGGGCACTTCTGCAGTTGGAATTAATGCGTAAGGTTGTTCGCCTTCTAAGGCTAAAGTATGGAATAAATCTTCGCCAAATTTTGGTAATTGCCCTGTACCATAAAGTGTGGCGTGATTCACTAAATAAGGCACATAGGTTTCTAAATAGCCGTGTTGTTCAGTATGAAGATCTAACATGAATTGCGCTAATGCACGGTGCATTTTGGCGATTTGACCTTTCATCACAGCGAAACGAGCGCCCGCTAATTTAGCCCCTGCGGCAAAATCTAAGCCATTTGCTTCTTCACCTAAAGTGACATGATCTTTCACTTCAAAATCAAATGTACGCGGTGTACCCCAACGTAAGATTTCTTTATTTTCGGTGTCATCTTTGCCTAATGGCACTTCATCTGCTGGTAGATTTGGAATACTTAATGCAATTTGATTGATTTCCGCAAGTACCGCATCTAGTTGTGCTTTTGCTTCAGTCAATTGGTTGCCCATATTATCCACTTCAGCCAATAATGGTTCTATATTTTCACCGCGTGCTTTAGCAGCGCCAATGGCTTTGGAACGAGTATTACGTTCAGCTTGTAAGTTTTCTGTGGTGACTTGTAAGTTCTTGCGTTGTTCTTCTAATGAGGTGAGTTTTTCTGTATCAAGAATAAAGTTACGTTTTATTTTTAATTTTTCTGCGACTTCCGCTAAATTATTACGGAGTAAATTTGGATCGATCATGGTATTTCCTTACTTTTTTCGTTGAAATGAAAATGGTTTTATTCTATCGCACGTTGTTGAAATAAACCAGTTAAAAGCCTAGTGAAAAGCGAGATTCTGAAAATAAAGAAAAATACACCGCACTTTGTGCTAAAATTCGCGCTAATTTAATCAAATTTTTAGGTGGGTTATGAGAAAATTTATTCTTTCTTTTCTATTTATGATTATTGGTGGTGGGCTTGGTTTTGCTGGGGCTCATTTTCATCCGACAAAATGGCAGGTTAGTGCGCAATTTGAAACACCAAAAATGAGTGAATTGGGTAATTATTTTTCTCTTTTTTCTACATATAGTTTAGTTAGCGGTGATGCGGATGCAGTGGATGCCACAAAGATTGAACGCAAAGCGACCAATTCTGCCTATCATGAATTTACAAAAATTCTGAGTTCTCCCGCTCAATTAATGGCGTTTTTAAATCAATCTGATTTTGTGAAAGCAAGAGCTAAAGTTGAAAATCAAACGATTCAGCAAATTGCCTCACATTTTAAATTTTCCCAAGAAAATAATCTTGATCAATTAACCCTGTCTTCTTTTGAGCGTGAAGAAGTAGATCAACTTTTTGTGGAATATATTCGTTATGTGAATAATCAAGCGCGCCAAACATTAAATAATGAATTGATTACAAAATGGAAATCGTTATTCGAACAAGTGAAAAATGCTGCCGACGCCAAAATTGATGTTTCTTGGGAAAACAAATTGAAAATGATGCAATCTGTTCAACCGTTAGATAATAATTTGGTGGCATTTCATTTTGTTCAACAGCCTAATCTTGTGATGGCAGAGAAACCTTATGTTATCTCAACGGGTATTGGTGCTGGTTTGGGAATTATCCTTAGTTTGTTAGCGATGCTGATTTTAGGTGCTGGAAGAAATAAAAAAGCAAAAGAGTAAAGGATTATTTGAGAAAAATAAATTTTGTGATCGTTGTCAAATTTTTAAGATTGTTTTCTGTTTATTTGGGGCGAATGTAGTAAACTGAAACCAGTTAAAACCACTATAGGAGCAATGCTATGTTTCCCGAATACCGAGAATTAATCACCAAACTTAAAAGTAATGATGCTTATTTCGATCGTCTTTTTGAAAAGCATAACGAATTAGATCATGAAATTAAGAATATGCAGGAAAACATTCAGCTCGCCACTCATATGGAAATTGAGGCTTTGAAAAAAGAAAAATTACGGATTAAAGATGAGCTTTATGAATACCTTAAGAAAAAATCACAAGAATAGTACAAAAACCGGCTTAGGCCGGTTTTTTGTTGAACTATTTTAGTGTCACACCACAGGTTTTTGTCGATAAAACAATAATCCAGGCAAAGCTAATCCAAATACTATTGCTCCTAGGATAAAACTGGTATTAATAAAGGAGCTAATCATTTGTTCAAATAAAGCATCAGAAAAGCCGAAATGATGAATTTGTACCATTGAAATCATTGCTTTATAGGCATGAACACCGGGGATCATCGGGATAATTGCGGCAACTGTGAAGGCTTTGGGGTGGGCTAAATAACGATGGGAAAGATGCACGCCTAAAAAACCAATTACGCAAGTGGCAAAGAAAGTGGCAAATACAATAGGCATATTAATATGCAGTAATAATGTGCGTGTCACATGCCCAAGTGCGGCTAAAATTGCACAATATTTTAAGGCCTTGGGCGGTACATTAAATACTAAAGCAAAGCCCACAGCTGGAATTGCGGCAAATAACATATCATCGAGTAATTTCAATATAAATATTGTTATATCTAATAACATTTTAATGCCCCCAAGTTGTAATATGTAATACGCTTAAAGCGAATACAATGCCAAGACATGCGCCAAAAGTGAGAACTGTCGCAATCGTCCAACGGCCTAATCCCATATTGACGTAACCTTTTAATATATCTGCCAAAGAATTAATCAGCGGAAACCCCGGCACCAGTAATAACACACTAGACGCTAAAGCAATTTGAGGATCGTTGCCTAAGTTATATTTTAAGCTCACGCCGGAAATCAGCGAGGCGACACAAGAGGTGATGGAAAAGACAATTAGAGGATTATAGTGCCGTTTAGAAAATTCTTGTCGCACAAACATTGCAATGGCTGCAGCCACAAAGGTGATGCCACAAATCACCCAGTCTCCGCCAGATAAATGGGCGAATGCTGCACAAGATAAGCCTATCATGAATACCACTAACCATCGGTTATATTTTAGCGGTTTTAATTGATCCAGTTTTCTTTGTGCGCTTTCTAAGTCATACAAATGATGTTCAACGGCAATCACAATGCGCTGAACATCAGTAACCATTTGCATATTAATGCCTTTATCCGTATTTTTTCGTGCGGTGGTGATGCAATGATTATCAGATAAGGTCGTCAGCACCACTGCATTTGCCGTAAGCGCACATTCTACGTTTTCTACGCCAAGTGCTATGCCTAAACGCTGCGCCATTTGCACCACCACGGTACTTTCTGCCCCATGTTGTAACAAGAGCAGTGCCGTTTGTACGCACACGCGAGTCACCGCCCGTTGATATTCGTGTTCCATATCTTTCTTTTTCTATTAAGATATACCTATAAATAATTATAAAAATGTTTTCTAAAAAATGCGCAAAAAAAGAACCGCACTTATGATCTAAGTCAAAAGTGCGGTTCAATTTGTTTGAGTTTTTATTATTAAAGTTTGACGACTTTCGCTTGTTTAATCATATTATCGCCCACTTCAAGAATGGTAATTTGCAAGCCATCAATTTCGCAAACTGTTCCTTCATCGGGAATTTCTTCTAAGTGTTCTAGGATTAAACCATTAAACGTGCGGGCATCTTCAGTATCCAATTCCCAGTTAAACATTTTGTTGAGATCGCGTAGGTTGGCAGAGCCATCAATAATCATGGAACCGTCGGATTGTTGCGTTACTTCCTCGTCAATGCTTGGGGCGGTGGAAGTGGTAAAATCACCAACGATTTCTTCCAAAATATCTTCCAAAGTTACAAGCCCTTTAATATCGCCGTATTCATCCACCACTAAGCCAATGCGCTCTTTATTTGCACGGAAATTCGCAAGTTGAGTTTTTAATGGCGTGCTTTCAGGAATGAAATACACTTCATCAGCGGCACGAATTAAGGTTTCTTTGGTAAATTCATTTTTTTCAAGCAGTAAGCGGAATGCTTCACGCACGCGCAAAATACCAAGCACTTGTTCATCAAGGCTGCCTTTGTAGAGCACAACGCGGTTATGTGCTGCGTGATTGAGTTGGCGCATAATGGCTTTCCAGTCATCATCAATATCAATGCCGCCAATTTCGTTGCGCGGAACCATAATGTCATCAACGGTGACAGTTTCCATATCTAAAATAGAAAGCAACATTTGTGGATGTTGTTCATCAGGTGTCGCTTCACCCGCTTCTGATACGATACTACGAAGTTCCTCACGGCTAATTACTTGTTTTTGCATATCGGGTTTTAATCCCACCAAATGCATTAATGATTTGGTAAAAATATTCATCAGCCAAACTAACGGATAGAAGATTTTAAGTAATACCGTCAAAATGTGGCTGGAAACAAAACCGACTTTTTCCGCGTGCATTGCAGCCACCGTTTTGGGGAAAATTTCAGAAAATACAAGCATCACGAAAGTGAGCAAACCTGTTGCAATCGCCACGCCCGCATCACCGTATAAACGCATACCAATCATGGTCGCAATCGCTGATGCGCTGATATTCACAAGGTTATTAAAAATAAGAATAAAGCTTAACAAGGTATCTGGCTTTTCTAACAGTTTTTCTGCCTTTTGTGCGCCTTTATTGCCTTGTTCGGATAGAAAACGAAGACGATATTTATTGAGAGAGAGTAGTCCGGTTTCTGAGCCAGAAAAATATGCAGATAACACTAAACAGATAATGAGAATAATAAATAAAGTACTAAGGGGAATATTGTCCAAGGGAAAATCCTTTTGTTCGTTAATCACATCATAGGGCGTAATTTATTGAAGCATAAATTAGTCTAGCTAATTAAGTTTATGTAATAAGTTATGCCCTATGGAATAATAAAGGCGAATTTGAATTCGCCCTTATTTTTAAATCAGCCGACTGCCAAAATAAGCAATCGTGAGTAAGATAATACCTGAAATTGCATAAATTATCATCCTTTTTCCATGCCATCCTTTTTTCCAATGACCAAAAAGTGCGATGCCAAAGACTATCCAAGCAAAAAATGAAAATAGTGCTTTGTGAATATTTTCCGCAGTTAATGCATTGATAGAATGATAAATACCTGAAATTAATGTCAGTGTTAATAATAATTCACCAAAAGCAAATACCCTTGCAAAATGACGTTCTACGGTCATTAAAGAAGGTATAATCGGAGAAAAGTTGGTTTTTTTGGCTTTTAATGAACGATCAATCCAATTGAGTTGGATTGCATAAAGCATGGCAATAAAGCATACGGCATAAGTAAATATTGATAAGCCTATATGAAATAACATCGCAGAATCTTGATTGAGTAATTGAATAAAATGACTTGGTATAAATGTTGCCAAAATTAAGTTAAAAATTGAAAAGGCAAAGACGATAGGTAAAACGAACCAGATAGAATTCACTGATAAAATAGCAAATACTGCAAGGGCAGAGATGCTAACACTCATTAATGAACTAATTTGAATTAATGTGAATGTATGCTCTTCAGCTAATTCCTTCAAGGAAGGGAAAAGCGTAATACCGTGTAATGCTATCGCAAAAAGTGAGGTAAAAAACAACGGTGTTTTTTTCGGAGAATGTTGTGTGTTTTCTACGGACGTAAGTAAAGGAGCGATCATCAACACACTAATTAGATAAAATAAAATCGAAAAAATAGCAAACCACATAATTTCTTTTCTCTGTTTGGGAATGGTTCGTATTTTATCGTTCTCACACACAATTCGCTATAAATTTATTTGAAATGATGAAAAACGCCTAAATTTCGGTATAATCAAGGCAATTTTTTTAGAAAAAAACAGGATTACGAGTTATGTTTGATAATTTATCGGATCGCCTTTCTAAAACTTTACGCAATATCACGGGAAAAGGCCGTTTAACGGAAGATAATATTAAAGAAACCTTACGCGAAGTGCGTATGGCATTACTTGAAGCAGATGTTGCTTTACCTGTGGTGCGTGAATTTATCGCAAAAGTAAAAGAACGCGCGCTTGGGGAAGAAGTCAATAAAAGCTTAACGCCGGGGCAAGAGTTCTTAAAAATCGTTCAGCGTGAGCTTGAAAAAGCCATGGGTGAAGCGAATGAGAGTTTAAACCTAGCAACTCAACCACCAGCGGTTATCTTAATGGCGGGTTTACAAGGTGCGGGTAAAACCACCAGCGTGGGTAAATTAGCAAAATTCTTGCGTGAACGCCATAAAAAGAAAGTGTTAGTAGTTTCTGCCGACGTATATCGCCCAGCTGCGATTAAGCAGCTTGAAACTTTGGCTCAGTCCGTTGGCGTGGATTTTTTCCCATCGGATGTTAAACAAAACCCAGTTGATATTGCTAAATCGGCACTTGCTGATGCAAAACTGAAATTCTACGATGTATTGATTGTGGATACGGCAGGGCGTTTGCACGTTGATACAGAAATGATGGATGAAATCAAGCAAGTCCATGCAGCGTTAAATCCAATCGAAACCCTTTTCACCGTAGATGCGATGACTGGTCAAGATGCAGCCAATACGGCAAAAGCCTTTAATGAAGCATTGCTGCTTACAGGTGTTATTTTGACAAAAGTGGACGGTGATGCACGCGGTGGTGCGGCGTTATCAATTCGTCAAATCACTGGTAAACCAATCAAATTCTTGGGTGTGGGTGAGAAAACAGAAGCGCTTGAGCCGTTCCATCCAGACCGTATCGCTTCCCGTATTTTGGGTATGGGCGATGTGCTTTCACTGATTGAAGATCTTGAACGTTCTGTTGACCGTGAAAAAGCAGAAAAAATGGCGCAGAAATTCAAGAAAGGCGATGATTTCACTTTAGATGATTTCAGAGAACAGCTTATCGAGATGAAAAAAATGGGTGGCATGATGTCTATGCTTGAGAAATTACCCGGTGCAAAAAATTTGCCTGATCACGTTAAAAATCAAGTGGATGACAAAATGTTTGTCAAAATGGAAGCGATCATTAACTCTATGACCTTAAAAGAACGTGCCAACCCAGATATTATCAAAGGATCTCGCCGTCGTCGTATTGCATTAGGTTCTGGCACTCAAGTGCAAGATGTCAATAAATTACTTAAACAATTCGATGAAATGCAACGTATGATGAAGAAAATGCGTAAAGGTGGCATGGCTAAAATGATGCGTGGAATGCAAGGCTTAATGGGCGGAGGCTTGGGCGGTCTTGGTGGTTTAGGCGGAATGTTTAAACGATAATTTCATAAGATCAAAGTGCGGTTAAAAAAGAAATATTTTTAATCGCACTTTGTTTTGGGCAAAATATTAGCCTAAGTGTCATTTATAAGTGAATTTTAGTTGAAATAATACCCGGTACTTAGTATGGGAATTTTCTTTACTTCATTCTATACTCATTACACATTTCAACTTTTTCTATAAAAATTCAACATGAATAATAATCCATTCCAAGTTAACTGGTCATCTAAGGGACATACATTATGTTTGGGACATTGGGAAATTAAATATCTTGGTTTACCCGTCGTGTTACCTCGAGAGCGCCAAGATAAAGATATGGGAACAGAAAATATTTATAATTTTATGGATCCTGAAGATGAGCTTTATCGCGAGGGATTGGGTGAGGATGATTGGATTGTTGAAAATATTGAATGGCTTTCTGATGTATTTATTGAGCATAATATTCCTTTAGAGGAAAATATAATGAGAGCATTTTATCAAGCAGTAAATCAGGCCGATTGGCGCTGCGGGAGCTGTGGAGGGTGTATTTAACTTTGAGAGTATCAATCTGTTTTATTCTTTTAATGTAAATAGTGTTATTAATAAATGTGATAAAAGTCACAAATTTTAAAAAAACTCTTAAATTCAATTTTTGATTTCTATCAATTTGACATAGAATACGGCCGCTAATTTAGAGTATATCTAAATATTATTACCCATCTTTTGAGGAGTATTTCTATGTTGTGGTTTTTCTTTTGTGTAGCCATTCTTATTCTTGGTTACTTTATTTATGGAAAAATTATCGAAAAAATCTTTGTCATTAATCCAAAACGTCAAACACCAGCCTATCAAATAAATGATGGTGTGGATTATATGCCAATGTCAAAAACTAAGATTTGGTTAATTCAATTGTTGAATATTGCTGGTACTGGCCCAATTTTTGGCCCTATTCTTGGTGCATTATACGGACCTGTCGCGATGTTATGGATTGTACTAGGCTGTATTTTTGCTGGGGCAGTACATGATTATTTCTGCGGTATGTTGAGTATCCGTCATGGTGGTGCAACAATGCCATATTTAGCCGGTAAATTCTTAGGTCGCCCTGTAAAAGTATTTATTAACACATTAGCGCTTGTACTTTTATTATTAGTAGGTGTTGTGTTTGTATCAAGCCCAGCTCAATTAATGGGTACGATTACCATGGACTTATTGGGCGCATCTCAAGGAGCGTTACAATTAGGTGATGCTGAAGCTGTTCATCATGCAGTTGAAGCCGGTGGTATCAAAGTATGGGGAATGGATAAAGCAACTGTTGTTGCAGTTTGGACGATTATTATCTTTGCTTACTATATTCTTGCGACTTTATTACCGATCGATAAAATTATCGGTCGAATCTATCCGCTTTTTGGCGCATTATTGCTATTTATGTCTGTGGGTATGGTGTATGGCTTAGTTTCTGCACACTTTAGTGCTGTTGATCCTATTGAGTTCTTCCGTACTATCAATGCAGATGGTCAAGGTTTAACTTTAGAGAAATTCACACAAAACTTCCAAGTGAAGGGTGATGTTCCAATTTGGCCATTGTTGTTCTTAACTATTTCTTGTGGTGCATTATCTGGTTTCCACGCAACTCAAACTCCTTTAATGGCGCGTTGTGCTGAAAATGAAAAAGAAGGTCGTTTTATCTTTTACGGTGCAATGATTGCTGAAGGTGTAATTGCGCTAATCTGGTGTATGGTTGGTCTCGCATTCTATGAAAATCCACAAGCATTACAAGATGCAATTTCTGCAGGATCACCATCTAAAGTTGTATATGACAGTTCATTACATTTCTTAGGTTTTGTTGGTGGTATTTTTGCTGTGTTAGGTGTGGTTGTTTTACCTATCACTTCTGGTGATACCGCATTCCGTGCTGCTCGTTTACAATTAGCGGAAATTTTCCATATTGACCAACGTTCATTATCTAAACGCTTATTAATTGCTGTACCACTATTCGTATTAGGCTATTTTGTTTCAACCATTGACTTTAGCGTATTATGGCGTTATTTCACTTGGGCAAACCAAATGACAGCAATGGTAATGTTATGGACAGCAGCTGCATATTTATATCGTTATCATAAATTCCATTGGGTTGCTTCTATTCCTGCTTGGTTTATTACCACAGTGTGTGCAACTTATTTATATTACAATCCAATTGGTTTCCACTTAGATTATCAATTGTCAGTATATTTAGGTTTGGCAACAACAGTAGTATGTATCATATTATTCTTTACGTTACTTAAACCATTCGGTGATCGTGACGAAGAAGCTTATGTGAATAATTAATTAAGAACATCTGGTTGAAAAAAGCCGTTTGGGATATTTTCTCAAACGGCTTTTTATTTTGATAAAAAATAGGGTTATATCAGGGATAATCGCTTGCAACTTAAGCAAACAAATTATAAACTTACGTAGATGTGGAGAAAAGTGGTGTTTTGTGGAGATTTTTAGAAAAATTTCTCAAAATAAGTTTAATTTTGAAGGCGTAATATGTTTCGTGGTGCAACAGCGGTTAATTTAGATTCTAAGGGACGCGTAGCGATCCCAACCCGCTATCGCTCTGAAATTCTTGAAAAGAACCAAGGGCAAATGGTTTGTACCGTCGATATTCGCCAACCTTGTCTTTTACTTTATCCCCTTGATGAATGGGAAAAAATCGAACAAAAACTTCTCGAACTTTCTAATTTTGATCCTACCCAACGCCGTTTGCAACGAGTAATGCTTGGTCATGCCACTGAATGTGAGATGGATGCTCAGGGCCGTATTTTGCTTAGTGGACCATTACGCCAACATGCAAAATTAGAAAAAGGTTTAATGTTAGTAGGACAACTTAATAAATTTGAAATTTGGAGTGCTGTAGAATGGCATGCTCAAATTGAAGAAGATATGGAAATTGGTTCAAGTGCAGACTTTGCGTCTGAGGCTCTGAAAGATTTCTCATTATAGAAAATGATTCACCGTTTTTTACTTTTATATTGTATTTATGGATACCGAAAATTCCTTTTCTTCACCTGAACATATCACAGTTTTACTTCACGAAGCCGTGAATGGCTTGGCATTGAAGGAAAATGGAATTTATATTGACGGTACTTTTGGCCGTGGTGGACATTCTCGCTTAATCCTTTCTAAATTATCCCCAAATGGTCGTCTTATTGGCGTTGACCGCGATCCTAGAGCCATTGCTGAAGCTCAAAAAATTCAAGACCCACGTTTTCAGATTGAACATAACAGCTTTTCTCATATTCCTGAAATTTGTGAAAAATTAAATTTGGTTGGCAAAATTGATGGTATTTTGCTTGATCTTGGCGTGTCATCTCCCCAGCTTGATGAAGCAGAACGTGGTTTTAGTTTTATGAAAGATGGCCCACTTGATATGCGTATGGACACGACTCAAGGTTTATCAGCAGCAGAATGGTTAAAACAAGTATCGGTTGAGGATTTAACTTGGGTTTTGAAAACTTTTGGCGAGGAGCGTTTTGCTAAACGTATTGCCACTGCTATTGTTGATTACAACAAAAGTGCGGCCAAAAATGGCACAGAATTTTTATCACGTACTAGTCAATTAGCTGAGCTTATTTCACAAGCGGTACCTTTTAAAGATAAACATAAACATCCTGCGACTCGTAGTTTCCAGGCCATTCGTATTTTCATCAATTCAGAACTAGACGAATTGGAAAGTGTACTCAATTCTGCTTTAGACATGTTAGCGCCAGAAGGGCGTTTATCAATTATTAGTTTCCATTCTTTGGAAGATAGAATGGTGAAACATTTTATGAAAAAACAAAGTAAAGGTGAGGATATCCCTAAAGGTTTACCATTGCGAGAAGACCAAATTCAACGTAATCAGAAATTAAAACTAATTGGTAAAGCAATTCAACCAAGTGAGGCGGAAATTCAAGCAAATCCTCGTTCAAGAAGTGCAGTATTGCGTGTAGCGGAGAGAATTTAGTGATGTCTGAAAATAATAAACCTCGTTATCCGTTACAGCAGATTTTAGTTGAAGATTTATTTTCTTCAAATAAGTTAATTGTTTTCTTATTAATAGCAATTTTGGTATCCGCAATGGGCGCTATTTGGGTGACGCATAAAACACGTCAGTTAATTTCTGAAAATGGTGCACTTATTTTACAACGGCAAGCGCTTGAAAATGAATATCGAAATTTACAGGTGCAGGAAGCGACTGAAGGGGATAGCACAAGAGTAGAATCTATTGCTGTAGGTACTTTAAAAATGAAACCTTTAACGACAGAACAAGAAGTTGAGATTAGAGAATAATAGGTAAAAAGATGGTTAAATTCAATTCTTCTCGTAAATCAAATAAGTCTAAAAAAACAATTAGAAAATTAACCGCACCTGAAGCCGTGAAACATAACAAACCGAAAATGGTGTTTGATAAATGTTTTATGCGTGGACGTTATATTATTTCGGTATTTTTTGTTTTTCTTGGTTTGTGTGCATTGGTAGCTCGTGCTGGTTATGTCCAATCTATTAATGCTGATACCTTATCTGGCGAGGCAGATAAACGCTCGTTACGTAAAGATGAAATTCTTTCAGTGCGTGGTTCAATTTTAGATCGTAATGGGCAATTATTATCAGTAAGTGTCCCGATGAGTGCAATAGTAGCTGATCCCAAAACGATGTTAAAAGAAGATGCTTTAGCGGATAAAGAGCGTATTAATGCATTAGCACAAGAGATAGGAATGAGTAGCAATGACTTGATTAAAAAAATTGAGAAAAATTCAAAATCAGGTTATTTGTATTTGGCTCGTCAAGTAGAGTCAAATAAAGCAGATTATATTAAAAAATTAAACGTTAAAGGCGTTTTCTTAGAAACTGAACATCGTCGTTTTTATCCACGTGTAGAAGAAGCTGCACATTTAGTTGGTTATACTGATATTGATGGGAATGGTATAGAAGGGATAGAGAAAAGTTTTAATACCATGCTTGTGGGGAAAGATGGTTCACGCACAGTACGTAAAGATAAGCGAGGTAACATTGTTGAACACATTTCTGATGAAAAAAAATATGATGCGCAAGATGTTACGTTAAGTATTGATGAAAAATTACAATCTATGGTGTATCGTGAAATTAAAAAAGCGGTATCAGAAAATAATGCTGAATCAGGTACAGCTGTATTAGTTGATGTTCGTACAGGAGAAGTATTAGCCATGGCTACTGCGCCATCCTATAACCCGAATAATCGTGTTGGCGTTAAATCAGAATTAATGCGTAATCGTGCTATTACGGATACCTTTGAGCCGGGTTCTACTGTAAAGCCTTTAGTTGTGTTAACTGCACTTCAACGTGGTGTAGTTCGTCGTGATGAAGTTATTAATACGGGGTCTTTTACAGTAAGTGGAAAAGAAATTGTAGACGTAGCACCACGTGCGCAACAAACATTAGATGAAATATTAATTAATTCAAGTAACCGTGGTGTAAGTCGCCTTGCGTTACGTATGCCCCCAAGTGCCTTGATGGAAACCTATCAAAATGCAGGTTTAGGTAAGTCGACAGATTTGGGATTGATTGGTGAACAGGCTGGGATTTTAAATGCCAATCGTAAACGTTGGGCGGATATTGAACGTGCAACGGTTTCTTATGGTTATGGTATTACTGCAACACCACTCCAAATAGCTAGAGCTTATGCAACGCTTGGTAGCTTCGGTATTTATCGTCCACTCTCTATTACAAAAGTTGATCCACCTGTAATAGGGAAACGAGTTTTTTCTGAAAAAATCACGAAGGATATTGTCGGTATTTTAGAAAAAGTAGCGATTAAAAATAAGCGAGCGATGGTTGAAGGATATCGTGTTGGTGTAAAAACGGGTACAGCACGTAAATTAGAGAATGGTCATTATGTGAATAAATACGTTGCATTCACAGCGGGGATTGCACCAATTAGTGATCCACGTTATGCCTTAGTCATTTTGATTAACGATCCAAAAGCTGGGGAATATTATGGTGGTGCGGTTTCAGCTCCTGTGTTCTCTAGTATTATGGGTTATGCATTACGTGCTAACGGAATTCCACAAGATGCGGAACCAACAGAAAAAACAATGAAAAGTGCGAAACGCATTGTATATGTTGGTGAGCGTAAGAATGAAAAAATGAATTAAGGAAAAATAATGAAAAAACTCACCGCACTTTTTGATTTACCTGAATTAAAGGATGAGATAGAACTCCATAATATGGTATTGGATAGCCGTAAAGTTAAAACAGGGGATCTTTTTGTAGCAATAAAAGGACATCAAGTCGATGGAAATCAATTTATTGATTCGGCTATTCACTTTGGTGCAAGTGCGGTGCTTTCTGAGACGGAATTATCTAGCGAGCATTTAACAGTAATATTTATTGGGAATGTGCCAGTAGTTAAGTTTTATCAACTTGCACGCCATCTTTCGTTGTTGGCAGATATTTTTTATGATTCGCCTTCTAAGAAATTAACGCTTGTTGGCGTAACTGGGACAAATGGCAAGACTACTATTTCTCAATTATTAGCACAATGGGCGGAGCTATTAGGCCATCGTGCGGCAGTAATGGGAACAATTGGTAATGGACTTTTAGGTGCCGTAGTTGAGGCTAAGAATACGACAGGGTCTGCGGTAGAACTTCAGTCTTCCCTTGCCAAATTTAGACAAGATGGAGCCGATTTCGCTGCAATTGAGGTTTCATCACATGGTTTAGCCCAATATCGAGTAGAAGCATTACATTTTAAGGCCGCTATTTTTACAAATCTAACTCGTGATCATCTTGATTATCATCAAACAATGGAAAATTATGCTTCCGCTAAAAAACGCTTATTCACCGAATTAGATACGCAAATTAAAGTGATTAATGTGGATGATGAGATTGGCTGCCAATGGTTAAGTGAATTGCCTGATGCGATTGCAGTTAGTACAAGCACCGATTTCCAAGCAAACTCACATCAATGGATGAAGGCAACAAATATCCACTATCATGCTCAAGGCGCAGAGATTACTTTTGAATCTAGCTGGGGTAATGGCGTATTGCATAGTCCATTAATCGGTGCTTTCAATGTAAGCAATTTGTTATTAGTGATGACCACGTTATTATCATTTGGTTACCCATTGGAAAATTTACTCGCTACGGCGAAATCTTTGAAAGGAGTATGTGGAAGAATGGAAATGATTCAGTATCCAAACAAGCCAACGGTCATCGTTGATTATGCTCACACCCCTGATGCATTAGAGAAGGCATTACTTGCAGCACGGGAGCACTGTCAAGGTGAATTATGGTGCATTTTTGGCTGTGGCGGTGATCGCGATCGAGGTAAACGTCCATTAATGGCAAAAGTGGCAGAACAATTTGCTGATAAAGTTATCGTGACAAAAGATAACCCGCGATCAGAGCCTTATAAACAAATTGAGGATGATATTGTTTCTGGTTTTATTAATATGGATAAAGTGGGTATTATTCCTGATAGAGAACAAGCTATCCAATTTGCAATTGAAAGTACTATTGAAAATGATGTAATTTTAATTGCGGGTAAAGGTCATGAGCATTATCAAATTATTGGTAATGAAGTGATTTCATTTTCTGATCAAGATGTAGCACATGATTTTTTAAAGTAAAATAATAACAATTAAATTATGATTAAACTCTCTACTGAACAATTAGCACAGATTCTTCAAGCTAAATTAATTGGCGATAAAAATGTGCAAGTTGAAGAAATTAATACAGATACCCGAAAAAGTGTATCAAATAGTTTATTTTTTGCGTTGAAAGGCGAAAAGTTTGATGCTCACCAATATCTTGAACAAGCGGTAGTACAAGGTGCGGTAGCCGTTGTTGTTCAGCAAGAAAATTCTTCCATTTCTGTTCCACAACTGGTGGTTAAGGATACTCGAATTGCTTTGGGCGAACTTGCAAAATGGTTACGTGAGAAAATTAATCCGCGTACTGTCGCGATGACAGGGTCTTCTGGTAAAACTACGGTAAAAGAAATGACGGCGAGTATTTTGCAACATACTGCTGGTGATTCGGAAGCAATACTTTTTACCAATGGTAATTTTAATAATGATATTGGTGTGCCTTTAACCCTTCTTCGCTTAACAGAAAAACATCGTTTCGCTGTGATCGAACTTGGTGCAAATCATCAAGGTGAAATTGATTACACCACAAAATTAGCTCAACCTGATGCCGCATTGATTAATAATATTGCGCCTGCGCATTTAGAGGGCTTTGGTTCTTTAGAGGGCGTTGCACAAGCTAAAGGTGAGATTTATCGTGGTTTAACATCGAATGGCGTGGCGATTATTAATGCAGAACATAACCATTTAGATTTTTGGCAAAAAGAAATCGGTGAACATGAAATTCAATATTTCAACGGTAAAGATTATTCTGCAAAAAATATTCATCATACTGCTCAAGGCTCCACTTTTACACTTATTTCCCCACAAGGTGAAATGGAGATTAACTTACCTTACCTTGGTGAACATAATGTAAAAAATGCCTTGGCTGCTACCGCACTTGCGATGAATGTCGGTGCAACCCTTACGGATGTAAAAGCTGGATTAGAACAACGTTCACAAGTGAAAGGACGTTTATTCCCAATTCAAGTAACGCCTAATTTATTGTTATTAGATGATACTTATAACGCAAATAAAGATTCTCTGTGTGCTGCCATTGATGTCCTAAAAAGTTATGAAGCTTTCCGTATTTTGTGTGTCGGTGATATGAAAGAGTTGGGGGAAAACTCTCTCGCTATTCACCGTGAAGTAGGACAACATGCCAACTCGGCAAATTTAAATTTAGTTTGTTCTTATGGCAACGAAAGTGCGGTTATTTCTGAGGCTGTTTCGGGTAAGCATTTTACTGATAAGGTGGAAATGGTTGATTTTCTTGTGCCATTGATTGAAACACAATTACAACAAAATAACAAAGTCGTGGTGCTAGGAAAAGGCTCGCGCTCAATGAAAATGGAAGATGTGATTTATTCATTAAAGGATAAAATTAAATGTTAGTCTGGCTTGCTGAATATCTTATTCGTTATGAAACCGCATTTAATGCGATTTCTTATATTACCGTCCGTGCAATTCTTGCATTATTAACCGCACTTTTTATCTCACTTTGGATTGGTCCAAAAGTGATCAAACGTTTACAGATCTTAAAGTTTGGCCAAGAAGTGCGAAATGATGGTCCTGAAAGTCACTTTGCAAAAAAAGGCACCCCCACTATGGGCGGAGTGATGATTTTATTCTCTATTGGCGTAAGTACGTTATTATGGGCAAATCTTGCTAATCCTTATATTTGGGTTTGCTTATTTGTATTATTTGGATATGGTGCAATTGGTTTTGTGGATGATTTCCGTAAAATTACCCGTAAAAACACGGATGGTTTGATTGCGCGTTGGAAATATTTTTGGATGTCTGTTGTGGCATTAGTGGCAATCCTTTGGCTTTATTGGCTTGGCCACGACACTGATGCCACCCGTTTAGTGATTCCATTCTTTAAAGACATTATGCCTCAATTAGGTTTGTTCTATATTGTGTTGTCTTACTTTGTGATTGTTGGAACCGGTAATGCGGTGAATTTAACAGATGGTTTGGATGGATTGGCGATAATGCCAACCGCGCTTGTCGCAGGTGCGTTTGCGTTAATTGCATGGGCGACGGGTAACGTGAATTTCGCAGAATACTTGCACATCCCATACATTAAATATAGTTCTGAGGTGGTTGTATTTTGTACAGCCATTGTTGGTGCAGGGCTAGGATTCTTATGGTTCAATACTTATCCAGCACAAGTCTTTATGGGCGATGTAGGTTCCCTTGCATTAGGCGGCGCGCTTGGTGTCGTGGCAATCCTAGTTCGTCAGGAATTTTTGCTTGTGATAATGGGCGGGGTGTTTGTTGTTGAAGCGCTCTCTGTTATTTTGCAAGTGGGATCTTATAAGTTACGCAAACAACGCATTTTTAGAATGGCACCGATTCACCATCATTTTGAATTGAAGGGATGGCCAGAGCCAAGAGTCATTATTCGGTTTTGGATTATTTCCTTAATGTTGGTGTTGATGGGATTGGTAACCTTGAAGTTACGTTAATAAATATAGCTAGGTTCGCTCTTTCAGTTTTTGAAAGGGCGACCTTTTTACGTTAGTAAAGGAAATTTATATTTCCATCCATAATATAATTTTAGAATTTATAGCAATTAAGAAGAAAGAAAATGAACGCCTATCAAAACAAAAATATTACTATCATCGGGCTTGGCAAAACAGGTCTTTCTTGCGTGGATTATCTCTTATCCCAACAGGCTAATATTCGAGTGATTGATACCCGAAAAAATCCTACTGGTGTTGATAAACTTCCTCAAAATATCCCTCTTCATACTGGTAGTTTAAATCAGGAATGGTTACTGGAAAGCGATATGATCGTTATCAGCCCAGGGCTTGCGGTAAAAACACCTGAAATTCAAACCGCACTTAAAGCTGGCGTAGAAGTAATTGGTGATATTGAATTATTCTGCCGTGCGGCGACGAAGCCAATTGTCGGGATTACCGGTTCAAATGGAAAAAGTACTGTGACTACCTTGGTTTATGAAATGGCGAAAGCTGCTGGTGTGAAAGTTGGTATGGGGGGAAATATTGGGATTCCCGCTTTGTCATTGTTGAATGAAGATTGTGAACTTTATGTATTAGAGCTGTCTAGTTTTCAGCTTGAAACAACTTACAGCTTAAAATCTGCGGCTGCAACTGTCTTAAACGTGACTGAAGATCATATGGATCGTTATGTGGATTTAGAAGATTATCGCCAAGCAAAATTACGCATTTATCATAATGCTGAGGTCGGCGTTTTGAATAATGAGGATAAGCTGACTTTTGGTGAAGATGAAAATCAAGCGAAACAAACCATTTCTTTTGCGGAAAAGTCAGCAGATTATTGGCTAAAAACGGAAAACGGCAAGCAATACTTAATGGCAAAAGATGAAGTAATTTTGCCTTGTGAAGAAGCAACATTAGTCGGTCGCCATAATTATATGAATATTTTGGCGGCAACGGCATTGGCACAAGCTGTTGGTATTAATTTAGATTCAATTCGTACCGCACTTCGTCATTTCAAAGGGCTAGACCATCGTTTTCAATTAGCGTATCAGGCTAATGGCATTCGTTGGATTAATGATTCTAAAGCAACAAATGTGGGGAGTACAGTTGCCGCATTATCTGGCCTTTATGTGGAAGGCAAATTGCATTTGTTGTTAGGCGGTGATGGAAAAGGAGCTGATTTTTCAGAATTAGCTGAATTAATTAATCAACCACACATTATTTGTTATTGTTTTGGTCGAGATGGTTCACAATTAGCGAAACTTTCTCCACAAAGTCACTTATTTGAAACAATGGGGCAGGCAATTGAATTTTTACGCCCTATATTGTGTGTAGGTGATATGGTATTATTGTCTCCTGCTTGTGCAAGTTTAGATCAGTTTACCTCTTTTGAAAAACGTGGTGAAGAATTTACACGTTTGGCTCAACTTAATAACGTATAGAATATATGGAATTATTACAAAAGCTCAAAAAAAATTACGATGAGTGGACTCGTATTACCCCACAAGGACTATTATATGATCGTGCTCTATTCTGGCTATTTGTAATTTTGCTTTTGATTGGTCTTATTGCAGTGACATCCGCTTCCATTCCTTATAGCTCAAGACTATTCAATGATCCGTTTTACTTTGCCAAACGTGATGCACTCTATGTCTGCTTATCTTTAGCAACTTGCTACAGCATGTTGTATTTACCTTCTGAAAGGTTAGAAAGATGGCATGCAAAAATTTTCTGGGTTGCGGTAGTATTGCTCGTAGCTGTGTTATTTATTGGCACTTCGGTAAACGGTGCTAAACGTTGGATTTCTTTAGGTATTTTGAATTTTCAGCCTGCAGAATTTGCAAAATTAGCCCTAACTTGTTTTTTAGCAAGCTATTTTACTCGTCGTTATGATGAAGTACGTGGTCGTAAATTTAGTGCGGTGAAGCCATTTATTGTTATGGGTGTAATGGGGATGTTCCTGTTGGTTCAGCCAGATATGGGAAGTACCGTGGTGCTCTTTGTAATAACTTTCTGTATGCTATTTATTGTTGGCGCACACTTTTTTCAATTTGTTTTATTAGTGGCTACAGGGGGGGTACTAGGTGCATGGTTGATTATTTCAGCATCTTATCGTTTGAAACGATTTACAGGTTTTTTAGATCCTTTTAAAGATCCATACGGTACAGGTTTCCAATTAACTAATTCTCTTATGGCATTTGGTCGAGGTGAGATTACTGGTGAGGGACTGGGTAATTCAATTCAAAAACTAGATTATTTACCCGAAGCGCATACAGACTTTATCATGGCGATTATTGGCGAAGAGTTTGGCTTGATTGGTATTATTATTGTTGTCACTTTATTGGGATTACTTATATTTCGCGCTTTGAAAATTGGTAAAGAGTCTTTGATATTAGAGCAACGTTTTCGAGGTTTTTTTGCATTAGGAATTGGCTTTTGGATTTTTTTCCAAGGATTTGTCAATTTAGGTATGGCTCTTGGTATGTTACCAACTAAAGGTTTAACTTTCCCTCTTGTCAGCTATGGTGGCTCTAGTATTATTATTATGTCAGCAACGATTGGTATTTTATTACGTATAGATCATGAAAATCGCCTACTCCGAGCTGGCCAGGCACGTTTGCGTGATGATTAGAGACATAAAGATGAAAAATAAAAAATTATTAGTAATGGCCGGTGGGACTGGCGGACATGTTTTTCCAGCAATAGCTGTCGCACAAACTTTACAGAAACAAGGATGGGATATTTGTTGGTTAGGTACAAAAGATAGGATGGAAGCCCAGCTTGTACCTAAGTACGGTATTCCAATTTATTTTATTCAAATTTCAGGATTGCGTGGTAAAGGCTTAAAAGCCTTACTTACTGCACCTTTTGCTATTTTACGCGCAATCCTACAAGCAAAAAAAATTATTCAACATGAGAAACCTGATGCCGTGCTTGGCATGGGAGGGTATGTGTCAGGTCCTGGCGGTATTGCTGCAAAACTTTGTGGTGTACCGATAATTTTGCATGAACAAAATGCGATAGCGGGTTTAACGAATAAATGGTTAGCTAAAATTGCGAAGCGGGTATTGCAGGCTTTTCCAACGGCTTTTCCAAATGCAGAGGTTGTTGGGAATCCTGTTAGACAAGATTTATTTCAGATGTCTAATCCTGAAATTCGTTTTTCTGAACGTGGAGATAAATTACGCGTTTTAGTTGTAGGGGGAAGCCAAGGGGCGAGAGTATTGAATCATACGTTACCAAAAGTTTTCTCTAAACTCGAGAATAAATTAGATATTCGCCATCAAGTAGGGAAAGGTGCAGTAGATGAAGTGAAAGCGCTTTATGCAGAAAATGCTCATCGAGTTAAAATAACAGAGTTTATTGATGATATGGCAGAAGCTTATTCTTGGGCAGATGTGGTGATTTGTCGTTCAGGTGCATTAACGGTTTGCGAAATTGCTGCAGTTGGTGCAGCAGCTATTTTTGTACCTTTCCAACATAAAGATCGCCAGCAATATTTGAATGCTAAATATTTGGCTGATGTTGGTGCCGCAAAAATTGTGGAGCAAGTTGATTTAACGCCTGATATTTTGGTGAACTATTTAAAAAATTTCTCACGTGAAAATTTATTGCAAATGGCAATCAAAGCAAAAGAAATGGCAACACCATTATCAGCGCAACGAGTTGCAGATGTAATCATTGAAAATTCAAAGTAATAACAAAAACATTGTGAGTTTTTAACCGCACTTTAGTATTTTGCCAATAGGTCAAAAAGGAAATATAAATGAAACATTCCCACGAAGAAATTAGAAAAATTATTCCTGAAATGCGCCGTGTACAACAAATCCATTTTATTGGTATTGGTGGTGCGGGAATGAGTGGTATCGCTGAGATTTTATTAAATGAGGGCTATCAAATCTCTGGTTCAGATATTGCCGATGGCGTTGTTACTCAACGTTTAGTGCAAGCTGGGGCGCAAATTTATATTGGTCATGCGGCAGAGAATATAGAAGGCGCAAGTGTTGTTGTTGTGTCAAGTGCGATTCATGAAGATAATCCTGAGCTTATTGCTGCTAAGGAGAAACGTATCCCAGTTATTCAACGCGCACAAATGCTAGCTGAAATTATGCGTTTTCGTCATGGTATTGCTGTTGCAGGAACACACGGGAAGACGACTACTACTGCTATGATTTCCATGATTTATACCCAGGCAAAACTTGATCCAACCTTTGTAAATGGAGGATTGGTAAAATCTGCGGGTAAAAATGCGCATCTTGGTGCGAGTCGCTATTTAATTGCGGAGGCGGATGAAAGTGATGCTTCATTTTTACATTTGCAACCTATGGTTTCAGTGGTGACTAATATGGAACCCGATCATATGGATACGTATGAAGGCGATTTTGAGAAAATGAAAGCCACCTATGTGAAGTTTCTACATAATTTACCATTCTATGGTTTAGCCGTGATGTGTGCTGATGATCCTGTATTAATGGAACTTGTGCCAAAAGTTGGTCGTCAAGTAATTACCTATGGATTCAGTGAGCATGCGGATTATCGCATTGAAGATTATGAACAGACTGGTTTCCAAGGGCATTATGTAGTGATTTGTCCAAATGGTGAACGTATCAATGTATTATTAAATGTGCCAGGTAAACATAATGCCTTAAATGCAACGGCAGCATTGGCGGTAGCAAAAGAAGAAGGCATTGATAATGAAGCCATCTTAGTAGCATTAGCTGATTTCCAAGGGGCTGGTCGTCGATTCGATCAATTAGGTGAATTTATTCGTCCTAATGGAAAAGTACGTTTAGTAGATGATTATGGACATCACCCAACAGAAGTTGGTGTAACCATTAAAGCTGCACGAGAAGGATGGGGCGATAAACGAATTGTGATGATTTTCCAACCTCATCGTTATTCTCGTACTCGAGATTTATTTGATGATTTCGTTCAGGTACTTTCTCAAGTTGATGCGTTAATTATGCTTGATGTTTATGCAGCAGGAGAAGCCGCAATTGTCGGTGCGGATAGTAAATCACTTTGCCGTTCTATTCGTAATTTGGGAAAAGTTGATCCAATTTTAGTTTCTGATACATCACAATTAGGCGATGTGCTTGATCAAATTATTCAAGACGGTGATTTAATTCTAGCGCAAGGTGCGGGAAGTGTGAGTAAAATTTCTCGTGGTTTGGCTGAATCTTGGAAAAATTAATATAGGCTCTTGGTTATTTATAATCATCCTCTGTTGAGGAACAGCTATATTTCTCATGAAATAGAATAGAAAGAAATCTAGGATATATTTTCCCTAGGTAATGACGAACAGGATAAAAAATGAACTTAAAAAAAGAAAAAATTGCTGTATTACTAGGCGGTACATCTGCTGAGCGTGAAGTGTCTCTTCAATCGGGGAAAGCAGTATTAGAAGCTTTGTTGAATCAGGGGTATAACGCTCATCCAGTAGATCCTAAAGAATACCCAGTTGCAAATCTTAAAAATGATGGTTTTGATCGAGTATTTAATATTTTACACGGTCGTGGTGGTGAAGATGGCACAATGCAAGGTTTATTAGAGCAAATTGGTTTGCCTTATACTGGTTGTGGCGTGATGGCTTCTGCGTTGACGATGGATAAAATGCGTACAAAAATGCTATGGAGGGCGTTTGGATTACCTGTCGCTGAAATGGAAGTGGTTACGCGTGAAACTTTTAATAATCTTAATTCTGAAGAGGTTGTGGCAAGACTGGGCTTACCATTAATGGTAAAACCGTCTTTAGAAGGATCTAGTGTGGGATTAACAAAAGTGAAAACCGTAGAAGCCCTAAAAAGTGCGGTAGAATTTGCCCTTAAATTTGATAATACAATTTTAATTGAAGAGTGGCTTGCTGGAGATGAGTTAACTGTACCGGTATTAGATGGAAAGGTTTTACCTGCTATTCGTATTGTACCTGAAGGAGAGTTTTATGATTATCAGGCAAAATACATTTCAGATAATACACAATATTTTTGTCCTGCAGGCTTAACGCCTGAACGTGAACAAGAATTAGCGCTATTAGTGAAACGTGCTTATGATGCAGTAGGTTGTCGTGGTTGGACCCGTATTGATGTCATGTGTGATTCAAAAGGCAATTTCCGTTTAGTGGAAGTGAATACAAACCCAGGTATGACTAGTCATAGTTTATTTCCTAAATCAGCTGCGACAGTCGGGATTTCTTTTGAGCAACTTGTCGTGAAAATTTTGGAGTTAAGTGCATAATATGAACATTCTGAAAGGGAATACACCACAGAATATTCGTTTTGGCGAAAAAAAGTCCAAGTATTATTTTCACATCCGGGCTTTCTTTGCTTTGTTAGGCGCTTTGCTTGTGTTTAGCGTATATATTAATTGGCAAACACTTTTAGAAAAAATGGATGACAAACCCATGGGGGCATTTGCACTTATGGGGCAGAAAACATTTACGACAGATGCAGATATAAAAGAAAGCCTATTAAAAATGGGATCGTTAAAAGGCTTCTGGGGACAGGATGTTGAGCCTATTCAGGCTCAAATAGAAGCTTTGCCTTGGGTTAAGAATGCAGTTGTTCGGAAAATATGGCCAAATCGTTTAAGCATTTGGGTAACTGAATATCAGCCTGTAGCATTTTGGAATCATAACCAGTTAGTCACACAAGATGGTGTTGTATTTCAGCTTCCTTTTGAAAGGTTGAATAAGCAAACGTTACCTTATTTAGGAGGGCCAGATTATCAAAGCTTAAAAGTTTTGGAGGCATGGAATCAAATTTATGCTGATTTTAAAGCCAAGAATTTAATGGCAAAAGGCATGACAATTGATGAGCGTGGTGCATGGCAGGTTACGCTTGATAATGATATTGTGTTAAGATTAGGCAGAGGTGAGTGGAAATCGAAACTGGAGCGCTTTGTAACGATTTATCCACAAATTGATGTACCTGAAAATAAAAAAATAGATTATGTAGATTTACGATATACGGCAGGTGCTGCTGTAGGTATGGCAGATAAATAAAAATAACTAGGTGCAAAAATGGTTAAAGGTGTGGAAGCAAAAACGATTGTAGGATTAGAAGTTGGCACGTCAAAAGTTGTCGCAGTTGTTGGGGAAGTTTTCCCTGATGGCGTGGTAAATGTTCTTGGGATGGGAAGTTGCCCATCAAAAGGTATTGATCGTGGCAGTATTACTGATCTTGATGCTGTCGTCAATTCGATTCAACGTGCGATTGAAGGCGCTGAATCCATGGCAGACTGCCAAATTATGAGTGTGACTTTAGCAATTACAGGTGAGCATATTCAAAGCTTAAATGAAAGCGGCTTTGTACCTATTTCTGATCGCGAAGTAACACAAGATGAAATTGATGCGGCACTTCACACTGCAAGTTCGATTAAATTGCCAGAAGGATTATCTTTATTACATATTATTCCACAAGAATATGCAGTAGATCGTCAATTTAATATCAAGAATCCTCTTGGTTTACAAGGTGTTCGATTAAAAGCTCAAGTGCACTTAATTGCTTGCCATCAAGATTGGCAAAATAACTTAAAAAAAGCTGTTGAACGTTGTGGTTTACAGGTTGATAAAGTTGTATTTTCTGGTTTTGCTGCTACCCATTCAGTATTAACTGAAGATGAAAAAGATTTAGGGGTATGCTTAATTGACTTTGGCGCAGGTACAATGAATGTCATGGTTTACACTAATGGTGCTTTGCGTTTTAGTAAGGTAATTCCTTATGCTGGGAATATTGTGACAAATGATATTGCACACGCTTGTACCATTTCACGTGCAGAAGCTGAGCGTGTTAAAGTTAATTATGCAAGTGCATTTTATCCAGCACGTTTACATGGCGATAAAAAAATTGAAGTGGCAAGTATTGGTGGTCGAGCACCTCGTTCTTTAACTAAAAGTGATTTATCCTTAATTACATCTGCTCGTTATACTGAACTTTTAGGTGTAGTAAAAGATGAATTAGATAAATTAAAGAAAGAATTAGAAGCAAAACATATTAAATTTGAATTAATTGCAGGTGTTGTGATTACCGGTGGTGGCGCACAAATTGAAGATTTAAAAGAATGTGCTTCAGATGTATTTAATTGCCAAGTACGTATTGGTAGCCCGTTAAATATTACTGGTTTAACGGATTATGTGAGTCGTCCACAATATTCTACAGTAGTAGGATTATTACAATATAATCAAAGCAATAGTGATGATGATTTAATTTCGGGTAGTGATGATTCAGAGAGTGGTGTTTGGCAGCCAATTTGGCAAGGAATTAAAAAAATTGTCAATAAAGTGCGGTCAGAATTTTGATTATTTTGATTTTTCATCTACAATAAAGAGAATTTAGGTTTTATATATTGGGTCAGTTTGTCTGATCATAACGGAGAACATCAATGCTATACCCTGAGTACCCTGAGTACGACAATTTTAACGAGTCCGGCGCACTGATTAAAGTCGTAGGTGTGGGAGGCGGTGGCGGTAATGCCGTTAACCATATGGTTATGAATATGGTGAAACAAGAAATGGGTGGTACCTACTTAGGGGAAAGCACATTAACATCGGAAGAGCATGGCCGCATTATTTTCTATGCAGTAAATACTGATGCACAAGCTCTACGTAAAAGCCATGTTCAACAAACTGTACAAATTGGTGGAGAGACGACTAAAGGTTTAGGTGCAGGGGCAAATCCAAATATTGGCCGTAAAGCAGCGGAAGATGATCAAGAAGAAATCCGTAAAATGCTTGAAGGTGCAGATATGGTCTTTATTGCAGCTGGTATGGGGGGCGGTACAGGTACGGGGGCTGCGCCTGTTGTAGCGAGAATTGCAAAAGAATTAGGTATTTTAACTGTAGCGGTTGTTACTAAGCCGTTTGCTTTTGAAGGCAAAAAACGTATGCAATTTGCTGAATTGGGTATTAAAGATTTAGCACAATATGTTGATTCAATGATTATTATCCCAAATCAACAAATTCAAAAAGTTCTCCCTAAAAACGCTAAATTAATTGATGCATTTGCTGCAGCAAACGATGTATTACGTAATTCTGTAATGGGTATTTCAGATATGATTACCTCACCAGGTTTAATCAACGTAGACTTTGCTGATGTAAGAACTGTTATGTCAGAAATGGGACAAGCAATGATTGGCTTTGGTTCTGCTGTTGGTTCTGCGGGTGAAGGGCGTGCTGAAGAAGCCGCTCGTATTGCCGTACGTAATGATTTATTAGAGAAAATCGATCTTTCAAATGCAAAAGGTATTTTGGTGAATATCACTGCTGGTATGGATCTTTCTTTCGAAGAATTTAATATTGTCGGTGAAACGGTGGGTAGTTTTGCTTCTGAAGATGCTACTGTCGTGATTGGTACCAGCTTAGTGCCTGAAATGACGGACGAAATCCGAGTGACTATTGTTGCAACAGGATTAGGAGATATCTCAGTTAATGAGCCAATTCAAGTTGTTCGCCCAGTGCGCCAGCCACAAGATGTAAATATTGTGCCAGATATTCGTCGTCCGGAACCGGTTGAAGAAACTAAAACAGTAGAAGAGGAATATCATCGTCCGCTTGATAAACCTATTACAGATCGTTTAGATATGTTTAAAAACAATGCTTTCTTTAACCCTGCAGCACAACGTGATGAAAATTCATCAAATTGATGTAGTATTGCCTGAAATTAAGGGTAAATAATATGATTAAACAAAGAACATTAAAACAAAGCATTAAGGTCACTGGTGTAGGCTTGCATAGTGGCAAAAAGGTAACATTAACTTTACGCCCTGCAATGCCAAATACAGGGGTTGTATATTACCGTACAGATTTAAATCCAGCTGTGGCATTTCCAGCTGATCCTAATTCTGTGCGTGATACTATGCTTTGTACTGCCTTAATAAATGAGCAAGGTGTGCGTATTTCAACAGTTGAGCATTTAAATGCTGCGTTAGCAGGCCTTGGTATTGATAATATTATTATTGAAGTCGATGCTCCAGAAATTCCTATTATGGATGGGAGTGCGAGCCCATTTATTTATTTGTTATTGGATGCGGGTATTGAAGAACAAAACGCAGCGAAGAAGTTTATTCGTATTAAAGAATATGTACGTGTAGAAGACGGTGATAAGTGGGCTGAATTTAAGCCTTATAATGGTTTTCGTTTAAATTTCACTATTGATTTTGATCATCCTGCGATTGGTAAAAACGTACGTAATTATGATATGGAATTTTCGGCTCAAGCATTTGTTCATCAAATAAGCCGAGCAAGAACCTTTGGTTTTATGAAGGATATTGAATATCTTCAATCTCAAGGTTTGGCATTAGGTGGTAGCCTTGATAATGCCATCGTATTAGATGATTATCGTATTCTTAACGAGGATGGATTACGTTTCAAAGATGAATTAGTACGCCATAAAATGTTAGATGCGATCGGCGATCTTTACATGGCAGGCTATAACATCATTGGTGATTTCAAAGCTTATAAATCAGGACATGGTTTGAATAATAAATTGCTTCGCGCCGTTTTAGCTAATCAAGAAGCGTGGGAATTTGTCACCTTTGAAGATAAAGCTCAAGTACCGCAAGGGTATGTAGCGCCTGTTCAAGTATTGATTTAGTTCTTTTTTTGTTGAAAAAGCTATATTTCTGATAAGAAGTATAGCTTTTTTATTTAGTACGCATTTTAATTGTAAAGCGAAAAAGTGCGGTTAATTTCGGGAAGATTTTATAGGAAAACATTATGGCATTAGAATTATCAGAAATTCGGCAACAAATTACACAAATTGATCGTAGTTTGTTGAAGTTGCTGTCAGAACGTCATCGCTTAGCTTTTGATGTTGTAAGAAGCAAAGAAGTCACTCAAAAGGCTTTACGAGATGTTGAGCGTGAACAAGCACTTTTGCAAGAATTGATTCAATTTGCTGAAAATGAGAACTATCAACTTGAGGCTCAATATATCACATCAATTTTTCAAAAAATCATTGAAGATTCAGTATTAACGCAGCAAGTTTACCTACAAAATAAATTAAATGAACAGCGTAGCCAAAATTTACATATTGCATTTTTAGGGAAACGTGGGTCTTATTCTAATCTTGCGGCAAGGAATTATGCGGCACGTTACCAAAAACAATTTATTGAATTAGGCTGTCAATCTTTTGAGCAAGTATTTGAAAAAGTACAAAATGGTGAGGCTGATTTTGGTATCCTTCCTTTAGAAAATACTACTTCGGGTGCGATTAATGAAGTTTATGATTTACTTCAACATACGGAGCTTTCATTAGTGGGAGAGTTGGCTTATCCAATTAAACATTGCGTATTAGTCAATGATATGACAGATTTAAGCCAAATTGATACCTTATATAGCCATCCTCAAGTTATTCAACAATGTAGCCAATTTATTCACAGTCTTGAGCGTGTTCATATTGAATATTGCGAAAGTAGTTCCCATGCGATGCAATTAGTTTCAAGTTTGAATAAACCTAATATTGCGGCATTGGGTAATGAAGACGGTGGAAAATTATATGGTTTGAATGTTCTGAAAACGAATATTGCTAATCAAGAAAATAATATTACACGTTTTATTGTGGTTGCTAAGACACCTCGAGAGGTTTCTTCTCAGATCCCAACAAAAACCCTATTGTTGATGACGACTTCACAACAGGTGGGCTCATTAGTTGATGCTTTATTGGTATTTAAAAAACACCACATTAATATGACAAAATTAGAATCTCGCCCAATCTATGGTAAACCATGGGAAGAAATGTTCTATTTAGAAATTGAGGCGAATATTCATCATCCTGATACGCAACAAGCCTTGGAAGAGCTGAAAAATTATAGTAATTATTTAAAGATTTTAGGGTGCTATCCGAGCGAAATTGTTAAGCCTGTGAAAATATAGGAAAAAGTGCGGTAATAAAATACTATTTTATTACCGCACTTTCGTTATAAATAGATTTTTTATTACATAAAAAAGGCGAATCATTTGATTCGCCTTTTATACAGTAGTTTTTAATCAACTAATTAGAAGTATACACGGATACCTACGCCAATAGCTTTATCTTTAACTTTGCTATCGTCTACGTATTTACCATCTTTGTCATAAGATTTAGTAACTTGATATTTACCTTCTAAGTAGGTTACTACTTGTTTATGAAGTTTATAGTCAATACCTAGTAAGAAACCGTGTTGTTTATCTTTAGAACTATCTGTGTTTTTAACTTGTTCATATTTATAGTTACCATATACTTTACTTAAGTCAGTAATTTGATATTGGAAACCTGGTGATACAAAGAAACGAGTTTCTTTTTTATCGGTATCTTTAAATTTGGTTTTTGCGTAACCACTATCCACAGAAAGAGTTACACCATTGAACTCGTAACCTAAGCTAGCAACAACGCCATCTCTATGTTCTTTAGTTTCTGTATTGCCAGTTTTGTAATTTGTTCTACCAAACACAGTTTTAGCAATTATGCCATCTTTTTCATATAAAGCACCAAATTGGTTTGAGTTTTGAACAGAACCTTCAAGTACTTCATTATTATCTTTGCGTTGTTCTGCAAATTGGTAACCAACCCCTAATTGTAAACCTTCAATACCATAGTAGTCGTAACGAACAACAGATTTTCCTGCTTTTGATACGTAATCATCTGGTTCAATTAGACCGTATGTTTTGTCTTCTGCTGTTACTACGTCATCAACAATAGTTACTTGACGACCAAAAGTTACTTGACCAAATTCTTTGTGGCCTAAACCAACATAAGCACGTTTCGTAGTTAAATTACCAAAACCATCGTTGTCTTTCTTTTTAAGACCTTTTTCATCACCATCAAAACGTACTTCAGTACGTGCTAATGCGTAATAGCCATCACCTAAATCATGACGTACTTTAATTTCAAAACGAGAACCATCATTTTTCAATCCTGAATGAGTATGACGTTTTAAGTTCCCTGATTTATTAATACCATCTTGGTTAGATTTTTCTAAGTTGATACGTAAAGAACCGTTTAATTCAACTTTAGTACCTTCATTATTATAGATTACTGCCGCGTTCGCCGCTGAAGCTGCAAATGCACCAATGATTAATGCTGCAAGTGTTTTTTTCATAATTTGTATTCCTTATGGTTGTTTTACTATCTATGATTGAACTTTTTCCCTATATGGCAGTCCAACCGCCTAAATAGACGTGCAAATCATTCCAAATTCCTTTTTTTGTGTCAATCACTCCTATAGGCTTAATTTCCAAAAATCTGATCAAGATCACATTTTTTATCTATTTTTGTTTATTTTGTATTCAAATGAATGCTTTAGTGATCGTTTGCTTAAGTGAAGTGGTATAAAAATACATCGAAGCTGTGTATTTATTGTGTATTTATATTGAGGTCTCAAAATATCCTTCATCTTCCAATATTGGGTTCTCAGCCCCTTTTTTGGCTAATTCATCACAGATTTCATTTTCACGATGTCCTGCATGGCCTTTTACCCATTGCCAATTGATTTGATGATGTTGAATGGCTTCGTTCAGCGCTTGCCATAAATCTTGATTTTTTACAGGCTTGCCTTGACTTGATTTCCAATTATTTTTTTTCCAATTGAAAATCCATTTTGTGATCCCGTTTTTCATATATTGGCTATCACTGTAAAGTGTGATTTGGCAGGGCTCTTTTAAAATATTCAATGCTTCAATGACAGCACGAAGTTCCATACGATTATTTGTAGTTTTGAAGTAGCCTTTGGAAATGGTTTTTTCATGTTGCTTATAGCGTAAGACAATGCCAATTCCTCCCGGGCCAGGATTGCCCAAGCAGGAGCCGTCAGTAAAAATTTCAATCTGTTTTTGCATAACAAAAGGGTTGTTGTGTAAAATGGCCCTCATTTTAAAGGAAAGAAATAGGTTGAACAAATGGTTAATCCAAATCGCCAAATTGTACTGGATACCGAGACAACGGGGATGAATCAATTAGGGGCGCATTATGAAGGACATTGTATTATTGAAATTGGTGCGGTAGAAATGATTAATCGTCGTTATACTGGCAATAATTTTCACTTTTATATTAAGCCTGATCGTCCTGTTGATCCTGAAGCAATTAAAATTCATGGCATTACAGATGAAATGTTGGCAGATAAACCCTCATTTAATGAGATTGCACAGCCATTTTTGGATTATATTAAAGGCGCAGAATTATTGATTCATAATGCGCCCTTCGATGTGGGGTTTATGGATTATGAGTTTCGTAAGTTGAATCTTAATGTGAAAACTGATGAAATTTGCTTAGTTACAGATACGCTACAGATGGCGCGTCAAATGTATCCAGGCAAGCGTAATAGCTTAGATGCACTTTGTGACCGTTTGAATATTGATAATAGTAAACGTACGCTACACGGGGCGTTGCTAGATGCTGAAATTTTAGCTGATGTTTATTTGGCAATGACAGGCGGCCAAACTAGTTTGTTTGATGAAAATGATGTGAATGAATCACATTTTATTCGAACCATGTCAGGTAATAAAAATGCAGCTTTACGAAGTGCGGTGAATATTTCGCATAATTTGAAAGTATTACAACCGAGTGAAGATGAATTATTGGCGCATTTAGAATTTATTAAAATGATTAATAAAAAAAGCGGTGATAATTGTTTATGGGATAAACGTTTAGACAAAGAGGTTATTCACTAATCGTTTAGGATTTAATCATACAATAAAAAAATCATAAAAAAAGATTGACGAGATTTATGTTCGTCATTATGATACGCACCACTTAGCGGAGTGGTAGTTCAGCTGGTTAGAATACCTGCCTGTCACGCAGGGGGTCGCGGGTTCGAGTCCCGTCCATTCCGCCAATTTAAAATTAATATCTTATCTCGGAGTGGTAGTTCAGCTGGTTAGAATACCTGCCTGTCACGCAGGGGGTCGCGGGTTCGAGTCCCGTCCATTCCGCCAATTAAGATAAATAAAGATAGCACCTAACGGTGCTTTTTTTGTATCTGAAATTTGCTTCATCCTTGACAAAAATAAAGTAATCTTTTAAGATTTGAAGAACTAGGGAGCTGCTACTCCCTAGTATGTCGTGTTATTAGTAAGTCGGTAAACTCACTAATAATAGTAGTACGACAAGGATAATGACTTTAATCATTTTCTTATCCTCTTCAAACGTTGCGAAAAAGCGCAACACTCGCTTTCAAGGTGATGACTTGAAAGCGACATTATTATAACGTTAGGTTATAGATAAATAAACAGTGTTTAGAAAGCCATAGGATTGTATCCTGTGGCTTTTTATTTTCTTTATGAAATCATTTTTTACCAATCCTTTAACTTCCGATATAATGGCCGCCATTTTTGACAAAATAAGAGATTTTTTATGGCAACTCCAGTTGTGGCCCTTGTTGGTCGCCCGAATGTGGGAAAATCCACATTATTTAATCGCCTTACTCGTACACGAGATGCGTTAGTCGCTGATTTTCCTGGTTTAACTCGTGATAGAAAATACGGCCATGCTCATATTGCTGGTTATGAGTTTATTGTTATTGATACTGGCGGTATTGATGGAACCGAAGAGGGCGTAGAAGAAAAAATGGCGGAGCAATCTTTGCTTGCTATTGATGAAGCCGATATTGTTCTTTTCCTTGTGGATGCTAGAGCGGGTTTAACTGCAGCGGATATTGGTATCGCTAATTACTTACGTCAACGTCAAAACAAAACGACGATTGTGGTGGCAAATAAAACCGATGGTATCGATGCGGATTCTCATTGTGCTGAATTTTATCAGTTAGGTTTAGGAGAAATTGAGCAAATCGCAGCCTCACAAGGCCGTGGTGTCACTCAGTTAATGGAACAAGTACTTGCGCCTTTTGCGGAGCAAATGGAAAACTCCGATGAAAATGACCGCACTTCTGAGGAAGAACAAGACGAATGGGAACAAGAATTCGATTTTGATTCAGAAGAAGATACGGCATTGCTTGATGAGGCGTTAGAAGAATCAGAAGAAGAGCAAGATAAAAATATTAAGATTGCCATTGTTGGTCGTCCAAACGTGGGTAAATCCACTTTAACCAATCGTATTTTAGGTGAAGATCGTGTGGTGGTTTACGATATGCCAGGCACGACACGCGATAGTATTTATATTCCAATGGAGCGTGATGGGCAGCAATATACGTTGATTGATACGGCGGGTGTGCGTAAGCGCGGTAAGGTGCATTTGGCTGTTGAAAAATTCTCCGTGATAAAAACCTTGCAAGCGATTCAGGATGCTAATGTTGTATTACTGACTATTGATGCGAGAGAAAACATTTCTGATCAGGATTTATCTTTGCTCGGCTTTATTTTAAATGCAGGTCGTTCTTTAGTGATCGTTGTGAATAAATGGGATGGTTTAGATCAAGATGTGAAAGACCGCGTTAAATCTGAGCTTGATCGTCGTTTAGATTTTATTGATTTTGCTCGCGTGCATTTTATTTCCGCATTGCACGGAAGTGGTGTGGGTAATCTTTTTGATTCGATTAAAGAAGCGTATGCTTGTGCGACTCAAAAAATGACGACCTCGCTTTTAACTCGTATTTTGCAAATGGCAACGGATGAACACCAACCACCGATGATTGGCGGTCGTCGAATTAAATTAAAATATGCTCACCCAGGCGGTTATAATCCGCCGATTATAGTGGTTCACGGTAACCAAATGGATAAATTACCGGATTCTTATAAACGTTATTTATCTAATTATTATCGTAAGAGTTTGAAAATTATTGGCTCGCCAATTCGTCTTCTTTTCCAAGAAGGTTCGAATCCATTTGCGGGGCGTAAAAATAAACTTACCCCGAACCAATTGCGTAAGCGTAAACGTTTGATGAAGTTTATTAAGAAAGCGAAACGTTAAAAAATAAGTGCGGTCAAAATTCATTATAAATTTTGACCGCACTTGCTTGATGAGCATTATTCTTCTAAAACCACTTTGCCAATATAGCCTAAATTACGGTGACGTTGTGCATAATCGATACCATATCCCACCACAAATTCATCCGGAATTTCAAAACCTATCCATTCTACCAGCACTTCAACCTCGCGACGAGAGGGTTTATCAAGCAAGGTACAGATAGCAAGACTTGCAGGATCACGTAAATTCAAAATATCACGTACTTTTTCAAGTGTGTAACCCGTGTCAATAATATCTTCTACGATTAATACGTGTTTACCTTTAATATCGCCATCAAGATCTTTTGTGATACGCACATCATGATTTGTTGTCATCCCTGTTCCATAACTGGAAGTAGTCATAAACTCAATTTCTATAGGTAAATGAATGTGGCGTACAATATCAGCCATAAACATAAATGAGCCACGTAAAAGTCCGATAACAACAAGGTTATTGACTTGTTTTTCTTGATAATGTTTTGTTATTTCGGCCCCAAGCTCTGCAATACGAGAGTGAACATCGCTTTCTGCAATTAAAACATCAACATGGTGTTTTTTCATAAAATGTCCTTGTGAATTTAAAAGGAATGTAATCGTTTGCTATTCTACAAAAAAATTGATCGTTATGCCATGTGTATCAGAATTTCTCGCTGAGTGTTATTCCATATTTCAATATAAATAACTTGGATTCTTTTAAGATAGATTTAGAGATGGAAGATGAAATATAAAAAAGGCTGAAGATTAATCTTCAGCCTTTTGAACCCTAACGAATTTACTTTCTACTCTACCTGTTGGAGCAACCTGCAATCGCTTAACAGATGGTGGGTATCTTATCAGAATTTTAACCTCTGTCAATAAGAATAATTATCAATATTAAATATTTTTTAGTTTCCAGAAATTTTCAGCTTTTCTAATAAAATTGAGCCAGTTTGTATGTTTGAACGATGTTCTATATCATCTGATACGGCAACAATGTTTTTCAACATATCCTGTAATTGACCTGCAATTGTAATTTCAGCGACAGGGTATTGAATTTCACCGTTTTCAATCCAGAATCCTGATGCACCTCGAGAATAATCACCTGTCACAAGGTTTACTCCTTGTCCCATAACATCCGTTACTAATAGACCTCTGTCCATTTTATGTAAGAGTGCGGTTAATCCTCCGGTTAAATTTGGTTGGATAAGCCAATTGTGAATCCCACCAGCATGACCTGTGCTTGGCATTCCGAGTTTTTTTCCACTGTAACTGGTCAATAAATAGGTTTTTAATATACCATTCTCAATAATTTCACGATTTTGTGTGCGGACTCCTTCACTATCAAAAGGCGTTGAAGCCAGTGCACGTAATAAATGGGGGCGTTCGCTAATATTAAACCATTCAGGTAAGATGGATGTTCCTAGTCGATCAAGTAAAAAACTTGATTTTCGGTATAAACTACCGCCACTTATTGATGCCGCTAAATGCGAAATAATACTAGTTGCAACATCATTTAAAAAAATGACGGGTACTTCACATGTATTAAGCTTTTGTGGATTTAGGCGTGAAACTACTTTTCTCGCACAAGTTTCACCGACCCTAGTCGGTGATTGAAGTCGATCAAACTCACGGGAAATTGTATATTCGTAGTCATTTTCTAATGCACCTTCTACACCCCCAATGACTGAGCAAGATAATGAATAGCGACTGGATAAATAGCTTTGTAACATACCGTAGGTATTACCATATACTTTTACACCCGTGTGAGAATTAAAGCTTGCACCATTGCTATTTACGATTCGTTTATCTGCTTCAAGAGCAGATTTTTCTGTACGGAGAGCAAGTTCTGTTGCTTTTTCTACATCAATATTAGCAGGATGGTAAAGTGCTAAGTCAGGCGCATCAAAGGCCATTAATTGCTCATCAGCAAGTCCTGTACAATCATCGGGTGATGTATATTTTGCGATAGAAAGTGCCGCTTCTACAGTATTTTTAATGGCATTTTCACTTAAATCAGAGGTAGAAGCATTACCTTTTTGTTGTCCCAAATAAACGGAAATACCTAGTGCGCCATCATTGGTAAATTCCACATTTTCAATATCCTGCAATCGTGTTGAAACAGATAAGCCGCTTACTTTGGTTACAGCCACCTCTGCACTGGCTCCAGCTTTTTGGGCTAATTCAACTGCAAAACTAACAGCGTGACGTAATTCTTGCTCCTGCGCTTTTAAAAGTGCGGTTTGATTTTCGGGTGCTTTCATTGTTTTTTCCTGTTAAAAATTTGCAACATTTTATCTTATTTTCAAAGTTTATGGTAAAATGCGCCCCAATTTTTATAAAGGACAAAAAATGGCGAAACGTAAGAAAAAAGAAGCTTTTGATTGGGAAGATGAGGCGCAAGAAGAAATTATTTGGGTAAGTAAAAGTGAAATTAAGCGAGATGCGGAAGATTTAAAGCAACTTGGCGAAAAAATTGTGAATTTAACCAAAGCAAATTTAGCTAAAATTCCCCTTGATGAATCTTTGCTTGATGCCATTGAGCTTGCCCAGCGTTTACAAAAAGAGGCTCGCCGTCGTCAATTGCAATATATTGGAAAATTATTTCGTGGTATTGATGTTGCCCCAATTCGTGAAGCGTTAGATAAAATCGAAAATAAGCATAATCAGCAGCAAGCGATGTTACATAAAATTGAAAAAATTCGTGATGAGTTGATCGAAAATGGTGATATAGCATTGACGAATTTATTAAATAATTATCCAGAAGCTGATCGCCAGAAATTACGTAATTTGATTCGTTCTGCACAGAAAGAGCGGGAACAAAATAAACCTTCAAAAGCATATCGAGATATTTATCAAATGCTGAAATCATTGATGCTGGAAGATTAGCTTTGTGAGCACTTAATCAAGTGCTATCAATATTTTTAACCGCACTTATCCAGATAATAAAGTAGAAAAAATGAATATTCGTTGGAATGTAATTTTAAGTATTATTGCTTTTGGTTTACTAGGTTGGTTTTATTCACTGAATCGGGATGCACCTGATTTATCAAATTTGGTGAAAAAGCCAGATAGCCCCGATTATATTGGCAATAAAATGGAAACAACAGTGTTTTCACCAGAAGGGAAAAAACAATATGTTTCTCTTGCGGATAATGTGAAACATTATACTGTAGATGGACATACTGATTTTGAGATGCCATTAGTCTATTTATTCGATGTTAATTCATCTAATACTAGTCAAGCAAAGGATGTTGCTCATGCTTTGGCATCACAGAGTTGGAAATTGAGTGCTAAAAAAGCCAAGCTCACAAAAGATGAAATGCTGTATTTAGAGGGAGATGTTGTGGCGGAAAGTTTGGAACCAACTTCTCATTTGCAGCGTGTAGAAACTCAGATGGCAATTGTCAATTTGAAAACACAGGATATGACATCAGACTCAATGGTCAAGATTAATGGACAAAATTTTAGTTCAACAGGATTAAAAATGGTTGGCAATTTACGTCAACAAGTTGCTACTTTAAAAGAACAGGTGAAAACATATTATGAAGTTCGTAAATAATAAAATATTTTTACTCACAACGTTAATGATGACATCCATATCGGCTTTTGCGCTTAAAGATGATACCAATCAACCGATTAATATCGTTTCGGATAATCAAGCGTTGGATATGGAAAAGAGTGTAGTGACTTTTACGGATAATGTTGTGATAACTCAAGGGTCGATTTTAATTAAAGCAAGTAAGGTTGTGATTACACGTCCACCAGAAAACTCAGGTAAAAAAGAAACTGTTGATGCTTTTGGTAGCCCTGTTACATTTCATCAATTACTTGACGATGGGAAACCTGTTGATGGGAAGGCTAATAAGGTGCACTATGATCTTGGTACGGAGTTTTTAACATTGACAGGTAATGCTGAGTTGAAACAATTAGATAGTAAAATTAATGGTGAACTTATCACTTATGATGTGAAGAAACAGCAACTTAGAGCCAATGGTGGTGCGAAATCACGAGTGACTACTGTGTTAATTCCGTCTCAATTACAAAAAGCGAAAGGGAAGTAATCATGTCAGTTTTGATTGCTGAGAATTTAGCGAAAAGCTATAAAAGCCGTAAAGTGGTATCTGATGTTAGTCTTCAAGTTAATTCAAATGAAATTGTGGGATTACTTGGGCCGAATGGTGCGGGAAAAACGACGACTTTTTACATGGTGGTGGGACTCGTTCGCCAAGATCAAGGTAAGATTGTGATTGATGGTGAGGATATTAGTTTACTTCCAATGCATAATCGCGCCCAGCGAGGTATTGGGTATTTACCCCAAGAGGCGTCTATTTTTCGTCGTTTAACCGTCTATGAAAATTTGATGGCTATTTTAGAAATTCGTAAAGATTTAACCGCTGAGCAACGCCGTGAAAGAGCGGATGAATTAATCGAAGAATTTAATATTAGTCATATTAGAGATAGTCTCGGCCAATCTTTATCTGGTGGGGAACGTCGTCGTGTAGAAATTGCTCGAGCATTAGCCGCTAATCCTAAATTTATTTTATTAGATGAACCTTTTGCTGGTGTTGACCCTATTTCAGTATCTGATATTAAGAAAATTATTACTGATTTACGTAATCGCGGATTAGGTGTGCTAATTACTGATCATAATGTACGTGAAACTTTAGATGTGTGTGAACGCGCTTATATTGTTGGAGAAGGTAAAATTATTGCGACAGGTACGCCTGAGGCTGTTATGAATGATGAGCATGTTAAACGTGTTTATCTTGGTGATCAGTTTAAGTTATAAAGATGAACGTTACCGAGTTATTAAGCCCTGAGAATATTCGTCAGGGGGTAAGTTTTTCCAGTAAAAAACGATTATTTGAATCTATTGCGCATTTTGTCATTGAGCAAGTTAATGATGAGAAAGGTGAACAAGTTTGTTTGGAATGTCTTTTTGAACGGGAAAAATTAGGTAATTCAGGTTTAGGAAATGGTATCGCCATGCCTAAAGCTAAAATTCCTGTAACATTATCAGACAAAGCAATAGCTGTATTTATGCAATTAGATACACCGATTGATTACGATTCATCAGATGGTAAATTTGTTGATCTTGTATTTGCGGTATTGGTACCTGAAAATCAGTGCGCAACCTATATGCCAATTTTATCTTTCTTAACTGAAAGACTAACGGATAAAAATCTTTTGAAGCAGTTACGTTCAGCAAAAAGTGCAGAGGAAATTTGGCAGGTTTTTGAAATTTCAGATAGCTCAGAAAATATCTCTTTTGAGAATAATGAATAAGAAATAAAGAGTGGGAGGGCATATGGATATTATCATTATTAGCGGACGTTCTGGTGCGGGAAAGTCTGTGGCACTACGCGCTTTGGAGGATATGGGCTATTATTGTGTGGATAATATCCCTTTTGATTTACTACCTCAATTAACTCAGATTCTTTCTCAGTCACAATCTTCAGTAGCGATTAGTCTAGATATTCGTAATATTCCAAATTCTGCGACGACGTTAGAGCAAACACTTTCAACATTACAAAATCATCATCAGGTTAGGATTATTTTCTTAGAGGCGGATCGCAGTACGTTGATTCGTCGATATAGTGATTCTCGGCGTTTACACCCACTTTCTGTTCAAGATCTGTCCCTTGAAGTTGCGATTGATGCAGAATATCAATATTTAGAGCCACTAATCCAACATGCTAATTTCATTCTTGATACGACACATCTTTCGACACATACGCTTGCAGAAAAATTACGAGAGTTTATTTGTGGGTATGGCGAAAAAGAACTTAAAATTATTATAGAATCTTTTGGGTTTAAATATGGTATTCCGCTTGATGCAGATTATGTTTTTGATGTGCGATTCTTACCCAATCCACATTGGGATCCGGCACTTCGCCCAATGACAGGATTAGATGCGCCTGTGGCGGCATTTTTAAATAGTCATACAGAAGTGAATGAATTTATTTATCTTACACGAAATTATATAGAAACATGGTTGCCGCTTTTAGAAAAAAATAATAGAAGTTACTTAACTATTGCTATTGGATGCACTGGTGGGAAACATCGCTCTGTTTATATAGCACAACAACTTGGAGAATATTTTCAGGCAAAAGGAAAAATAGTGCAGATTCAGCATAAATCTTTAGAGCGAAATAAAAAGACGCAATAATGGCGTATCGGTAATATTATAGTTTAAATCGATGAATAACCTGATTTGCTGAACCCCGCCAAACTAAACTTGGGTCAGCCTGTTCTTGAATAAATTTCCCATCAATTAACACATCAATATAAGGCAACATAGCACGTTGTTGTTCGTCTAGTTCATCCAGCTTATAACCCGTCCAAACCCAAATGTCTTTATCGGGACATTCTCGTTTTACGCGTTGCACAAATGGCAATAATGTTTCTACGTTGAGGGGATGAAGTGGATCGCCACCTGAAAGCGTCAACCCTTGGCGTTTAATGCGAGTGTCTTTTAAATCATTAATAATTTGTTGTTCCATCGCTTCATCAAATAATACACCTGCTGAAAATGACCAGCTTTTTTGGTTGTAGCAACCTTTACAACCATGGGTACAGCCACTGACAAATAAAGTACAACGTGTACCTTCGCCATTAATGACATCAGTGGGATAGTATTGAAGATAGTTCATATTATTAAACTCCTGGAATATGGTGTAAATTCTCAGCAAATTAACCGCACTTTTGTAATTAAAGAGAATTAATCTTTGCAATAATATGGTAATTCTTGCATAATAGTCCGCAGTCGCTCTGCGATATCAATGGAAACCTTCTCGGTCTCTCGCAACGGTGTCTGGTTTACTCGGTCAGGTCCGGAAGGAAGCAGCCAAAGTCGGAATTACTGTGTGCCGAGAAGAAGCTGGGAAGGTTTCCGCCCAACTTCCTTTTCTTATACCCTCTCAATCAATCTTTTAAAGAAACCATTTTCTTTTTTGATTAAGCTATTGTAATCTCCTTCTTCGATTAATCTTCCGTTATCAATTACACAAATTTTATCGAATTGTTCAATTGAACTTAGACGGTGAGTGACCATAATTAGGGTTTTATTTTCGGCATGTTGCAGAATTAAACGTAAAATTTGACGTTCAGTTTCGCGATCTAAGCCTTCTGTCGGTTCATCCAATAATAAAATTGGCGCATTATTGAGTAAAATACGTGCTAAACCTAAACGGCGTTGTTCCCCACCAGAAAGAGGACGACCACCATCACCAAGCCAAAGATTTAAACCTTTTCCTTCTTGCTCAAGTAATTTGCTTAAACCAACTTGATGTAGCACTTCAATCATTTTTTCATCAGAAATTTTATCCGCACTTGCAAATTGTAAATTTTGACGAAGTGTATCGCTGAATACGTGAACACGTTGAGTTAAAAAACAAATTTGGCGGCGTAATGTCTCTTCTGAATAGGCTGAAATTGGTTTTTCTGCTAATAAAAGCTTACCTTGATTCGCATCATAATTGCGCACTAAAAGTTGAAGGAGTGAAGATTTCCCACTTCCAGTTTTGCCTAAAATAGCAATTTTTTGGCTTTGTTCTAAATCTAATGTAAGATTTTTTAATACAAGCGTTTCTTGCCCTGGATAGGAAAAACTTAAATCCTTCGTAGAAATCAACCGCACTTTTGTTTCAAATTCCTCATTACCATTAAACTTAACAAGCGGTTTTTGCTCAATGATTTCGGTTACACGCTCTGCTGCAGCAATCACTTGACCTATATGTAAAAATGCAGCACCCAATGGCATGATGATCTCAAAGGCGGCAAGCGCAGCAAAAGTGAACAGTGCAATATAAGCCGTGCGGTATTCATCTGTGCCAAAATCGGCGTTACTTGCAAACCATAGCATGCCAGAAATCAACAAACCATTTAGAAACAGAACAAGCGCGGTAGAAAATCCACTTAATTTTGCTTCTTTGGCTTGATCTTCCTGCCATGTTTTTTCTGTGGCTGTCATTTTCTCTTTTAATTTATCTTCTGCATTAAATAATAAAAGCTCGGCTTGTGCTTGGATAAATTCTAAAAACTGGGTTCGATAGGTCGCGCGTGCTTGGATTAAGAGTTCGCCAAATTCCTGACCTAGTCGATAGAAAACAGTTGGGATAATTATTAATAAAATTAACAAAAATAAGCCTAAACCAAGTGCGAGTGGAATATTGACAAAGCTAAGTCCAATCGTCATGGCAATGATTACAAATGCAGCAGTGAAAAATGGCGCAAGTAAACGTAAATAGAGGCTATCAAGTGTATCCACATCGGATACTAAACGATTTAACAAATCGCTGTTACGATAACGATTTAATACCCCTGGGCTTAAAGGAATGATTTTTTCAAATACTTGTACGCGTAATTTTGACAAAATTCGGAATGTTGCATCATGCGTCACTATTTTTTCAAAATAGCGCATGACGGTTCGTCCGATAGCTAAACCTCGCACACTGGCTGAAGGGTAGAAAAAGTTAAATAGAGTGCCTAGTCCTGCAATGGCTGTAGCGGCTAAAAACCAGCCTGAAACGGTAAGTAAGCTCATGCTGGATCCTAATCCTAAAATCATCAGCACCAAGCCTAAAATAAGAGGAAATTTGGCGAATTTAAATAAACGTATAAACGGAAGTAATGTGCGCATTATTGGATATCCTGTTTTCGTTGTGCAAGAAGTTCTCCAAAGAAACCTTCATTTTGTAATTCAGCAAAAATCCCCTGTTGGACAATTTCGCCCTGCTGCATGACAAAAATTTGATCACATTGTTTTAAATCTTCAATGCGGTGTGTAATCATTAATGTTGTTTGGTAGCAACTCATTTCATTTAATGCTTGAAGGACGAGACTTTCAGATTGGGCATCGAGACTGGCTGTTGGCTCATCAAGTAATAGTAGGCTACCTTTGCGTAATAATGCACGTGCAATAGCAAGACGTTGCGCTTGTCCCACAGAAACGCCTAATCCTCCATCTTTAATTTCATAATCTAAACCGAGTTTATCTATAAATTCGGTGGCTTGGGCTTGGATTAAAGCATGGTGAATTTTCTCATCGCTTGTTTGAATATCACCAAGCAGAAGATTTTCTTTAATTGTGCCTTGTAATAACAATGGATTTTGTCCTACCCAGGCAATATGTTTGCGCCAGTCAGCTAGATTGCTTTCGCGAAGTTCTTGTCCATTAATTTTGAGAGAACCCTCATAAGGTAAAAAGCCTAAAATTACATTCATTAATGAGGTTTTCCCTGCGCCACTTTGTCCTACAAGCGCAACATTGTGATTTGCTGGAATTTGGAAATTTAACGGCTTGGTTAATGCTGAACCCTGTGTCGAAAGTACCACTAAATTTTCGGCAGAAATTTCAACCGCACTTTCCAAAGAAATTGTTTTTTCATTTTGATGAACGGTTAAATAATCGGATTCTAAGAAATCAACAATGGCATCTGCGGCACCAATACCCGCTGCGCGGTCGTGGTAATAAGCGCCCAGATCGCGTAAGGGTTGATAAAATTCAGGTGCAAGAATTAAACAAAAGAAACCTGTGAAAAGTGTAAGTGGGGTGTTATAGGTACCAAATTCAATTTGACCTAAGTGGCTAAAACCAAAATAGACCGCCATGAGGGCAATGGAAATAGAGGTAAAAAATTCTAATACAGCAGAAGAGAGAAAAGCGAGTTTTAGCACATCCATTGTGGTTTCACGGAAATCTTCAGTGGCATTTTCAATATGCGCTGTTTGTTCAGAAGTGCGGTTAAAAAGACGTAAGGTTTCCAAACCGCGTAAGCGATCTAAAAATTGGGCGCTGAGGCGAGAAAGGGTATCCATATTTTTTTGGCTACTGTCTGCTGCAGCGATACCAACAAGGATCATAAAGACGGGAACAAGTGGCGAGGTGATCATTAAAATTAAACCTGCAGCCCAGTTCAATGGAAAGACAGCAATTAAGATCACAAGGGGAACAATGACTGAAAGACTTTGCTGTGGCAGAAAACGGGCATAGAAATTATGTAGGTTTTCTACTTGTTCTAGCATGAGGCTTGCCCAGCTTCCCGCTGGTTTTTGGTTAATTGTGGCAGGTCCCACGAGATGAATTTTATCGAGAATCTTTTGGCGAATATGACGACGTAATATTTTGCCACTCTGAAATCCAATTTTTTCTCGTATCCATAAAATGACAGCGCGCAATCCAAAACAAGCAATTAATCCAATAAAATAAGGAATGAGTTCATCACGAGGCACATTTTGCATAATCAGTTTATCGAGCAAAGTCGCAAGAAAATAAGTTTGCGCGACTAAAATGAGTGTAGAAAGCGTAGCTAAGACAATGTTTGCGCGCATTAATTTTTTGATAGGTTCTTGTTGTGCGCGAAGCCATTTTTGTAAATATTTTTGGCGAAGTTTGTTCATAGTTTTATCGTGATATAGAAAAAGTTCCCCTCTTTTAAAAGAGGGGAATTAGTTAGAGAATTTATACCTCTTGAGAATCTAAATAGCGTTCTGCATCCAAGGCTGCCATACAACCAGTTCCCGCAGAGGTAATGGCTTGGCGATAATTGTGATCCATTACATCGCCTGCTGCGAATACGCCTTCCACAGAAGTAGCTGTTGCATTTCCTTCAAGACCAGATTTTACAACGATATAGCCATTATTCAATTCTAATTGTCCTTGGAAAATATCCGTATTTGGCGAGTGACCAATCGCCACGAATAAACCATCTAATTTGAGTTCTTCTTTCTCCCCAGTTTTTGTGTTGGCTAAACGTAATCCGGTTACTCCCATGTTGTCACCCAACACTTCATCTAAAGTGCGGTCGGTATGAAGAACGATTTTTCCTTCTTCTACTTTTTTGTATAAACGGTCGATAAGGATTTTTTCCGCACGGAAGTTATCGCGACGGTGGATTAAATGCACTGTACTTGCAATATTGGCTAAGTAAAGCGCTTCTTCTACCGCAGTATTTCCACCACCAATTACACCGACTGGTTTATTACGATAAAAGAAACCATCACAGGTTGCACAAGCAGAAACGCCACGGCCTTTGTAGTTTTCTTCTGACGGTAAGCCAATATAGCGTGCAGAGGCGCCTGTTGCGATAATTAACGCATCACAAGTAAAATTTTGCACATCGCCAAAAAGTTTGAATGGACGAGAGGATAAATCGACGCGATTGATATGATCGAAGACGATTTCTGTTTCAAATTTTTCTGCATGTTGCAACATACGTTGCATTAAACCTGAACCAGTAGTCATCTCAAAATCACCTGGCCAGTTTTCGATTTCATCTGTTGTGGTAAGCTGGCCGCCTTGTTGCAAACCCGTTACCAATACTGGTTTTAAGTTTGCACGTGCTGCATAAATGGCAGCTGTATAACCAGCAGGGCCTGAGCCTAAAATTAAAAGTTTTGCGTGTTTGATATCTGACATAAAGAATCCTTGTTTTTTGTAAAGAGAGAATTAATTGAATTTAAGTTTATTCTGATGATTGCTATGTATGAAACTGTTCCATACAGCTTATCAATTATAAACCTTTCGATTAATAGAGCAGTGAATAAAGCAATCGGCGAAACTTATTTGTTAATGGATCAGCATTGCCCATTGCACTTAAAATGGATAAAAATTGTTGTTTCACTTCACCATTCTGTGCCCCTAAATCTGTTTTTAAAATGCCGAAAAGTAATGTCAGCGCTTCTTCATTTCGTCCAGCTTGATGAAGTTGTATAGCAAGTTTTATTGCAATTTCAGCTGTTGGGTTTTTAGCATAATCGGTCTGTAATTGTTGGATTTCAGGTGTATCGGCTGCTTGAATTTGTAGCTCAATTTGTGCTTGTAATCCGTGCCAACGACTATCTCGATCTTGCAATGGAATTTGTTTTAGAATTTCCTGTGCTGGCTCCGTTTTTTTCATTGCAATATAGGTTTCAGCGTAGAGTAGGGCGACATCACTATTTTTCTTATCTGAAAGTTCCCATGCGTCTTTCAATAATGGCAATGCAGCCTCATAATTTTCTACTTGCAAGAAATCTAATGCTTGTTGGAATTTTAAATCTTCCTCTTTAGGTAAAATAATGCTTAATCGTTGGATTAATGAAGATTTATCAAGCGCACCTGGAAATGCATCTAATGCCTGTGCTTCTTTAAACAAATACGTGGTTGGCAATGCTTGGATACGGAATTGTGCAGCAATCATTTGCTCTTTTTCACAATTTACTTTTCCAAGAACAAATTGTCCTTGATATTGTTCTGCAACTTGCTCAAGTAGTGCCAAAAAATCCGCCGATTCTTTATGTGTTGGTGCGTAAAAATTGATGACAAGTGGTTTTTCTAAGGATTGTTGCAGTATTTCAGTAAGATTTTGTTCGTTGATGTCAACGATAAAAGGAAAATCAGCCATGTTTTATCCTTGTGAAAAAATAATGGCTGATTTTAACAAAGAGCGGCCGATTTTAGAAATGTTTTACTCTTTCAATGAGGGAAAGATTTTTGCCAGGAGCAGTTTTCCCATCATTTCAATATGTTGCGGCTCTGCATTGAGTGCAGGAATATATTGGTAAGATTGTCCGCCATTAGTGAGAAAATTCTCGCGGTTTTCCTCATCAATTTCTTCAATAGTTTCTAAACAATCAACCGAAAAACCTGGGCAAATGACGGCTATTTTATGAATGCCTTGTGATGCTGCATTTTGGAGAAATTTATCCGTGTAAGGTTGTAACCATTCTTCTCGTCCAAAACGTGATTGGAAGGTTATTCCCCATTGGTTTTCGGTCAATCCCAATTTGTCTACAACAGCAAGCGTTGTCTGTTTGCAGTGTTCACGGTAGTAATCGCCCATATTTTCATAACGTAAAGGGATACCATGATAAGAAAATAGCAAAAACTCATCGGGTTTTAACCGCGCTTTTATGGAATCTGCTAAGGCGTTAATGTAATTTTCATCAACATGATAAGAATGAATAAAATCAAACGACACCATTCCTCGCTCTTCTTTAAGAGCATGAGCAAAGACATCAAATAGTGCGCCTGTTGTTGTACTAGAATATTGTGGGTAAAGGGGGAGGACAATAATTCGTTCAACTTTATTTTTAAGTAAATTTTTCACCGCACTTTGCATTGATGGGTTGCCGTATGTCATCGCAATTTCTACTTGAGCATCAATATGTTGCTTATCTAAATAGGCTTGTAATGCATCTTTTTGTCGTCGTGAAATGGCAAGTAAAGGCGAACCTTGCTCTGTCCAAATTGCTTGATAATTTTTAGCAATACGTTTTGAACGTAATGGCAAAATAACAGCCTTGAGTAATGGATACCATTTGTAAGGAGATAAATCGACTACTCTTGGGTCGGTTAAAAATTTCCATAAATAACGGGATATAGCAGATGAGGTGGGCGCATCGGGTGTCCCTAAATTGGCTAAAATAATCCCTATTTTTTGATTTGCTATCATAAGTTTAGAATAGAAAGTGTAAGTCGAGAAACGCAGCAAAGTTTATCTTGTTCATCACGAATGTCAATTTGCCATACGTGGATATTTCTATTTAAACTAATAGGTGTAGCCTTTGCTGTAACAATGCCTTGCTTTACTGAACGTAGGTGATGAGCATTAATATCAAGTCCCACTGCAATTTTATTTTCTTCTATTGCAAGGTATCCCGCCAATGAACCTATCGTTTCTGCTAATGCAACAGATATTCCGCCATGTAATAGACCAAAAGGTTGGGTTGTACGATGATCCACTGGCATTGTCGCTTCAATCCAATCCTCGCCAAAAGCAGAAATTTCAATGCCAAGATGGCTAACTGCACTATTGGAGCAAAGTTGATTTAAGTTTTCGAGCGTGAAGTTTTTTTGCCAAATCATGATCTTCCTTTCATTACGCTAAAATTTCTAATAATGCCTGAACAGGGTGTTTTAGCACCACATGTTCATAACGTTTTACCTGACTGCGGCAAGAATAACCGGTTGCTAAACAAAAGTGCGGATCTTTTTCATGCAGTTTTTTATGCCACGATACATCGTAGATTTCTTGGCTCATTTTTTGATTTTGCACTTCATGTCCAAATACACCAGCCATACCGCAACATCCTACTTTTTCTACATTAAGTTGTTGTCCAAATCTTCCAAAAATTTCTTGCCATTCTTTTGGGCTGTTTGGCATAAAAGTAGATTCCGTACAATGCGGGAATAAATACCAATCAGAAGTGCGGTCAGTTTTGGCAATGTTTTTCAGTTTATCTTGTAACTCCGCATTTTGTAATCTTTGTTTTAACCATTCGTGTGCGGTGAGAACGTGAAAATCACCACGTTTTTCTTGTAGTGCGTCTTTGTATTCGTCTCGATAAGACAGCACGATGGCTGGATCAACGCCTACAAGCGGAATGCCTAATTTTGCCATTCGATTTAAAAACTCGGCTTGATTTTGTGCTGTTTTGCTAAAGCGTTTTAAGAAACCTTTAATGTGCATTGCTTTGCCGTTTGGTTTAAATGGCAACAGAATTGGTTTGAAGCCTAATTTCTGCGTAAGCATAACAAAATCGCGTACCACTTTCGCATCATAGTAAGATGTGTAAGGATCTTGCACAATAAATAAAATATCGTTTTTTTCTACCGCACTTAGACCTTCCAATTCTTCCAAGGATTTGCCTTGATAATGAATTTCCACCAGCTGTTGTTGCAAATTGGGTTCAGAAAGCAAGGGCAAATCAGTCATGCCTAGTGTTTTTTCCACTAATGTTTGCGTGACTTTTAGCTTGGTAAAATAATTAAAGAATTTTGCCTGCTTTGCCATATAAGGCGCAGCGATTTCTAAATTTGCCACAACGTGATCTTTTACTGGGCGTAAGTAGCGGCTGTGATAAAAATGAAAGAATTTCGCACGGAAACTTGGTACATCAATTTTAATCGGGCATTGACTAGCACAGGCTTTACAAGCAAGACAAGTATCCATTGCAGCTTTCACTTCGTGAGAAAAATCATAATCCCCTCGCCATTTTTGAACCGTATTGCTTAGTCTTTTCACAAGTGCGGTTAATTTTATTTCTGTTTTACAGAAGTCTAATTGTTCGGGCGAAACATTTTCATTTGCCATCAATCGAAGCCATTCTCGAACCATAGCTGCGCGACCTTTCGGCGAAAATACACGATTTTTACTGACTTTCATCGATGGGCACATGATGCTGTGTTCATCAAAATTGAAACATAAACCGTTTCCATTGCAGTTCATCGCCCCCTTAAATTCATCTCGTATTTGGATAGGAATTTGGCGATCCTTATCAGCCCGCATTGGCGAAAGAATAGAATAAAGTTCCTCTTCGGAATCCAAAGGCGTACAGATTTTGCCGGGATTTAAACGATTGTTTGGATCGAATAAGGTTTTGATATAACGAAGTTCGTGCCAGAGTTCTGGGGTAAAGAATTTTTCGCCGTAATGGGAACGCACGCCTTTTCCGTGCTCTCCCCAGAGTAATCCACCATATTTAATCGTAAGTTCGGCGACTTCATCTGAAATTTGTTTGAATAATTTCACTTGTTCTTTATCGCATAAATCAAGCGCTGGGCGAACGTGTAATACGCCCGCATCCACGTGACCAAACATGCCATATTGTAAATGGTGCTTGTCTAATAAAGTGCGAAATTCACTAATGTAATCCGCAAGATTTTCTGGGGGGACACAAGTATCTTCTACAAACGGAATCGGTTTGGCTGCGCCTTTTGCGTTACCAAGTAAGCCTACTGCTTTTTTGCGCATTGCATAAATACGTTCAATAGAAGGTAAATCTGAGTAAACTTGATAGCCAATAATGTGATCTTGGTTGTGTTCGATTTTTTCATCAAGTGAGCGACAAAGTGCGGTGACTTGGCGGTCTATTTTTTCTTTATTATTACCAGCAAATTCCACAATATTTAAACCAAGAATTGGATCTTCTTCATCTTCTGTAAGAAGTTCATTCACCGAGTGCCAAATAATATCTTGTTTAGCGAGATTTAAGACTTTGGAATCAACGGTTTCCACAGAAAGCGCATTGGCTTTCACCATAAAAGGTGCATTGCGTAATGCTGCATCAAAAGAACGATATTTAATATTGATGAGCGTGCGATACTGCGGAATAGGCAGAAGATTGAGTTTGGCTTCACAAATAAATGCGAGAGAACCTTCAGAACCAGTGAGAATTCTGGTGAGATTAAATTCACTTTCATCTTCATTAAATACATTTTTCAGATCGTATCCCGTTAAAAAACGGTTAAGTTGTGGCAGATCTTTAATGATTGCCGCTCTTTTTTCTTTACAGTGTTGTGCAATGGTTTGATGGAGTCTTTTGCTACTATCACTTAATTCAAGCGTATCGATGTTTTCTAAAACATCAACAGAATTGACAGCACTGGTATCTAAAATCTCACCGTTCATTAATACTGCGCGTAATGCCAAAACATGATTAGAGGTTTTACCATATTGCAATGAACCTTGCCCAGAGGCATCCGTATTAATCATTCCACCTAACGTTGCTCGATTGCTGGTGGATAGCTCTGGGGCAAAGAATAAACCATGTGGTTTTAAAAATTGATTAAGTTGATCTTTTACTACGCCTGCTTGTACACGAACCCAACGTTCTTTGACATTGAGTTCTAAAATAGCAGTCATATGGCGAGAAAGATCCACTATTATATTGTTATTGATGGATTGTCCATTTGTGCCAGTGCCTCCACCACGAGGAGTAAAGGTGAGGAATTGATATTCAGGTAAATTTGCCAATTTGGTTATACGTACTATATCAGCAACAGTTTTCGGAAAAAGAATCGCTTGAGGAAGCTGTTGGTAAACGCTGTTATCCGTAGCAAGACTTAATCTATCTGCATAATTTGTAGCGATATCCCCTTCAAAATGTTGTTTTTTTAGTGCTTGGAGATAGTTAAGGACATCTTGTTCAATTTGTGGAGTGCGATTTAGACTTGGCAACATAGCATTTAACTCATTTAAAGCTATAAATACAGGGTGTTCTCGATAATATCTTAAGGAGCGCACAATGTCGAATTAGATTTTGAGCGTTTTGAAGAAGCGTTTTGTGGAGTAAATTAGTCAAGAATAGTGTATTTTTGGATAAAAAATAAACAAAAAGTTCAAAAAAAATTTGATCTTTTGAATTTTTATAGGATAATAATCGCACTTTTGAACGTTCCTTTGGCGTAAACAAAGGAATTGAATTTGTCAAAAGGTAACAATAGGGCAAATTCAAAACCCTAGTTAAGCAAATGCTTTGAGTGTAACTTTCCCTAAAAGTTCCATTATAAGCAAGGAAACTTTTCTTATTAATAAACGATGACTAAATAGAGGACATCAAAATGAAAAAAACTGCAATCGCATTAGTAGTTGCTGGTTTAGCAGCGGCTTCAGTAGCTCAAGCTGCACCACAAGAAAACACTTTCTATGCAGGTGTTAAAGCAGGTCAAGCATCTTTCCACGATGGTATTAACAAAAACAGTGTTATTGCTAACAAATTAAGTGTTAATGATTATGGTTATAACCGTAATTCTTTCACTTATGGTGTATTTGGTGGTTACCAAATCTTAAATCGTGATAACTTAGGTTTAGCAGTGGAATTAGGTTACGATGATTTTGGTCGTGCAAAAGCGCGTGAAGCTGGTAAAACTGTTGCTAAACACACTAACCACGGTACTCACTTAAGCTTTAAAGGTAGCTACGAAGTGTTAAATGGTTTAGATGTTTACGGTAAAGCAGGTGTGGCTTTAGTACGTTCTGACTATAAATTCTACGATAAGACAAATGGTGCTCGTGATCACGAAGAAGGTCGTCACAGCTTACGTACCTCTGGTTTATTCGCAGTCGGTGCAGAATATGCAGTATTACCAGAGTTAGCAGTTCGTTTAGAATACCAATGGTTAACTCGCGTAGGTAAATTCCGTACTCAAAATGCTCACAATAGCTCTGTAGATTACAACCCATGGATTGGTTCTATCAACGCTGGCGTTTCTTACCGTTTCGGTCAAGGCGCAGTAGCTGCACCAGCTATGGCTCCTGAAGTTGTAAGCAAAACTTTCAACTTAAACTCTGATGTAACTTTCGCTTTCGGTAAAGCAAACTTAAAACCACAAGCTAAAGCAACTTTAGATGGTATCTACGGTGAAATCGCACAAATCAACAGTGCTAAAGTAGCTGTTGCTGGTTACACTGACCGTATCGGTTCTGATGCTGGTAACTTAAAACTTTCTCAACGTCGTGCAGACACAGTAGCTAACTACTTAGTACAAAAAGGCGTAGCAACTAACGCAATCTCTGCAACTGGTTACGGTAAAGCAAATCCAGTGACTGGCGCAACTTGTGACCAAGTTAAAGGTCGTAAAGCGCTTATCGCTTGTTTAGCACCAGACCGTCGTGTTGAAATCGCAGTTAACGGTACTAAATAATTTTAGTATTCGTTTAACGAAAGATTAAATACAGAAAAAAAGGCTTAAACTTCGGTTTAGGCCTTTTGTTTTATTAAGATAATAATCCTAGAATTTCACTCAAGTTTTAACTTGTGGTAGAATTCAATCCTCTTTTATTCGTGGGGAACATTATGGAAACCTTAGACAAAATTAAAAAACAAATTAGTGAAAATCCAATTCTTATCTATATGAAAGGCTCACCTAAATTACCATCTTGTGGTTTTTCGGCGCGAGCAGTAGAAGCACTGATGAATTGTAAAGTACCTTTTGGTTATGTTGATATCTTACAACATGCTGATATTCGTGCTGAATTGCCTGTTTATGCGAATTGGCCTACTTTCCCACAACTATGGGTCGAGGGAGAGTTAATTGGTGGGTGTGATATTATTTTGGAAATGTATCAATCTGGGGAGTTGCAAACTTTATTAAATGAAGTTTCTGCAAAACATGCACAAAATTGATTAATCAATAAAAAATCCCGCATTCTTTTAAAAGTGCGGGATTTTTTTAGCTTGTTTAGACTATTGTGTTGCTTGAATTGCAGTTAATGCAATAGTGTAAACAATGTCATCGACTAATGCGCCACGAGATAAGTCATTAACAGGTTTTCGCATACCTTGAAGCATTGGACCTACCGCAACTAAATCAGCAGAGCGTTGAACTGCTTTATAGCCGATATTACCCGCGTTGATATCAGGGAATACAAATACATTTGCTTGACCCGCTACTTTAGAATTTGGTGCTTTAGAAGCTGCCACATCTTTCATCACAGCTGCATCGTATTGCAATGGACCATCAATTAATAAATCAGGGCGTTTTTCTTGTGCAATACGGGTTGCCTCTTTTACTTTCTCGACTGATTGACCCGCACCAGAAGTACCAGTTGAATAAGAAAGCATTGCCACTTTTGGTTCTAAACCAAATGCTTTTGCAGATTCGGCTGATTGGATTGCGATTTCAGCTAATTGTTCCGCTGTAGGTTCTGGATTTACCGCACAGTCGCCATAGACTAATACTTGGTCTGGTAATAACATAAAGAATACAGATGAGATAATTGAACTGCCAGGTGCTGTTTTGATGATCTGCATCGGTGGGCGAATAGTGTTTGCCGTTGTATGAACGGCACCAGAAACTAGACCATCCACTTTGCCAGCTTCTAACATCATGGTGCCTAATACAACGGTGTCTTCTAATTGCGCGCGAGCTTGTTCTTCAGTTAAGCCTTTAGATTTACGTAATTCAACTAAACGAGCAACGTAGTTTTCGCGTACGTCAGCTGGATTGATGATTGTTACGTCAGCACTTAAAGTCACGCCTTGTTCTGCTGCGACTTTTTTCACTGATTCAGGATCCGCTAATAATACTGATTTTGCGATACCACGTTCAGCACAGATTGCAGCCGCTTTAACAGTGCGAGGTTCGTCACCTTCTGGTAATACGATAGTTTTGCCTGCTTTGCGTGCTAAATCAGTTAATTTGAAACGGAATGCAGCTGGAGAAATACGTGCTTTACGAGCAAGTGGTGCAGAGATTGCCGCAACTAATGCTTGTTCATCGAAGGTTTTAATTTTTCCTGCTTGTGCACCAAATACACCTAATATATCAGCGTTGTTCACACCACCAAATTCTGAAGCAACGGCTTCTATTAATGTGCTTTCTTCATTGTTTGCTACTAAGATGATTTGTGCATCTAAGGTTTGCGCAATCGCAAAGTTTAAGCTATTTGCAAAAGGCGCTTGAGCTGAAGGTTGAACACCTTTAACAACCACTAGATTTGCATTTAATGCTTGGAAATCAGCAACGATTTTTTCTAACAACACGTCTTTTTGATTATTTGCGATGAATGCTTGAGCGGCTTTTACATCTTCTACTGCATTGAATATAACCGCATTTGTTGTTTTAGCGATTTGTAATGCTGATGCTAAATTGGCTTCTGTGCTAGTTGGAATAAGAATAACTGCTTTAGTCATTTTGATATACCTTTTAATAAATGAAAAAAACCTGCTGATTTTTCAGCAGGTTTGATGGAAGTTGATTAGCCCGCTAAACGTGCGGTATCTTGAGCGATGACTAACTCTTCATTAGTTGGAAGTACAATCGCTTTAAATGCAGAATCATCAGTAGTGATTACGCCATCTTTACCGAAGCGTGCCGCAAGATTGCGTTCGTTATCCACTTTAATACCAAATAATTTTAAGTGATTTAATGCTAATTCACGAACATGAGCGGAGTTTTCACCGATACCACCCGTAAATGCAATGGCATCTAAGTGATCATCGCCTAATACCGCCATATAAGCACCGATGTATTTTGCTAAACGGTAACTATAGACGTCTAATGCACGTTTTGCTTCAGGCTTAGACAGATCGTCGTAGTTATCTTCTGCATAACGACAGTCACTGGTTACCTCAGTTAAACCTAAAAGACCGGATTTTTTCACTAAAGTCTCTTCGATTTGTTCCATTGACATACCTAAGTTTTTGTATAGGTAGAATACGATTGCAGGGTCGATATCACCACAACGAGTGCCCATTACTAAACCTTCTAACGGAGTTAAGCCCATTGATGTATCAATACATTTACCGTTACGAACAACAGAAACAGACCCCCCATTACCTAAGTGACAAATAATCGTATTGACTTGGTCTGCAGGTTTACCTACATATTCAGCGACTTCACGAGAAACGAAGTAGTGGCTAGTACCGTGAGCACCATAGCGACGAACAGCGTGCTCTTTATAGAGTGAATATGGAAGCGCATATAAGAATGCTTCTTCAGGCATAGTTTGGTGGAAAGCAGTATCAAATACGGCAACATTCTTATCTTTTAAATGTGGGAAGGTTTTAAAGGCTTCACGAATACCGATTAGGTGAGCAGGGTTGTGAAGTGGGGCAAATTGTGCTGCATCTTCAATACCTTTAACCACTTCATCTGTGATTACAACGGATTGAGTGTATTTTTCACCACCGTGAACGATACGGTGACCAATCGATGTGATTGAGTTTTTAAGCTCATCAGTCATAATGTTTGATGCAATGAAGTCAAGTGCTTCAGTATGTGCTGCACCTGCACCTAAATCTGCGCTCCCTTTCTCACCGTTAAGTTTCCATTTAATGCGAGCTTCTGGAAGGAAAAATGCTTCAGCTAAACCAGATAATTTTTCTTCACCTGTTGCTGGATCAAGGATTGCAAATTTTAATGAAGAACTACCACAGTTAAGGATTAGAACAAGTTTTGACATAGGAACCCTATATTTGATTAAAGTTAATGAAAATCCACTCAGTTGAATGGACTGAAAAAATCGGACATAGGATACACTTTTTGACAAATAAAATAAATTCGTCTATGCATAAAAATTCATCAGGTTATTAAATTTTTTGAAAATTTAAACTTTTTGGGTAAGGTGACAAAATAATATAAAGTGGGGTATGATAAGTGCGGTTATTTTAACGAGCATTTTTATGGCATTTTTTTCCATTTTAAAACAGGGACAAGTTTATCTTAATACTTGGCCGCAGGAGGCTAAGTTAGGCATGATTTTCCCTGAAAACCGTATTATGAAAGCCACGAGTTTTGCACAAAAATTCATGCCCTTTGTTGCTGTATTTGCAGTGGTGTGGCAACAGATTTATGCAAAAAATGATTTGATGGCCTTTTCTATTGCAATTTTGACCTCACTTTTTGCCTTGCTTATTCCTTTTCAAGGTCTTTATTGGCTTGGTAAGCGTGCGAATTCGCCATTAGAAAATCAAAGTGCGGTATGGTTTTATGATATTTGCGAACGCTTAAAACAACTACATGAACCCTTGCCTTTTGTGCAAGATCAACCGACATACCAACATTTAGCAGAAGTCTTAAAGAAAGCTCAAAGCAAATTTGAACGTGCTTTTTGGCAGGAAATTTAGTTTACGCAAACGTTTTCTTTTTGGCTTTATTTTTGTAAAATACCTCGGTCGTTTTAAACGGCCGTTTTTTATTGAGAGATTATTTAATGATCGATTACATTATTATTGGCATTATCGCTTTTTCTATTCTTGTCAGTTTATTACGCGGTTTTGTTCGCGAAGTGCTTTCACTCGGTAGCTGGGTTGTAGCATTTATTGTAGCAAGCCAGTTCTATCCTTATCTTGCAGCTTATCTTACGCAAATTGAATCAATGTATATTCGTAATGGAACCGCGATCGGGATTTTATTTGTACTGACTTTAATCGTGGGTGCCATAGTAAATTATGTGATTAGCCAATTAGTAGATAAAACTGGTTTAAGCGGCACTGATCGTGTTTTAGGTGCGATTTTTGGTTTAGTGCGCGGTGCGCTGATTGTCGCTGCGTTATTATTTTTCATGGATACCTTCACCAATTTTGAACAAACTGATTGGTGGAAAGAATCTCAATTAATACCGCACTTTGGTTTTATTATTGAATGGTTCTTTCAACAACTTCAGGCTAGTTCAAGTTTTTTAAATCCAACGCTTAATCAATAAGGAACACAAAATGTGTGGTATTGTCGGTATTGTTAGCCAAAGTCCGGTTAATGAATCTATTTATGCAGCATTAACTCTTTTGCAACATCGTGGGCAAGATGCTGCGGGCATAGTGACGGTTGACGATGAAAATCGTTTCCGCTTACGCAAAGCTAACGGTTTAGTGAGTGATGTGTTCCATCAAGAGCATATGCTACGGTTGCAAGGAAATGCTGGATTGGGGCATGTTCGTTATCCTACAGCGGGGAGTTCTAGCGTCTCAGAGGCGCAGCCTTTTTATGTGAATTCTCCCTATGGTGTCACTTTGGTGCATAACGGCAATTTAACCAACTCAGTGGAGTTAAAAGAAAAGGTTTTTAAAACTGCCCGCCGTCATGTAAACACCAATTCAGATTCCGAACTTCTTCTTAATATTTTCGCTAAACATCTCGATTACATTCTTAAAGATCACCTCGACCCACAAGATATTTTCTATGCCGTTCGTAAAACTCACAACGATGTTCGTGGTGCTTATGCTTGCTTAGCGATGATTATTGGGCATGGTATGGTTGCGTTTCGTGATCCTTTTGGTATTCGTCCTTTAGTGTTGGGTAAACGCGAAGAAAATGGCAAAACTGAGTATATGTTTGCGTCTGAAACAGTAGCCTTAGATATTGTGGGTTTTGACTTTGTTCGCGATATTGCCCCGGGTGAAGCCGTTTATGTGACATTTGATGGCGAGCTTTATTCGCAGCAATGCGCCGAAAGTGCGGTGCTAAATCCTTGTATTTTTGAGTATGTTTATTTTGCACGTCCAGATTCAACGATCGATGGCGTCTCTGTTTATGCTGCACGTGTTCACATGGGCGAAAAACTAGGGCAAAAAATTGCAAAAGAATGGGCGGATGAAATTGATAATATTGATGTGGTGATTCCCGTTCCTGAAACTTCCACAGATATTGCGTTACAAATTGCCCGTGTATTAGGGAAACCTTACCGCCAAGGATTTGTAAAAAATCGCTATGTTGGTCGTACGTTTATTATGCCAGGACAAGCACAGCGTATTAGTTCGGTTCGCCGCAAATTGAATACCATTAAAGCTGAATTTAAAGATAAAAACGTCTTATTGGTGGACGATTCTATTGTTCGCGGTACAACCTCTGAGCAAATTGTTGAAATGGCTCGCTCAGCTGGCGCGAAGAAAATTTACTTTGCCTCTGCTGCTCCAGAAATTCGTTATCCGAATGTATATGGTATTGATATGCCGAGTCGCGATGAACTGATCGCTTACGGTCGAAATGTTGATGAAATTGCGCATTTGATTGGCGTAGATAAACTAATTTTCCAAGATCTGACCGCACTTACCGAATCTGTTCAATTAGAAAATCCGGCTATTCGAGGATTTGATTGTTCAGTATTCACTGGCGAATATATTACAGGCGATATCACGCCAAAATATTTAGAAAAAATTGCAAGTCAACGGAACGACAGTGCAAAGAAAAAACGTGAAAAACAAGCATCTAATCTTGAAATTTATAATGAACAATAAATGGCGATAAGGCGAGATATTTAGTCTGATAAAAAATCACCGCATTAAAAAAGTGCGGTGATTTTTTTATTTGTTTTTTAGGATATCTTTTAGATAGTTTTCGCAATCAGAATATTGAAATTGGAATCCAGCGTTGAGTAATTTTTCAGGCACAACATTTTGGCTTTCTAGTAATAGATTCGCTCGTTCGCCAAGAATGAAATGTAATATCCATTTGGGAATGATTGCAAAGGCAGGGCGCTTTAATATTCCAGCCAAAGTGCGGTTAAATTTATGCTGTTTTATAGGATTCGGGGCGGTGAAGTTAAATGAGTCTTGGCACTCTGAATGATCGAGTAAAAATAAAATGCCATTGACCATATCTTCCAAAGCAATCCAGGGAAAATATTGCTCTCCATTGCCTAGTTTGCCACCAAGTCCCCATTTGTATAAAGGCAACATTTGAGCAAGGGCACCTCCTTTCTTAGAAAAGACCATGCCTGTTCGAATCAAACAAACCCTCCCATTAGCTTGTCGCGCAATATTTTCCCAATCTTGGCATAATTGTGCGGTGAAGGTTTTTGCTGTTTTGCTTGTTTCGGTAATTTTTTGTTCGTCTTGATCGCCATAAATTCCAGTCGCTGAACCTGAAATAAAAATAGGGTGTTGTTGATACTGATTGATGAATTCAACTAGTTGAGTGGTAAGGCTTAAACGACTTTCTCGTAAAATAGATTTTTGCTTTGTCGTCCAAGCTTTATGAAAAATCGGCTCACCAGCAAGATTGATGATGGCATCAAACTGTTCTTGTAAATCGAGTTCTGAAAGTGCGGTAATAAATTTGATATTTTTTTGCTTTGAGATAGTGTGCGGCGTACTTGAGCGCGTTAAGATCGTCACTTGTTCATTGCGTAAGCAGAGTTGTTCAACAAGTGCTTTGCCGATAAGTCCCGTGCCCCCAGTTAATAAAATGTTCATTACAGCGCGTTTTCAAATAAACGTTGAACATTTTTGAGTAAATCGACAATTTTTGTACCACGCGTTGGTGTGATAAAAATTGTGTCATCGCCTGCGATAGTGCCTAAGATGCCTTCTGATTTTCCAATTGAATCGAGCAAGCGAGCGATGAGTTGTGCCGCACCTGGAGAAGTCTTAATGACAATTAACATATCATTGTAATCAACGTCTAATACAAGATTTTTTAATGGACTACTGGTATTAGGAACACTTAATTCACCTGGTAAGCAATAGACCATTTCCATTTTGGTATTACGGGTGCGAACAGCGCCAAATTTGGTGAGCATTCTTGATATTTTTGATTGATTAATGCCTGTAAAGCCTTGTTTTTTTAAGGCATCGACAATCTCACTTTGAGAGCCAAAGCGTTCTTGATTGAGTAATTCTTTAAAAGCGCGAGTTAAATTGTCAGTCATTTTTATTTTTCAATAGTCAAAAATTTGCATAAGAATTGCATAAAAATTCATTTTCAGCAACTTGAATGTGAATAAAAGCAAAGAGAAGGAAAAAATTACCTCAGAAATGTGAACTAGATCATAGAATGATATTTCTCTGTTTGTAATTGTGAGATGAAAATTTTAAAATCAGGTCATCTTAAATTAACTAACACATAAGGAGTATTTATGAAAGTTGCAGTATTAGGCGCCGCAGGCGGTATTGGTCAAGCATTAGCGTTATTACTAAAACTTCAATTGCCTGCTGGTTCAGATTTAGCATTATATGATATTGCCCCTGTTACCCCAGGCGTTGCAGTGGATGTGAGCCATATTCCAACTGCAGTGAGTGTGAAAGGTTTTTCTGGTGAAGATCCAACTCCAGCACTTGAAGGTGCGGATGTTGTATTAATTTCTGCTGGTGTTGCGCGTAAACCTGGTATGGATCGTTCAGATTTATTCAATATTAATGCAGGCATTGTTCGAGGTTTAATTGAGAAAGTCGCGGTCACTTGCCCGAAAGCTTGTGTTGGTATCATCACTAACCCAGTAAATACTACCGTTGCGATTGCGGCTGAAGTATTGAAAAAAGCAGGCGTTTATGACAAACGTAAATTATTTGGTGTGACAACTTTAGACGTGTTACGTTCTGAAACCTTTGTGGCTGAATTAAAAGGTTTAAATGTTTCTCGTACGAGCGTTCCTGTTATTGGTGGTCACTCAGGTGTGACTATTCTTCCATTACTTTCTCAAGTTCAATATGCTGAGTGGAATGAAGATGAAATTGAACCATTAACAAAACGTATCCAAAATGCAGGTACAGAAGTGGTTAATGCAAAAGCGGGTGGTGGTTCTGCAACGCTTTCAATGGCGCAAGCTGCTGCTCGTTTTGCTCGTTCTTTAGTGAAAGGATTAAGTGGCGAGACAGTCGTTGAATGTACTTATGTTGAAGGTGATGGTAAATATGCTCGTTTCTTCTCTCAACCAGTTCGTTTAGGCAAAGAAGGTGTAGAAGAAATTTTACCAATTGGTCCATTAAGCAATTTTGAACAACAAGCTCTAGAAAATATGTTGCCGACTTTACATGCAGATATTGAATTAGGTGAAAAATTTATTAATGGTTAATCATTAAAAAATAAGGGGGCATTAGCTCCCTTTTTCATGTTTAGATAAAAAAGCCACCAAATGGTGGCTTTTGTTTATATCTTTATTATTTCTGACGCATTGCAGGGAATAAGATTACATCGCGAATTGATGGTGCATTTGCATAAAGCATCGCTAGACGGTCGATACCTAAACCTTCACCAGCTGTTGGTGGTAAGCCGTGTTCTAGCGCAACAACAAAGTCTTCATCTTTAAACATCGCTTCATCATCGCCAGCTTCTTTGGCAGCCACTTGTGCATCAAAACGTTCATTTTGATCTTCCGCGTCATTTAATTCTGAGAAACCATTACCGATTTCACGACCACCGATAAAGAGCTCAAAACGATCTGTTACATCTGGGTTTTCATCATTACGACGTGCAAGTGGCGAAATTTCCGCAGGGTGAGCCATTAAGAAGGTTGGTTGAATTAGGTGATGTTCAGCCACTTCTTCAAAAATTGCATTGACAATGCTGCCTAAACCCCAAGATTTTTGTACTTCAATACCTAAGCGTTCAGCCGTGGCTTTTGCACGCTCAAAGTCATATAAATCTTCTTTTACGATACCTTTGTCAGCACCATATTTAATCGTTGCATCGTGTAACGTAATACGTTCGAATGGTTTACCAAAATCAAATTCGTATTCACCGTATTTCACAATAGTGGTACCAAGAATATCAATCGCTAATTTACGAAGCAGTTCTTCGGTGTTATCCATTAAATCATGGTAGTCTGCATACGCTTGATAGTATTCAAGCATGGTAAATTCTGGATTATGACGAACAGAAACCCCTTCATTACGGAAGTTACGGTTTAATTCAAATACTCGTTCAAATCCACCAACGACTAAGCGTTTTAAATAAAGTTCAGGTGCGATACGTAAATACATATCCACATCTAATGCATTGTGATGAGTCACGAAAGGACGCGCAGATGCGCCGCCTGGAATCACTTGTAACATTGGCGTTTCTACTTCCATAAAGCCTTTAGAAATGAAATATTCACGAATACCTGCGACAACTTTAGAACGAATAATAAAAGTGCGGCGAGATTCTTCGTTAGAAATCAAATCTAAATAACGTTGGCGATAACGAACTTCTTGGTCGGTTAAGCCATGGAATTTATCTGGTAATGGGCGAAGTGCTTTAGTTAAAAGTTGAACTTCAGTGGTTTTCACTGTGAGTTCATCTGTTTTTGTTTTAAATAAAGTGCCTTTAACGCCAACGATATCCCCTAAATCCCAAGTACCAACGTCATCTTTATAAATGCCTTCAGGCAAATTATCGCGTGCAACATAAAGCTGAATTTTACCGCTCATATCTTGAATGGTGATAAACGTCGCCTTGCCCATTGCACGGCGAGTCATAATACGCCCAGCAACTTGTACTTCAACGCCTTTCTCTTTTAAGATTTCACCGTCTTCTGCATCATATTGATTGTGCAAATCTTGTGCGAGAGCATCACGACGAAATTTGTTTGGAAATGCATTACCTTTTGCACGTAATGCGGCTAATTTTTCACGACGAACGAGCATTTCGCCATTGAGATCTAATTCTTTAACTTCTTGTTCTGACATGTTGTTTACCTTTAATTTTAACTTTAAAAATATTTTCAAAAATAACCGCACTTTTGGGTTATTTCTTATGATGGGATAAGTAATGCGTCTTTACTTATCCAGCAAATCATGCTTAAAGCCCAGCTTTTAAACTCGCTTCAATAAATCGATCTAAATCACCGTCTAATACGGCTTGGGTGTTACGGTTTTCCACACCAGTACGCAAATCTTTAATGCGTGAATCGTCTAATACGTAAGAGCGAATTTGGCTGCCCCAACCAATGTCAGATTTATTATCTTCCATTGCTTGTTTATCTGCATTTTTCTTCTGTAATTCAAGCTCATACAATTTTGCTTTTAATTGTTTCATCGCTTGATCTTTGTTCTTGTGCTGTGAACGGTCGTTTTGACATTGCACCACAATGCCACTTGGCATATGGGTAATTCGCACCGCACTTTCTGTTTTGTTTACGTGCTGACCACCGGCCCCTGATGCACGATAAACATCAATACGTAAATCAGCAGGATTGATTTCAATATCAATATCATCATCAATTTCAGGGTAGACAAATGCTGCACTGAATGATGTGTGACGACGGTTATTGGAATCAAATGGACTTTTACGCACCAAACGATGAATACCGGTTTCTGTTCGTAACCAACCAAAGGCATATTCACCGCTCACTTTAATCGTTGCCGATTTTAACCCTGCAACATCACCGTCAGAGACTTCCATCAGTTCTGTTTTAAAACCTTTGCTTTCAGCCCAACGGAGATACATACGGAGTAACATTTCTGTCCAATCTTGAGCTTCCGTACCGCCAGAACCTGCTTGTAAGTCCACATAGCAATCGCAAGCATCATGTTCACCACTAAACATTCGACGGAACTCTAATTTTTCGAGTTGTAGTTCGAGTTCATCTAATTCAGCAACCGCTTCATGGAAGGTGTCTTCGTCTTCTGCTTCGATGGCAAGTTCTAACAAACCATCAACATCTTCTAAGCCTTGTTCTAAATTTTTGATGGTATTTACAACTTGTTCTAAAGAAACGCGTTCTTTACCAAGCGCTTGGGCTTTATCTGGATCATTCCAAACATCTGGCTGTTCTAATTCCGCATTGACTTCTTCTAAACGCTCAACTTTTGCATCGAAGTCAAAGATACCCCCGAAGCACCGAAGTGCGGTCGGATAAGTCGGTGATTTTATTTTTTACAGGATTGATTTCAAACATAATAAATTCACTGTGTGATAAAGTGTGGAATTATATGCTATTTTCTGATTTTTGGATAGTTTGACCTTGCAGAAATTAGCAATCTCTCTATAATTTCAGACTTTCTTACTCAAGTAAATTTAGGAACAAAAAATGAAGAAAATTTTTACCGCACTTTTGTGCATGGCTGCGGCTAATGCAATGGCAAACGATGCCACGATTAAAAGCAAATTACAGTCTCTTGGCGCATCAAATATTGATGTGAAATCCTCGCCAATTTCAGGTATCAAAACAGCAGTAACAGATCAAGGCGTACTTTATGTGACAGACGATGGAAAATATGCTTTCCAAGGTAAACTTTACGAGCTCACGAATAATGGTCCTGTTGATGTAGCGGGTAAAATTTTAGTGGATAAACTTAATTCTTATAAAAATGAGATGATTGTTTATCCCGCTAAAAATGAAAAGTATGTTGTGACGGTATTTATGGATATTACTTGCCATTATTGCCATTTATTACATCAGCAATTAAAAGAATATAACGATCTTGGAATTACCGTGCGTTATTTAGCTTTCCCTCGTGCGGGCATGAATAACCAAACTGCAAAACAAATGGAAGCAATTTGGACGGCAAAAGATCCTGTTTTTGCTTTAAATGAAGCAGAAAAAGGCAATTTACCGAAAGAAGTTAAAACCCCAAATGTTGTGAAAAAACATTATGAATTAGGCGCGCAATTTGGCGTAAATGGTACACCAAGTATTGTTACCTCAACTGGTGAGCTTATTGGCGGTTATTTAAAACCAGCTGATTTATTGAGCGCACTTGAAGAAACAGCGAAATAATTTTATAATGAAAACCAAGGGGCAGATGTCTACCCCTTGTATTTAGTCGGTTATGCTTAATATGCTGGGGAGCTTAAAAGCATTAACAATACTAAGACTATGATATAGATACATAATTTAGGCATTATTAAAATCCTTAGCTGACACAATAGTTAGACTAATGGTCAGTAGGGCTTTTAACCCCTGTCAGCATTCAGGGTTAAAAGCCCTGACCGACAGGAAAAAGTATAGATAAAAAAGCTGTTGATTTCAACAGCTTTTTGCTTTTAGATATGAATTAATATCCAGTGAAAAAACTTATCAAACGCCGTGAAATTCCAGTTGGAAATTCTGTTTCAAACCATCCGTTATTAGATCGCCTTTATCGCGCACGCCATATTCAAAACACTGAAGAATTAGACCGCACTTTAAAATCAATTCTGAATCCAAATCAGCTATATGGTATTGATCAAGCCGTAAATTTATTAGTGGAAGCTTACCAACAACAGCAAAAAATAGTGATTGTTGGGGATTTTGATGCTGATGGTGCAACTAGTACAGCATTGAGTGTGCTGGCTTTAAAACAACTTGGTTTTGCTGACGTGGATTATCTTGTACCAAATCGATTTGAACAAGGTTATGGTTTGAGTATTCCTATGGCTGAAATGGCGATTGAAAAGGGTGTACAGCTTTTAATGACGGTGGATAACGGCGTTTCATCTTTTGAAGGCGTTGCATTTTTGAAAGAGAAAGGTATCCGTGTTTTAGTGACGGATCACCATTTACCACCCGAAACTTTGCCGCCAGCCGATGCTATTGTTAACCCTAATTTAAGCCAGTGTGGTTTTCCTTCAAAATCCTTAGCGGGCGTTGGTGTTGCGTTTTATTTGATGTTAGCCGTACGAGCAAAATTTCGTGAGCTCGGTATTTTTACTGCAGAAACACAACCTAATTTTACTGATTTGCTCGATCTAGTAGCATTGGGTACTGTCGCAGATGTGGTGCCTTTAGATCAAAATAATCGTATCCTTGCTTATCAAGGCTTAATGCGGATTCGTGCACGGCGTTGCCGTCCAGGTATTGTTGCGTTGGCTGAAGTGGCTAACCGTAATGTTGAACAGTTTACTTCAAGTGATCTCGGTTTTTGTATCGGGCCTCGTTTAAATGCAGCAGGGCGCTTAGACAATATGTCGATTGGGGTAGAGCTTTTACTGGCGGACGATATGCTAAAAGCCAGAGAATTCGCTTTAGAGCTTGACCAACTTAACCAAACGCGTAAAGAAATTGAAGCAGGCATGAAACTTGAGGCGCTAGAAATTTGCCAAAATCTCACCGCACTTTTTAAAGAGTTACCTTCGGGGATTACACTTTATCAACCCGATTGGCATCAAGGTGTGTTGGGAATAGTATCCTCTCGGATTAAAGAGCAATATCACCGTCCAGTCATTGCCTTCGCGAAAGATGGTGAGGGAGTTTTGAAAGGTTCCGCGCGTTCTATTGAAGGCTTACATATGCGTGATGTTTTGGAGCGTATTCATTCGCAACATCCTAATATGATTTTAAAATTTGGTGGCCATGCGATGGCTGCAGGATTAAGCCTTCGAGAAGAACACTTTGACGATTTCCAACATATTTTTAATCAAACTGTTGCCGATTGGCTTGATGAAGAACATTTACAAGGTGTAATTTGGACCGATGGCGAATTAAATTCAAATGAATTTAATCTTGAAACGGCGGAATTGATAAAATCAGCAGGCCCTTGGGGACAAGCTTTCCCAGAGCCTTGTTTTGATGGTGAATTCAAAATTTTAGATCAGCGTGCAATTGGACAAAATCAAAATCATCTCAAAATGTTAGTGGAGCCAAAACAAGGTGGCCCTTTATTAGATGCGGTTGCGTTTAATATTGACACAAGATTATATCCCGATCTTTCAATTAAACAGGCAAGATTTGCATATAAATTGGATGTTAATGAGTTTCGTGGTAACCGAAATGTACAGCTTTTAGTAGAATATATTGAAGCGATTGATGAGTAATGTTTTGAAATTTTATGGATTATTCGTATTAGGCTTATTTGGGTTTACATCATCGGTTTTAGCTGAAGTAAATCAAAAAGAATTTTCTACTCAAAATCCACCGCACTTACCATCTTCTGATGTCATGCATTTTGAAGATGGGCGGGATTATTTTTCTTATCAAGAACCTATTGAACAAGCGCCTAGAGCAGACAAAAAAATACGTATTCAATTCTTTTTTGATTACGATTGCCGCGTATGTTCGTCAGCGCAAGATATTTTAGAGCTTTATAGTCAAATGCGTACAAATAAAGTTGCGTTGGAGCAATATCCTATTGCAACTGCGGATAGTCAGTTTAGCGCACGCGTTTTTTATACCTTGCAAGCACTAAGTGCGGGTGAATTATCTAATGTTTTATTATTTGAAACTTCAGAAAAATCCCGTTATGCAGAGTTGTCTGCGACAAATAAAATTCAACAATGGGCGGAAGAACAAGCTCTAGATAAACAGTTATTTATTCAGGCTGAAAATTCAGAAAGAGTAAAAGAGCAAATTCAAGATGCGATTGAATTGACGGAAGAATATGGTGTGTTTACCTATCCTTACGTTGTCATTGGGGGAAAATATGTACTCACGGCGAGCACCCTTTATAACGATGATTATAGCGTGGCGGTGTTAGATTTTTTGGTAAATAAAATAGAACAGGAACAAAAGTGATGAAAATCGGAATTGTTGGCGCAATGGCGCAAGAAGTAGAAATTTTAAAAAATTTAATGGCAGAGAGAACTGAAACTCGAGTAGCAAGTGCGGTCATTTTTGAAGGCAAAATTAATGGTAAAAATGTTGCATTATTGCAATCAGGTATTGGAAAAGTGGCTGCCGCAATTGGTACGACTGCATTGTTGCAATTAGCCAAGCCAGATTTTGTGATCAATACTGGTTCTGCGGGTGGGGTAGCAAAAGGCTTGAAAGTGGGGGATATTGTGATTTCTGATGAAACACGCTACCACGATGCGGATGTGACAGCTTTTGGCTATGAAAAAGGGCAGCTGCCCGCTAATCCCGCGGCATTTTTATCAGACCAAAAACTAGCTGACCTCGCTCAAGAAATTGCAGAAAAGCAAGGACAATCAGTAAAACGTGGTTTAATTTGCTCTGGCGATAGTTTTATTAATAGTGAAGACAAAATTGCACAAATAAAAGCTGACTTCCCGAATGTGACGGGGGTTGAAATGGAAGCCACAGCGATTGCACAAGTTTGCTATGCTTTTAATGTGCCTTTTGTAGTGGTTCGAGCAATTTCTGATGCAGGCAATGGTGAAGCAAGTATGTCTTTTGAAGAGTTCTTACCGTTGGCTGCAAAACAGTCTTCATCATTAGTATTAGGGATGATTGATAGACTGTAGTAATAATCTTTTAATCAGATAATAAATTTTACAATTAAATCATAAATATTATTTAAAAGGCATAGCTTATTAGCTATGCCTTTTTATATGAGCCAATTAGAATTTATAGTTCAAACTTAGAATATAAGTTCTTCCACGTGCAAAGTTATAAAGTACAGATTTATCTTTTCCTCCATCTTCACAAGTATTATTTTTACTACAAATTGAATCATTTAAGCTTGAATAATAGCGCTGTGAAGCAGCATCATTGCCTGAGTCTAAAGGATCAACATAACGTTTATCTAGTAGGTTTTGTACTTCAGCTTTGATAATTAAATCTTTAACAGGTTCATAACTTACATGCAAATCTAAAATAATCGGTTGTTTATTAATTTCCTCTGTTTTCTTGATTGCATAATAAGTTCGTTCATGGCTCGTATTTAATTCAAATTGAGAACCGTTAATATAATCTTCTTGAATGGTTGCTCGTTTACTTTTCCCATAGTAACGTGCTGCGATACCAAGAGTTAATTTTTGATCAAACCAGCGAGATCCAAGTTCTAATCTTCCATAATCTTTAGGTAGCATTGAGATACGGGATAGACCATAACCTTGTTTCAGAATATCCTCTTTTGACGCATTGTTAGGACGTGGACTAGCATCTGCATAATTGGTTGGTTGATTTGTTCGTTGGTATGCATAAGACAGATTTGCAAAGAAACGTCCCATGTCATAATTTACTTCTAATTCAACACCGCTCTTTTTCACAATTGGCTTATAATTTTGATGAGCAATGGTAAATCTAAATCCATTCTCAGAAGCCCAGTCAGGAACAATGCCATCTCTCCACCATACACCATATACATTATGAATATAATTTTTGATAAAACTACGATAGCCCACTAATTTTAAACCTAATACATCTTCTTTAGTGAAAACGCCTTTTTTATAGGTATTAAAACCAAGTTGATAAGTTTCAGCTCGCTCAGGTTTTAATCCCGTATTCACTCCAGCATCAGACACTTGAGAGAAAAACATCTCTTGAATATTCGGCATTCTGTGTGTTCGTGAATAAGTAAAAAATGGCATAAAATAATCACTCAGTTCTGCACTTAATGTAGCAGAATGATTGAATGCTTTTTTATGACCTGATTTATGCAAAATCGGCTCATTAATTTGTGTTGGTGTATTTTCGTAACCTACATACTCACCGTTAAATGCATAATGCGTAAAATTGACACTATAGTCTAAATGGTAAATTCCTTTAGAAAGTGCGGTATCAAAATATACTGTTTTAAATTTCTGCTTACCTGAAGGTTGTAAGATCACTGAACGTTGTGGCAGTAAATTACGACTACCTTTAAATCGTCCTAAATTACTGTAGTTACCTTGATCATGTGAAGCATCATTATAAAATAAACTTAATTCTTCTGGAAAACGGTTTTTACTGTATTCGTTAGTAAAATAGTTAAACCCTAATGTGGTTTTTAAATCGATTTCTTTTGGCAATAAGAAGGTATAGCTGTTATTAATATCAATGATATTTGCCACATTTTTTGTGATAAGTTTATCTGCAACTTGCCAACCAGCAAAAAAGCCACCCTTAGGATAAATGGTTTTGCCAATGTTATGTGCTGCCATTAAATTAAGATCAAGATAGTTGTTATTATTGAAGTTATAATTGACTTGGTAATTACGGTTTTCAATTTTGCGAGAACCAATTTTATTATCCAATGTGCGTAGTTGAGCTCCTAGAGTATGGTGATCATCTCCATATTCAAATTTTAACAAATGGCTACGTGAGCGAGATTGTAAGCTGCCTGGTTCAATAGGAGCGACACTATATTGATCTTTATTACGTTCAAATGATTTGTCAGTTTTTTCAATTCCATCATCACCTTTTTGGAGCTCTTCAATATCCTCAGGTTTTTTTCCTGCTCCTAATTGTTGTAGAATATTTTTTCTAGCTTGATTTTTATAAATATTTTTTACACTGGTCTCTGTTTCTTCAGGATCGTATATATTGGATTTTTCAATATGAGTAATACAATTTGAATCGGTCCATATTGTTTCTGTTTCTCCTGTTAAATCATTAGAGCTTGTCGTTTTTTCTGTACTTCCATGAAATGTTGGATTAGGTGCATTGCAAGACCAATGGTTTTTGTTTAAATCAGGTGTCCACTGTCCAGCTGAATTTAAAACATAACCTGCATTGTGGAAATAGGCTTCTTTTTCTTTAGCAAGAATATCTTGTCCTAGCGAAGACAATCGTTCTCCTCCACCGATACGATAATCTTGAGACACCTCACGTTGACTGTAACCATATACCACACCAACATAACCACCATTATCAAGCCATTTTCTGCCTGCAGCCATTGTCATAAAATTCGATTTAGTTGCATTGCTCCCCGTCATTCCTTTTACGATAAGCCCAAATGGTTTGTCATCAGTAATAACATCATTAACACCTAGCGTTCTAAAATTGGCACTACCAGATAAGGTATTTACGCCATTAGAACCTGAAAAGTTACTTTTATTGACATCGACACCAGCAATGAAGTTAGGATCAAGCGATGCACCGAATTGAGAATTACCACCTGATTGACCTGAATCCATTGAGGTGGAATAGAAGGTTTGTGTAACCCCATCGACCATTGTATTGACACGACCTAACCCATTTTCGCCACGAATATTCACAGAAACTACGCCAGAGCCTTTATCTTGTTGAGTAAAAGCACCAGGGATACTTCGAATAACTTGATCGATAGTTTGGGTTTCTTTAAAAATATGCTCTCGGGTGCTTTTTGCTTTCGCTTCCGTAAAAGGTTTTTTATCGTTGGCGACATTTTTTTCTACTACATCAATTTGATCTAATGTTTCTTCAGCTTTTGCATCAACGATAGAAACACTTAGGGTATTGATTAAGCAGAGTGTGATTAAATTTAATTTAATAACTTTCTTCATTATCATATCCTTTTTTATTGAGAAAGATTATCATTATTTCATTTTAACTAAAAAACTCAAGAGGTAATTTAATAAAATTAATGAAATAACAAAAAATAATGAAAAAAACTAATTTCAGATGAAGGTAGAAAAATGTCTTGATAGGGGAAAGAAAAAGGGGCATTTACCCCTTTCTGCATTATAGATCATCAATTATTAAATAGATTTTTGCTACGGGTCCATGGACACCAATCACTTTAATCAATTCAATATCCGCCGTTGAGCTTGGACCTGAGATAATATTGATACAAGATGGCATACGCTCGCCTTGTTGTGCTTTATCGTGTAATACCTTCGCCACTTGTGCAACACGTGGAAGTACTTGGCTTTTACGTACAACAACAATCGATTTTTCAGGTAATAAACTCACTGAACGTCCACGATCTGCGCTAGAGAATAAGACGATTCCGCCAGTTTCCGCCAAACCATATTCTGCATAAACCACACCAAGATTAGCTTTTTCAGAAAAACTAATATTATCTTGTGCCGTTTCTGGTGACCATGTATGACAAGTATATTTCGCTTCAAGCGCCGCAGGAATACCAAGCGCACTCAATCTTTCATCGGAATTAAGCACAACATCACCGCCACCATATTTTTCACAAAGAGCAAGTAAAGTTTGCACTGCATCAGACTCTTTACACACATTTACGTCCACCATCATGGTTTTAGCAGAATTGGTAAATTCATTCGCTAAATCAACCGCACTTAAATGGGTTAAACGCTCAGTAGGGTACGTATTGACAGGTGCTTCCATCGGTTCAGGTACGATAGCACGGGCTTTACCCATTTTCGCCGCTAATTTATTAAGAAAATTTTCGCGATTTTGTAAATCCATGCTTATTACCCTCTCTCTCTATTATTAAACCATTGACGGAAGCTTTCGCCATCTGCTTGTGGTAAATCTCGTGCTTTTGTCCATTCACCCAATGCCCCAAATGTAATTGGTGCTTTCCCATTTTTGATCAGCTTACCCGCTAATTTCGCACCGATATTCACACCTGTTTTCCATAGCGTTGGGTTAGCATTGGCTGTGGTGAAACCAAAAATAGATAAACGTTCCATCGCAGGAGTTTTACCTAACTCTACCATTTTCTCACGGTGTTTTAAGATTAACTGTGCTAATGGAATACGCACCGGGCAGACAGAATTACACGCGTTACATAATGAACAAGCATACGGCAATTCTTTGAATTCATCATAGCCACCTAGTAATGGAGAAATTACTGCACCAATTGGACCTGGGTAAATAGAACCATACCCATGACCACCGATTTGACGATATGCCGGACAAGTATTCAAACAAGCACCGCAGCGGATACAACGTAAAACTTCTTGGAATTCAGACGCTAAAATATCTGAACGGCCATTATCCACAATAACCAAATGGAATTCTTCAGGACCGTCAGTTTCACCAGTAAGACGAGGACCAGTTAACCAAGTGTTATAACCAGTTAATTTTGCACCTACCGCACTACGAGCAAGCATCGTAATTAACACATCCACCTCTTGGAAAGTTGGCGCTAAACGCTCCATTCCCATCACGGCAATATGTGTTTTTGGTAAGGTCGTCGCTAAACGTAAGTTACCTTCGTTTGTCACCAAACAAACTGAGCCGGTTTCCGCTACAGCAAAGTTACAACCACTGATACCGATATCAGCCTCTAAAAAATCTTGACGAATTTTTTCACGTACGAAACGCGTCATATCTTCAGGCGTTTCCTCACCTTCATAGCCGAGTTTTTCAGATAAATCTTTGCGGATTTGGTGACGATCTTTGTGAATTGCAGGCACAACGATATGGGATGGTTTATCACCTGAAATTTGTAATAGATATTCACCCAAATCGGTTTCGATCACTTGCATGCCCTCTTTTTCAAGCACTTCGTTTAAACCGATTTCTTCAGTCACCATGGATTTGGATTTTACGATTTTCTTCGCATTTTTCTCTAATGCAACTTTGCGAATATAAGCACTCGCTTCTTCGGCCGTTTCAGCAAAATACACTTTACCGCCATTTTCCATCACTTTTTCGCTCAATTGATACAAATAAGCATCTAAATTAGCTAAAACATGGTTACGAATCTGTTTAGATAAATCACGCCATTCTTCCCAATGACCTAATTCGTCCACCATTTTTTGACGGTTAGCCCCAATAGTTTCTTGGGCTTTCACTACCGCTTTACGCATGATAGTGTTGTGCACTTCATGATCGACACGCGCTTTAAAAGGAAGATTACTGGTTTTTAATGACATCTTATTTCTCCCCTTGCATTAATACTTCCGCAATATGCATCACTTTAATCTTGCTGCCTTCGCGTTGTAAACGACCACCAATATTTAATAAACAACTTACATCTGCACCGATTAAATATTGTGGTTCAACCTCTTCAATATGCTCAACCTTTTCTTTCACCATTTCGCCAGAAATCTCTGCCATTTTCACAGAGAAAGTCCCACCGAAGCCACAGCAGGTTTGTTGATTATGAATAGGAAGTAGTTCTAATCCTTTCACATTTTTTAACAGTGCGATAGGTTCATTTACGATGCCCAGTTTACGTGTAAGACTACAAGAAGGGTGATAAACCGCTTTACCTGGCAAATAGGCACCAATATCAGTTATTCCAAGTTTATTCACGATAAAATCGGTTAAATCACAGAAACGTGAAGCTACTTTTTGGGCTCGTTTAGCCCAGTCTAATTCCCCTGCGTTAGTGAAGTAGTTGGGATAATTTTTGATCGCATAAACACAAGAACCGGCAGGTGCTACGATTGGGTAATCATTTACTTCAAAGGTTTCGACTAAGTTTTTCATGCCAGGGATAGCTTGTTTTGTATAGCCACTATTTAATGCAGGCTGCCCACAACAACCTTGTTTTTCAAGGAAAGTAACATTGCAACCAAGTTTCTCAAGCAGTAAAACGGTGTTTTTGGCCACATCACTTTTTACTACGTCTGCAATGCAGGTTACGTAGAAATTTACGTTCATTTTTAATCACTCCAATAAGAGAAAAGTAATAAATGACCGCAAAAGTGCGGTCATTTTTCCAAGTAAATTTATAGATTATAAAGTAAAGGTACTAAGTAAAGCGCACAGAGTGCCGCAATAATACCGTAAATCATCATAGGGATAATGGTTTTCTTAATAATGGTACCTTCTTGGTTAGAAATATTTAATACTGAACTGACAGCAACGATATTATTAATACATACCATATTTCCCATTGCGCCTCCAACAGATTGTAAAGCTAGGACTAGCGCTACTGAAATTCCTGTTGTTTCCGCTGTAGAAAGTTGAACACTACCAAATGTTAGGTTAGATACGGTGTTTGATCCAGAGAAGAATGCCCCTATAGCCCCTAAGAAAGAGGAGAAAATTGTCCAGTTACTGCCGGATATTTCTGCAAAGGTGCGACCAATAATTTTCACCATGGAGTGTTCACCTCCGACTAACATTAAGTTCACCATAACCAAGGCTCCCACTAAGGCTATAAATGGATTTTTTGATTGTTGTAAACTTGAAGTAAAAACGTTTTTAACATTGCTAATTGAGACGTTAAATATAGGAATTGCAATTAAAACTGTAATTACAAATGGAATTAACGCTGGTACGTAAAGCAATTTGTAGCTTGATGATACATCAGAACCAAAAATATCTTTTAAGGTAAAGATTAATCCTTTACTAATTTCAAATGTACCTAATGATCCTAGGGTTGTTGAGAACCACATTGTAGCGTCATTCATCATTGCTTTGAAAGGTAATTGATGGATACGTGTAATGATTAGGAATGCAATCAATAAACCTGTTGGGAATAATGCTTTCATTACTTGCTTAGTTGTTACCGCATTATTATCCAGACTATTTTCTACTTTTGTTAAGCCAATATTGCGATTTGCAGCCCATACAGAAATAAATAAACCAATTGCTCCGCCTACTAATGATGGAAATTCATCATTAACTTGGGCAAGTAAGAAATAAGGAATGACACAGGCAAAGACACTGATATAGATAAATAGAATATTTTTACGAATATCGTTCCAACTTACTAAGACTCGTAATGCTAATAATGGAATAATAAATGCGGCAATAGAATGGATAAATGCTGTAATAGAACCAATTTCCAAAATTATATCTTCTGATAGTTTTAGTGGACCGAAACCAAACCATGTAGGCGTTCCCACAGCCCCAAAAGAGACTGGGACGGAGTTCATGATTAGTGCCAACATGGCGACTTTTAATGGATGAAAACCTAGCCCGACTAAAATAGGTGCCGCAATGGCTGCAGGTGTACCAAAACCACTTGCTCCTTCAATCATAAAAGCAAATGCCCAACCGATAATCATTAATTGAGCTACAGGATTGGGATTAATATTCCCTAGCCATTTACGCATGGTATCTGTCGCACCTGAAATTTCTGAAAAGCGATTAAATAAGATCGCGCCAAAAATAACTGTAATTGGGGTTTGTACAGCAATAATAGCGGAAACAACATTGGCACTAATTGTGACAATATCGGTATTAAAGTGAAGAAGATGGACACCCATTACTAATGTTGCAATCCAAGGTAATGCGACATAAGAAGGCAAGGCATTTCGTTTTACCATTAGATAAATCAGCAAAACAATAGGAAAAATACTCAGAACAAAAGACATTAGAAAATATCCTTAAATTTATAATAAAAAAGACTTGTGCATTGTATGGATTTAGGCATAAAAGAATATACCTCTTTGGGGAAAATGTGATCAATATCTCATAAAAATTAACATTTTATTTTCATTTTTTACATTTTTATTACCAATCTTCTCTGATTAAAATCTTAATAGACTAAAATGGAATATGATGTGGGGATTAATTATTAGATGGGGAGATAAAAGATTTATAGAATCATCGTCATTCCAAATTAGTTATTTTATAAAAGGGAAGCAAAATGGCAGCACATGTAATTGATTTTCTTACATTGGGGAATAATTTTGGTACTCCTGAGATGAGATCTATATGGTCAGAGGAAAATCGTTTTCGTAAGCAAATTGAAGTCGAAATTGCTTTAGCAAAAGCTGAGGGGGAATTAGGGGTTATTCCATCAGAAGCGGCAAATAAAATTGCTCAATTGGTGAAGGTTGAGGCGCTTAATTTTAATGAACTTGCAGAGGAAGCTGTTCGCTTAAGACATACTTTTATGGCGACCATTAATGCTTTACAGCGTCAATCCGGTGATGCTGGGGAATATATTCATTATGGTGCGACAACACAAGATATTGTTGATACGGCAACAGTGCTTCAGTTAAAAGAAGCTTTTGAGATTGTACTACGTGATACACGTCTTGTTGCGCAAGAATTAAAGACATTAGCTAAAAAATATCAATATTTACCTATGGTGGGGCGGACTCATGGAATGCAAGCTTTACCAACAACATTTGGTTTTAAATTAGCGGTGTGGTTAGATGAATTTGTTCGCCATTTGCAACGTTTAAATGAGATTCGTGATCGTGTGTTGGTCGGCAATATTAGTGGTGCGATCTGTACTTATGCATCATTTGGTAAAAAAGGTCCTGAAGTGGAAGCGAGAGCATTAGCATTATTAGGATTAAATGCACCGAATATCGGATGGCAAGCCGCACGGGATCGCTTTTCTGAATATGCTTCGGTTGTAGCCTTAATCAGTGGAACGTTGGGTAAAATTGCTAATGAGTTTTACAACTTAATGCGTACAGAGATTAATGAAATTGAGGAGCCTTTTTCTAGTGGAAAAATTGGTTCATCAACAATGCCTCATAAACGGAATCCTGCTGCATTAGAGGGAATGGCTAGCCTTACCTCACCTATTTTTAAAAGTGTTGCATTAATTCATGAATCAATGAGAGTTGAGCACGAACGTGATGCCATGAGTTGGCGAGCAGAGTGGATTGCTTTGCCTGAGATGAATATTTATCTTTCAGCTCAATTACAAATTGGTTTATCTATTTTACGCGGAATGAAAGTGAATGCTGAGCAAATGTTAAAAAATTTGGAGTTGCAGAATGGGCTACTTCTTTCTGAAAAAGTGATGTTTGAATTAGGTAAACGTTTAGGAAAACAAAGTAGTCATAGCTTAGTATATGAATGTTCAATGAAAGCTTTTGAAGAAGCTCGATCATTTAAAGATGTATTGTTAGAAAACCCTATTATTAAGAAAGAATTTAATGAGTCTGAAATAACAGAATGGCTTGTTCCACAAAATTATTTAGGAAGTGCTCCAGATAAAGTAGATATCGTTATTCGTTATGCAGAGCTATCGGGGTTATTAGATTAATGGATATTAGAACACTAACGCTTGTTGATATTGAATCATATCAAAGTTTATTACATCGTGCTTATCAACCTATATTAGCTTTAGGAATTCATTTTTCTGCATCAACGGTTTCTAAGTCTGAAATTGAGCAGCATTTATGCGCTAATTTAGTCTTTGGTGGATTTATTGATGGCAATCTTGTTTGTTCTATTAGTTTACGTTTGCCTTGGGGGAATAATCCAGGACCTTATGGTGTACCTCATATTGGCTGGTTGGCAACTCATCCAGATTATAAAAAGCAAGGTCTAGCGGTAGAGCTTATAAAGTGGACAGAGGAGAATATTTTATTAAAGCAACTTAAAGTGCCTTTTGTGACACTAGGTACGGCAGAAAATCATCCTTGGTTAAATTCCTTTTATATAAAACAAGGTTTTGAAGAAATTGGTAAAGCAAATTTAACCGATGATCATACGACAATTTATTATCGAAAAATTTTAAACACAACATTATTTCAAGAGTATCAAAAACATCATCATTAATTAAATAAGGAGTTAAAAATGATTTTAAAACATACCGCACTTTTCACTATTTTAGCAACAACAGTTGTTTTAGCTGGTTGTAATGATAAGGACAATGATAGTTCAAAGATAGTTTCACCTAAGATATTAAAAATAGGATCTACTGGACAAAGTTATCCAAATGGTTTTAAACAGAATGGTAAATTAGTTGGGTTTGATGTAGAGACAACTGAGGCAATAGCAAAAGAATTAGGCTATACCATTGAATGGACGACAGCTGAATTTTCAGGACTTATGGGCCAACTTGATTCAGGCCGTTTAGATACTGTTGCTAATGCAGTCGCAGTAACTGAGGCGCGTAAAACTAAATATGATTTTACACAACCTTACAGTTATTATGGTAGTCAACTTGTAGCTCATAAAGATAATAGCACAATTAATATTTTGGATGATTTTAAAGGAAAAACGATTTCAGGGGTATTGGGTTCTAATCATTTGAAAAATTTGCAGAAACGCTTTCCTAATAATGAAGTAAATGTGAAAACTTATGAAACTCGCGATGGGGCAATGTATGATTTGGTATATAAACGTGTTGATGGTTATGTAAATTCTAAACCAATCTTATTGGCTGAGATTAAACGCGGTAATTTACCATTTAAATTAGTAGGAGAACCATTAGTAATTGAAGAAGTAGCATTTCCATTTGCTAAAAATGAAAAAGGAGAAGAACTACGTAAAGAATTTAACCAAGCTATAAAAAAATTAAAAGAAAGTGGGAAATTAAAAGAGCTTTCTATTAAATATTATGGCGAGGATATTACTGCATCAGATAAATAAGAATTGGGAGGTTCAACCTCCCGGTTTTTGATAGGATATTTCTTGGGTTTACCTAATGGATTATATATGAGTTTTGATTTTGTATATTTTATTTCAGTTTTTCCTAATATTATTTCATATTTGCCAACTACATTATTTATTGCGGTAGTGTCAATTTTTATAGCAATTTTTATTGGTTTATTTATTGCTCTAATTCGTGTGAATAAAAGTTTTATGATAGATGGGGTACTTGCTTTATATATTTCATTGTTTCGTGGGATGCCAACGGTAGTGTTGTTATTTATCATTTATTATGGTTCACCACAGTTATTTCCTAGTTTAAAAGAAATGTCAGCAATGAACGCTGCACTACTTTGTTTTAGTTTGAAATATTCAGCTTATTTGGCTGAAATTTTTCGAGCAGGTTTAGAGTCTGTAGACAATGGTCAGAAAGAGGCAGGTATGGCGATGGGATTATCTCTTATAAATGTTTATCGTCATATTATTTTACCTCAGGCTTTTGTTAATGCCTTACCAAGTACAGGGAATATGTTTATTTCTTTATTAAAGGATTCATCAGTAGCATTCTTTGTTGGGGTGCCAGAATTATTAGCTGCAGGTAAGTTATTAACGGTAGAATCATATAAATTCTTTGAAACCTATCTAGCTGTAGGTATTGTTTATTGGCTTGTGGTTGTTCTTTATTCTTGGGCCCAAAAACGATTAGAAGTGGCTTTATCTTCCCCTTATAAACGTTAAGGATGTATTATGACTACAATGATTTCTGTTGAAAAACTTTCAAAATCCTTTGGAAAAAATACAGTATTAAAATCAATTGATTTATCTATTCAAAAAGGGGAGGTTGTCGCAATTATTGGACCTTCAGGATCAGGGAAATCTACTTTATTACGGTGTTTAAATTTATTGGAAAAACCTGATGAAGGGAAAATTAAAATAGCATCTAAAGAGTTTGATGTTAAAGGGCATTCTCGTCAGGATGAAGTCTCATTACGTCATCAATCAGCAATGGTGTTTCAAAGTTATAATTTATTTAAAAATAAAACTGCACTTGAGAACATTACACTAACACCGTTGGTTAATCAGAAAATGAGTAAAATTGAAGCGCAAAAATTAGGTTTGGATTTACTAAAACGGGTCGGACTTTCCGAGCAGGCCCACCAGTATCCTATTACGCTTTCGGGAGGGCAGCAACAACGTATTGCGATAGCTCGTGCTTTGGCTGTAAAACCTAAAGTTTTGCTTTTTGATGAGCCTACATCTGCGTTGGATCCAGAGCGTGTAAATGAAGTTTTACAAGTGATACAACAGTTAGCTAAACAAAAAATTACAATGGTTATTGTTACTCATGAAATGGAATTCGCAAAACATGTGGCTGATCGTATTATTTTTATGGCAGATGGAAACATCATAGAACAAGGACCTGCTAAGCAGCTTATTGATTTTCCTAAGCAAGAACAAACAAAACGTTTTGTAAAGCAATTTTCAGATCCCATTGAATTTTATATTTAGGGGGAGGGGAATGAATGCACAAGAATTGGCAAATAAAATTCTAAATACCCCCTTAATTAATGAACAAGATACATTAAAACAGGCTACAAGAGGGGTTGTAGATTATTTTGCCTCTTCACTCCAAGCTAAAAATCAAGTTGAATTACAACAATTTAAAGATTGGATTATGCTAGAGGGAGGAAATAAGAAGGCATGGTTAATTGGACAAAAACAGTTAGTGACCGCAAGACAGGCGGCCTTATTTAACGGTTTTCAAGCACATTACTTAGATTATGATGATGTGCATGCGACTGTACGTGGACACCCTTCATCTGTGATTTTAAGTGCGCTTTTTGCCAGCATTGATAAAAGTATACAGATAATTGACAGTAGGCGTTTTTTAACTGCTTATGTTATTGGTGTAGAGGTTATGGCTCGTTTGGGGCAGATACTAAATCCTAAACTCTATATCAGGGGATGGCATAGCACAATCACTTTAGGAGGAATTGCCGCAACTTGTGCTATAGGCTATTTACACCAATATTTTTTTCTATCTGATGCTATCTCATTGGCTGCAACACAATCGTCAGGAATGCGTTTTGTATTTGGTTCTCCTATTAAGGCTTTACATGCAGGAATTGCTGCACAAAATGCGATTCAATCTATTGATTGGATTAAAACAAGCTTGTCTTTACCACAAAATCCATTTGATGAAAAAATTGGTTTTTTTATGTTATTTGGAGACCAATGTTCGGTTGAAGACTGGGGATATGATTGGGAGAAAAATTGGCAAATTCATCAGCTTTGGTTTAAAAATTATCCTTATTGTTCAGCCGCAGCAGGAATTGCTGATATTTCTTATAAGTTAAGAAATAAGATTTCAAATATAAGTGATATTCTTCAAATTGAGATTTGTTTTTATGTTAACTCAGATGCTGCATTAATTTATCAAAAAGTAGATATTGCTAGCCAGGGAAAATTTTCTGCAGAATATATTTTAGCTTCAATTTTGCTAAATAAAAAATTGGATTTTCAACATTTTGAGCAGTCTCAAGTTGAACCATGTATTTGCGAGGTTATGTCTAAAATTCATCGAACTTATCAAAATAATGAAGTAAATCCTAAAAAAGTGAAAATTAGAGTACAGTTAAAAAATGGGGCTATTTTAGAGGCTAGTTCTAATTTTCCAAAAGGAAGTCCTATGAACCCTTATTCCAATACTCAATTAAAAGAGAAACTTGAGTTAGCTATAGGTAATAATTCCTTATCTCAGCAACTTTATCAAGATATTAGCAATTTAAAAAATGGAATTAATATTCAGGATTTTATTCAAGCTTATCAATCAATATTATGAGATGTAATATGGAAAAATTAAATCAATTGACACAACAATATCAAATCTTGGCAGATTTTTTACGTCAATTTCGTCAAGAACGCCATCAATATCCAGAGCTTTCCAATGAAGAATTTGAAACAACGGCGAAAATTAGGGAAGTTTTAGAAAAACATCATATTGATATTTTACCATTTCCACTTCAAACAGGATTAGTGGCAGAGATTAAAGGCCTTAAAGCTGGAAAAACCGTAATGCTGCGTGCAGATATAGATGCATTACCAATAGAGGAAGAATCAGGTGTTGAATTTAGCTCAAAAAAAGTTGGTATTATGCATGCCTGTGGACATGATTTTCATATGTCAGCTGCACTTGGTGCTGCAATTTTATTAAAACAGCATCAAAATGAATTAGAGGGGACTGTTAGAGTATTGTTTCAGGCTGCAGAAGAAACAGGTTTAGGTGCATTGAACGTATTAAAGTCTGGTGCTTTACAAAATGTAGATGCTATTTTTGGTTTACATAATGATCCCACGTTGCCTGTAGGTACAGTAGGTACCAAGTCACATGCATTAACAGCAGGAGTGGATCGTTTTGAAATTCGTATTTTAGCAAAGGGAGCTCATGCGGCTCGCCCAGAGGATGGTAAAGATCCCATAGTAGTACTTGCTCAGATTATTAGTGTTGTTCAAACTATTATCAGTCGAAATATTCCGGCTAATGAAAATGCGGTTATTTCCATAACTCATATTGAAAGTGGTAATACTTGGAACGTCATCCCTGACAATGCTTATTTAGAAGGAACTGTTCGAAGTTTTAATGCGAATGTAAGAACTCAGATTGAACAGCGTTTACGTATGTTATTGCAAGGCATTGCGACTGCGTTTGATGTTGAAATAGAACTAGATTGGCATGCTGGCCCGCCTTCTGTAAATAATGATGAGCAGTTGGTTCCTTTTGTTTTAAATGTAGCAGGTGCTATTGGATTTGAGACTAAAATTGTGGAAGCAAGTCCCATTGGCGAAGACTTTGCTTTTTATCAAGTAGAAGTGCCAGGTGTATTTGTTATGATAGGTTCAGGTGGGCCTTATGCATTACATCACCCTAAATTCCGTGTAGATGATAGGGTGTTGTTTCCAACCGCTTATTACTTATATGAGTTAGCAAAAGAATTTTTAGCGAAATGACTCGTTTATCTCTATAATACGATAAATTGTCATAATTAAGTAAGAGATAAGTAGCATGGGAACGATTATTACTGTTGATGGTCCGAGCGGTGCTGGGAAGGGGACGCTTTGTTACGCTTTAGCTGAAAAGCTAGGTTATGCGTTGTTGGATAGTGGAGCGATTTATCGTGTTACAGCATTAGCAGCATTACAACGTAAAACTGATTTAACAAATGAGTCGGCGCTAGCTGAATTAGCTCGTCACTTAGATATTCAATTTATTCCTCAAAATGGCGAGGTGAATATTTTGCTTGCTGGCATGAATGTAAGCCATTTAATTCGCACTCAAGAAGTCGCTGATGCCGCATCTAAAGTCGCTGTGTTTCCAGAAGTGCGGTCAGCTTTGCTACAACTTCAGCAAGATTTTGCGAAAAATGATGGATTAATTGCTGATGGTAGAGATATGGGCACTGTGGTATTTCCAAATGCTCAAGTGAAGTTATTTTTAGATGCGAGTGCTGAAGAACGTGCAAAAAGACGTTATAAACAGTTGCAAAATAAAGGAATAAATGGTAACTTTGAGCAGATTTTAGCCGAGATAAAAGAGCGTGATTTTCGTGATAGAAATCGAGAGGTTGCGCCTCTAAAACCGGCTTATGATGCTCTGTTATTGGATAGCACAACGTTGAGTATTGGTGAAGTTATTGATCAGGCGTTAGCTTATATTCAAGAAAAGGTATCAGTTTCGATTTAACTGTTTGTTCAAGGAAGAATAAACATTTATCCTCAACCCCGCATTTTATGGATTTTAATGTGGATGTTATTAACTTAAATTAAGAAGATTATTTATATGTCAGAATCTTTTGCTCAACTTTTTGAAGAATCATTAAAAGGCCTTGAAACTCGTCAAGGTTCAATCGTTAGCGGTACTGTAGTAGCTATCCAAAAAGGCTTTGTGCTTGTTGATGCAGGTTTAAAATCTGAGTCTGCAATCCCAGTTGCTGAATTCTTAAATGCACAAGGCGAACTTGAAATCCAAGTTGGCGATACTGTAAATGTTGCATTAGATGCAGTTGAAGATGGTTTCGGCGAAACTAAACTTTCTCGTGAGAAAGCTGTTCGTCACGAATCTTGGATTGAATTAGAAAAAGCTTACGAAGAAAAAGCGACCGTTATCGGTTTAATCAACGGCAAAGTGAAAGGTGGCTTCACAGTTGAGTTAAACGGTGTTCGTGCATTCTTACCAGGTTCTTTAGTTGATACTCGTCCAGCGCGTGAAGCAGATCATTTACTTGGTAAAGAATTAGAATTCAAAGTAATCAAATTAGATCAAAAACGTAACAACGTTGTTGTTTCTCGTCGTGCAGTGATTGAATCTGAAAACAGCCAAGAACGTGAACAAGTATTAGAAAACCTTGTTGAAGGTTCAGAAGTTAAAGGTATCGTTAAAAACTTAACTGAGTACGGTGCATTCGTTGATCTTGGCGGTGTTGACGGTTTATTACATATCACAGATATGGCTTGGAAACGTGTTAAACATCCAAGCGAAATCGTGAATGTTGGCGATGAAGTTACTGTTAAAGTATTAAAATTTGATAAAGATCGTACTCGTGTATCTTTAGGCTTAAAACAATTAGGTCAAGATCCATGGGCCGCAATTGCTGAAAATCACCCAGTAAACAGCAAATTGACTGGTAAAGTGACCAACTTAACAGACTATGGTTGTTTCGTTGAGATCTTAGATGGCGTTGAAGGTTTAGTTCACGTTTCTGAAATGGATTGGACTAACAAAAATATCCATCCATCTAAAGTTGTTAGCTTAGGCGATACTGTAGAAGTAATGGTATTAGAAATTGATGAAGAACGTCGTCGTATTTCTTTAGGCTTAAAACAATGCAAAGCTAACCCATGGACTCAATTTGCTGAAACTCACAATAAAGGCGATAAAGTAACTGGTAAAATCAAGTCTATCACTGATTTCGGTATCTTCATCGGTCTTGAAGGTGGTATCGATGGTTTAGTTCACTTATCTGATATTTCTTGGAATGTATCAGGTGAAGAAGCAGTTCGTAACTACAAAAAAGGTGACGAAGTTTCTGCAGTAGTATTAGCAGTTGATGCAGTGAAAGAGCGCATCTCTTTAGGTATCAAACAACTTGAAGAAGATCCATTCAATAACTTCGTAGCAATTAACAAAAAAGGTGCTGTAGTATCAGCAACAGTAGTTGAAGCAGATGCAAAAGGTGCTAAAGTTGAATTAGCGGGCGGCGTTGAAGGTTATATTCGCGCAGCTGATTTAACAAATGAAGTTACTGCAGGTGACGTAGTTGAAGCTAAATACACTGGTGTAGATCGTAAATCTCGTATCGTTCACTTATCAGTGAAAGCAAAAGATCAAGCTGAAGAAGCTGCAGCAGTTGCAAATGTGAATAACAAACAAGAAGAAGTTGCTATTCCAAACGCAATGGCTGAAGCATTTAAAGCAGCTAAAGGTGAATAATTAATTTACATAATAAGGCTGGGCTCATGTCCAGCCTTATTTGTTAGGGCTTATTGCTAATGTATTGAAATAATGTATTAGCAATAGATCTTAATTTGAATAATATGAGGGGAGAAAAGACGATGACTAAATCAGAACTTATCGAAAAATTATCAGAAAAGCATCCAATGTTACCTCTGAAAATGATTGAAAATTTTGTAAAAGATATTCTTGAGTTTATGTCTCAGTCTCTCGAAAATGGTGATCGTATTGAAATTCGTGGGTTTGGTAGTTTTTCGTTACATTATCGTCAGCCTCGTTTAGGACGTAATCCCAAAACAGGTGATTCAGTAAAATTAGATGAGAAATCAGTGCCACATTTCAAGGCGGGTAAAGAATTAAAAGAACGAGTAAATTGTTTATAGTTCATTAGTACAAACGGCGCGTAAGTGTCGTTTTTTATTAGAAAGTTTGGCATAATAGTGGCGTAAGTTGAGAGGGGAATTATGATTAAGTATATTTTAGGTTTTGTGATTGTTATTGCTATTGTACTTGTTGCGATTACTGTTGGAGCCAATAACGATCAAATAATAATCTTTAACTATATTGTGGCAGAAAGTCAGCTTCAACTTTCTACACTTGTCGCAATTTTATTTGGTTTTGGGTTAATTCTTGGTTGGTTAATTAGTGGATTTTTCTATTTAAAATTAAAATTCAAGAATATAGTTTTAGCGCGCCAAGTTAAACGTCAAACATTACAACTTCATGAATTAACGACTACCCGCGATAAGGCTGTCTAATGCTAGAATTACTCTTTCTACTATTGCCTATCGCTGCAGCCTATGGTTGGTACATGGGGCAGCGTAGTGTAAAGAAAGATCAAGATGACATTAGTAATAAACTCTCCCGAGATTATGTTACGGGGGTAAACTTCTTACTTTCCAATCAAACTGATAAGGCTGTAGATCTATTTTTGAATATGCTACAAAAGCAAGAAGCCGAAAATGAAATCGAAAGCCACTCCCAATTTGAAGCTGAACTGACTCTTGGCAATCTATTCCGTTCTAGAGGCGAAGTTGATCGTGCTCTTCGCATTCATCAGGCTTTAGATCGTAGCCAAAATTATACTTTTGAACAAAAACTGCTCGCTAAGCAGCAGCTTGCTCGAGATTTTATGACGGTTGGTTTTTTTGACCGAGCTGAAAGTCTTTATATTTTACTAGTGGATGAACCTGAATTTGCAGAAAATGCTTTGCAGCAACTTTTAGTGATTTATCAGAAAACTAAAGAATGGAAAAAAGCGGTTAATATTGCTGAAAAACTCGCAAAAATCAAACCACAAGAGAATAATATTGAACTTGCGCAATGTTATTGTGAATATTCACAAAGTTTAGAGCCTGAAAGTGTGGTCGAAAAATGCAGTATTTTACAAAAGGCTTTGTTGGTTTCTCCTTCTTGTGTCCGTGCTTCTTTATTACTCGCAAATTTAGAAATGCTTGAAGGTCAATATCAACAAGCAGCAAAAATACTAGAAAATGTTTTGGAGCAAAATCCAGATTATACGGGTGAAATTTTGTCACCTTTAAAACATTGTTATGAAGAATTAAATCAGTTAGATAACTTTGAGTTATTCTTAATTCGTGCTGGCCAAATTACTAATAATGATGAGGTAGAGTTAGCCCTAGTTAAATTAATTGAAGAAAAAGATGGAAAACCTGCTGCTCAAGCTAAGCTTTATCAGCAACTCACGAAAAAGCCAAGTACTTTAATTTTCCATCGTTTTATGCAGTATCAAATTGATGAGGCAGAAGACGGACGTGGAAAAGAAAGTCTAATTTTATTACATAAAATGGTGGGGGAACGAATTAAGCAAACGTCAGCTTATCGTTGTACAAATTGTGGTTATCAAATTCACAAGTTGTTGTGGAATTGTCCATCTTGCCGTCAATGGGAAAGTATTAAACCAGTTTCAAGTCAAGAACATAATTAATTGATACTCTGTGAGGTAACATTATGACAAACAAAATTATTGTGGCATTGGATTATGAGAAAGAATCAGATGCTCTTGCTTTAGTTGATCAAATTGATCCGAGTTTGTGTCGATTAAAAGTGGGTAAAGAAATGTTTACTACACTTGGTATTAATTTTGTAAAACAATTACATCAACGTAATTTCGATGTTTTCTTAGATCTTAAATATCATGATATTCCAAATACGGTAGCAAGAGCGGTCCGATCTGCTGCTGATTTGGGGGTATGGATGGTCGATTTGCACGCCAGCGGTGGGCTACGAATGATGGAAGAAGCTAAGAGAATTCTTGAACCTTATGGGAAAGATGCGCCATTGCTTATTGCTGTGACGGTATTAACCAGTATGGAAGATTTGGATTTATTACAAATTGGGATTAATGCATCGCTAATGGAACAAGTTTTACGCTTAGCTCATTTAACCCAACGCGCAGGCTTGGATGGGGTAGTTTGTTCTCCGCAAGAGGTTAAAATTTTACGTAACGCTTGTGGAGAAGACTTTAAATTAGTGACCCCAGGTATTCGTCCAATTGGGGCTGATTTTGGTGATCAGAGACGAGTGATGATTCCTACTGCTGCGATTCGTGCTGGTTCAGATTATTTAGTAATAGGGCGTCCTATTACTAAAGCTGATAATCCAGTAGAGGTTCTTCGTTCTATTAACGCGTCTATTAGGTAAGAGAATGATGTCAGATTCTATTTTAGTGTATTCAACTGATGTGGGGCGAATTAAAGAGGAAAAGGTTTCCTTAGTGCGCCCAAAAGGAGACGGTGTTGTACGTATCCAAAAACAAACAAGTGGTAGAAAAGGTGCTGGAGTATCGGTTATAACTGGTTTAGATTTATCTGATGAGGAATTGAAAAAATTAGCGGCTGAATTAAAAAAACGTTGTGGATGTGGTGGCTCAGTTAAAAATGGAATGATTGAGATTCAAGGCGAAAAGCGTGATTTGCTCAAGCAATTGTTAGAGCAAAAAGGGTTTACCGTTAAATTATCAGGTGGATGATTAAAAAGGCGCATTAGCGCCTTTTTTGTTAAAGATTTAAAATTTCTTTAACGAAAGGAATCGTAAGATTTCTTTGTGCTTGCAACGAGGCTTTATCTAGTAGATCAAGTGCTTCAAATAATGTGTGCATATCTCGAGCTAATCGTGTAAGTAAAAAATTAGCCGTCTCATCGGGTAATTGAATTCCTCGTTGATAAGCGTTATGTTGTAGCACACTAATTTTTTGCTCGTCAGTTAAGGAATTTAATTGATAAATTTCCCCCCAAGTCAAGCGAGAGTTCAAATCAGGCAATTTTACAGAAAGTGCAGAAGGCGATTTATCTGAACTAATAAGCAAAAGCGTTTTTCCGCTCGCTTTAATTCGATTGAATAGATCAAAAAGAGCTAATTCCCATTCGTCATTGCCGATCACGGCTTGTATATCATCTAGACACACTAATTCTTGCTGTTCTAGATTTTCAAGAACCGCGGTAGAAAAATATTGAGATTTTCTGAGCGGTACATAAATAGCAGTACGTTGATTGATTAAATATTCGTTACTGAATGCTCTAAGCAGATGAGTTTTTCCAGAACCTTTATTTCCCCAAATATAGAAAAACTGTTGTTTTAACTCAGATGAATTTTTGCGTAAAGAATCGAGCAATAAAAGATTATTATCGCTGTAAAAGTTTTCTAATGTGGCATCATCAATTTGATGAATAGGTAAGGGAAGCTGCTTATTCAAATATTTATATATTACAGATTATAAGTAAGAAAAGGGCTAAATTGGGATTTAACCCTTTTAAAATAACTCTTATTCTACTTCATTTTTTGCTTTCGGTAAAACAAGGTTTAAGATGATAGCAACAACTGCGCATAAGCTGATACCTTTTAGTGATACATTGCCCACATCTACAAACATATTGCCGATACCAAATGTCATGACGACAGAAATAATACACAGATTACGTGCTTCGGTAACATCAACTTTTCCACGAATTAAAGTGCTCATGCCCACCACTGCAATTGAACCGAAAACAAGCATCATAATTCCTCCCATTACAATAGTTGGAATTGTTGATAGGAAGGCGCCTACTTTTCCACAGAATGAAATTGCAATAGCCCAAACGGCAGCCCATGTCATAATATTAGGATTGAAATTTCGGGTTAACATTACGGCACCAGTTACCTCAGAATAAGTTGTATTTGGTGGGCCACCCACTAAAGATGCAGCTGCAGTTGCTAAGCTATCGCCTAATAAAGTGCGGTGTAATCCTGGTTTTTTTAAAAAGTCTTTACCGGTAACTGAGCTGATCGCCATAATACCGCCAACGTGTTCTACCGCCGGTGCAATAGCAATTGGCAACATATAAAGAATAGCTTCTAGGTTAAATTCAGGCGCAGTTAATTTTGGTAAGCTAAACCAAGGCGCATCAATCACTGGTTGGAAATTAATTAAACCAAGGAATAAGCATAAAATATAGCCCGCAGTAATACCAAACATAATTGGGATGAGTTTCATCAATCCTTTGGCAAAGACTGCTACAGATAAAGTAGTGAGGAGTGTTACCATTGAAACTAATATAGCGTCGTTATAAGCATAAACACTGTTTTTGCCTAATGACATATCAACTGCCACAGGGGCAAGCCCCATCCCAATAATAATAATCACTGGGCCTACAACAATCGGTGGGAAAATGCGTTGTAATGCTTCAGTTCCACGTAATTTTACCAATATACTTAGTGCTAAATATACAAGACCCGCCGATGCTAATCCCCCCATAGTGGTTGCAATCCCCCATGTTTGAATACCATATTGAATCGGTGCGATAAAGGCAAAAGATGAGGCTAAGAAAATAGGAACTTGTTTGCTAGTGCAAAGTTGGAAGAGTAGGGTGCCAACGCCAGCAGTTAATAATGCTGTATTGGAATCAAGACCAGTAATTAATGGTACAAGAACGAGCGCACCAAATGCGACGAAGAGCATTTGTAGGCCAACAAAAGATTGTTTAAGTTTACTCTGGTTTTCTACCACGGAAGAATTTTGATGTGTCATTTAGTTTCAACTCTCTGTTTGAATTAACTGAAAGTGCGGTCAATATATTTTTAATATTTCATGCACCGAAAAAAGACGGCATGAATACCGTCTTTTGTTTTGGGATTATTTAGTCCCAAAAATTTTATCACCCGCGTCACCGAGACCCGGAATAATGTAACCATGTTCATTTAGGTGGCTATCAATAGAAGCACAGTAAAGTTCAATGTCGGGATGTGCCGCTTCAAGAGCCTTAATACCTTCTGGCGCAGCGACTAAAACTAATACTTTAATATGCTTACAACCTTTTGCTTTTAAAAGATCAAGGGTAGCAATCATAGAACCGCCCGTTGCAAGCATCGGATCAACAACAATGGCAAGGCGCTCTTCTAAATCGCTAGCTAATTTTTGGAAGTAAGGGACTGGTTCAAGGGTTTCTTCATTACGGTAGATCCCCACAACACTGATGCGTGCGCTTGGTACATGTTCAAGTACACCATCCATCATACCTAAACCTGCACGTAAAATTGGGACAACCGTTACTTTTTTACCTTTAATTCGGTCGATTTCTACTGGGCCATTCCAACCGTTGATCGTTACTTTTTCAGTTTCTAAATCTGACGTTGCTTCGTAGGTTAATAGGCTACCGATTTCTGTTGCCAGTTCACGGAATTTTTTTGTATCAATCTCAGCTTCACGCATCACACCTAATTTGTGTTTAACAAGTGGGTGTTTTACTTCAACCAGTTTCATGTTTACTCTCCTTTTGGCATTTAAAAAACAAATTGACGAATTCTAGATTAAAAAAAAGAAAAAAGGTAGCAATTTATGAAAATATTTTAAAGAATACCAAGAATGGAATAGGGACAGCGATAATAATTTGGATAGGCTATAAGCAAAAAGTCCGCAAAATGCGGACTTTTTCATTATCTTTATTTGTCAGATTTACCCAAGTTATCAAAGAATTTTTTCACACCGTCCAAAAATCCTGAAGATTTTGGAGCATGTTTACTTAAATCTTTACCTTGTAAACTTTCCTCAAGTTTTTGAAGTAATTCTTTTTGTTCGCTGGTTAAATTAACGGGTGTTTCTACCACAATACGGCAAATCAAATCGCCCGCATAGCCACTACGTGTCGATGCGACACCTTTGCCTCGCATGCGGAATAATTTTCCAGTTTGCGTTTCAGCTGGGATTTTAAGTTTCACTCGGCCATCTAAGGTCGGTACTTCAATTTCACCGCCAAGCGCTGCCGTAGCAAAGCTAATTGGTACTTCACAATATAAGTTGTTACCGTCACGTTCAAAAATATTATGTTCTCTCACGTGAATCACAACATATAAGTCTCCAGCTGGCGCGCCATTTTCACCCGCAGCACCTTTGCCTGCTAAGCGAAGTTGATTGCCCGTATCTACACCTGCAGGAATTTTTACTGAAAGATTTTCTTTCTTATGCACACGCCCTTCACCATGACAGCTGCGACAAGGTTTTTCAATTTTCTTACCACTACCATGACAAGTTGGACAAACACTTTCAGATACAAAGAAGCCTTGTTGACGACGAATTCGACCAGAACCGTGGCAATGCGGACAAGTTTCCACTTTAGAACCTTTTTCAGCCCCAGAACCACCACAGCTATCACAATGTGCAAGGGTGTTAATTTGAATATCTTTAGTTGTACCTTTTACGGCTTCTTCTAAAGTGATTTCTAAGTCATAGCGTAAGTCTTCGCCACGAACAACGCGCTGACGACCACGGCCACCGCCACCAAAAATATCGCCAAAGATATCACCAAACATATCACCAAAATCAGCACCACCAAAGCCGCCACCGAAACCACCTGCGCCACCACCTTGTTCAAAGGCTGCATGACCATATTGATCATAAGCTGCGCGTTTTTGATCGTCGCCTAATACTTCATAAGCTTCATTAATTTCTTTAAATTTTTCTTCCGCTTCTTTACTGCCTTGGTTTTTATCCGGATGATGTTTAGACGCTAAACGTTTATACGCACGTTTAATATCATTCTCACTCGCCCCTTTTTTCAATCCAAGGACTTCGTAGTAATCTTTTTTTGCCATAGTGTTTCCGTATTTTTATTTGCAAATATTTTGTCATTTCTGACCGCTTACATTTGCTATTTTTAGCAATGTGGGCAAATTGAAATGTAAATATCCACTTTTCCATTTGGATAATATTTCTCAAAATCCACTTTATAAGCGCGTTTTAATAAGCCTTGCTTTTCTTTATTCCAAATGCGTTGCCACGTTTGAACTACTGATTCATAAGTCGTGGGGAAGATTTCATACCAAGTCAGATCTTCAATTTCAATGGTTGAAAAACTGCCTTTAGGTTTACTTTCTTGAGCAACAGCAACATCATAATAGCCCGTAAAATCCGATTCGTAATTCAGATAAACACCATAATAAGGGGCATTTTGAGGCAATTTTACAAAATTATTCTGCCAAAGCTGTCCAATCTTTTCAGCAGGATTTTCCTTTGTGTTATGCGTACGAATTGTAGCAAGTGGATAAAGTGTAAGTGGCATAACTATTCCTTAAATTTACAAAACTCTGGGTAAATTTGACCGCTTATAACATATTCCCCTCTTTAGCAAAGAGGGGCGGGGGAAGATTTGGCAGAAGTAAATTTAGCTCATAAGAAAATTTGATATCGCTATCAAATCTCCCCTACCCCCTCTTTTCTAAAGAGGGGGATCATTTATATACGCCAAAAGGGCGTGTTTCCACGCCCCCTGTTTATGCTAAGAAGAGCGGTGAATTATTTATTATCTTTCACTTCTTCAAATTCCGCATCTACCACACCATCATCTTTTGCTGATGATTGTTGTGGTTGCTCGCAACCAGCTTGTTGAGCTTTTGCTTGAGCTGCTTGCATTAATGGTTCAGAGGCTTTAATTACCGCTTCAATTTTCGCTTCAATTTCTGCTTTATCTTCACCTTTTGCTACTGTTTCAAGCTCAGCGACTGCAGCTTCAATTTTCTCTTTATCTGCAGCACTCAATGCGTCGCCAGCTTCTGCAATTTGTTTACGTGTTGCGTGAGCAATGCCATCTGCTTGATTACGCGCTTGAACAACTTCTTCAAATTTACGGTCTGCATCAGCATTTGCTTCTGCATCACGTACCATTTGTTGAATTTCTTCATCAGATAAACCGGATGATGCTTGAATACGAATTTGTTGCTCTTTACCCGTATTTTTATCTTTTGCAGATACGTTGATTACGCCGTTTGCATCGATATCAAATGTTACTTCAATTTGTGGCATACCACGTGGTGCAGGATTAATACCTTCTAGATTGAATTGACCTAGAGATTTATTGTCTGATGCACGTTTACGTTCACCTTGAAGAACGTGAATGGTTACCGCACTTTGGTTATCTTCCGCTGTTGAGAATACTTGCGATTTTTTGGTTGGAATCGTTGTGTTTTTCTCAATTAAAGTGGTCATCACACCACCCATGGTTTCGATACCAAGTGATAACGGAGTAACGTCTAATAAAAGGACGTCTTTCACATCACCTTTTAATACACCACCTTGAACTGCCGCACCGATTGCCACCGCTTCATCAGGGTTAACATCTTTACGAGCTTCTTTACCAAAGAACTCTGCAACTTTTTGTTGAACAAGTGGCATACGAGTTTGGCCACCCACAAGGATAATATCGTGAATTTCACTCACGCTTTTACCTGCATCTTTTAATACAGCTTTCAAAGACTCAATTGAGCTTGCCACTAAATCTTCTACTAATGCTTCTAATTTTGCACGAGTTATATTTAATGCTAAGTGTTTAGGGCCTGTCGCATCTGCAGTGATATAAGGTAAGTTTACTTCAGTAGATTGCGCTGATGAAAGTTCAATTTTTGCTTTCTCTGCTGCTTCTTTTACGCGTTGTAATGCCATTGGGTCATTACGTAAATCGATGTTTTGTTCTTTTTTGAACTCATCAATAATGTAATCAATTACACGGTTATCGAAGTCTTCACCACCTAAGTGAGTGTTACCACCAGTTGCTAACACTTCGAAAGTTTGTTCACCATCAAAGTTATCAATTTCGATGATTGAAATATCGAATGTACCACCACCTAAGTCGTAAACCGCGATCACTTGGTTTTCTTTGCTTGAACCTAAACCAAACGCCAACGCAGCAGCTGTTGGTTCGTTGATGATACGTTTTACATCTAAGCCTGCAATTTTACCTGCATCGATAGTTGCTTGACGTTGTGCATCGTTAAAATATGCAGGAACCGTAATTACTGCTTCTGTTACAGATTCACCCAAGAAATCTTCTGCGGTTTTTTTCATTTTTTTCAATACTTCAGCAGAGATTTGTGGTGGTGCTAACTTATCACCTTTTACATTTACCCAAGCATCACCGTTGTCAGCACGAGTAATTTCGAAAGGCATAATTTTAATATCACGTTGAACTTCTTCGCTTTCAAAACGACGACCAATTAAACGTTTAATAGCAAATAATGTATTTTTTGGGTTAGTGATTGCTTGACGTTTTGCTGGCTGACCGACTAAGGTTTCATTATCTGTATAAGCAATAATTGAAGGGGTAGTACGTGCGCCTTCTGCATTTTCAATTACGCGCGCTTTGTCGCCGTCCATTACAGCTACACAAGAGTTTGTTGTACCTAAGTCAATACCAATAATTTTTCCCATTTTGTACTCCTAGTAAAAATTTTAAAATTCGGGGGGGGAGGGCTTTTAGACCCATTTATTACGAATTGTAAGATGTGGATATTCTTTCGCATTTCAAGAGAAAATTTTAAAAATTTTTTATTTCTTAAAGTGCGGTGATTTCCGTTCTTGTTTTCAAGATAAGTCTCAAATGGTGAACTTCAAGGGGAAAACAAAAATTTTCAGGCAAGAAAAAGGGATTTGTGATAAATTTGGCGAAAATTTTTACTTTAAAATAGGAAAGAAATAAATGAAAAAATCAAAAATTGCTGCAGGCATAGTCGTTGCTCTTGCTGCCGTTTGGTGTACAGGTGCATGGTTTACAGGGAAAAAAGCTGAGGACGAATATTTACATCAGCTAAAACAGTTAAATCAACTATTTGCCAAAACAGATGTATTAGAAGAAAGTAAAATTTTTTATAAAAATATAAAATTTGATAGAGGATTATTTGCGTCTCATATTCAAGATCAAATAGAAATTCACAAGGCAAATGAAACGATCATTATTCCTTTATCATCAACGCTTTATCACGGGCCTTTGCCGCTTGATCGTGTGGCGAAACTGAATTTCGTTCCAACCATTTTTTCAAGCCAAACCTTGTTAGGAAAAAATGCAACAACTCAGGTACTCTTTGATATCACAAAATCAGAGAAACCGTTACAACTAAATGTCGCAATGAATTATTCATTAAGCGGTAATGCGGAATTAAAACTTGCATCGGGACAATATCACAATGAGCAATCCAAGGCTGATTTTGATTGGTCAAATGTCGTATTAAATGTTGATTTAGACAAAAATGAACCAAGCAATTATACGCTATCTGTAGATGCATTTAATTCAAATGACCCTAATCGTGCAGTTTCAACGGCTTCATCAATTAAAATAAAAGATCTTGTCGTACAAGGCTCACTACAAAGCACAAAATGGCCATTTATTTATAGTGGAAATATCAATAGTAAAATAGGCTATTTTGAGCAAAATACCGAATCTGCAGAGACTGGGGAAAAATTCTCTCTTATTCAGAAAAACAGCCAAGCAAATTTAACTACACAAGTTCAGGGTGATACAGTAAATATCATCAATAAAACAAATCTGGATGAATTACATATTAACGGTAACAACTTAGGTAAAGTGACCAATAATGTAGAATTCAACCATATTGATGGCAACGCATTACAAGAACTTTTAAATATTTTAGTTGCAATAGGCAAAGCCGACTCAGATACGCCGTTATCTAAAGCATTGGTGCAAAAATTACAACAAGCAGGCATGACCATTGCAAATAATCAGCCTCAAATTAAATTTGCCCCTCTTTCTATTTCTGACGAAAAAGGTAAAGTGGCATTGGATGTAAATATTGCTTTAGTGCCAAACCCTAAATTTGATTTAATGCGCAGCGGCTTATACAAACAATTCAAAGATTTTTCGATCAATTTTGATGTGAATAAAGAAACTGCAATTTCATTATTATCTAAATTTACACCAGAAAACCAAAAGCAAGATTTAGTTCACCGATTTGATGAATTAGTTGTTGATGGTGAAGTGAATGGCATTATCGTAAACACGGACAAAACCGTCACATTAACGCTTGCTTTAGAAAATAACGAATTGAAACTAAACGGCAAACCAATTCCAGAAGAACAGTTGAAAATGGTACTCTTTATGCTTGCAATGGGGGGATTGGGGAGATAACAAAAACAGGGCGATAAGTTGTCGCCCTGTTTAACTATGAAGTGCGGTAAATATTCCTTATTTTTTTAAGCTAAACGCTCTTTTAAATACCCTTCATAATCAGGCACTTCAATTTCCACATCTTGTTCAAATAAAACTGAAGTTAACATAAAATCTGCGGAGCTTTGATTAATGGCAACTGGGATATTCCACACTGTTGCAATACGCATGAGGGCTTTCACATCAGGATCATGTGGTGCGGCATTCATTGGATCCCAAAAGAAGATCATCATGTCGATTTTCTTTTCTGCGATTAAGCCACCAAGTTGTTGGTCGCCGCCCATCGGGCCACTTAATAAAGATTGAATGCTTAAACCTGTTTCTCGTTCTAAAATATGGCCTGTTGTACCTGTTGCATAAAGTATATGAGGCTTAAGTGCTTCTTTGTGTTTTTGCGTCCAATTTAGTAAATTTTTTTTGCAGCTATCATGAGCCACAAGCGCAATACGTTTGTGTTGAGTGAGCGTTCGAGTCGTTATATGCATGATTGATTCCTTTTTGAAAAAAGTTTGAAAACTTTAAAGCAAAGCCCTATAGAATGCAATGTTTTACTTATGATTTTAATAGGCTTTACGAAAGTCGAGAAAAAATTACCGCACTTTCAAAAGATTACCGATTAACACAGTACTCAACAGGGATATTTGATGAAAATTTACTATCTTTATCTCAAAAAATCTTCTAAAATTTACAAGATTTGTTAAATGTTTGTAAAAAGGCAAGCATTTCTGATATTCGTGTTTAGTGCTTACTAAACTAATGTTCACTTAATTAACAGATAAGGAAAACCTATGTCTGAGATTTTAAAAAATGACGTTGATCCAATCGAAACTCAAGATTGGTTACAATCATTAGATTCTTTGATTCGTGAAGAAGGCGTAGAACGTGCACAATATATTATTGAGCAAGTTATCGGCCAAGCACGCACCAATGGTGTTTCATTACCTACAGGTGTAACGACCGATTATGTCAATACTATCCCTGCTTCTGAACAACCTGCTTACCCAGGTGATCATGCTATTGAGCGTCGTATTCGTTCTGCTGTGCGTTGGAATGCTATTGCTATGGTATTGCGTAGTCAGAAGAAAGATCTTGACTTAGGTGGTCATATCTCAACTTTCCAATCTGCTGCAACCATGTATGAAGTTTGCTATAACCACTTCTTCAAAGCTGCAACCGAGAAAAACGGTGGCGACTTAATTTTCTTCCAAGGCCATGCTGCTCCAGGTATGTATGCGCGTGCATTCTTAGAAGGTCGTTTAACTGAAGAACAAATGGATAACTTCCGTCAAGAAGCCTTTACCGATGGTTTATCTTCATATCCACACCCTAAATTAATGCCTGAATTCTGGCAATTCTCTACGGTTTCTATGGGTTTAGGCCCAGTGAACGCAATTTATCAAGCGCGTTTCTTAAAATATCTTGATAACCGTGGCTTAAAAGATACCAAAGATCAAAAAGTCTATGCATTCTTAGGCGATGGTGAAATGGATGAAATTGAGTCTAAAGGTGCATTAACTTTTGCGGCTCGTGAAAAATTAGATAACTTAATCTTCACTATCAGCTGTAACTTACAACGTTTAGACGGCCCAGTTAATGGTAACGGTAAAATCGTTCAAGAATTAGAAGGATTATTTACTGGTGCTGGCTGGGAAGTAATCAAAGTTTTATGGGGAAGCGATTGGGATAAATTATTTGCGAAAGATACTTCAGGTAAATTAACTCAGTTAATGATGGAAGTGGTTGATGGTGACTATTTAACCTTTAAATCTAAAGACGGTGCTTATGTTCGTGAACACTTCTTTGGTCGTTATCCAGAAACCGCTGCATTAGTTGCAGATATGACGGATGATGAAATTTGGGCATTACGCCGTGGTGCACACGATAGCGAAAAATTATATGCAGCCTATGCAAAAGCACAAAATGCAACGAAACCAGTTGTGATTTTAGCGCATCAAGTTAAAGGTTATAAAATTCCTGAAGCGGAAAGTAAAAACACCGCTCACCAATCTAAAAAAATGTCTTACGAAAGCCTTAAAGGTTTCCGTGACTACTTCGATTTACCATTGACTGATGAGCAAGTAGAAAAATTAGAATACATTAAATTTGCTGAAGGCACGCCTGAATACGAATATTTACATGGCCACCGTAAAGCATTAAACGGCTATGTTCCAGCTCGTCGTGCTAAATTTGATGTTGAATATAAAGTTCCTGCATTAGAAGAGTTTAAAGCATTATTAGAAGAACAACCTCGTGGTATTTCAACCACTATGGCGTTTACTCGTGCCTTAAACATCTTATTAAAAGATAAAAACATTGGTAAAACCATCGTTCCAATGATTGCTGATGAAGCACGTACGTTTGGTATGGAAGGTTTATTCCGTCAAATCGGTATTTATAACCCACATGGCCAAAACTATGTTCCTTCAGATCGTGACTTAGTTGCTTACTACCGCGAAGCAAAAGATGGTCAAGTGCTACAAGAAGGTATCAATGAATTAGGTGCAACCGCATCTTGGTTAGCTGCAGCGAACTCCTACTCTGTCAATAACCAACCAATGATTCCATTCTTCATCTATTACTCAATGTTTGGTTTCCAACGTGTGGGCGATATGATGTGGGCGGCTGGTGACCAATTAGCTCGTGGTTTCATGGTGGGTGGTACTTCAGGTCGTACGACATTAAACGGCGAAGGCTTACAACACGAAGATGGCCATAGTCATATTCAAGCAGGTATCATTCCTAACTGTGTCACTTACGATCCATCATTCGCATTCGAAGTTGCAGTAATTATGCAAGACGGTATTAACCGTATGTACGGCGAAAAACAAGAAGATGTATTCTATTACATGACAACATTAAATGAAGTCATGGATCAACCGGCTATGCCTGCTGGTGCGGAAGAAGGTATCCGAAAAGGTTTATACAAATTTGAAACAGTGGAAGGTAAAAAAGGCAAAGGCCACGTTCAATTGTTAGGTTCTGGTGCTATCATGCGTCATGTTCGTGAAGCGGCACAAATTCTTGCAAAAGATTATGGTGTAACATCTGATGTATTCTCTGCACCGTCATTCAATGAATTAGCCCGTGAAGGTCATGATGCTGCACGTTGGAACTTATTACACCCAACAGCGGAACAACGCGTACCATACGTTGCTCAAGTATTAGCTGATTTACCAACCGTTGCTTCAACTGACTATGTTAAAGCATACGCAGATCAAATCCGTGCATTCGTACCAAGTCGTCATTATCATGTGTTAGGTACAGATGGTTTCGGTCGTTCAGACAGCCGTGCAAACTTACGTGAACACTTCGAAGTTGATGCACGTTATGTTGTGGTTGCTGCACTTTCTCAATTAGCGAAAGAAGGTACAGTATCTAACCAAGTTGTTGCAGATGCGATTGCGAAATTCGGTTTGAATGTAGATCGTATCAATCCGCTTTACGCGTAATTGATGAAAACTGCGGTCAAAAAACATCGTGTTTTATGACCGCACTTTAAAAGGAACAAAAAAATGTCAAAACAAATTCAAATTCCTGATATTGGTAGTGATGAAGTTACAGTAACAGAAGTCATGGTAAACGTAGGCGATACCATTTCTGTTGATCAATCTATCATTAACGTTGAAGGTGATAAAGCTTCAATGGAAGTGCCTGCACCAGAAGCGGGTGTTGTAAAAGAGGTTTTAGTCAAAGTGGGCGATAAAGTCACAACGGGCACCCCAATGCTCGTTTTAGAAGCTGCAGGCGCTGCGCCAGCGGTTGAAGCACCAGTTGCCCCAGTAGCTGCGACTGCGCCAACTACGTCGGCAGTTGTTGAAGTAAACGTACCAGATATTGGTTCTGATGAAGTAAACGTTACTGAAATTATGGTTAAAGTAGGTGATAGCGTTGAAGTTGATCAATCAATCATCAATGTTGAAGGCGATAAAGCTTCAATGGAAGTTCCAGCACCAATCGCAGGTGTGGTAAAAGAAATTTTAATTAATGTTGGTGATAAAGTTTCAACTGGCAAACTCATCATGAAATTTGAAACTGCATCATCTGCTCCAGTTGCTGCGGCTGCACCAGCTCAAACAGCTGCGCCTGCTGCCACAACATCTGCAATTAAAGATGTGAATGTGCCAGATATTGGTGGTGATGAAGTCAATGTGACTGAAATTATGGTTGCCGTTGGTGATACTGTTTCAGAAGATCAATCATTAATTACCGTTGAAGGCGATAAAGCCTCAATGGAAGTTCCTGCTCCATTCGGCGGTGTAGTAAAAGAAATTCTCGTGAAATCAGGTGATAAAGTATCGACTGGTTCACTAATTATGCGCTTTGAAGTAGCAGGTGCAGCGCCAGCTGCGTCAACATCTGCTCCAGCACCACAAGTTGCATCGCCTGCGCCAGCGACACAACCAGCTCAATCTGGCAATGTATCTGGCTTAAGCCAAGAACAAGTGGTGGCAAGCGCTGGCTATGTGCATGCTACTCCAGTTATTCGTCGTTTAGCACGTGAATTTGGCGTAAACTTAGATAAAGTAAAAGGTACAGGCCGTAAAGGGCGTATCGTTAAAGAAGATATCGAAGCTTATGTGAAGACAGCAGTTAAAGCGTATGAAAGCGGTGCAACAGCACAAGCTGCTGGAAATGGTGTAGCAAATGGCGCTGGCTTAGGTTTATTACCATGGCCAAAAGTTGATTTCAGTAAATTTGGCGAAATTGAAGAAGTCGAATTAAGCCGTATCAATAAAATTTCAGGCGCTAACTTACATCGTAACTGGGTAATGATTCCACACGTTACTCACTTCGATAAAGCAGATATCACGGATTTAGAAGCATTCCGTAAAGAACAAAATGCGTTAGCAGAAAAACAAAAACTTGGCGTAAAAATCACGCCAGTTGTGTTCATTATGAAAGCGGTGGCAAAAGCATTAGAAGCGTATCCACGTTTCAACAGCTCAATTACCGAAGATGCACAACGCTTAATCCTGAAAAAATATATTAACATTGGTGTCGCAGTAGATACACCAAACGGCTTAGTCGTGCCTGTATTCAAGAATGTGAACAAAAAAGGCATTATCGAACTTTCACGTGAATTAATGGAAGTATCGAAAAAAGCACGTGAAGGCAAATTGACTGCATCTGATATGCAAGGTGGCTGTTTCACTATTTCAAGTCTTGGTGGTATTGGTACCACTCACTTTGCACCAATCGTAAACGCACCAGAAGTGGCCATCCTTGGTGTGTCTAAATCATCAATGGAACCAGTATGGAATGGTAAAGAATTTGCGCCACGCTTAATTCTTCCAATGTCATTATCATTCGACCACCGTGTCATTGATGGTGCAGATGGTGCACGATTCATCAGCTATATCGGTGCTGTATTAGCAGATTTACGCCGTTTGATTATGTAATAACGCCCCTTTCTTCTAATTAGAAGAAAGGGCGTTTTAGCAAATCTATTATGATCGCAAAGATCGCACAAAGTGCGGTCAATATTTTGAACGTTTTTACGAGGTAAAAATGAGTAAAGAAATTAAAACCCAAGTCGTCGTACTTGGTGCTGGCCCAGCAGGTTATTCTGCGGCGTTCCGTTGTGCGGATTTAGGTTTAGAAACTGTATTAGTTGAACGTTATTCAACTCTTGGTGGGGTATGTTTAAATGTAGGTTGTATCCCATCAAAAGCATTGTTGCACGTAGCAAAAGTGATTGAAGAAGCAAAACACGCAAGTAAAAATGGTGTTTACTTTGGTGAGCCAAGAATTGATTTAGATGAAGTTCGTGCAGGTAAAGAAGCGGTTGTGGCTAAATTAACCGGCGGTTTAGCGGGTATGGCAAAAGCGCGCAAAGTCACTGTGGTTGAAGGCTTAGCAGCATTTACTGATCCTCATACTCTAGTGGCGCGTGATCGTGATGGTCACCCAACAACAATTAAATTTGATAACGCGATCATTGCAGCCGGTTCTCGCCCAATTCAATTACCTTTCATTCCACATGAAGATCCGCGTATTTGGGATTCAACAGATGCACTTAAATTAAAAGAAGTACCGAAAAAACTTCTTATTATGGGTGGTGGTATTATCGGTTTAGAAATGGGGACGGTTTACCACGCATTAGGTTCAGAAATTGAAGTGGTAGAAATGTTCGACCAAGTTATCCCAGCAGCGGATAAAGATGTTGTTGCAATTTACACCAAACAAATCGAGAAAAAATTCAAGTTAATGCTTGAAACCAAAGTGACTGCTGTTGAAGCAAAAGATGATGGTATCTACGTTTCAATGGAAGGCAAAGCATGCAATGACACCAAACGTTATGATGCAGTGCTTGTTGCGATTGGCCGTACACCGAATGGCAAATTGATTGATGCAGGTAAAGCAGGCGTTGAAGTGGATGATCGTGGTTTCATTCATGTTGATAAACAAATGCGCACCAATGTGCCACATATCTTTGCCATCGGCGATATTGTTGGTCAACCAATGTTAGCGCACAAAGGTGTTCACGAAGGCCACGTTGCTGCAGAAGTCATTGCGGGACAAAAACACTACTTCGATCCTAAAGTAATTCCATCCATTGCTTATACCGAACCAGAAGTGGCTTGGGTAGGTAAAACAGAAAAAGAATGTAAACAAGAAGGTTTAAACTACGAAGTCGCTAAATTCCCTTGGGCAGCATCAGGCCGTGCGATTGCTTCTGAATGTTCAGAAGGTATGACGAAGTTAATCTTTGATAAAGATACTCATCGTGTACTTGGCGGTGCAATCGTGGGTTCTAACGGTGGGGAATTATTAGGTGAAATCGGTCTTGCTATCGAGATGGGTTGCGATGCAGAAGACATTGCATTAACTATCCACGCTCACCCAACTTTACACGAGTCTGTTGGTTTAGCTGCGGAAGTATTTGAAGGCTCAATCACTGACCTTCCAAATGCAAAAGCGAAGAAAAAATAATTTTCTAAGTACAAGAAAAAGCGAGTGTTAAACTCGCTTTTTTTATATTAGTAAAACAAATGTTATTTTCTAACATGGGAGTTAAAATTTTAATGGTGAAATTGATTGATAATCTATGAATACATTTGAGATTAAGTAAAACTATGCGAAAATTGACCGCACTTTAAGACTTTTGTCGTGTCGAAAAGGAACCGACCGATAGACAGTTGCCTATCTTTCTTTAATTTAATACGGCTTGGATGCCGTTGCATTAGTGGTTTTTACAATGAAAAAAGCGCATTCCCCTTTATTCCCCATCTTCACATTCGTGTTGATTAATCTCATCATCCTTTCCTTATCCCGTTTGGGACTCGCTATATGGCAATCAGAGCGTGTATCCGCCGTAGATGGCTGGTTGCAATTATTTTTGCAAGGAGTACGAATGGATGTTGTAGCTCTCTGTTATTTATTTGGTGTGCCAGCATTGCTCACAACATTGTTCCATAGCAGCAAAGTTTGGGTAAAAATTTTACGCATTTGGTTAACGCTTGGTAGTGTGTTTATTATCTTTATGGAAATTGCCACACCTGCCTTTATTGAAACCTACGATTACCGCCCAAATCGTTTATTTATCGAATATCTGATTTATCCGAAAGAAGTTTTTTCAATGCTTGCGGAAGGGCATTTAAGTGCGGTGATTTTTAGCCTTGTTTTCACGATTTTAGCTGCCGTGATTTATTGGAAAATTTCTGGTTGGGCAGTCAAAAATTTACGTTCAGTGAATTGGAAACTTCGACCTGTGATTGCCTTGCTTGTTATTGTAGTGAGCTTCCTTGGGGCGCGTTCAAGTTTTCAACACCGCGGTATTAATCCCGCCATGGTGGCATTTTCTTCTGATGCGTTAGTGAATTCCTTGGTGCTTAATTCGGGCTATTCCGTGATTTATGCCGCACAGCAATTTAAAGATGAAGAAAAATCTTCAGAAATGTACGGAAAAATGGATGCAGATGAAATGTTTCGTATTGTTAAAGCTAGCCGTGGCCGTCCTGAAAGCGATTATATTTCAGATAAATACCCAACTTTAACGAAAAATGTTGCGACTTATCAGGGTAAACCAAAAAATATCGTGATTTTGTTACAAGAAAGTCTTGGCGCTCAGTTTATTGGAACGCTCGGTGGCAAACCACTTTCCCCAAATGTGGATCAGCTCGCAAAAGAAGGGTGGTTATTTGAAAATCTTTATGCAACAGGCACACGTTCAGTACGCGGTATTGAAGCAACAACGGCAGGTTTTACGCCAACGCCAGCTCGTGCAGTCGTGAAACTTAATAATGCCCAAAGTGGTTTCTTTACTATTGCGGATTTATTACATAAACAAGGTTATAACACTTCCTTTATTTATGGCGGTGAAAAGCACTTCGATAATATGGCGAGCTTTTTTTATGGCAATGGCTTTAAAGATATTTGGGATCAACAAGATTATCAAAATCCAACATTTACTGGCACTTGGGGCGTGAGTGATGAGGATTTATTTGATAAAGCCAATGAAACTTTCACGAAATTACAAAATGAAGGTAAACCGTTTTTTAGTTTAGTGTTTAGCTCGAGCAATCACGATCCATTTGAATATCCAGATGGCAAAATTGAGCTTTATGAGCAACCAAAAGCTACTCGTAATAACGCGGCAAAATATGCGGATTATGCGTTAGGTCATTTCTTTAAAATGGCAAAACAGTCTAATTATTGGAAAGATACGGTTTTCTTAATTGTTGCGGATCATGATTCTCGTGTAGGCGGAGCAAGTCTTGTGCCGATTAAGCATTTCCATATTCCAGCCTTGATTCTTGGCGATGGAGTTGTGCCACGCCGTGACAGCCGTCTTGTGAGCCAAATTGATATGCCAACTACATTGCTTTCTTTAGCAGGCGTAAGTGGCAATTATCCAATGATTGGTTTTGATTTAACGCAAGATGTAAACCCAGATCGTGCCTTTATGCAATATGATCAAACTCAAGCAATGATGAAAGGCAATAATGATGTGGTAATTCAAATGCCAAATAAAGCAGCGCAAGGTTATCATTATGATAAAGCTTCAGAAACTTTAACGCCAAAAGATGTGCCTGATGCGATGAAAAAAGAGGCATTGGCTCACGCTTTATTAGGCAGTTATTTATATAAAAATCGCTTGTATTCTTCAGGTGAAAACAAATAAACGGAACGCCAGCTTAAGCTGGCGTTTCTTTTAGTTATCAAAAACAAGCTGTTCACGTAATTGATGTAATTGATCGCGAATTGCCGCGGCTTTTTCAAATTCCAAATCTTGCGCAAATTTATACATTTGTTGCTCCAGTTTTTTGATTTGTTGTTGATATTCTTTGGCATTTTTCGGTGCATTATAAAGTGCGGTTGGTTCTGCCGCCATTTTTCCACGTTGCTTATTGGCTTTCGCTTTTTGGTTTGCACCTTGCCCAATATCTAATAATTCACCGACTTTCTTATTTAATGCTTGTGGCACAATGCCATGTTCTTCATTGTATTTGGTTTGTTTTTCACGACGACGATTAGTTTCGGTGATGGCTTTTTCCATCGATTTTGTGATGCTATCCGCATATAAAATCGCTTTACCATTTAAGTTTCGCGCAGCACGACCGATGGTTTGGATTAAAGAACGTTCGGAACGTAAAAATCCTTCTTTGTCCGCATCTAAAATCGCCACAAGAGACACTTCTGGAATATCTAAACCTTCACGCAATAAGTTAATTCCCACCAATACATCAAATTCGCCTAAACGCAAATCACGGATAATTTCGACGCGTTCCAGGGTATCAATATCAGAATGTAGATAACGCACTCGAATCCCGTGTTCATCTAAATAATCCGTTAAATCTTCTGCCATTTTTTTAGTGAGTGTTGTCACTAAAACACGCTCATTTTTATCCGCTCTTTGGCGAGCTTCGGAAAGTAAATCATCCACTTGAATAGAGACTGGACGAATTTCAATAAGAGGATCAAGCAAACCAGTCGGGCGAACCACTTGATCGATGATTTCACTACCTGATTTTTCTAATTCATAAGGCCCTGGTGTTGCGGAAACATAAATGGTTTGTGGGGCTAAGCGTTCAAATTCCTCAAAGCGTAACGGACGATTATCCAATGCGGATGGCAAACGGAATCCATATTCGACTAAGGTTTCTTTACGTGAACGGTCGCCACGATACATTCCACCAATTTGAGGCACAGTCACATGAGATTCATCAATAATTAAAATGGCATCAGAGGGCATATAATCGAATAATGTTGGTGGTGGCTCGCCCTCATTTCTGCCCGACAAATAGCGAGAGTAGTTTTCAATGCCAGAGCAATAGCCCAATTCATTCATCATTTCAATATCAAATTGGGTACGCTGGCTGATACGCTGTTCTTCTAAAAGTTTATGTTCTTTAATGAAGTATTCACGGCGTGATACGAGTTCTTTTTTGATGTTTTCTATCGCATCTAAAATACGTTCTCTTGGTGTCACATAGTGAGTTTTAGGATAGATCGTAAAACGTGGTACCGCACCAAAACTACTACCAGTGAGTGGATCAAATAAACTTAAACGTTCAATTTCATCATCAAATAATTCAATACGCACCGCACGATCATCAGATTCCGCTGGGAAAATATCAATAATTTCCCCGCGAACACGGAAAGTTCCACGCTGAAATGCTTGATCATTGCGGGTATATTGCAATTCCGCTAATTTCGCTAAAATTTGGCGTTGATCGATAATGGCACCTTGTTGTAAATGCAACATCATTTGTAAATAGCTATCAGGATCACCCAAACCATAAATTGCAGAAACGGAAGCCACCACGATGGTATCTCGACGTTCTAGAAAAGATTTCGTCGCTGAAAGACGCATTTGTTCGATTTGATCATTAATAGACGCATCTTTTTCAATGAAGGTATCACTGCTCGGCACATAGGCTTCTGGCTGATAATAATCATAGTAAGACACAAAGTATTCCACCGCATTTTCTGGAAAAAAGGCTTTCATTTCTGCATAAAGCTGGGCAGCAAGGGTTTTATTTGGCGCAAGTAACATTGCAGGGCGATTTAATTGAGCAATTACATTGGCGATAGTAAAGGTTTTTCCCGAGCCTGTTACCCCGAGTAAAGTTTGGTGAGCTAATCCATCCGTTAAATTTTCAGCCAATTTTTCGATAGCTTGTGGCTGATCGCCTGAGGGACGAAAGTCAGAATGCAGAATGAATGGTTTTGTGTTGGTTTTCTCAGACATAAAGTGCGGTCGGTTTTTTCATAGTTTTGAATAATGTCTATTTTAGCATATTTAATGTGTAAAATTGATCAGGCAAAAATGTAAGTTTTACACAGACTTAGCGATGTCAAGAGGAAGATGTCACAAATTCATAAAAAAAACTTTAATTTTTCACTAGACAAAACTTAACTTATTGATTTTAAATTAAAATTTAATTTTAGGCTAATCTGTAATCAAGATCGAATAATCCTTGTAAGAACAAGGGATCCGCAAAATTTTAAAAAGTTAATCCACAAAGTTATCCACAGGCTCTGTGGATAGAAAAATAAATATTAGGTGGTATATAAAAGATGAGAAAATTTTTTGTTTTTTTATGAAATTTTTTTAATTTTGCATTGACAAGCTACCGAACGACCATTAAAATTCGCGCCCTATTCCTTGTGATACAAAGTTTATTCCTCCTTAGTTCAGTCGGTAGAACGGTGGACTGTTAATCCATATGTCGCTGGTTCAAGTCCAGCAGGAGGAGCCAATTTTTCTTTTGGTTTAGAGTTTGTTTGTCTCCTTTTACAAATTCTAAATTAGCAACCAAAAGATTTTGAGCCCATCATGTTGATGGGCTTTATTTTTAACTTCAAAATAGGATTTTGCTTCCGCCAGTTGAGATGGTTGTGCCGTATAACAAACTCAAGGCAAAAAATAGCATTATTCCACCTGCTATTAATTTCACAATACTTTCGCTTTTTCCCTTTGTATGTTTTGAACTATACCAACGCCCTAAGTGAATCGCAGTATTTCGCGCATAACGTACAATTCCCGCGAAGGCTGACAGCATAAGTCCTGTGCCGAAAGACATGGCCAATACAGCTAAAATTCCCCAGCCATAAAGATCAAGCATATAAGCTAAAAATAAAACGAAAATTGCACCGCTACATGGTCGCATGCCAATTGTTAGAATCACGAGAAATTGTGATTTTAGATTGGTTGCTTGTGCAGTTTGCGTGGGGCTTGGCAAATGTTGGTGTCCACAGCTACAAGTGTTTGGCTGAAAAGTGCGGTTATTTTTCACCGCATTTTTTTCGTATAGGGGGAGGGGATTTAGGGATTTAATGGATAATTTAGCTTTTTTACGATAGGCACGTAAACCTTGCCAAATCCAATAACAGCCGAGAAATACTAATAATAGCAAGGCAGATCGCTCTAACCAAAGCTGACTTAATTTGAAATAACGTGATGATAGATTAAGTACCACAACGAGCAATGTGGTTGCTGTAATCGCGACAATGCCTTGCATTAAGGAAGAAAGTAAACTCAAAATAGTACTTTGCTTTAATTGGCTTTCGTGGGTGGAAAGATAGCTGGCGATAATAAATTTGCCGTGTCCCGGCCCGAGGGCATGGAGTACGCCATAAACAAAGCTGGCAAAAATAAGCGTGATGCCTGCCTTAATACTATTATTTTGAATTTGATGTAAATTTTCCGAAATAAGCTGATTAAAATCTTTTTGCCATGCAGCAATATGTAAGAAAAGCCAAGGGGAAAAATAGCCAAGTAAGGCAAGTGCAATCACTAATAACACGAGCCCAGTTTTATATTTTTTCATTTCTACTCACATTGAATTATTATTTTTTGCGCGAACATTACGCCTAAGGAATCATCTTCGTTCTTTTGGGATTTATCAAGTGAAGATGCGTAGGCTTGGATTTTTTCATCCACATTAGGTTCAATTAATTTTCCTTGGCAATTTTTCGGAAGTGCGGAAAAATCTACCGCACTTTTTGAGGAGTAAGTCATTGCCACATAATAAGTAGGATCGTAAGTTTGCAAGCTAAATGTGTTTTTTTCTAACTTTTGAGAATGGGCGAGTGGCACATCAAAATAATATTGCAGTTGTAATCCTTGGGTTTTTACGCCGTAATTTTTGGGGTGAGGAGAGTATTTGATTTTATTATGTTGAGCGTCATATAAATAGCTAAAATAATGTTCACTCACAACATTTCCCATAACATCATCAATAAGTTTCTGTTGCTCATTTTTTGTTTTAGCCTGTTTCATATCATAAATAACTGCGGATGAACTTGCTTCATCGAGAGTCCATTTCATTGATAAGCCGGTGAGTTGATTATTTTCTATGATAGGCGTGGTTTGCATATCAATAAATGCATGGGGGTGAGCTAAAACACTGCAACTGAAGAATAGACCGAGTAATAATGAATACGTTTTCACAAAAAATCCTAATTATTTTGAACATTAGCATTAGAAGTTGTTTATTCTACACGCAAAAACGAATTTTTCTGTCAAAAATGTTGATGTAAATCAAAAAAACTCTCAATAGCATTTCCCTCGTCTCTGAATATTCAGTAACATAGCTCCCGTCAAGTGATTGCTTGATATTCATAAAGTTCCTAAATAAAATAATCATAAATATAGCTAAACTACTTTCCTGCCACCCGTTTCGGGTGGTTTTTTTTATCTATTGTTTGCCTATTGTTAGGCAAATAAAGAAACTTCAAGTAAAATGACCGCACTTTTTTATTAGATAAAGGATAAATATGTCAACTCAATTTGTATATACGATGCATCGTGTCGGTAAAGTGGTGCCGCCGAAGCGTCATATTTTGAAAGATATTTCTTTAAGCTTTTTCCCTGGCGCGAAGATCGGGGTTTTGGGTTTAAATGGTGCGGGGAAATCAACCCTTTTACGAATTATGGCGGGCGTAGATAAAGAATTTGAAGGGGAAGCTCGTCCGCAGCCGGGAATTAAAATCGGTTATCTTCCACAAGAACCAAAATTAGAACCGCAACAAACCGTGCGTGAAGCAGTAGAAGAAGCCGTTTCTGAAGTAAAAAATGCACTGACTCGTTTAGATGAAGTGTATGCACTTTATGCAGATCCTGATGCGGATTTCGATAAACTGGCGGCAGAACAAGCCAATCTTGAAGCCATCATTCAAGCGCATGATGGACATAATTTAGATAACCAATTAGAGCGTGCCGCAGATGCGTTACGTTTACCTGATTGGGATGCCAAAATTGAACATTTATCAGGTGGTGAGCGTCGCCGTGTGGCACTTTGTCGATTATTACTCGAAAAACCAGATATGCTCTTATTAGACGAACCAACTAACCACTTAGATGCAGAATCGGTGGCATGGTTAGAGCGTTTCTTACATGACTACGAGGGCACTGTTGTCGCAATTACTCACGACCGTTATTTCTTAGATAATGTAGCTGGTTGGATCTTAGAGCTTGACCGTGGTGAAGGTATTCCTTGGGAAGGTAACTACTCTTCTTGGTTAGAGCAAAAAGAGAAACGCTTAGAACAAGAACAAGCGGCTGAAAATGCGCGTCAAAAATCTATTGCGAAAGAGTTGGAATGGGTGCGTCAAAATCCTAAAGGTCGCCAAGCAAAAAGTAAGGCACGTATGGCGCGCTTTGATGAATTGAACTCTGGTGAATATCAAAAACGAAATGAGACTAACGAACTCTTTATTCCACCTGGTCCACGTTTGGGTGATAAAGTGATTGAAGTACAAAACTTAACTAAGTCTTATGGCGACCGCACTTTAATTGATGATTTATCATTCAGCATTCCAAAAGGTGCTATCGTGGGTATTATCGGAGCGAATGGTGCGGGTAAATCAACCTTATTCCGCATGTTGTCAGGTCAAGAACAACCAGATTCAGGTTCTGTGACAATGGGTGAAACCGTTGTGCTTGCTTCGGTGGATCAGTTCCGTGATTCAATGGATGACAAGAAAACTGTGTGGGAAGAAGTGTCTAACGGACAAGATATTCTCACTATTGGTAACTTTGAAATTCCAAGCCGTGCGTATGTTGGACGCTTCAACTTCAAAGGCGTAGATCAACAAAAACGTGTGGGCGAATTATCGGGTGGTGAACGTGGTCGTTTACACTTAGCTAAACTTCTACAACGTGGTGGTAACGTACTGTTATTGGACGAACCAACCAATGACTTAGACGTTGAAACCTTGCGTGCCTTAGAAAATGCGATTTTAGAATTCCCGGGCTGTGCAATGGTAATTTCCCATGACCGCTGGTTCTTAGACCGTATCGCAACACATATTTTAGATTACGGTGATGAAGGTAAAGTCACCTTCTATGAAGGTAACTTCTCAGACTACGAAGAGTGGAAAAAGAAAACCTTAGGCGATGCAGCGACTCAGCCACATCGTATTAAATATAAACGTATTGCGAAGTAATTTATATTGAGAAAGTGCGGTTGATTTTAACCGCACTTTTCTTACTTTTTTGGGAGTGATTATGCTAGTTTATTTACATATTTTTTTCGCCTTTTTAAGTTTTGCCTTGTTGGTGATTCGTGGTGCAATGCAACTTACTGGCAAAAACTGGCGTTCGATAAAATTATTAAAAATTCTACCGCACTTATCAGATACCTTGTTGATTGTTTCTGGTGTTGTCATTTTATATCTCTTTGCTTTTGATATTGAATGGTGGTTAATAGCTAAATTCGCATTACTGATTTTATATATCGTGTTTGCAGCGAAATTTTTCAGTAAAAAAGTTTCTCAACCCAAAAGCATTTTCTTTTGGCTTGCTTGCATAAGTTTTATTGGTGCGATGCTAATTGCCTATTTGAAATAACACGATGCCATCTCGCCAACTTCAAATTTTAATCAGTAAAACCTTGCCGCTTGTGCCTGATAACGTATTAATTATCGGTGAAAGCGGCATTGCTTTTTCTAAAGCAACGAATTTGCTCGGACAAGAATTTGAACATATTTTATTTGATGGGCGAAATGGCATTCATCTTGAAGCGTTAGCTATTGCAGCTGGAACACTGAAAATGGGAGGTGTACTTTGTTTAGTGTTATCCGATTGGGAAAATTTATCTCTGCAACTTGATCAAGATAGTTTACGTTGGAATGGAAATCTGTCAGCAATTGCTACGCCTAATTTTATTTATCATTTCAAACAGTGCATTGAACGCTATCATTTCCCCATTTTAAGAGAGGAAAGTGCGGTTGAATTTCCTGCGTTTTTTTATTCTAACAAGCATCACAAAAATGCTACGTTAGCGCAACAACAAATTATCGAGACTATTTTACAGGCCGAGCAAGATATTTATTTTCTAACAGCCAAGCGAGGAAGAGGAAAATCCGCATTATTAGGGATGCTTGCTAACCAAATTCAAGCGCCAGTTTATCTCACTGCGCCAAATAAAAGTGCGGTGCATTCGGTTATTGAATTTTTAGAAGGGGAAATTGAATTTATCGCTCCCGATGAGCTGACTATTCGATTACAAAATGAACCAGAATTTAGTCAATCTGCTTGGTTGCTCGTAGATGAAGCTGCGATGATCCCATTGCCATTATTGCAAGAATATTCTCAATATTTTCAACATATTGTCTTCAGTACTACAATTCATAGCTACGAAGGAACGGGGCGTGGTTTCGAATTAAAATTTAAACGGAAAATTCACCGCACTTTTCAGCATTTTGAACTTAAACAGCCCCTACGTTGGCAAGAAAATGATCCGTTAGAAGATTTTATTGATGATCTTTTGTTGCTAAATGCCGAAGATGAGTTTCAGCAATTTCCTTTTCAGCCCCATCTCCCTTATCAAATTCGAGAAGTGCAAAAAACACATCCTATTGCAGATTTTTATGGCTTAATGACATTGGCACATTATCGAACGTCGCCACTCGATCTTCGTCGTTTACTGGATGGGGAAAATCAACGTTTTTATTTTGCCGAATATCAACAGAATTTGCTCGGTGCAATTTGGGCGTTAGAAGAAGGAAATATGACAGATGATGAGTTGATTATTCAAATTCAACAAGGCAAACGCCGCCCGAAAGGGAATCTGGTGCCACAAGCATTATGTTTCTATGAAAACTTGCCTCAAGCCTGTAAATTACGTTCCTTACGCATTTCTCGTATCGCGGTTCAGCCAAATTGGCAAAAACAGAGTATTGGTCAAAATCTAATGAAATTTATGGAAAATTCAGAAGTGGATTTTCTTTCGGTGAGTTTTGGCTACACCGACGAATTGGCAAAATTTTGGCAAAAGTGCGGTTTTGTTTTGGTGCATTTAGGTGAGCACCAAGAAGCGAGTAGTGGTTGTTATTCAGCGATTGCCCTTAAAGGTCTTTCCAAAGAAGGCTTGGCTTTAGTTGATACTGCTCACAAACAATTTCAGCGTAATATCCCTTTATCTTTTCATCCGTTCGCCATAAATTTTGAGCAAAATCAGCTTAATTGGCAGCTTGATAAGTTCGATTGGGTGAGCTTAAAAAACTTCGCTAATTTTCACCGCACTTTATTTTCGAGCATTCCTTCGATGAGGCGTTTATTAAAATTAGCGGGCAAAGAAAATTTCCCATTAATTTCCGCTTATTTAACAAAAAAACAACTTCCCATTAACAAGAAAAAAGGCGTAGAATGGCTACGTTTAGAAATTAAACAATATTTAGAACAAGGAACTTTATGACAAAACAAACTGAGAAACCCAAATGTTGGTTTAAGCGTGCACTTGAAAAATATGATAATTTCATTAAAGAGTGGGGATTAGATCAACCTAATTGTAGCTGCGTGCCTATGTCAGCGAAAGAAGATGAAAATGGTAATTTGAAGAAAACAGAAGATAAATTTAATCAGTAAATACCTTTTTATATACGGCGAATCACCTGAAATGATTAGTTATTTTTTATATTTGCTACTTTCTTTATATATTAAAATTGATATATAATAAATTATATATCGATAATCATAGGAGATGATTCATGAAAAAATTAACTAAAATTTCAACCGCACTTTTAATCGCAGGATTAGGCTTTTCTTTTGCGGCATCCGCTAAAGTGACTGTATTTGCAGCTGCTTCAATGACAGATGCATTACAACAAGTAGCAAAAGATTACGCAAAACAAAATCCGAAAAATGAAGTGGTGTTTTCTTTTGCTTCTTCTTCAACTTTAGCAAAACAACTTGAAGAAGGTGCGCCAGCGGATATTTTTGTCTCTGCAAGTAATAAATGGATGAAATATCTTTCTGAAAAAGATTTAACTGTGAAAGAAACTGAAAAAGTTTTAGTAGGCAATGATTTAGTCTTAATCGCACCAGCAAAAAGTGCGGTAAATTCTGTGGATATTGCTAAAGGTGAATGGATCAATGCATTAAAAGATAGCTATTTATCTGTTGGCGATCCTGCGCATGTACCTGCTGGTCAATACGCAGAAGAAGCATTAACCAAATTAAATTTATGGGATAAAGTGCAAGAGCGTTTAGCGCGTGCAAAAGATGTGCGTGGCGCATTAGCTTTAGTTGAACGTGCAGAAGCACCTTACGGTATTGTGTATAGCACTGATGCAAAAATTAGCCAACAAGTAAAAACAGTTGGTATTTTCCCAGCTGATAGCCATAAACCTGTTGTTTACCCCGTTTCTATTGTGAAAGGGCATGATAATGCAGATTCTCGTGACTTCTTGAAATATTTAGAATCAGATGCTGCGAAGAAAGTGCTTGTAGGGTATGGTTTCTCTGCAAAATAAGATAGAATCTTAATAGTCATGAAGGGCGGATATTTCTGCCCTTTTGTTATTATAGAGCATCTTACCTCTCATCAATATGGGATATACCCATAAACAAGGAATTTAAAGAGAGGCTATTCAGATAAGGATTCATTTTGCTTACCCAATTTTTTTCATTTTTCAATCTGACTCCAATGGAAATCTCAGCGATTAATTTAAGCCTGAGTGTTGCGGTCAGTTCTATGCTTTGGAGTTTGCCTTTAGCCATTTTTGTCGCATGGCTTTTAGCGCGCAAAAATTTCTATGGAAAATCCCTGATTACTGGCGTAATTCATTTGCCTTTAGTGTTGCCACCTGTGGTTATTGGTTATTTATTACTTGTGGCAATGGGACGAAATGGTTTCATTGGCAAGTATTTATATCAGTGGTTTGGCTTATCTTTTGGTTTTAGTTGGAAGGGGGCGGTGCTTTCCTCTGCGGTGGTTGCCTTTCCATTGGTTGTTCGTGCGATTCGACTTTCTTTAGAAAATATTGATATTAAATTGGAGCAAGCGGCGCAAACATTAGGCGCTTCTGCTTGGCGTGTATTTTTTACAATAACCTTGCCACTTTCTTTACCAGGGGTTTTAGCTGGGCTGGTTCTTGGTTTTGCTCGATCATTAGGGGAATTTGGTGCGACTATAACCTTTGTATCGAACATTGCAGGCGAAACTCAAACGATTCCCCTTGCGATGTATTCTTTTATTCAAACACCAGGTGCAGAAGAACAAACCGCTCGTTTGTGTTTATTTGCTATCATTCTTTCATTGATTTCTTTGCTATTGTCAGAGTGGTTGAGCAAGAGAATGCAGAAAAAATTAGGACAAGGAAATGTTGCAGATTAATGTGAAAAAACAGCTCGGGCAACTTGCCTTGCAAGCGAATATACAAGTGCCAGATCAAGGGGTAACTGCAATTTTCGGTTTGTCTGGTTCTGGTAAAACATCGTTGATTAATCTCGTCAGTGGCTTGATACAACCAGACGAAGGATTCATCCGTTTAAATGACCGCACTTTAGTGAATATGGAAAGCCAAGAATCATTGCCGACCCACTTGCGTAAAATTGGCTATGTATTCCAAGATGCGCGTTTATTTCCTCACTATACCGTGAAAGGCAATTTGCGCTATGGTATGAAAAATGTCTCGCAAGATGATTTTAATTATATTGTCGATCTTCTCGGGATTACTCACTTATTAAAGCGTTATCCGCTTACGCTTTCTGGCGGAGAGAAACAACGTGTGGCAATCGGGCGGGCACTGCTGACTGATCCTGATATTTTACTGATGGACGAACCACTTTCAGCCCTTGATGTTCCCCGCAAACGCGAGCTAATGCAATATTTGGAACGTCTTTCTAAAGAAATTAATATCCCGATTTTATATGTTACACATAGCTTAGACGAACTATTGCGTTTAGCTGATCGCGTTGTACTGATGGAAAACGGCATTGTGAAAGCCTATGACAGTGTAGAAAAAATTTGGAATAGTGCTATTTTTGCTCCTTGGAAAGGGGAAAGCGAACAGAGTAGTGTACTTGCCTTGCCCGTTCATTTGCATAATCCACCTTATAAAATGACTGCACTTTCGTTAGGCGAACAAGCGCTCTGGATTCATCAAGTGCCCGCAAATGTAGGCGAGCGAGTGCGAGTTTGTATTTATAGTTCAGATGTTTCTATCACACTGAAAAAGCCAGAACAAACAAGCATTCGTAATATTTTACCTGGCCAAGTTGCACAAATTGAGATACAAGATTCTCGAGTGGATATTGCGGTGCTGGTGGAAGGGCATAAGATTTGGGCAAGTATCAGTAAATGGGCCCAAAATGAACTGCGTTTTTCTATTGGGCAAGATGTATATGTTCAAATTAAAGCGGTGTCGGTGATGTGAATATCGCGTCTTATTGATTGTTAAATGTTATTGATAACGGTGAATAGTCGATATATTCACCGTTTTTCAAATTAATACGCTCCGCGGTATTCCCGAATATCCACTGTTGTATCATAAAGGCCGATCTGTTCTGGATGATGTTTCACAATACCGGTATATTCAAGACTGCTATCTTCATAGCGTCTGAATTTAAATACAGCATCGTTCATCAAACCTTTATTAAACAAATTAAGGCTCACTAACAAATCAAAATCGGCTTGTGTTAAGCCCGTCACCTTTTTAAATAACTCGCTATCCAGTTGGCGGATTACATCTTCTAACACATTTTCGCGGTAATCGGTCAAATACATAAAAATCGGAATACGCGTAGCAAATTTCATCAATTTTTCTTGAATTTGTTTTCGCAAGCTTTTTTCTGCTTTTTCTTCCTCCGAAATCTCTTTTTTCTGTTGTGATGTTGGATTATCTCCAGCCTCTTTTTTCGCTTTTTTAACCGCTTCTGATTTATTGATGATGGTTTCTAAATCTAAATTTAACTGACGGAAGCCTTCAATATTCATCAATGCTTTCATTGCCTGATCATTATTTTTCAGTTTTCTAAGTGTGTCATTGTCCACGTTTACCAACAACGCACTTTCCCAACGGCGTGCCAAAAGAGTTGCCGTTGTGCCACTCATCGCCATATCTAAAATGCCCGATGCATCAATTGGTCGCATTGAACTGCCGTCATAGGCTAGCACAGGTAAGAACTGAATAAACTCTGCCACTTTACGTTCTGGGTTAATACTCTCAGTATTCAGTTGGCAGCTGTAATCAGCAAGTTGGCGTAATGCGCGATCAGGTGCAAAATCAAACACATAGCAATTCTCTTTTAGGATACATTGTGCATTGGGATTATTCGGATCTTGTCCACGTAATACCCACGGCGTTTGCACACGGAAGGCCGCTTGGAAATAGGTTTCCGGGCTGGTAAGGTTTCGCAACATAAAAATCCCTGCCCACGGCGCAACCGACACGCCTGTAGTTAATTTGCCGCAAGTAAGCGTGATGCTTTTGGTTTTGAGCGGATCTTGCATCGCCTTTTTCACGGGAATTAATGCATCAGCCCCCATACCTGCTTCATTACCTGCCGCTACAATAATTTGATAATTGTGATAAAACGTATTTTGTGGTTGAGCTAATAAATTCCGCATTGCATAACAGCTTGCCACATTTGGTAAGAACCAAAGGGTGTGTAACAAACTGCCTAATAAATTGGCATCACTAAATGGCATTGGTGGGCGTTCTGCGCCCATTTTGAGATTATCTACCGTAGTAGAAAGTAGCTGCCCACGAATAAGATCTAACCATTTTTGCACTTCATTTTGGTATTTAAATTTCGCTTTTTCTCCTTCACCTGTAGCAGAGAAAAATACGTTTAAATCAAACTCAGCAAACTCTCCTTTTAAGGCAACTTCACGAATTTCATCAGGCAATTGATAAGTGAGCATTACCATTTTCGGCAAGGCTAAATAAGGGTTATCTTCACCCTCCCACGCATTTTTTGCCTTTTGTTCATCGGAATACGTCCAGTTGAAAATTTGCTCTTCAATAAACTCGCCCGAATTAATGGCACGGAATGGCGTACCCGATAAATAAAGGTAGTGATCGGTAGTAATTGGTAACAATTCTTCATCAAAGTAGTTGGGCGAATCAAGCTCCATTTCGTGCTCTTCAGCTTTCTGTTGCTTGGATTGCTCTTTCTCCCAATCGTTATCGGCAAAGAGATCTTTCGCCTTGTCTCGCCATGCCCCATAGTGATATTCATCAAAAACCACACAATCCCAATTGATAGCGTGTATCCATTCATTTTTGAGCTTAATCCCGCCCGCTTTGCTTTTGCCCAAATAATCTTGGAACGAACCAAAACAAACCTGCGGAAAATTGGCATTCATTTGCCAATCTTTTTCTTCCGTCACGAACGCCCAATCTTGGAAATCAAGGTGATTTTCCAAATCTTCTTGCCACGCGTTTTGTACTGCAGGTTTAAACGTTAGTACTAATACCTTCTTCCACCCCATTCTTTTTGCTAATTGGTACGCTGCAAAGGTTTTCCCAAAACGCATTTTGGCATTCCAAAGGAAATGGGGGATTTGGCCTTGATTAAGTGGGTCGTTTGCAAAATTTTGGAAATAATCAACCGCTTTTTCCACCGCACTTTGCTGTTCAGGTCGCATGCCGAAGTTAAAAATCGCTTGGCGTTTCTGCACTACGCCCGTTTTTACTTCTAATAATGCCGCTTGTACTGCTTTTAAATCACATTTAAACCATTCGCCATCAAGACGTTCTATACCATGCTTAAGCAGTACTTGATGCACTTCGTGATCAGTAAAAAATGAACCATCGTCACGGATTGCCTCTTCGTCTAGTTCAACACGGTAGCTTTGAGAAGGTAATGTAACAGGATATTGTTCTTTTAAGCGTTCCGTCACGGTTCTTGTGGTGTAACCGACTTTTAAGCAATTGGGATAACGGGTGTCAGCGTAGGCGTAAATTCTCGGATGGCGTAGCGGTGAAAGGTAGCTCATTGTTTTTCCTTTGTGATATTACAGGCGTATAAAGTATAAATTTTTCTCAAAAACTCCCCTCTTTAGCAAAGAGGGGCAGGGGGAGATTTGGCAGGCGTGAAAACGAAGTTCATGAGAAATTAAGATCGCAATCAAATCTCCCCTAACCCCTCTTTTCTAAAGAGGGGGATCTTGAACATTATTCATTTGTCATCGGGCGAACCATTGATTCAATATATTCAATTTCTGCTTGGGTTAATTGATATTTTTCATAGAGTTCTTTGTCTGTCCATGGTTTAGAGAAGTCTTGCATTGGAACAAGTTCATAGACTTTTTTCGTGGTATGTTGGGTATTTTTCTTGAGCGTAAGCATAAAATGGAAAAAACGTGTATTAATGTAACTCATCACATTTTCACAAGTTTGTTTATCTTCGAATGGTCCCATAACAAGATAAGTTTCTGTACAAGCTGTATTGGGTTCAGCATAAATCGGTTTTACCCAGTCAGTTTTACTATCTCCAGAGCCTACGGCATAAGGTGCAATAACTTTATGGGCATGAATCCATTGCTTATTAACAGGAATATCTTCTTGTTTTACATAACCAATGCCTTTATTTTGATAAAGTTTTATATTATGAGCTGATGATTTATAAGGTACAGAATTTCCTTTAAAATTTGTTGCTAATCCAAATGGTTTTCTTCCGCTAATTAAATCACTAATACTTTTTTCTTCTTTTTCTTTTACTTTCCTTAAAATGTGAACTGCACTGTTATAACGAATTAAAAAATCTAATCCTTCTTCTTTAAGCGGTCGTTTCATTTCAGAAATTTGCGAATTTTTTTCGTGGGTCGCAATTAAGCAATCATCGTTGTGTTGTTCTTCCCAAAGGAAATAACAAACGCCGCCTTTAATCTCTACACCCGTAAAACAATCATTTGAATTTGGAAAATCATGAATTTCTGAAATTCGTCGGTCATTGAGCATTTGATCACGAAAATCATCTAAACCTTTCCCACCGGTAAACCATCTTGCCGGAATAATCATCGAAAGGTATTTCGGCTGTAATTTAATGGCTTGTTGCACAAATTGATCATAAATCGGTTTGGCACTGGCTTGTGCACCACCATCACTCAACTGATACGGCGGATTGCCGATAATGACATCAAATTTCACGGGTAATTTCTCATTGATATTGGCTAAATCTTGATGAATAAAGGAATAGGCATGGTTTTCTAATTCATCGCCACGCTCATAAACTTGTTCGCTTGCACCGCACTTTACGCAACGTCCATTTTCCCATTGGTGTTTTAGCGGAGAATAAAAAATATTGCCTTGTGGATCGTTAAATCCATCACAAACAGAAAATTTTCCATTGGCTTCACGGCTGCAATAAAGTGTGCGACGGGCAAGTAAGGCAGTGAGTTCGGTGATGCCTAAGCCAAAAATTTGTTTGGTTAGAATATGGTTAATTCGTGTTTGTAAATCGGGGATTTCGTCTTTCAGCCCTTCCAATAACCGTTTGGCAATTTCTCGTAAAAATACGCCTGATTTAGTGGCAGGATCGAGAAATGTTGTTTTTGATGAACGGAATAATTCTTGCGGCAATAAATCCAACATTTGATTGGCAAGTGCAGGCGAGGTAAACACTTCATCATTTGATAAATTCGCCAAGCAAGAAAGCACGTCAGGGTTATAGTTTATCGATGGGTTTTGCATTTTGGATGTCCAGAAAATAGTGTGAGTAGAATTCTTGTTTTGAAAGTGATTGGTAAGATTGCTCCCTTTGATCTACTAAATTTTTGAAGGTGAAATCATGGCGTTTAATTTTCCATTTCAAATAACCCGCCCCCATTTCTTGTGCTGTCCAATGAGGAAAAGTTAGCATTTCATATTCACCATGCTGATTAGGTTTGGCATGGGTCATCGAAAGTGCATTTCCATGAACAATGTTTAGTTCTAAGATATGTTTCAGCACTGCATAGAATTTTTCATTAATCTCTTGATAAAGCCGTTCATACTCTTGCTGCATATAATGAAATAAGCGCATTCGGCAAGCGTTGACGTTATCTTCCAATAGTTCAATCCCGTAAAGGCAATACAAAGCTCGGATAGCATAAAATTCATATTTTCGCTGATGCTTTTTGTATAGATTTTCTACTTTATCCAACTTGCGTTTCAAAATCGCGATCAAGAAATTCCCATCACCACAAGCGGGCTCTAAGTAAGTTGCTTCATCTTGTAACGGTCTTTGTTCAATAAGCTCTAGCATCGCATTGACTTCTTGCTCACGAGTAAACACTTCCCCGTGATCCGCAACACGCTGTTTTGATTTAATTTGTTTAGTCATATTTAGCTAAAGAGAGTTTTTTGACAATTTATCAACTGTCACAGATATTTACGTAACTTTCATTGAAAGTTACGCTAAATAAATTTCCGTTAGATAGCTTAGAGGAATGAATGAAAAAGAATATTTTGCGGAAAAATTACGTACAACTTTATTAGCAAAAGGTTACGACCCCAAAGCTTCTGTAATTGAACGTGAATTTAACTTACGCCATTATGGTAAACCGATCGGTTTACACGCTGTTGCTCGCTGGTTAAGAGGTGAGGGCTTACCTTCGCTTGCACGGCTTCAAACCCTTGCTGAATGGCTTGAAATTGATATTCAAGAATTAGTATCAGATGAAAAGGCCTATCAAGTTGCAAAATTAGAGAAGAAAAAAGAATCAAACAAGTATATTTGGGAAAGTGCGGCAAGTTATCAGGATCAGACGCTTTTTCAGATGTTTTTGAATTTGCCACAAGAGCAGAAAAAAGTGGTACGTGAGGTGATTATGGCGATGGATAAGGCATATCGTTCGGGGAAATAATATGAATAATAACCGCACTTTTTAAAAGTGCGGTTATTTTCATGCCTATTTTATTTAACCTGATTAATCAAAAATTGGGTTAATAGCGAAACAGGGCGACCGGTTGCGCCTTTATTTGCGCCTTGTAGCCAAGCCGTACCTGCAATGTCTAAATGTGCCCAGCGATATTTTTTCGTGAAGTTAGACAAAAATGCACCGGCAGTAATTGCGCCACCCCAGCGCCCGCCAATGTTGGCAAGATCAGCAAAAGGCGATTTAAGTTGTTCTTGATATTCTTCGCTTAATGGTAAACGCCATGCTTTGTCTGTGGTTTCTGTTGCGGCTTGGAGTAGTGCATTGGCAAGATCGTTATCTGTAGAAACCAAGCCACTATTGTGTTGACCAAGGGCAACCACACAAGCACCCGTCAAGGTTGCAACATCAATAACAAGCTCTGGTTCAAAACGCTCAACATAAGTAAGAGCATCACAAAGTACCAAGCGACCTTCCGCATCGGTGTTGAGCACTTCTACGGTTAAGCCATTCATAGTGGTGAGAATATCGCCTGGGCGATAAGCATTGCCATCAGGCAGATTTTCACAACCTGCTAAAACACCAATAACGTTTAATGGCAAGTTCAACTCTGCAATGGCTTTCATTGTGCCGAAGACAGAGGCTGCACCACACATGTCATATTTCATTTCATCCATATCAGCGGCAGGTTTAAGTGAAATACCGCCAGCATCAAAGGTTAATCCTTTGCCTACAAGTACAATTGGTTTGGCGTTTCTATCTGGTGCATTATTGAATGTCAAAATAGACATGTAAGCACGGTTTTCAGAGCCTTTTGAGACGGCAAGATAAGCATTCATTCCAAGTTTTGCCATTTCTTCTTCATCCACAACTTTCAAAGAAAGTGCGGTAGAGTTTTTTTCTGCTAAATTTTTTGCTTGTTCAGCAAGATAAGCTGGGTTGCAGATATTTGGTGGCATATTTGCGATGTCGCGTGCTGCTTTTATACCTGAGCTAATCGCATTGGCATGAGCAATGGCCTGTTGTGCTTGATCACAATCCGTATTAAAGATGAAGGATTCTAAAACAGAGGCTTCTGCTTTTTGAGATTTGAAATGATCAAATTGATAATTGGTGTGTTCAATCGTTTCAATGGCAAAGCGGATATTCCAATAAAGATCGCGATCTTTTAATTCAATTTCAGTTAAATAAGAAACAACTTCACGCGTGTTGGTTTCTTTTAGTGTTTTTAATACAGCTTGGATGATTTGTTTATATTGACGCTCCGTGAGCTCCCCTTTTTTGCCACAGCCAACGATTAACACGCGTTTGGCAGCCAGACCTTGAAGATCTCGAAGTAAAATAGTTTGGGCTAATTTGCCAGTTAGCTCACCTGATTTCACTAGATCGCTTAAATAGCCTTGGGTTAATTGATCGATTTCATTGAAACTTTTTGAAAATTTATTGTTTTCATAGATGCCTAAAACAATGCAATCAGTGGCTTGAGAAAGTGCGGTGTTTTTTGCTTGATATTTCATTTGATGTCCTTAAATTTCTGTTTAATTCAGCGAAAATAAGGTATCATACGCGACCGATTTTATCCAGTTTTCCCCCGTTTTAGATTTAGAAAAACAAACGATATAAGATGATTTTAATTCGATATTTAACGAAAGAAGTATTTAAGAGCCAAGTCGCTATTTTATTCATTTTATTGCTGATATTTTTCTCTCAGCAGTTAGTGCGCGTACTGGGATCTGCGGCTAATGGTAAAGTACCAGCTGATTTGGTATTTTCCTTGCTTGGGCTAGGTATGCCTGCTATGGCACAATTAATGTTGCCATTATGTTTGTTTATTGCGATTTTACTCACTTTTGGTCGTCTTTACGCTGAAAGTGAAATAACGGTGATGCGTGCTTGTGGTGTCGGGCAGCGTGTTTTAGTGCGTGTGGCGTTAATGCTTTCATTGATTACTGCGGGACTTGCTGCTTATAACGTCTTGTGGCTTTCGCCTTGGTCAATTCAAAAACAAGCAGCAATTGTCGAAGATGCCAAAGCGAATCCAACAATGGGTGCGCTTTCTTCTGGTCAGTTCATGTCAACAAATAACAACAATTTTGTTTTATTTATTGATAGTATCAAGGGAAATCAAATTAATGACGTGTATTTGTTCCAAACTGCGCCAAAAGGACAAACGAAACCATCCGTCGTGACTGCTGAAAAAGGCGAATTAAAAGCGCTGCCAAATGGCGATCAAATTCTGAATTTACAAAATACCCAACGAGTTGAAGGCACGTCTGTTTTACCAGATTTTCGCATTACGCATTTTGATGAATATCAAGCCTATTTAGGTCATCAGGAAACAGAAAATACGAATGATGAAGTCGCAGAATTAACATTGTCTCAACTTATCGGTTTAGATTCATCTTCTGCGAAGTCTGAATTGCATTGGCGTATTACATTAATCCTAGCGGTTCCACTAATGGCGTTAATTGCTGTGCCATTAAGTCGTGTAAATCCTCGACAAGGTAGATTTGCCAAAATTTTACCCGCACTTTTACTCTATTTAATTTATTTTTTATTACAAAGTTCCTTTAAATCTGCGGGGGCAGCAGGAAAATTAGATGCTGCTATTTTTATGCCTCTTGTTAATATTGGCTTTTTGTTGCTTGGTATCGTGTTAAACGGTTGGGATAGCGCTGCCATGTATAAATTCCGCCATTTATTCAGTAGAAAAGGATAAGCAAAATGATGAATACCCTCGATCGTTATATTGGAAAAAGTATTCTTGGCTCAATTTTTGCTACTTTGCTTACATTGGTTGGGCTCTCTGCTATTATCAAATTTGTGGAACAATTTCGTAGCGTGGGTAAAGGTACTTATGATATTTGGCAAGCGGTGGCTTTTACTGGGTTAACCATTCCAAAAGATATTGAAACTTTCTTTCCTATGGCGGCATTGCTTGGTGCGCTAATGGCTTTGGGCAACCTTGCAAGTCGAAGCGAACTCGTTGTGATGCAAGCTGCTGGATTTTCTCGTTTTAAAATTGGTATGGCAGTGATGAAAACCGCATTACCATTAGTGTTGTTAACCATGGTGATTGGTGAGTGGGGGATTCCACAAACAGAACAGTTCGCACGTGATATGCGTGCTCGAGCACTTTCTGGTGGTTCAATGCTTTCCATGAAAAATGGGGTTTGGGCAAAAGATGGTAATAATTTTGTGTTTGTTCGACGTGTTACTGATGACGCAAAATTAAACGATATTTATATTTATACTTTTGATCAGCATCGTAATTTGACGGAGTTGAAGCATGCTAACCAAGCAAGTTATTCGGAAGATGAAAGTAAATGGACTTTACGTCAAGTGAACCATTCTATGATTAGCAAAGATGAAATCAAGACAAGTAATCGCTTATCGGAAAAATGGGAAACAAATTTAACGCCAGATAAATTAGGTGCGGTTTCTTTACGCCCTACATCACTGTCTATTTCAGGTTTGTATAATTACATTTCATTTTTACGTGAAACAGGTCAGGATGTGAGTCGCTTTGAACTCACATTCTGGCGGAAAATTTTTCAACCTGTATCTGTTGGTGTGATGATGTTATTGGCATTATCTTTTATTTTTGGATCTCTACGCAGTGTGACAGCGGGCGCTAGAATTGTAACGGGCATCTGTTTTGGCTTTTTGTTCTATGTTGTAAATGAAATTTTCGGGCAAATGAGCGTTGTTTATAACATGCCTGCTGTTTTCGGTGCGCTAATGCCAAGTTTGCTATTTGTTGTGATGATTTGGTGGTTGCTGAGTCGGAAACGGGATTAATCCAGATTGTTCAAATAATTGCGTGTTCAGAAATGGCACGCAATATTTTTATGTGTTGTTTTCAAATGGAAGAAGTTAAAAAATCAATGAAAATTGGCTTGGTATTAGAAGGTGGGGCGATGCGAGGCATGTACACCGCGGGTGTACTAGATACCTTCTTAGATAAAGATTTTTGGGTTAATGGTATCATTTCTGTTTCCGCAGGTGCATTGTTTGGTGTTAATTATCCTTCTCGGCAAAAAGGGCGTGCAATTCGTTATAACAAGAAATTTATATCAGATAAGCGTTATATCAGTTTTAAAAGTTTGGTGAGCACAGGCAATATCGTGAATAAAGATTTTGCTTTTTATGAAGTACCTTTCAAATATGATGTGTTTGATAATAAAACGTTTAAAGAATCAGATATCGATTTTTATGTAGCTGTAACTAACTTACAAACTGCGCAAGCAGAATATGTCAAATTAATAGATCCTTTGGCCCAAATGGAGGTGTTGCGTGCTACCTCCGCCATGCCTTATGTTTCTCGTCCGGTTGAGATAGGCGGTATTCCTTATTTGGATGGTGCCATTGCGGATTCTATTCCTGTCGAACAAATGCAGAAGTTAGGATACGATAAAATCATTGTTATTCTTACCCGTACTTTAGATTATAGAAAATCTAAGCCAATGACTTGGATTGCCAAATGGTTTTATCGACATTATCCACATTTTGTAGATGCCGTAAATCAGCGTTATGCCATGTATAATCGACAATTTGAAAATGTGATTAAGCTAGCAGAAAAAGGCGATATTTTCGTTATTCGACCTTCTGTTGATTTGAAGATTAAGCGCATTGAAAAAGATCCGAATAAATTGCAGGCAATGTATGAACTTGGTATGAAAGATATGCAATTACAGTGGGAAAATTTATTGGACTATTTAAATTGATAATAAAAAATGGATTAAACCTTTTACCGTTTAATCCATTTTTTATTTATTGTGGTAACGCGCCGCTTCCCCAAGTTTGTACTTCTTCAGGGCGCTTTATCTGAAGTAAGAAACGTTTGTTTGGCTGTGCCTGTGGTTGAATTTCTTTTTCTGCTGGTGTGGAGAAAGAAATACCACCTTTTAGCAACTGTTGAACGCTTCCTGTATTAAATGCTGCACCTTTCCAGCCTAAGGTAAAGTCATAACCTGATGCAATCCAAAATTCTGTATTTTGTCGAACAAGATGACTATATTTCGGCATGATTGCAATATGTACTAAGACGCGATCACCAAGACTGTTAAGCTCAAATTTTTTCACGGTCCCCACTTCTACGCCTCGATAAAGAATTGGTGAACCTTCACTTAAATTCATTGCATCGCGTGTTTCTAAAATAAATGGCGTACCATTACTAAATTTATTACGTTGTGGCGCTGTTTGAGCTAAATTGAATTGTGTTTTTGCTTTACCATTCCCGATTTCAATATCGATATAAGGCTGTAATAAGCTATCAAGGTTATCTATTCCACCTGCTGAAATTTGCGGCGAGATAATCGTAAAGTTAGAACCTTCTTTTGCAATCATATTCATATAATTAGGGTTGATTAACGCTTTTGCAGTGATGCGTTTAGATTTGGAATCAAGTTGAATACTGTCAATTTGCCCTACGTCTAAACCCAAATAGCGCAGACTCATTCCTTTGCTCAGATTGGTTGCATCATCTGCCGTTAAGGTGATTGCAAGCCCGATGGATTTTGCATAACTTTCATTTGCGTAAAGTGTTCGATTATTGCCCGAACCACTATTATCAAAGCTAATCGCACCTTTTAATGAACGCGCAAGTGGCGTCGCTTGAATGCTAATTCCTTTCGGTGTGATATCAATTTTCGCCGCACTTTCTACCCAAAACCGGCTTTTATCTGTCAGCAAATGTTGATAGGCAGGGTAAATATAAACTTCTACATCAAAGCTATTAATTTTAGGTTTAATATTTAAAATTTTCCCCACTTCAAATTGACGATATAGTACGAGAGAACCTTTATCAATGCTTGGTAACGTTTGGGTGTGTAAGGTTATCGTTGGCGTAAGAATATTTCCTATGATGCCATGTTCAGCATTGCTGATATTTTGATAAAGCGGATAGCTATCTTTAGCTTTTCCTTGACCTTGTTTCGTTAATACTCGTACGCCACCTTGTAACCATTTTTCTGGTGTCGCGGATTCAAAACGCAATCCGTCTAGTCCAATGCTGATATCAAAGTTGGTTGCTGCGACAAATTGTGTGTTTTCATGAATTAAATTGCGATATTCGGATGCAATCGCTGCTTTAAATTGCACGCCATTTATATCCACTTTTTGTGAAACAATTTGTCCGATTGGCATGTTGTTATAAAACACATTTTGACCTTCACTTACACCATAATTTTCTGGTGCGGTGAGTGTTAAAACTAATGTATTAGGTGCATTGAGTAATAACTCATTTTCTTTAATGACATCAAATTGATGCTTAGTTTCACCATCTCCAGCAATGACATCAAAATATTCGCCACGAAAGAATTTTTTTGGATCTGCTAAATTACCAAGATCCGTTTTTTTATTGCGAAGTACAATTTTGCTATTCGCTTTAAATAAAGAGGCTTGGTTTGGATCTATCAATAAACTGCCTTCTAAAATTTCATCGTTATTTTCAACCGCACTTATTTTAGAAAGAATTCCGATAGGATTATCTTGAGAATAAACTTCGGTCTGTCCTGCAACGAGACCAGCAGATGCGGGGATATTTACGTTGACTTCAATGCCACGTTTTGCGGCTTTTAAATTGGTATAGAGCGTGAAATGACTATTTTCATCTGCTTTTGGGCTATCAGCTGGAGAGTCAAAAGAAACAGCACCTTGTACAACCGCATTTAAACTTTCTACATTTAGATTTAAGCCTGATGGGCTAATGTTAGCGTTAATGCCACTGATGTTCCAAAAACGTGAATCTTTTTTCACAAACTGTGCATAGGCTTTATCAATCACCACATCTATTTGCACTTTATTGTCTTTATTAATGCGGTAATCGTAAATTTTTCCTACAGGTAGTTTTTTAAAATAGACGGATGCACCGATGGAAATTGAGCCTAAGTCATCAGAAATTAAGTGAATCAATAAATCTCCAGGCGAAACTTGGGCAATGGGGCCTTGTTCTTCCGCAATAAATTCGTCTTCGTGATCGCCATCACCCGGTTGAAGAGTGATGTAATTGCCTGATACGAGAGAATCTAAACCTGAAATTCCTGCAAGTGAAACATTTGGTTGAACAAGCCAGAATTTTGTATTTTCACGTAAAATACTTGACGCTTCAGGATTGATATTGGCAACAACTTCCACTTTTTGCATGTTATCTGTGAAATTTACTTTTTTCACCACACCAATTTGCAAACCTTGGTAGCGAACTTGTGTTTTATCCGCAACGATACCAGAGCCATTGGTAAAGGTAATCGTGATGCTTGTGCCACGTTCCTTAACAATTTGGAAGAATAAAATTGCCCCAATACATAATGCAATAAAGGGAAGTAACCAAAATGGAGAAATACGACGAGTTTTTCGTACTGCCGCTGTAATTTCTGTATGTTGATCTTTCATTGAAGAACTATTTTTCTCTGTCATAAATTTTCCAAATTAATCGACTATCAAATTGTGAGGTTGAAATCATGCTGCAAAATACGGCAGCGCCGAAGTAAAATGCGCCAGGACCAACGGTAAAATTAATAATTTCACCCCTAGTTACTAGTGACATCATTAAGGCTAATACAAATAAATCGAGCATCGACCAGCGCCCAACGAAATGTACAATATGCAATAAACGTATTTGCCATTTTATAGAGTGTCGCCATTTAAAATGAACACAACTTAGTAAATAAAGTAAAATTGCAGCTTTACTGATTGGGACAAAAATACTCGCAAAGAATACCACGAAAGCAACAAAATAACTGCCCATATTCACAAAAGAAATAACTCCGGATATTAATGTATCTTCAGAGAGCGAACCTGTTAAATAAATGCCTGATATGGGTAATAAATTTGCAGGGAAAAGCATAATAATCCCAGCAATTAAACTTGCCCAAGTGCGTTGTAACTTAATATTATCTGAAATATGAACAGGCGATAAACAGCGCGGACATCGTGGGTTGTTCTTTTTATCGTAATGAATCCCATTTTTTGAAAATGTATAGTTACAAGCATCACATAATTCAATGTTGTTTGCATCATAAGCGGGTTCATTTTCTGGATAAAACTCTTTCCATAATGCTTTAAGGTTTAATTTGATAAAAAGTAAGGTTGTCAAAAGTGCGGTGAAAATAAAGGGAATTAAATAAACATTAATTTCCAGTGTTGCATATTCACGTACTTTGAACATCGTTACGCCTAGCGCAACTAAATAAACATCAAACATAACCCAAGGTTTTATATAACCTAAAAAAAGCAAAACACTGCGAGGTTTAATATGCAAAATTTTTGCAATCCAGAGCATGATGACTAAAATTGCAAAGGTAATTGGCATCACAACGGCACAGATAAACACCATAAAGGCAGTGTATTCATAGCCAGCTACTGACATTTTCCAAATACCTTCCCAAATAGATGCGTCAATTTTTACACCTAATAGATGAAGACTTAATAGGGGATAACCCAAGGCAAATGGCATCAAAATAAGGATCGATAAAGCGACCATTGCGCAACGATGAACAGACCAACGCCCACCTGTAGCTAAATGGTGATGACAACGTGGACATTCAGCTTGTTCATCTTTATTTAATATTAAAGGTGTTTCTACGCTAGCATCACATTCTTCGCATTTTATAATTTGAAATGATTTTTGTGTGAGGTTTGATTCTTGCACGAAAGATTATCTTTTATTCGGTTGTTAAAAACGGCGTATTTTAGCCTTGTTTAAGTATATATGGGAAGTGATCTTGACTATTTTTGTGCGAAATTTATTCACAATGTTTTGATTCATTGTAAATTTTGTAAAAAGTGCGATAAACTAAGTCGATTTATATTTACCCTAGGATAACTAACATGACTGATTCTCAATCTGGCGTTCAGACCTCTGATGCGCAAGTAAATTCACAAAAATTAACCAATACAAAAGATATTATTGCGTATTTGGCTGAAAAATTCCCTCTTTGCTTTATTTTAGAAGGCGAAGCAAAACCATTAAAAATTGGTTTGTTCCAAGATTTAGCAGAAGCATTAGAAGATGATGAGTGTGTAAGCAAAACTCAGTTGCGTCAGGCTCTTCGTCAATACACATCAAATTGGCGTTATTTGCATGGCTGTCGCGAAGGTGCTGTGCGCGTAGATTTACAAGGTAATCCAGCCGGAGTATTAGAAGCGGAACATGTAGCCCATGCAGCTCAACAGCTTGCAGATGCTAAAGCTCGTGTTGCTGAAAAACGTAAAGCGGAGGCTGCAGCGAAAAAAGCCCAACAAAAACAACGCCCACGTAAACCTGCAAATAAAAATGCTAAACACTTCAATAAGCCCTCATTAAGTGCGGTTGATTTTTCACAAATTTCTGTTGGTTCTGTGGTGAAAGTGAAAGCTGGCGATCATGCGAAAAAAGCAACAGTAGTGGAAGTGCTAAAAGATTCAGCACGTGTTGAGCTTGAAAACGGTTTGGTTATGAGCGTAGCTGCAGATCGTTTATTTGCATAATGATTTAATTCTACTCGGGAAAGGTTATGAGATCTAATATTTCAAAAAATGTGATTACTAGCGCATTGTTATCGGCATTGTTAATCGGCTCTGTGCCTGCTTTTGCTGTGCAGCCTAAATTAAAACTGAGCGATATTACTATTCCAACAGCAAGCGAAGAGAATCAGTTGGCAACTAAGCGCGCAACCACTCGATTAACCCAATCGCATTATCGAAAGATCTCATTAGATGATGCTTTTTCTGAGAAGATTTTTGATCGTTATATTAAAAATATTGATTTTAGCCATAACACCTTTTTGCAATCTGATGTAGATGAACTTCGTCAAAAATATGGCACTAAGTTGGATGACCAGTTAAATCAAGGTGATCTTTCTGCTGCTTTTGATATTTATGATGTAATGATGAAGCGTCGTTATGAACGTTATGCTTATGCGTTGTCTTTATTAGATAAAGAGCCTAATTTGAATGGCCAGGATCAAATTGAAATTGATCGTGAAAAAGCGGCATTTCCGAAAACTGAAGATGAAGCCAACCAACTTTGGGAAGAACGAGTAAAAAATGACATTATCAATCTTAAATTAAAAGATAAAAAATGGTCAGAAATTAAGTCAAAACTCACCAAACGTTATAATTTGGCAATTCGTCGTTTAACTCAAACGAAGGCAGATGACATTCTTCAAACTTATTTAAATGCATTTGCTCGCGAAATTGATCCGCATACAAGCTATCTTGCACCAAGAACCGCGAAAAGTTTTAACGAAAGCATGAATCTTTCTCTTGAGGGGATTGGGGCAACTTTACAATCAGAAGATGATGAAACAAGCATCAAGTCACTTGTTCCAGGTGCGCCAGCTGAAAAAAGCAAAAAATTGCATCCAGGAGATAAAATTATTGGTGTGGGCCAAGCAACTGGTGAGATTGAAGATATCGTAGGCTGGCGTTTAGAAGATATCGTTGAGAAAATCAAAGGTAAAAAAGGCACAAAAGTGCGGTTGGAAATCGAACCGTCTAAAGGTGGAAAATCCCGTATTATTACTTTAGTACGTGATAAAGTTCGTATTGAAGATCAAGCTGCAAAATTAACCATGAATAAAATTGATGGTAAAAATATTGCAGTGATTAAAATTCCTGGTTTTTATATCGGTTTAACAAGTGATGTAAAAAAATTACTCACTAATATAGAAAATCAAAAGGCGGATGCTTTAATTGTTGATTTGCGTGAGAACGGTGGTGGCGCATTAACAGAGGCTGTTGCATTAAGTGGTCTGTTTATTACAGATGGGCCTGTAGTTCAGGTAAGGGATGCTTATCAGCGTATTCGGGTACATGAAGATGATGATTCAGCACAGCAATATAAAGGGCCTTTATTGGTGATGATTAATCGTTATAGTGCATCAGCATCTGAGATTTTTGCTGCCGCAATGCAAGATTACAATCGTGGTATTATCATTGGTCAGAATACTTTTGGTAAAGGTACGGTTCAGCAAAGTCGCTCATTAAATTTTACCTATGATTTAGATCAAACACCATTAGGTTTATTACAGTATACGATTCAAAAGTTCTATCGTATTAATGGTGGTTCAACTCAGTTAAAAGGCGTTGCTGCAGATATTAATTTCCCTGAAATTATCGATGCCAAAGAGTACGGCGAAGATAAGGAAGATAATGCATTGCCATGGGATAAAATTCCATCTGCAACTTATACTGAAGTTGGCAATGCTCGCAAAGATGTTGATGTATTAAATAAAAAGCATCTTGAGCGTATTGCTAAAGATCCTGAATTTATTGCATTGAATGAAGATTTAAAAATTCGTAATGAGCGCCGTGATCGCAAATTCTTATCATTGAATTATCAAACGCGTAAAGCTGAAAATGATAAGGATGATGCAAGACGTTTAAAAGATATTAATGAGCGTTTTAAACGAGAAGGTAAAAAAGCATTAAATGATATTGATGATTTACCGAAAGATTATGAAGCGCCAGATTTCTTCTTAAAAGAAGCAGAAAAAATGGCTGCGGATTTTGTTATGTTGAATTCAACTGAGCAAGATGTTAGCAAAGAAACTCAGAAACCAACAGAAACAGTAGAAGAGAAAAAATAAAATTATTTTAACCGCACTTTGTTTTAGAACTTAAATAAAGTGCGGTTGTTTTAGGGAATGTTTAAGGAATGGCTATGTTTAAAAGCACTGCAAAGCTCTCAGTATTTGCGTTGTCATTGTCAATGATGACTTCAGGATGCGCTTTAGCAGATTTTGTAAAAAATGGACAATCGGTGCAACTTCATGGCGTTGATGTTTCGCATTTATCTCCAGAAGAAAAACAAAAGCTTGAAGAGGAAATTAAATTAGATCAAGCCCGCTTAGCACAGGAAAAGCAAGCAATTTTAGAAATGTCGCTAACCCATGAAATAGGTGAGCATGCTTTACAGTTTAAGCCTTTGTTAGCTCGTTTATATGCAGAACGTAAATATGCACCATTATGGAAAGATAATGCAGCGGCTCGCCAATTGTTACAGGGGTATGCCGCGATGGTGGCTAGCGGTATTTCTAAACGTTCAGCAAAATCCTTAGAATCCTTTGAGTTGATCGAACAACAAGGTGGATTAGCTTATGATGTTTTATTGAGCGATATATTGCTAGATTATTTGTATTATACTCAAAATGTAGGCGTGCAAGCTCAACGTTGGTTGTATTCATCTAGCACTTATCAAGTTCAACAACCTGCAGATGAGCATATTCAACGTTGGTTAAGTGCGGTAGAAAATGGTCAACTTTTAGGTTTTGTACAAAGTTTATCGGGCGATAATCACTTATATCATCAAACTGTTAAAGCCTTATCATCAATGGTATCTGCATCAGGACTGTCAGAAGTAGGTAAAAAGCTTGCTATTAATGCGCAACGTTTACGGGTGATTCCTGATTTTCATAATGGTATTTTCGTGAATATTCCAAGTTATAAATTGCAGTATTATCGCGATGGTAATTTAACTTTGGAATCTCGTGTTATTGTTGGTAAGGATGAACGCCGTACACCTGTGATGTATAGTAAATTAAGTAGTGTTGTTGTTAATCCACCTTGGAATGCGCCTACTCGTTTAATTAATGAAGATTTATTACCAAAAATGAAAGCGGATCCAAGTTATATTGCAGCTCATAATTATTCTATTTTGGATAGTGCTGGAAATGTGATTGATCCTTATTCGATAAATTGGGCATCTATTGGTAATAAATTCCCTTATCGAGTTCGACAAGCCGCTGGCGATAGTGCACTGGGTAATTATAAATTTAATATGCCAAGCTCAGATGCCATTTATTTGCATGACACGCCAAATCATGGGCTGTTTAGCCGTAAAGATCGCGCATTAAGTTCTGGTTGCGTACGTGTGGAAAAATCCGATCAACTTGCTAGTATTTTATTGAAAGAAGCAGGGTGGTCTGATGAACGTAAAAAGAATGTTTTAGAGAGTAAAAAAACGGTTTCTGCCCCAATTCGTTCGGAAAACCCTGTGTTTATATACTATGTTACATCCTGGGTTGATGAAGGAAAAATTCAAGTATTGCCAGATATTTATAAATATGATGGATTGATGAATTTCAGTGGAATTAACTGGAATGTCGTCAAAAAATATCTCTAATAATCCATCAAAAAATAGAAAGGAGAGAGGATGAACAAGGTTGATAAACAGAAACGTAAATGGCTGTCCCTCGGTGGCATTGTTTTAGGTGCATCAGTTTTGCCAAATTCTGTATTAGCAATGGTTTCAACACCTAAGCCTCGTATTTTGACGTTCCGTAATATTAATACGGGAGAGCGATTAAGTGGTGAATTTTCAGCTCAAAAAGGTTTTACAAGTGCGATATTACAAAAATTGGACCATTTTATGCGTGATAAACGAACAAACCAAGTTCATAGAATGGATCCAAATTTATTCCACAAGTTTTATAACATTCAAAGCAATTTAGGGTTACGCAATGCTGAAATTGAAATTATTTGTGGGTATCGTTCTGCTGCAACCAATGCAATGCGTCATCGTCAAAGTAGCGGAGTAGCAAGTAATAGTTACCATATTAAAGGAAAGGCCATTGATTTTCGTATTGCTGATGTGTCTTTGGCTAAAGTAAAAGCTGCTGCAGAAAACCTGAGTAATGGTGGAGTAGGATATTATCCAACAAGTAATTTTATTCATGTGGATACCGGCCCTGTTAGAACCTGGAAAGGGGTATAAAATAAATTTAAAATTGACCGCACTTTTGTGCGGTTTTTCATTGGAAAATACTATGCTATTTGACAGTCATCTCCATTTGGATCAACTCTCTGATGAGAATATCCAGAAAACACTTGGTGATTCGAAGATTACGGGTATGCTTGCGGTAAGTACGAATCTAAAAAGTGCTAAAAAACTATTGAATTTAAAACAGGTTTACCCCGAGAAACTTTATATCTCAGCTGGTTTTCACCCTGAACAGCCCTTGCTGAATTTAGAAGAGCAAGAAGAATTATTTCAATGGATTGATGAACATCATTCTTTAATTTCTGCGATTGGCGAGGTGGGATTGCCACATTATTCTAAACGTGAAAATTTAAATTTGGATTACGCACCTTATATTGAATTACTAGAACGATTTATTCTGATAGCGAAAAAATGGGATTTGCCGTTAAATTTACATATTGTGCATAATGATGTGGATACTGCCCTTGAATTATTACAGAAAAATAATATTCAACGAGCCCATTTTCATTGGTTTAAGACAGATGAAAAATCTTTTCAGAAATTTTTATCTACACCATATTTTGCTAGCTTAACACCTGATATTTTATGGAATCCTAAAACACAGTATGTTGCTCAACATTTGTCGTTAAACCGTTTGATGATTGAAACGGATAGTCCTTGGCCACATGAAGGATTTGAACGTGCGGTAATTTCTGAGCAATTATTCTCAGTATTGAAGAAAATAGCTGAATTAAAATCTTTGCCATTACATTATGTTCAAGAGCAAATGCTTTTGAATACCCAACAATTTTATCGATTATAAGGAGCAAGCATGAATATCGAAATTATCCCAGTTACCGCATTTCAACAAAACTGTTCTTTGATTTGGGATGACGAAAAAAATGCAGCAATCATTGATCCGGGCGGTGAAGGTGAGCGTTTAATTCAGCGAATTAAAGAACTTGGTTTGAATCTTAAAGTGATTTTGCTTACTCATGGCCATTTAGATCATGTTGGCGCAGCGATGCAGTTAAAACAACATTTTGGCGTTGAAATTTGGGGCTCTCATGAAGAAGATAAATTTTTATTTGAGAGTTTGCCAGAACAAGCGCAACGTTTTGGTTTACCAAATATTGAAGCCTTTTTACCTGATCGTTGGTTTAATCAAGAAGGAGAAATCTTAAAATTAGATGGCTTTAGTTTCGAGATTTTACATTTACCAGGGCATACACCAGGGCATATTGGTTTTATTGAACATGAGAAAAAAGTGGCATTTACAGGCGATGTATTATTTCAAGGCGGAATTGGTCGTACTGATTTCCCTCGTGGTGATTATGAAACATTGATTTCTTCAATTCGAACAAAACTATTACCGTTGAATGATGATCTGATTATTATTGCTGGGCATGGGCCTTATACAACCATTGGCCGAGAAAAACAGACAAACCCATTTTTAAATCGTTAAAAGTGCGGTGAATTTTTATGGTATTTTTGAACTAATTGCCAGAGAGGGAGTCTTAAGCGTGCCTCTGGCAAATTTTATAATAGGAGTTTATATGAAATCTTTAAAATCTCTTTTAAGTGTTACCGCACTTACCCTTGCTATTTCAGGTTCTGCATTAGCAAATGAAAATCCATTGGCCACATTAAAAGATGTGGCGAAAGATAATGTTAAAACAACCGTGTCAGAAAATGTGAAATCAGTAAAAGATTCTGCGTCAGCTGAGAAAGGAAATGTTTTAGAAAAAGTTTCTTCAACAAAAGAAAAAGCGACCGAAGGCGTTTCTTCTATGAAAGAAAAAATGGCTGCAGCGAAAGAAAAAGTTGATTCAGTAAAAGATAAAGCAAAATCATTAAAAGATTCTTCATCAGAAGATAGTCACAAAGCTTTAAAACACAAAGCTGCGGAGAAAGTGAAAGAAACGAAAGAAAAAGCCGCAGAAAAAATGAATAGTGCAAAAGATAACGTTAAATCTGTTGTAGATTCTGCTAAGATTAATATTAATAAAGCGGATGCTAAAACATTACAACAGCTTTCTGGTATCGGTGAGAAAAAAGCGCAAGCAATCATCGATTATCGTAATAAGGTTGGCAAAATTAAAGATATGGCAGAATTGTCAAAAATTGATGGCTTAGGTTCAACCACCATTGAAAAAATAGCACCATTCTTAAGTTTTTAAGCAGATATTACTAGACTAAATTATAAAAGGCGGATTTTCCGCCTTTTTCGTTATATGAGTATTTTATAGAAATCTACTAGACTAAATATTTGAATTGGCTAATAAATCTATAACAATTTCGATTTTGGGGATTATTTCTAATGAAATCCTATGTATAATGAAAAAACAAGTGAGACATCACTGATAATTAAGAGGTAATTATGCAACAAAACAAGGCATTTGATGATTGGTTAGCTAGCACAGCATTAGGCGGTGCAAATCAATCTTATATAGAAGAACTTTATGAAAGCTATTTGAGTGATCCGCAGTCTGTGGAGGAAAGCTGGCGAGCCACTTTTGATTCTTTACCAAAAATGACCGCACTTGAACAGCCCCATACACCAGTGCGAGATTATTTTCGTCGCTTAGCACGAGAAAATCATAATGAATCGGTGACAGTGATAGATCCTGCTGCTGGTGCAAAATTGGTAAAAGTTCTACAATTTATCAATGCCTATCGTTTTCGTGGTCATTTAGAGGCTAATTTAGATCCCCTCAATTATTATCGTTGGAAAGTCTCTTCCGTCCCTGAATTAGATTATCGTCATCACGGTTTTACTGAACAAGATCTCAACGAAACCTTCAATATTAATCATTACGTTTACAAACGCGATACCATTAAGTTTGGTGAGTTAGCTCAAATGTTGAAAGAGACATATTGTGGCTCAATTGGCTTAGAGTTTATGCATGTGCAAGATATGGCACAGAAAACTTGGCTTCAGAGCAAAATGGAAAGTGTGTTAGATAAACCGCTTTTTACATCTGAAGAACGTGTTAATTTTCTTCGTGAACTGACAGCTGCGGACGGTTTAGAGCGCTATCTAGGGGCAAAATTCCCAGGGGCGAAACGCTTTTCTTTAGAAGGAAGTGATGCGTTTATTCCATTGATGAAAGAAATTATTCGTCATGCTAGTCGCCAAGGTGTAAATGATGTGGTAATGGGAATGGCACACCGTGGCCGTTTGAATATGCTAGTGAATGTATTAGGTAAAAAGCCTGAGGATTTATTTGATGAATTTGCGGGTAAACATTCGAGTGAACGTACGGGAGATGTGAAATATCATCAAGGTTTTTCTTCTGATTTCGCAGTGGATGATAAGCGAGTTCACTTAACGTTGGCATTCAATCCATCTCATTTGGAAATTGTAAGCCCAGTAGTGGTGGGTTCTGTACGTTCAAGACAGACTCGCATTAATGATACAACGCGTAGTCAAGTTTTAGCGATTACAGTACATGGTGATTCCGCTGTAGCAGGGCAAGGCGTTGTTCAAGAAACATTGAATATGTCAAATGCTCGTGGTTATAGTGTGGGTGGTACCATTCGTATCGTGATTAATAACCAAATTGGCTTTACGACATCTAACCCGAATGACACGCGTTCCACAGAGTATTGCACCGATATTGCGAAAATGATTCAAGCGCCGATTATTCACGTTAATGGTGATGATCCTGAAGCGGTTGCTTTTGCTGCGCGTATGGCGGTGGAATATCGTAATTTATTCAAACGAGATATTTTTATTGATTTGATTTCTTATCGACGTCATGGTCATAACGAAGCTGATGAGCCATTAGCTACTCAGCCAATGATGTATAGCATCATCAAAAAACATCCTACACCTCGTAAAGTTTATGCAGATCGCTTAGTTGCAGAAGGCGTGATGACTGAAGAACAAGTCACCGAGATGGCGAATGATTATCGCGATGCGCTAGATAATGGTGATCGAGTCGTATCAGAATGGCGAGAAATGGATACGGCAAAAATGGATTGGTTGCAATATCTCAACTATGATTGGACTGCACCGTATGAAAGCAAATTTTCACAGGAACGTTTTTTAACACTTGCTAAACGTGTGTGTGAATATCCAGAAAGTTTACGTGCGCATCCTCGTGTAGAAAAAATCTATAATGATCGTAAAGCAATGTATCAAGGCGAAAAATTGCTCGACTGGGGTATGGCTGAAACCATGGCTTATGCAACCTTACTTGATGAAGGTGTTAATGTCCGTTTATCAGGTGAAGATGCAGGGCGCGGAACCTTTTTCCATCGTCATGCCGTTGTACATAATCAAAATGATGGTACGGGATATGTGCCATTGACACATCTGCATGCTAACCAAGGTCGTTTTGAAGTATGGGATTCGGTACTTTCAGAAGAGTCTGTACTTGCTTTTGAATATGGCTACGCAACAACAGATCCAAAAACGTTAACCATTTGGGAAGCGCAATTTGGCGATTTTGCTAATGGTGCACAAATTGTTATCGACCAATTTATTAGCTCTGGCGAACAAAAATGGGGCAGAATGTGTGGTTTAGTTATGTTATTGCCTCATGGCTATGAGGGACAAGGTCCAGAACATTCTTCTGCACGTCTTGAACGTTATTTGCAACTTTGTGCTGAACAAAATATTCAGGTCTGCGTGCCGTCAACGCCAGCACAGGTGTATCACATGTTGCGCCGCCAATCTTTACGTAAAATGCGTCGTCCGTTGATTGCCATTTCTCCAAAATCTTTGTTACGCCATCCATTGGCTGTATCCAGTTTAGATGAGTTGATTAATGGAGCTTTCCAAACGGTAATTGGAGAAATTGACGAGCTTGATCCTAAAGATGTAAAACGTGTGGTAATGTGTTCAGGTAAAGTTTATTACGATTTGCTTGAACAACGTCGCGCCAATAATCAAAAAGATGTGGCGATTATTCGTATTGAGCAGCTTTATCCATTTCCGCATGAGGATGTGAAGAAAGCGCTTAAGCCTTATGCTCATGTCACGGATTATGTATGGTGCCAAGAAGAACCACTTAACCAAGGGGCTTGGTATTGCAGCAAACATAATTTTGAATCAGCAATTCCAGAATCCGTTAAACTCAAATATGCAGGTCGTCCAGCTTCAGCTTCGCCTGCTGTGGGTTATATGTCGCTTCATACTAAACAGCAAAAACAGTTAGTGGAAGATGCGTTAACCCTATAAAGTGCGGTTAAAAATTAAGATATTTTTATAAATTTACAGGTGTACGTGTTGCATCCTTGATAAAAGTAAAAGAGTAATTCAGTGCAATAAGTTGCACTTTAAGTTAAGAAATAAGGAAAAATAAAATGACTATTGAAATTCTTGTTCCAGACCTACCTGAATCAGTTGCAGATGCAACCGTTGCTACTTGGCATAAAAAAGTAGGTGATACCGTTAAACGTGATGAAGTGATTGTAGAAATTGAAACGGATAAAGTTGTACTAGAAGTGCCCGCACTTTCTGATGGTGTGTTGGCAGAAGTTGTTCAAGCTGAGGGTGAAACTGTGGTGAGTAAACAGCTGCTAGGCAAAATATCTACGGCTCAAGAAGGGGATGTTAGTTCAGAGACATTAAAAGCAACGAATGAACCTACACCATCTGATCGTCAAAATGCAGCGATTGAAAATAGTTATAATCATAATGCGGATCAAGGCCCTGCAATTCGTCGTTTATTAGCAGAACATGATTTACAAGCCGATCAAATTCAAGGTTCAGGCGTGGGTGGCCGTTTAACGCGTGAAGATATTGAACGTGAAATCGCAAAACGACAAGCACTTCAAGCGAAACAAGACGTTGCCACTGAGCAAAATACAATTAGTACGGTAGCTTATAGTGCACGTTCTGAAAAACGTGTGCCAATGACTCGTTTGCGTAAACGGATTGCTGAACGTTTACTTGAAGCCAAAAATAGTACAGCAATGCTTACTACTTTCAATGAAGTGGATATGCAGCCAATAATGACTCTGCGTAAAACCTACGGCGAAAAATTTGAAAAACAGCATGGTGTTCGTTTAGGATTTATGTCTTTTTATATCAAAGCGGTTGTGGAAGCATTAAAACGTTATCCTGAAGTGAATGCTTCTATTGATGGCGATGATGTTGTTTACCATAACTATTTTGATATTAGTATTGCGGTTTCCACTCCACGTGGATTAGTCACACCGGTGCTTCGCGATTGCGATAAGCTGAGTATGGCAGAGATCGAAAAACAAATTAAAGCATTAGCTGAAAAAGGTCGTGATGGCAAATTGACTGTAGAAGATCTTACTGGCGGCAATTTTACTATTACAAATGGCGGTGTATTTGGTTCTCTTATGTCCACTCCAATTATCAATCCGCCACAAAGTGCAATTTTAGGGATGCATGCGATTAAAGAGCGTCCGATTGCGCTTAATGGTCAAGTTGTGATTCGTCCGATGATGTATCTTGCCTTATCTTACGATCATCGTTTAATTGACGGCCGTGAATCTGTTGGTTTCTTGGTAACGATTAAAGAATTATTGGAAGACCCAACAAGATTATTATTGGAAATTTAGTTTTTATAAAAACGTTAAATACAGATATGCGTTATACTTTATTTAAATTCAACTTTGGTTGTATGAAATTTTGGTGTGACGCATATTTTTTGCGTTTTTATGATAGAATGCCTATCCAAAAATATTTATTTTCTTAACCGCACTTTGTGAGCAATATTTATGACTACACAACTTGATTTAATAAAATCTTCTATCAAATCAATTCCTAACTATCCAAAAGAAGGCATTATCTTCCGTGACATTACTAGCCTTTTAGAAGTTCCATCAGCTTTTAAAGCAACAATAGATCTTATTGTGGAACAATATCGTGACAAAGGACTTACCAAAGTGCTTGGAACCGAATCTCGTGGTTTTATTTTTGGCGCACCCGTTGCCCTAGCACTAGGTTTACCTTTCGAATTAGTACGTAAACCTAAAAAATTACCACGTGAAACCATTTCTCAATCTTATCAATTAGAATATGGTCAAGATACTTTGGAAATGCACATTGATGCAATTTCAGAAGGTGACAATGTTTTAATCATTGATGATTTATTAGCAACAGGCGGCACCGTTGAAGCGACGGTAAAATTAGTACAACGTTTAGGTGGAGTAGTAAAACACGCTGCATTTGTGATTAATTTACCTGAATTAGGTGGCGAAAAACGCTTAAATAATTTGGGCGTTGATTGCTATACACTCGTCAATTTTGAAGGTCATTAATTAAGGATTCGATGGGCTATCAAGTCTTAGCCAGAAAGTGGCGACCAAAAACATTTGCTGATGTTGTTGGGCAAGAACACATTATCACGGCATTAGCAAATGGATTAAAAGATAATCGATTACATCACGCTTACCTCTTTTCAGGCACCCGTGGTGTAGGGAAAACCTCTATTGCCAGATTATTTGCAAAAGGATTAAATTGCGTACATGGTGTAACTGCAACCCCTTGCGGTGAATGTGAAAATTGTAAAGCCATTGAGCAAGGCAATTTTATTGATTTAATTGAAATTGATGCAGCATCACGCACAAAAGTTGAAGACACGCGCGAATTATTAGATAACGTGCAATATAAACCAGTTGTGGGCAGATTTAAGGTTTACTTAATCGATGAAGTCCATATGCTATCTCGCCATTCATTTAATGCGTTGCTCAAGACTTTAGAAGAACCACCCGAATATGTAAAATTCTTACTCGCGACAACAGATCCACAAAAATTACCTGTAACTATTCTTTCTCGCTGTTTACAATTCCATCTAAAAGCATTAGATGAAACCCAAATCTCCCAACATCTTGCCCATATTCTGACGCAAGAAAATATTCCTTTTGAAGAACCTGCATTAGTTAAACTTGCAAAAGCGGCGCAAGGAAGTATTCGTGATAGCTTAAGTTTAACCGATCAAGCCATTGCAATGGGCGATCGACAAATTACTAATAGTGTTGTAAGCAATATGTTAGGGTTGCTTAATGATAACTATTCTATTGACATTTTGTACGCTTTACACCAAGGTAATGGTGAACTCTTAATGCGAACACTGCAAAGAGTTGCAGATGCAGCAGGCGATTGGGACAAATTACTTGGTGAATGTGCAGAAAAATTACATCAAATTGCACTCATGCAACTTCTTCCACAAAAATCTTCAGATGACAATGAACATTTTTCATTTTTAGCCAAACATATCTCTCCAGAAGATGTTCAGTTTTTTTATCAAGTGATTGTTTCTGGTAGAAAAGACTTATCAAATGCGCCAAACCGTCGTATTGGCACAGAAATGACATTATTGAGGGCATTGGCATTCCACCCAAAGTTCCTTACGGCAGTACCAAAGGCTAACACTACAATTACTCCACCGGCATCAACTCCAGGTGTGGTTGAAAATACAGGTAATTATGTCGATGTGCCAGTACTGTCGCAAAGTATCAAATCAGCTTATTCTCAAGCAAAATCAAATAAAACAGGCATTCCAAATTTGGCAAGTTTTTCGGCTTTAGATGCGCTTGAACATTTAACACAACTGGAAAACCAAGAACGTCAAGAACACAAAGCTGAATCATTAGCTGCAGTAAGTGAGACTTTACATCTCATCCAAGAATTAGACGAAGAAAAATCGAATAAAAAAATGACCGCACTTCCTGTGCGCGAAATGTCTGCACCAAAATTAAAAAATGAAAAACTTTCCTCTTTTTCTCCTCAAATAGCTAGTATGGCTAAAGAAGTTGCTATTGTTGAAAATTCTATGGAGGATAATGCCGAAATAATGCAGGAAGAACGGGAGATTTTAGATGCAGAGACTTATCGTTGGGAATGGAGTAATCCAGAACTTGCTAAAGCCGATACAGGCGTTCGTCCTTCCGATATAAAACAGGCGATTTTAAAAGATATTACGCCTGAATTACGTTTAAAAATCATTACCCAAACTCAACAACAAGATGAGTGGGCTGATATGGTGGAACGTTCAGGGGTAACAGGATTTAGCAAAGAATTAGCATTAAATTGTTTCTTGCAAAGTAAAACTGATGATGAAATCAATCTTGGATTACATTCAGAAAAATCCCATCTACGCCAAGAGAGAAGTATCAAGCATTTAACTGAAGCATTAAGTAAACTTCAAGGCAAGGCTATTCATATAAAAATTAACATTGATGACAGTTCTGTCACCACACCGATGGAATATCGCCGTAATATTTATCAAACCTTACGGGAGCAAGCGAGAACCGCACTTCAACAAGACAATAAAATTCTACTTTTACAGAAAGAGTTTGATGCTAAACTAGACGTAGAGAGTATTCGCCCAGTTTAGCTATAGTCTGATCTTTATTTATTCAGAATGCATTATCCACGTACAGTATAGTCTCCCTCACAAACCCATTTATAACTTGTTAATGCTTCTAATCCCATTGGGCCACGAGCGTGAAGTTTTTGGGTGCTCACGGCAACTTCTGCGCCTAATCCAAATTGTCCGCCATCAGTAAAGCGTGTGCTTGCATTCACATAAACGGCAGCGGCATCGATTTGATTGATAAATTGACGCGCTAAGTTTTGTGAGGAAGTTAAAATACTTTCAGAATGTTGTGTACCATATTGGCGGATATGCTCAATAGCCGCATGAATATCTTCCACAACAACGACATTCAAATCCAATGATCCCCATTCTTCGCGTAATTCTTTTTCTGTCACTTCGCAGACATTCGCACCCGCTTGTTTCAATATATCAAGTGCGGTAGATTTTGCGTGATATTTTACGTTTTTGGCAGAGAGGTGAGAGACGAGTTTTGGTAAAAATTCTTCAGCAATAGAATGTTGAACTAACAATGTCTCCAGTGTGTTACAGGTGCTTGGACGTTGTGTTTTGGCGTTATCAATAACAAAAATCGCTTTATTTTGATCCGCACTTTCTTCAACGAAAGTATGGCAAACACCCACGCCCCCCACAATAACTGGAATAGTCGAATGTTGTTTACACAATTCATGTAAACTGGCGCCACCACGAGGAATAATCATATCCACATAGCGATCTAGTTTTAATAATTGCATAACGAGTTCACGATTTGGATCGGTAATGGCTTGCACTGCAAATTTTGGTAAGCCGGCTTGCTCTAAAGCATGTTGTACAACTTCGATTAGAATCTTGTTAGAAAACTGTGTTTCTTTACCGCCGCGTAAAATCACTGCATTACCCGTTTTAAGGCAAAGACTTGCCACATCAATGGTCACATTTGGGCGAGCTTCATAAATTGTGCCAATGACGCCGAGCGGAGTGCGTACGCGTTCGATTTTAAGTCCGCTATCCAGTGTACCGCCATCTATGATTTTACCCACTGGATCTGCCAGAGAAATAACGTGGCGTACATCATTAGCAATGCCTTGCAAACGTTCTTGCGTGAGCAGTAGGCGATCAATCAAGGCATCTGATAATCCATTTTGTTTGGCAAGTTCAATATCTTTTGCGTTTTCAGCTAAGATAAGCGGTGCTTGTTGTTCGAGTTGTTCTGCAATAATGGATAATGCACGATTTTTTTCAGCAGTGGTGAGTTGAGCCAAGATAAATGCCGCATCTTTGGCTTGTTTACCCATTTGTTCTAACATAGTTATTTCCTTTATTGTATTTATTTCTTTTTATTTGGCAGCTTATCTTGTTCTTCCGATGTGAGTTCTTGGTAATTAAACACTGGCAATCCCCATTCGAAATGAATAGCTAAAAGGCGTAAAGTAAAGCTGCTAATAAGTGTGAGTAACACAGCAAGTGTATGTTCTACTTGAAGTGTGCTTAATGCGTAATAAGTCAGTGTGGCAAATAGCGCAATGCTGGCATAGAGTTCTTTTTGGAACACGAGAGGAATTCGATTGCATAGCATATCGCGTAGAACCCCGCCAAAGGCACCTGTAATACAGCCTGCAATACTTACAATGGTGAGGCTATGTCCCATATCCATCGCAATTTGTGCACCAATAATGGAATACACCACTAAACCCATGGCATCGAGCACCAAGAAAATAGTGCGGAAGTAGCGCATAAAATGGTTGATGAATGGCGCGACATATACGGTAATCACCGCTGCACTTGCCACCATTAAAAAATATTCTGGATGCTTAACCCAGCCGAGAGGGTAATGTCCGAGTAGTACATCACGCACAGAACCGCCACCAATCGCAGTAACGGATGCGATAATTATCACGCCAAAAATATCCATTTTTTCACGACCTGCCGCAAGTGCACCTGTCATTCCTTCAGCTGTGATACCGATGATATATAAAATACTAAGTAACATTCATGTACCTAAGTGCGGTTATAATTGGTTTCATTCTACTTTAAAATTTAATGAATTTTTAGCATAATGGCGCATTATTTTTTCAGACGTCAAAATTATGTCAGAACAATCTTCTAAATATATCGCGGCATTGCTTGCGGTATTGTCTATCTCAATGGTGCTTGGCATCGATCTATTTATTTTTTCTTTGCAACCTGAAAAGCAAACAATGCCTCATTTAGGTGTAGGCGTGTTGGTTGCACAGCTAATTTCTTTGTTGGTGTTTTATCGCGGCGAAATTTGCCCAGGACAACGTGGTCGTTTAATCAAAGTTAATTTGACTTTTGCTATTTATTGGGCAGTGTGGTTGCTGATAAGCCTATTACAGAATAATCACACGCTTACTAACGTGATGAGCATATGTGGTCTTTCCGTCGTGTATTTTATTTGGAAACAACCAAAAACTGAAAAAATTCGTAACAGCTTTTTATTGATGGCTGCATTAATTGCGGGTTTAGGTTGCTTGAGTTATTTAATGATTTTTACCGTGCTTCCTGCGAGTGATTTTGCTGAATATAACCCGTTTGCACCGATTTTATCTGGTGTGATTTTGGCAAATCTTGCGCTTGTTATTGCACGAAATCGTTTACAAGGTTTTATTGCATTGTTGCCGTTAGCCATGATTATATTGCTCGCCTTAAATGCTTTGGCAATGTTTTTATTTTTACTTTTAAATGGCATGGAAAGTGCGGTTAATTCTGACAGTATTTTCGCTTACATCATTTATTTTATTTGCCATTTTGTGATTGCGGCTATTCTGATTCTGCATAGTTTCCCAAAGTGGAAATTATCTGCCAATAGTTTATTTATCCTATTATTTATTGCGGTTTGCTTGCCGTTATGGATGGTCTTCGCTTAATGGAAAAGCAAAATAATATTGCCTCTTTGATGTTGGTGGTAGGCTGTATTTTATTTGGATTAGGTGGCTTAATTGTTAAGTTTGTGCCTGTCGGTGCTTATGCAATTACTTTTTGGCGATTATTAATTGCATCGGGTATTTTCTATTTTTTAATGAAACTAAAACGCCAACATTTTCCTAAAAGTAAAAAAGCCTTATTTTCCGCCGCACTTTCTGGGATATTTTTAGCGTTTGATCTTGCCTTTTGGCATGAAAGTATTTATGCTGTAGGCCCAGGCATTTCTACCTTATTAAATAGCTTGCAAATTTTTTGTTTAGCTGCCATTGGTTTTGTCTTTTTTGCCGAACATCAAAGCAAACTACAAATACTCAGCTTGTTTTTAGCTGTGCTTGGTGTGGCGTTAATTTCCGTCGAAGAATTACAGCATAATATTGACGGCATTTATGGAATTCTGATTGGTTTAATTTCAGCAGTAATGTTGGCTGGTTCTATGGTGATGGTGAAAAAAGTTCATCAAGAAGAGCCAACGGCATTATTTCCGTTGATGTTAATGATCAGTCTGAGTGGTGCCTTAGCGCTGTTTATCCCATCTTTAATTTTCAATTCAAATAATCTTTATCCAACAACATGGCTGGATTGGGGATTAGTTGTCATTTACGGTGCAGTAATGCAGGGCATTGCTTGGGGTATGATTGCTTATTCAATCCCTTTGCTTTCGCTAAGTGTTACTGGATTATTGTTACTCACTGAGCCAGTAGCTGCATTGTTGATTGATTATTTTTATTTGGATAAAGCGATTAATCTTTGGCAATGGCTTGGTGCATTGCTCACTTTATTTGCGATTTATTTAGGATCGAAACGTTAGAAATTAATGTTCCCTCACTAACATTGAGGGAACATTAATGAATTGTGAGCTTATTTTCCCACAGATTTTTTAAGATTTCGGCTGGTTAGAAAGTAATATGCCAATACAGAAATCGCGATACATGCCCCCATAGTAAAGAGCATTGGTGCGGCGGTATCCATTTTCATTGACGCGACTAAACTTCCCATAATTGCGCCCACTGCAAAACGTACGCTTCCAATCAAAGAATTTGCCGTTCCCGCCATTTGAGGGCACCGTTCTAAAGCTGATGCCATTGCATTTGATGAAATCACTGGATTTGGACCGACAAAAAAGGCAACGCCAATTGCCATTGACCAAAATCCGAGATTTAAAAGTGCGGTCAAAATTAGCCACATTCCAGAAAGGAATTGAATTGTGAGGGCTATCCGTAACATTGTTTCTGCGCCCACTTTAGTGACAAATCGGCTATTCAAAAAGGAGGCAAAGATCATCGTAACAATATTCATCATAAAGAAGTAACCGAACTGATCGACGGGAACCCCATAAATGCCGATATAGACAATTGATCCTGCAGTAACAAAAGCAAACAATCCGCCAAATCCAAAAGAGGCGGCAAACATATAGCCAAGTACTTCTTTTTGCTTCCAAAGCAGAAGGAAATTGCGAGCGATAATATTTAGGCGCAGTGGAATGCGATTTTCTTTTTTATGGGTTTCTGGAATGATGAAAAAGACCAATGCTGCAGCTAATAATCCCACAAGTGAAATAACATAAAAAATCGCATGCCAATGGAAAAATTTAACGATGTAACCACCAATAATTGGCGCAACTAAAGGTGCAAGCATAAATACTAATGTGATGGTGGACATCACTTTGGATAGCTGATCTTTACTAAATAAATCACGCAATAATGCGCCTGAAAGCACAACAGGTGCGGCACCAAAGAAACCTTGCACAAAACGAAGTGCGGTGAAATTTCCGACTGAATTTATTTCGGTGAGTACTAAAGCTGTTAATGCGCCCACAATGACACCGAGCAAAATGATCGGTTTTCGTCCAAAACTATCACCAAAAGGCCCCCAGAAAAGCTGACCAAACGCCATGCCATAAGCAAAAGAAGTGAGAGTGTGTTGCACTTGCTCTGGACTCACACCGAGATCTTTCGCAATTTCTAAAAAGGACGGCAAATACATATCTACGCCAAAAGGCGGTAGCATGGAGAGAATGCCTAGCGTAAGAATAAAGATAAAAGTAGATTTTTGCTGACTCATCTTATTTCACCAAGCTTTCGATTTCACTTTGAGTCAATGGGCGGTATTCGCCTTCATCTAAGGATTCATCTAGTACAACATCCCCAATTTTCCAGCGATGTAATCCAACGACTTTATTCCCAAGTGCGGCAAACATACGTTTTACTTGATGATAGCGACCTTCAGAAATGGTCAGATTCACATTGTAATCATCTAAGATTTCTAATTTTGCTGGTTTAGTAGGTTCTTTTTCTCCGCGTAATAAAATACCTTCTGTACAAGCTGTTGCGTAATTTTCTTCTACGGGATCAGCCAATGTCACCAAATAGGTTTTTTCACAATGATGTTTTGGCGAAGTGATGCGATGTGACCATTGTCCATCATCGGTAAGTAATACGAGACCTGTCGTATCCACGTCTAAGCGACCCGCGCTATGTAATTTTCCAGCCAAAGGGTAATCGAAAAATTGATAAATTGTTGGATAGTCGCCGTCATCATTAGAACAAACACAGCCTTGTGGCTTATGCAACATAAAATATTGACCTTCTTCTACCCAAGTTAATAATTCATCTTCAAAATAAATTTCGTCTTCTTGTGAAATTTGTACTGAGCCACTTTTGATAATTTCACCATTAATTTTTACCGCACTTTGGCGGATTGCTTTTGTTGCCTGAGAGCGCGTTAATCCCGTATTTTCAGCAATAAATTTATCTAATCTCATTATGTTTTCTCTTGTTAAAATTCGCTAGGCATTGTACAGGTTTTTGCTTTTAGAACGAAACAAAAAAGGCTGCAATGCAGCCTTTATCTATTAAGCTTGATTAAACCACTTCACGTAATCGAATTGATCGTAATATTTTTTCCCATTCCAGCCAGAAAACTCAAAAATATCGCCCACCTGATTTTGCTTCTCGAAGCCTTTTATATAATAAGCCGATTTAAAAGCAGGATAGGGGGTGTGAGTAAAAATCACTTTATTTTTGAAAGGGAGTTGATCAAAAAGTTGAATGTCTTTTTCGGTTACGCCATCTCGATCTGTCATCATAATAAAAAGATTGTCTAAATTCATTCGTGACGTGCGAAGTTGCCATTTTTCATTGGCTTCTTGCTCACTATGATAGTGCATAAAATGAATTTCAAGATCGGCAAGTTTTCCCACTGGATAACTTTTTTCTGTTTTTACGAATGTGAGAGGTTGAGTGAGGTAGAAATCCATATTTTGTAAATAACGCAAAAAATCCTGTGGCGAGAGATAGAGATTCACAAATGGAGAATTAAACGGCTGGTGCAAATCATGTAAGATAAAAGCCCCCACGCAATTGGCAGAAATGACAGTCATCCCTTGGTTAGTCAATTTACGTTGTAATGAACGATTGATAAAAAATCTTTGACATTTATTCACCGCACTTTTAAGTTTTTGAAATGGATTCATTTTATTATCCTCTATGATTCTCTTGTGAAAATCCTACCTTTTTTGCTGAAAAATGAAAAGTCTAGCTAATGCCTCGCATCAAAAAATTTTGTAATGATTTTGTGAAAATTTGCAGTCTGTCACAATTTTTTTAATAAAAAACCGCTATAATCGACGCAATATTTCAATCCTGTTTCAATAAAATGGAGCATTTATTATGAGCGAACAATTACGTCAAGCAGCCTTAGATTTCCATGAATTCCCAATTCCTGGAAAAATTGAAGTGACCCCAACAAAATCATTAGCAACGCAACGCGATCTTGCTTTAGCTTATTCACCGGGTGTGGCAGAGCCTTGTTTAGAAATTGAAAAAGATCCTGCAGCCTCTTACAAATATACAGCGCGTGGCAATTTAGTGGCGGTGATTTCTAATGGTACAGCGGTACTTGGTCTTGGTAATATCGGCGCGCTTGCGGGCAAACCTGTAATGGAAGGGAAGGGCGTGTTGTTCAAAAAATTTGCAGGTATCAACGTATTTGATATTGAAGTGAATGAACATGATCCCGATAAACTTGTTGATATTATTGCTTCGTTAGAGCCAACTTTCGGTGGAGTGAACTTAGAAGATATTAAAGCACCAGAATGTTTCTATATTGAACAAAAATTACGTGAGAGAATGAATATTCCTGTATTCCATGATGACCAACATGGAACAGCGATCATCAGTGCTGCTGCGATCATCAATTCTCTTCGTATTGTAGGTAAAAAAATTGAAGATGTTCGACTTGTGGCATCTGGTGCGGGTGCAGCATCTATTGCGTGCTTGAACTTGTTGCTTTCTTTAGGTATGAAACGTGAAAACATCACAGTTTGTGACTCGAAAGGCGTGGTATATAAAGGTCGTGATGACAAAATGGATCAAACCAAAAAAGATTATGCAATTGAAGATAATGGCTGGCGTAAACTTGGTGATGCGATTCCAAATGCAGATATTTTCTTAGGTTGTTCTGCGGCTGGTGCGCTTACACAAGATATGGTGAAAACAATGGCTGCGCATCCCATTATTCTTGCTTTAGCTAACCCAAATCCTGAAATTACCCCGCCAGAAGCGAAAGCAGTTCGTCCTGATGCGATTGTATGTACAGGCCGTTCTGATTATCCAAACCAAGTAAATAACGTGCTTTGTTTCCCATTTATTTTCCGTGGCGCATTAGATGTGGGCGCAATGACGATTAATGAAGAAATGAAACGTGCAGCAGTTTATGCGATTGCTGACCTTGCATTAGAAGAGCAAAACGAAGTTGTAACTTCTGCTTATGGTGGTGAAGGGGCGACATTTGGTGCAGATTATGTGATTCCTCGCCCATTTGATCCTCGCTTAATTGTGCGTATCGCACCAGCGGTAGCAAAAGCCGCAATGGAATCTGGTGTGGCAACTCGTCCTATTCAAAATTGGGATGCTTATGTTGAAAAACTAACTCAGTTTGTTTACAAAACTAGCTTGTTTATGCGTCCTATTTTCAGCCAAGCAAAAGCGGCAAAACAACGCATTATTTTAGCGGAAGGGGAAGAAAATAAAGCATTGCATGCCACCCAAGAAGTGATTTCAATGGGCTTGGCAAATCCAATCTTAATTGGTCGTCGCAGTGTGATTGAAGAAAAAATTAAAAAACTTGGTTTACGTTTAACCGCCAGTGTCGATTTTGAAATTGTGGATAACGAAGATAATCCTCGCTATGAAGAATGTTGGAAACATTACTACGAACTTACTAAACGTAAAGGCATTACACCTGCAATCGCAAAACGCGTGGTGCGTTCTAATACAACTGTGCTTGCATCTACTTTAGTGAGTCTGGGCCACGCTGATGGCTTGGTATGTGGTTTATTTGGTTCTTATGGTAAACATTTAGCATCTATTAAGGATATTATTGGGTTAAAAGATGGAGTTAAAGTTGCGGCTGCATTAAATAGTCTTGTATTACCGACAGGAAATGTATTTTTAACCGATACTCATGTAAATACTAATCCAACAGCGGAAGAACTTACAGAGATTACGTTAATGGCAGCGGAAGAAATTCATCGTTTTGGTATTGAACCTGCTATTGCATTACTTTCCCATTCTAACTTTGGCTCATCGAATTCATTGGGGGCGCCAAAAATGCGCGAAGTATTACATATGATCAATGAGCGCAATCCACACTTAATGATTGATGGTGAAATGCGTGGCGATTTAGCAATGAATGAAGCACATAGAAGAGAAGTCATGCCTGATAGTCCATTAAAAGGAAGTGCAAATTTATTGGTGTTCCCTGATTTGAGCTCATCACGTATTAGTTATAGCTTATTACGCGGCACCACTACGGCAATTACCGTTGGCCCAATCTTAATGGGGATGAATAAATCTGCGCATATTCTTAATCCAAGTGCATCCGTTCGCCGAATCATTAATATGGTAGCGTATGCAGCAGTAAAGGCTCAGCAAGAGTAATGGATAAATGAAATATAAATTAGGCCCCATTATTAATTGCGGGGCCTTTTATATGAAGTGATTCTAGATTCTAAATATTTTATAAATCAAAATCGCCAAAATCCTTAGTATCTACTTTGGAATCAATTTGACCAACAAGGTAAGAACTTACTTCCACTTCTTGTGGCGCCACTTGTACGTTGTCAGAAACAAGCCATGCGTTAATCCATGGAATTGGGTTAGAACGCGCACCAAATGGTAATGGAAGACCAACAGCTTGCATACGGATATTGGTAATGTATTCCACGTATTGCACTAAAATATCTTTGTTCAAACCGATCATAGAACCGTCTTTAAACAAATAATCCGCCCAGTCTTTTTCTTGTTCCGCTGCGGCTAAGAATAAATCATAGGCTTCTTGTTTGCATTCTTCTGCAATTTCTGCCATTTCAGGATCGTCTTGGCCTGCTGCCATGATATTTAAAATGTGCTGTGTACCAGTTAAATGTAATGCTTCATCACGTGCAATAAATTTAATGATTTTCGCATTACCTTCCATTAATTGACGTTCAGCAAAGGCAAAGGAGCAAGCGAAGGATACATAGAAACGAATGGCTTCAAGGGCGTTCACGCTCATCAAGCAAAGATAAAGTTGTTTTTTCAGATTACGTAGTGTCACCACATATTCTTTGCCATCCACGGTGTAAGCGCCTTCGCCATATAGGCTATAAAGTTGGCTATCACGGATTAAATCATCGTAGTAAGAAGAAATATCACGCGCACGTTTGATGATTTCTTTGTTGGTTACGATATCATCGAACACAATAGAGGGATCGTTCACAATGTTACGAATAATGTGTGTGTAAGAACGAGAGTGAATGGTTTCAGAGAATGTCCAAGTCTCAATCCAAGTTTCTAATTCAGGAATAGACACTAAAGGCAATAATGCCACGTTCGGGCTACGGCCTTGAATGGAATCTAATAAGGTTTGATATTTTAAGTTACTGATGAAAATGTGCTTTTCATGTTCAGGCAACGCTGCGTAGTCGATACGGTCTTGCGACACATCCACTTCTTCCGGACGCCAGAAGAAAGAAAGTTGTTTTTCAATGAGCTTTTCAAAGGTCTCATATTTTTGTTGATCGTAACGCGCAACGTTAACGTTTTGACCAAAGAACATTGGTTCTTTTAATTGGTCGTTTTTGTTTTGTGAGAAAGTAGTGTATGCCATATATTGTTCCCCGTTTTGGCAACCTTAATTTTGCCAATAGTAATTAATAGGTTACAAGTAGCGGGCTAAAGCCCGCTTATAATTTGAAAGTAAATAGTTAGATTTTACAAGCTCCACCAGCACAGCCATCATCAAGATCTTCTTGAGCATCTTCAGCGCCATCGCGAGTGTTTTGATAGTAAAGAGTTTTTAGGCCATATTTATAAGCGGTTAAAAGATCTTTTAACAACACTTTCATCGGTACTTTACCATCTTCAAAACGTTTTGGATCGTAGTTGGTGTTGGCGGAGATCGCTTGGTCTACGAATTTTTGCATAATACCGACTAAGTGCAAGTAGCCGTCATTACTTGGAATATCCCAAAGTAATTCGTAGTTGTCGCTTAAGTTTTCGTATTCAGGTACAACTTGTTTTAGGATGCCATCTTTTGACGCTTTAATACTTACATGACCACGCGGTGGCTCAATACCATTAGTCGCATTGGAAATTTGTGATGATGTTTCTGATGGCATTAAGGCAGTTAAGGTTGAGTTACGTAAACCAAATTCTTGGATATCTTTACGTAAGCTTTCCCAATCATAATGTAACGGCTCTTGAGTTAAGGCATCTAAATCTTTCTTATAGGTATCAATAGGTAAAATGCCTTTTGCATAAGTGGTTTCATTGAAGTATTCGCAAGCACCTTGCTCTTTTGCTAAGTTCATAGAGGCTTTCAATAAATAGTATTGAATGGCTTCAAAAGTGCGGTGAGTTAAATCATTAGCTGAACCATCAGAATAACGAACACCATTTTTCGCAAGATAATAAGCATAGTTAATTACACCGATACCTAATGAACGACGAGCAAGTGAACTACGTTTTGCCGCCACCACAGGGTAATCTTGATAATCTAATAATGCATCAAGTGAACGCACTGCAAGATCGGCAAGTTCTTCTAATTCATCTAAGTTTTCAATCTTACCTAAGTTAAATGCGGAAAGGGTACAAAGTGCGATTTCTCCATTTTCATCATTAATGTGCTGAAGTGGCTTCGTTGGTAACGCGATTTCTAAACATAAGTTAGATTGGCGAACTGGTGCCACTTGTGGATCAAACGGCGAGTGAGTATTACAGTGGTCTACGTTTTGAATGTAGATACGGCCTGTTGATGCACGTTCTTGCATTAATAAAGAGAAAATCTCAACGGCTTTGACAGTACGTTTGCGGATAGTTGGATCTTGTTCGTATTTTACGTAAAGTTCTTCAAATTTGTCTTGATCCGCAAAGAATGCTTCATAAAGTCCAGGTACATCTGATGGACTGAATAAAGTAATCTCGCCGCCTTTAATTAAGCGTTGATACATTAATTTGTTTAATTGGACGCCATAATCCATATGACGAACACGGTTGTCTTCTACACCACGGTTATTTTTTAACACAAGTAAGCTTTCTGCTTCTAAGTGCCAAATTGGGTAATAAAGTGTTGCAGCACCGCCACGAACGCCACCCTGTGAGCAAGATTTTACTGCAGTTTGGAAATATTTATAGAATGGAATACAACCCGTATGGAATGCTTCACCGCCACGAATCTCACTGCCTAGTGCACGAATTGCACCTGCATTAATACCAATCCCCGCACGTTGTGAAACATATTTCACAATAGCTGATGCCGTTGCATTTATTGAATCTAAGCTGTCATCACATTCAATTAATACGCAAGAGCTGAATTGACGAGTTGGTGTACGCACTCCTGCCATAATTGGCGTTGGTAATGAGATTTTGAAGGTGGATGTTGCATCGTAGAAACGTTTTACATAATCCAAACGCGTTTCTTTTGGATATTTAGAGAATAAACTAGCGGCAACGAGTAAATAGAGGAATTGTGCTGATTCGTAGATTTCACCCGTCACACGGTTTTGGACTAAATACTTACCTTCTAATTGTTTTACGGCAGCATAAGAGAACGTCATATCACGCCAATGGTCGATGAAATTGTCCATTTCATCCCATTCTTCGCGGGTATAATCATCCAATAAGGCATGATCGTATTTTCCCATGCGTACTAATTTTTTGACGTGATCGTATAAACGAGGGGGATCAAAATGACCGTAAGCCTTTTTACGCAAATGGAACACCGCAAGGCGCGCAGCAAGGTATTGATAATCCGGAGAATCTTTGCTGATTAAGTCCGCAGCTGCTTTAATAATGGTTTCGTGAATGTCTGAAGTACGAATGCCTTCATAAAACTGAATGTGAGAACGCAATTCCACTTGTGAGACGGACACATTCTCCAGTCCTTCTGCAGCCCACGTAATAACACGGTGGATTTTATCAAGATTGATTTGTTCCTGCGTGCCATCACGCTTGATTACCATTAAGCTTTTATTCATTGTACGACCCTTGTTATTATGGCAATGTTAAACACAAGATATAGTGTTTTTAATAAAATTATGCACAAGGTAATGTGTTTTTTGCTGGAGATCAAGCAATAAATTTTTTGCTTGAATTATTGACAATAGGTAACTTATTTAAAAATAAATGGTTTTTTCGAAAGAGCAAAAAAATCAAATTTTTTACTTGTAAAAATGAGAAAAGTGCAGTTGAAATTCGTTGAATTTTTACCGCACTTTAAAGATTAGTTGAGATATTTGAAAACTTTAATTACTTTTTGCACGCCACTGATTTTACTTGCAATATCTGCAGCGGCATCAGCTTGAGCGCGAGTCACTGTACCGAGTAGGAAAACTTCTCCATTTTCGCTAATAACTTTAACATCGGTTGCTTTAACTCGACCATCGACTAACATTTTTGATTTAACTTGAGTGGTAATCCAACTGTCTTTGCTGATTTGTGCAAAAGAGATTTTTGGGCCAACAGTCAGTTCGTTATAAATGTCATTGACACCTTCAACGCCTTTTGCAAGATCTGCGGCGGTGTCTTTTACCCCACTATTGGGAACTTGACCGATTAAAAGTACTCGACCATTGTAAGACACTGCATTTATACGACCTTCAGTTTTGATTTGAGCATCTTTTTCAACGGCATTTTCGACTTTGAATTCGAGTGTTTCGTCATCAACTTGTGTGCCAGCTGTTCGAGGATCGGTACCGACTTTAGCTGCTGCTGCGCCACCACCTAGAGCGGCAACGATACAGCCTTGTAAAAAGAATGTTGTGCTAAGCACGATAGCCAGTTTTTTTAACGGGGATAATGTCATAATTAACTCCTTTTGAGATTAAATTACTGCTAGTTTGAAATTGATTTATTGTGCTGTCAAGCACCTGGGAACAACGTATGGTCAACTAATTCACAAAGGGCATTGATAACAAAAAGATGGTTTTCTAAGACCCGACTTTCTTTGGTTGCTGGAATCGATATTTCTAAATCACTATCAGCTAAAATTCCTTGAATTGCATCGTTATTAGAGCCAGTGAGTGCAATGACATTAATTTCTTTATTTACTGCATGAGAAATAGTGTTTAGTACAATTTTCTCTGTTCCCAAAGGTGCAAAAGCAATAAGTAAGTCACCTGGTTTGGCAATGGCATTAAATTGATGACAATATAATTCCTCAGGCGAGTGTTCAAAAACAAGAGAAGAACCCACCGCACTTTCTAAACTTAAGAGCACAGAGGGAAAACTTGGTCTTGCTAAATCGTATCGATTAAGTAAGTTAGATACGAGAAATTGCGCATTGGCATAAGAGCGCGACACACCACAAGCGATCACTTTATTTCCACCTAGCAAACATTGCATCACCATTTGGGTAGCGTTAGCAATATTTTCTGAAAGCATACTAGACGCAGCAATTTGAATTTGAATACTTTCGCTATAAATATCTTTTACTTTTTGTAACATTATAAAAAGCCATTAATCGAGAAAATTAGGAATCCATTGAATATCTTGGGGCGTTTTGCCAAAGGCGATTAAATCAAAGCGACAATCGGCGTCTTCTAAACTCATGTTTTGTTTCATTAGCCATAAATTTGCCGCATCCAACCATTTTTGTTGTTTTTGCCAATCTACACTTTCTATTGCCGAGCCAAAGGCATGATTAGAACGCTGGCGAACTTCAACAAAAACGATGGTTCCTTTGTCATTCATAATAAGATCAAGTTCACCACATTTGAAATTTTGATTAGCCGCAATAAATTTTAAGCCTTTTGATTCTAAAAAAAGGCGAGCTTGATGCTCAAAGCTCGCCCCTTGTTGACGTTTTAAAGAAAACATTAGTTTGCGACCGGTACAATTGCACCATTTTGGTATTGATACCAAGTCATATCGCGTTCAACATTACAATTTGTACCCGCACTTAAAATGCCGGTTAAACCACTTAAGCGATATCCTGGTACTTGGCGCAATTCATTAAATTGGTTGATGAGTAACCAAGCATCTGCACCCATTGCATATAAACGCATTAATTGATATTCACCGCCAGTTGTTTTAGCGAGTTTTTGATATTGTGGTGAATTGGTTTCTTTAAAAAATGGAATATCACTAAATTGAACACCATTCATTTGAGCGACAAACTCTGGATTGCTGCTTGTGGCATTGGAGCTTGAGCGTGAGCTCGCATAAATGCGTAAATTTGGTGCACTATTCGTTAAATAGCCTTTCATTTCGACCAGTTCATCTGGATTGGCGACCACATAAAGTGCGGTTGTATTTTCACCATTTTGTTGTAAAAAGTAGGTGACATCAGCAGGTAGATTATAATAACGAACATTCGCATCGACGCCAGCAAGTTGTTGCCAACGTACGTTAAAGGCATTACCTACGCGTTGCCCTAAATCATTTTGAGGCATGGCGACGAGTGGACTACGAATTCCATCATTCCACATTTTATTGGCTGCTGACTCTGCTTCATCTTCTGGTGAAAGTCCATAATAGCAAAGTTGAGCAATTGCACGAGAATTTGGTGTAGCATTTAATGCAAGCACATCCATACCTTGAATTTGTGCTGGATCCGCCAAAATTACATCAAGATTTTGTTTTAGTAAGGGACCAACTAAGGTTTTAATTCCCGCTTGTTTCGCTTGCGCAATGATATCTTGTACAGAATTCATTGAGGTATCAAATACTTGCACTGGAATGGTTGAGTTACCTTTTGCATCGTTGAAACCCGATTGAATGGTGGTACCAAGAATTTGTCCGTCACCACTTAATGGTAATAATAAACCAATTTGTGACACATTCGTTTGTTGGAAATTCAGCAATGTAAGCAATTCTTTAGGGAACAACGTTGCGGCTGCATGATTTGGATAAGCATTTTTCCAACTTTGTAATGCTTGGCTTAATTGAACGGGTTGACGAATATAATCATTGTAGGTTTTGATTAACGTTAACCAACCGCCTAAAGCTGCGTTACCTTCATCTGAAGCATTATTGATTACGCCAGTATTTGCTGAACGTAATAATGCCCAAGTTTTATCAACATTATCTTGACGACGTTGTACATCCGTTAAATTCTCATCAATTTTTATCCGCGCTTTGACGGCCTCAATGATATCTTTTTGGTTTTCAGCAACAACCGCTAATGTCTCGTAATAACGAGATTTTTGTGACGGGCTTAATTTATTTAAATCCAATGCACGTAATTGATTTTGAGCCACTTCATTAGCATTTTTTGCAGCAGAAATTCTCGCTTCAATTAATGCACGATCTAATTTTTGCGCATCATTTAATTCACCTAACTCACTTAATAAAGCTTCTGATTGTTCAACTTTATTTTCACTAATTAACACGCGAGCTGCGAGCAATTTATAGGTTTGTTGATCTTCAAGTTCTTGTGCTTGTCCTAATTTATTCATATAAAATTCAGAACTTGCATTCGCATCTTGTTGTAAAGTTTGCGTAAAACTGCTGCCAAGTAGGTTTGAACAGCCAGCTAAGGCCATTGACAATAAAATTGGCATTAAACGTTTTTTAAAACGTCCGCCTTGTAATAGAATAGGCATTCTTGCTCCATCATGAACAGACAATAGTTGTGGCAGATCTTACTTATCTCATAACTTAAAAGCAAACAAAAATGACTGATTTAACCGGAATTTTATATATTGTTGCCACACCGATTGGCAATTTACAGGATATTACCCAGCGAGCTTTAGATACTTTTGCGCAAGTGGATTTAATTGCCGCAGAAGATACCCGTCATAGTGGCCTTTTATTAAGCCATTACGGTATCAAAAAGCCCTTTTTTGCTTTGTATGATCATAATGAACAAGAAAAAGCCCATATTTTGGTGGAAAAACTCAAGCAAGGTAGCCATATTGCTTTGATTTCTGATGCAGGAACGCCATTAATTAGTGATCCTGGTTTTCATTTAGTACGCCAATGCCGTGAAGCTGGAATTCGTGTTGTTCCTTTGCCAGGAGCCTGTGCGGCAATTACCGCACTTTGCGCATCGGGGATTGCTTCTGATAGATTTTGTTTTGAAGGTTTTTTACCTGCGAAAAGTAAAGCCCGCAAAGATAAATTAGAAAATATCGCAGAAGAAGACCGCACTTTGATTTTTTATGAATCCACTCACCGTATTTTAGATACGCTAGAAGATATGCAATCGGTGTTAGGGGAAGAACGATATATTGTGTTAGCCCGTGAAATTACTAAAACTTGGGAAACGATTACGGGTAATACGATTAAAAATTTACGAGAATGGCTTTTAGAAGATCCCAATCGTACAAAAGGCGAGATGGTTTTGATTGTGGAAGGCAAACCAAAGTCTGACAATAACGATGAAATCTCTCCACAAGCGGTGAAGGCGCTTGAATTAATTGCAGAAGAATTACCGCTAAAAAAAGCGGCTGCTATTGTTTCTGAGTTGTATGGTTATAAGAAGAATGCTTTGTATCAATTTGGATTAGCGCATTTGGAAAAATAACCTCAAAATCAACTGCACTTTATTCATCCGATTTTAATCTGTGCTGTTGCACCAAACGGACACAAGCTCTTACAAGATATTTACTTTTAGACTGGAAAAAATATGTTAAACCAAGTTTCAAATACATTACTGACACCAAGTAATCTTTCAACTAAAGCATTGCTCAATATTTTCGACATAATGTCGCATCGCAATATTGACTATGCTGATTTGTATTTTCAACTTAGCCAAGATGAAAGTTGGGTATTGGAAGATGGCATTATAAAAGAAGGCGGTTTTCATATTGATCGTGGTGTTGGCGTGCGGGCAGTTTCTGGTGAGAAAACAGGCTTTGCTTATGCCGATCAAATTAATCTTGCCTCTTTGCAGCAATGTGCAGAGGCGGTAAAGGGAATTGCGCAAGTAAAACAGGGAAATTTGATTTTGCCATCCGCTTTTAATGTTGTAAATCCTATTGCTCGTTATGCAGCGATTAATCCTTTGGAAAGTTTGACTAAAGAGAAAAAAATTGAGCTATTACATTTGGTTGATCGTACAGCGCGCGCAGAAGATCATCGCGTAACTCGCGTATCAGCAAGTCTTAGTTCCGTTTATGAAGAAGTATTAGTCATGGCGACGGATGGTACGCTAGCTGCAGATATTCGTCCTTTAGTTCGTTTATCTATTTCTGTGTTAGTAGAAGAAAATGGCAAACGTGAGCGCGGCAGCTGTGGTTCTGGTGGGCGTTTCGGTTTAGATTGGTTCTTTGAAGTGATTGATGGCGATATTAGAGCAGTACGATTTGCTAAAGAAGCGGTTCGTCAAGCTTTAGTAAATCTTAGCGCAGTTGCAGCACCAGCTGGATTAATGCCTGTTGTATTAGGTGCGGGTTGGCCAGGCGTGTTGTTACACGAGGCGGTAGGGCACGGTTTAGAAGGGGATTTTAATCGTAAAGAAAGTTCACTTTTCACAGGCAAGATTGGTGAACAAGTGACTTCACCGTTATGTACGATTGTGGATGATGGCATGATTGAAAATCGTCGAGGTTCATTAACTATTGATGATGAAGGAGTGCCAAGCCAGTGCAATGTACTCATCAAAGATGGGATCTTGCAAGGTTATATGCAAGATAAAATGAATGCTCGTTTGATGGGCGTCGCACCAACAGGGAATGGACGACGTGAGTCTTATGCCCATTTACCAATGCCTAGAATGACTAACACCTATATGCTTGCTGGACAAAGTCAGTTTGATGATTTGATTGCTTCTGTAGAACGAGGGATTTATGCACCGCACTTTGGTGGTGGGCAAGTGGATATTACGTCTGGTAAATTTGTATTTTCCACTTCAGAAGCTTATTTAATTGAAAAAGGAAAAATTACGAAACCAGTTAAGGGCGCAACTTTAATCGGTAGTGGCATTGAAGTGATGCAAAAAATTTCTATGGTTGCAGATAAATCAGAACTTGATTTAGGTATCGGGGTTTGTGGTAAAGAGGGGCAAAGTGTGCCCGTCGGCGTTGGACAGCCCGCACTAAAAATTGATGAAATTACCGTTGGTGGTACAAATTAAACCAAAATTGTGCAAAAGATCACAAAAATTCCATTAAAATTGGATTTTTACTGGCAATCTTATTCAAATTTTGATAGTCTCGGGCAGAATTTTATTTTATATCTTTTAATTATTTTAAATTATGTTAAAAAGAATTTTAGTTATTATTGGTTTAGCGACACTCGCAACCGCTTGTTCTAATGGCCCTCGAACGGCAAATCATCAGGCTATTTCTGAAAGTGATGATGCTCAATTAACGGGTTTGATTAGTAATTTAGAAAAAGGTAATCGTTCAGGGATTTTCCATAAAGTGAGAACAAACCGTTCATCTGCATTGATGGGTGATAAGGCTTTAGCTGGTGTGTATAATGAATGGGTGGGAACCGCTTATCGTATGGGCGGTACAACTAAACGTGGTATTGATTGTTCTGCATTTATGCAAACGACTTTTTCTGAAGCATTTGGCATTGAGTTGCCTCGTTCTACGGCTGAACAACGTTATTTGGGTAAACAAATTAGTAAATCAGAGTTGAAAAAAGGCGATTTAGTTTTCTTCCGTAAAAATAACCATGTCGGTGTTTATATTGGTAACAACCAATTTATGCATGCAAGTACAAGCCAGGGAGTGACTATTAGTTCTCTTGATGAAGATTATTGGGCGAGAGTTTATACACAATCTCGTCGTATTATGTAGTATAGAAAGAAATGAATATTTAGTTCATTTTTTACATAAGAGTATTTATATTTAAAATAATAAAGGCGAATGTAAATAAAGTATTTACATTCGCCATTTTTATTATTCTGCAAATGGATCACGTAAAATCATGGTTTCTACACGATCAGGACCTGTTGAAAGAATATCAATTGGCACCCCAGTTACTTCTTCAATACGTTTAATATAGTTAATGCAGTTTTGTGGTAATTTATTTACATCTGTGATGCGGAAAGTATTTTCTTTCCAACCCGGTAATGTTTCATAAATTGGTTCTACACCTTCCCAATCTTTTGCTGCTAATGGTGCATATTCAACGATTTCACCATTTGGCATTTTGTATGCAACACAGATTTTTACTTCATCAAAACCATCTAATACGTCCAGTTTGGTCATGCAGAAGCCAGAAATAGAGTTAAGTTGGATTGCACGGCGAATGGCGACGGCATCGAACCAACCACAACGACGTGGACGGCCTGTTACTGCACCAAATTCGTTACCTTTACGCGCAATTTCAGCACCCACATCATCAAATAATTCCGTTGTGAATGGGCCTCCACCTACACGAGTACAGTAAGCCTTGATGATACCAAGTACATAGTCTAAGTTACGCGGGGCAAAACCAGAGCCAGTTGCAACACCACCAGCCGTTGTGTTTGAGCTGGTTACATACGGATAAGTACCGTGGTCGATATCTAACATGGTGCCTTGTGCACCTTCAAATAAAATGTGCTCACCATTTTTGCGTGCAGTATCAAGAATTGTAGTGATATCTGCCACCATACCTGTGATTACATCGGCAATTGCCATTACATCATCTAAGGTTTTTTGATAATCGACAGCTTCAACTTTGTAGTAGTTCACCAATTGGAAATTATAGTATTCAAGGATATTTTTGAGTTTTTCGGCAAAGGCTTCTTTATCAAATAAATCGCCTACGCGTAAACCACGACGAGCCACTTTATCCTCATAAGCTGGGCCAATACCACGACCAGTTGTACCGATAGCTTTTTTGCCGAGTGCTGCTTCACGGGCGTGATCCATAGCCACATGATAAGGCAAGATTAAAGGACAAGCTTCAGAAATTAATAAACGTTCACGAACTTTAATACCACGGCTTTCAAGTTCGCCCATTTCTTTCATTAATGCTTCAGGTGAAACCACAACGCCATTACCAATTAAGCAAATTACGTTTGGATGTAACATACCAGATGGAATTAAACGTAATACGGTTTTCTCTCCATTGATGATAAGTGTGTGGCCTGCGTTGTGACCGCCTTGGTAACGAACTACGTATTTTACGCGATCCGTTAGAAGATCGACGATTTTTCCTTTACCTTCATCGCCCCATTGAGCGCCTAAGATAACAACACTTTTTCCCATAATTTCCGCCTTTTATTCGGTTAAATTAGTCAAATGAACAGCCGTTTACTTTACTCTTTTTCGGCTTTAATCTCAATGATATAAAAGAAAAAGTGCGGTGATTTTTCACCGCACTTTGGGGTTAGACTTTATTCAAATAAGGATTTGTGTAATGAACGAACGACTTCGTCAGCATGTTCACTTTGCACGAGCATACAAATATTGTTGGTGCTTGCACCATAGCTAATCATTCTTACATTATAAGGCTCAAGAGTATCAAAAATTCCTTTTGCTACACCTGTTGTAGTATGTAAATTATTGCCGATTAATGCAACTAATGATAATCCAGTATCGACTTTCACTGAACAATATTGACGAAGTTCATCTAACAATTCGGTTGAAAGTAATTCTGCCCCTGAAGATGCGGAGCCTGTTTTATCCAATGTCAATGCAACGCTCACTTCTGATGTGGTGATAGTATCCACAGAAATTTTGTGTTTAGCCAAAATGTTAAATACATTCGCTAAGAAACCTTGTGCATGCAGCATACTTAAGCTGGAAAGCGTAAGTAAGGTTTGATCTCGGCGTAGCGCAATTGCACGGAAAGTTGGACGTGGTTGAGGATCGCGAGTGACCCAAGTTCCGCCCGCTTCAGGGGCTTTGCTTGAACCTACATAAACGGGGATATTGCTGCGTACTGCAGGGAGTAATGTGGCTGGATGTAGCACTTTTGCGCCAAAGGTTGCCATTTCAGCTGCTTCAGCAAAGCTCATTGTGTCGATACGTTGTGCAGCTGGAACAATGCGTGGATCGGTTGTGTAAATACCAGCAACATCAGTCCAAATTAAAACGTCTTTTGCATTTAATACTTCGGCTAACAAGGCAGCAGAGTAGTCGCTACCGCCACGGCCTAATGTGGTTGTTTTACCGCTTGGTTCACGTCCGATAAAACCTTGGGTGATGACTAATTCGCCGCGGTCTATTAATGGTTTTAAAATGCTATCACTGTTTGATTGAGTTTGTTCATCATTTGGTGCAGCTTTACCAAAATGGTTATTGGTTGCAACAATCGTACGGACATCAACCCAAGTGCCCGATGCGTTTTGTTCACGTAAAATCTCAATAAAGATTTGAGTTGACATCATTTCTCCGTGACTGATGAGTTCATCAGTTAATGCGGGAGAGGTTGCAAGGCTAGCTGCTTCCGAAAGTGCGGTAATATTTTCAAGATATTTTTCAATAATCGGACGAACTCGGCTGTCGTCTTTTAATTCATTCAAAATATTCTCTTGAATTTGACGGATTTCACCAATTAATTTTTCACGTTCTGTCGCTTCTACACCATTTGCTAAAGCGACTAATAAATTCGTCACGCCAGCTGATGCAGAAAGCACGACTACGCGTGTATTTGGATCAGTGATGACAATTTTGGCGCAAGCTGTCATTGCGGCGTGGTTGGCTACAGATGTTCCGCCAAATTTGGCGACTGAGAGATGGGACATAAGATGCTCCTGAGATGTTGTGATTTTTTAGAATAGTTGGTATAGAAATAACGATTTAGGCATTTTTTGTCAAATAGATTTTATTGACAAATGAAAAAATGCCATTTTTTTAATCATAATATAAATAAAATTTATATATGAATGTGAAAAATAAAAAATTGGAGACACAGAATAGGAATGCTTACAATGCAAACTGCAAACGTGTAAAAAACAAGTAAAGTGTTTTTTTAATAATCAAATAAACATATAAACACAAATTTTTTCAAAAAAGTATTTGACGAGGTCTCTTAAAATCAGCATAATACGCCCCGCAAAGCCGATATGGTTAGGCAAATTAAGGTAATGGCTACATAGCTCAGTTGGTTAGAGCACAACACTCATAATGTTGGGGTCGCAAGTTCGAATCTCGCTGTAGCCACCAGATTTGCGGGACTGGCGAAATTGGTAGACGCACCAGATTTAGGTTCTGGCGCCGAGAGGTGTGTGGGTTCAAGTCCCTCGTCCCGCACCATTTATCGCTTTGTAAGTCAAATAGTAGTTGGGGTATCGCCAAGCGGTAAGGCACCGGGTTTTGATCTCGGCATCCCTAGGTTCGAATCCTAGTACCCCAGCCATGCTATCAAATAAATCTTCTTTATATCTAATCAACGATTTCTCTGTTGGGGTATCGCCAAGCGGTAAGGCACCGGGTTTTGATCTCGGCATCCCTAGGTTCGAATCCTAGTACCCCAGCCATATTTCCTGTATTATTACTATTTGATATTGTTTACTAAGCTAAACAAATAATTTATTTTTAGAAATTTAGTAAGTAAGATAGTTATAAAATAGATTATATTGTTATCTAGATCAGTTGTATTCAAGCTCATCTGATGTTGAAAATAATATGGGAGGATGTCCTCCCCCCATTTATATTAAGATTAAGAAATAAAAAGGATTTGACGAAAGATCTCTTAATTTTCTTTAAATTCTTCCATCATTTCTTGCGCTTTTTTCACCATTTTCTCTGAACCGACAAATAATGGGATTCGTTCATGAAGTGCAGTTGGTTTTATATCTAAAATTCTACGATAACCATCACTCGCAATTCCTCCTGCTTGTTCGGCTAAGAAGGCTATAGGATTACCTTCATAAAGTAGGCGTAACTTACCATTCGGGTAATTAGTTGCACTTGGGTAAATATAAATTCCACCTTTAAGTAAGTTGCGATGGAAATCAGCAACAAGCGATCCAATGTAGCGAGATGCATAAGGACGGTTAGTGGTTCTGTCTTCTTCTTGACAATATTTGATATATTTTTTTACACCTTGAGGAAATTTTAAATATTGTCCCTCATTAATAGAATAAATACGTCCATCTTTTGGCATTTGCATATTTTCGTGAGAAAGACAAAATGTGCCGATTGATGGATCATAGGTAAAGCCGTTAACTCCGTTACCAGTGGTATATACTAACATTGTTGATGAACCATAAACAATATAACCAGCAGCAACTTGTTTATTTCCAGGTTGCAAGAAATCTTCTAATGTTACTGGTGTACCAATTGGTGAAACTCTACGATAAATAGAGAAAATTGTTCCGACAGATACATTTACATCAATATTAGATGAACCATCAAGAGGATCTGTTAATATAATATATTTTGCATTGCGACCACGTTCTGTATCGAAAGCGATAAAGCTTTCTTCTTCCTCTGATGCAAATCCCGCGACTTCTTCTCGTGCCATTAAGGCTGCTCTCATTGTATTGTGTGCAAATAAATCTAGCTTCATTTGGCTTTCACCTTGCACATTTTCTATACCTGATTGTCCAAGGATATTAGTTAGGCCCGCTTTATTGATATCACGATGGATAATTTTAGCAAGTAATCGTATTGACGATAAAATTCCACTTAACTCCCCTTTTGCATTAGGGTATTCAGCTTGCCGTTCTACAATAAATTCACTTAATGTTTTCATAATTTTCCTTTAGTCTTTAATTATGACTTAATTATAGAAAACTAGTGAAAATAATGCTAATGAAAGAGTGTAAAAATGTGATCAAGATCACATATTAGTAACATTTAATCAAACAGGCTATAATGGTCAATCAATCATTATAGATATATTTAATCTACAATTAGTCAATTTTTCAATAATAAAATTTATTACTATAATGGGTACTGTATTTTTATAGTCTATGAATTTTTATTTATTTCATCTTAAGATTTCAATAGAATGGTAAAAATATAACGAGAACATAATATTGATTAATGTAAGAAGGATATATATGTCAGAAGAAATTCTACCTAGTGTTAATCGTTTAGAACAAGAAATCTCAGCTAAAAATTATGAACTAGCTTGTTTAGAACTTATAAAAATTTTAACTAAACTTGATTGTAATTTTGGTGGAATTGAAGGAATACAATTCGATTATCCAAAACAGCTTTCTGATTTATCGGAAAAACATTTGACGTATTTTTGTACACGCGTTGCAAATGCAGTAACTAATTTATTTATAGATCCTGATTTACATATTTCAGAAAGTGGAGCACTGCGTTTTATTACTTTACAACGTTGGTTGACAATGATTTTTTCAACCTCCCCTTATGTTAATGCAGATCATATTTTAAGAACTTATAATATTAATCCTGATCCTAAAGGTGATATGTGTTTAAAGACTGATTTTTCGTCATTCGCAAAATTCTGTATTTTATATTTGCCAGAATCAAATATTAATGTAGATTTAAATGCACTCTGGGGAATTAACAAAGCTCTTTGTGCTTCACTTTGTTTTGCATTGCAATCACCTCGTTTTATTGGAACAAGTACGGCATTTAATAAGAGAGCTGCTATTTTACAGTGGTTTCCTGAAAAATTAGCAGAGTTTGAGAATTTAGATGAATTACCTTCAGGTATTTCTCATGATGTTTATATGCATTGTAGTTATGATTTTGCAAGTAATAAACACTATGTAAAGCGAGCTTTAAATAAAGTAATTCGGGGGCATTTATTAGCTCAGGGGTGGGAAGATCGTAAGATAATTTCTTTGGGGCGTTATAATGATAAGCCAGTAATGATTGTATTACTAGAGCATTTTAATTCAGCTCATTCAATTTACCGTACTCATTCAACTTCCATGATTGCCGCTCGTGAACGATTTTATTTAATTGGCATCGGGAGAAAAGAGGTTGATAAAGCTGGGCGTGATGTATTTGATGAGTTTTTTCAACTTGAAGGGAATAGTATTCTAAAGAATCTTGAGTTTATTCGTCGGACATGTGAAGAATATGGTGCGGCAGTGTTTTATATGCCAAGTATTGGGATGGATTTAATCACCATTTTTGCAAGTAATACACGTCTTGCTCCAATTCAAGCGATTGCGCTAGGGCACCCTGCAACTACATATTCTGATTTTATTGAATATGTAATTGTAGAGGATGATTATGTGGGATCGGAAAATTGTTTTAGTGAAACCTTAATACGTTTACCAAAAGATTCATTACCTTATGTACCATCAGCATTAGCGCCAGAAAAAGTAGACTATTTACTTAGAGAAGATCCAGAGATTGTCAATATTGGTATTGCTGCAACGACAATGAAAATGAACCCTAAATTTCTTGAGACTCTACGAGAGATTCGGGATAGAGCTAAAGTAAAAATACATTTTCACTTTGCTTTAGGTCAATCTTTAGGTATCACCCATCCCTATGTTAAGTGGTTTATTGAGAGCTATTTAGGGGATAGTGCAACAGCTTATGCTCATGCGCCTTATCATCAATATCTCAATATTTTAGGTCAATGCGATATGATGTTAAATCCATTTCCATTTGGCAATACCAATGGCATCATTGATATGGTTACTTTGGGCTTAGTAGGCGTTTGTAAAACTGGTATAGAAGTACATGAGCATATTGATGAAGGTTTATTTAAACGTTTAGGTTTACCTGAATGGCTTATAGCTAAAACTATAGATGAATACATTGATTGTGCTGTTAGTCTTGCAGAAAATCATAGAGAACGACTTAAATTACGTCAACACATTATCGAAAATAATAGATTGAATACACTTTTTATAGGCGATCCAAGTCCTCTGGGGAGAGTACTATTAGAGAGAGTAAATGAATTAAAATTATAATTATTAATCTGCACTTTAAAAATCTGATTATCTATCAGTAATTAGAGTGCAGATTATTTATATATTAAAAAACTAACGCCATGATTTAAATTGATTAATTAACCCATTGGTTGAACTGTCATGACTTGCTACTTTTTCAGAATCTGTTAATTCAGGAAGAATTCTGTTTGCAAGTTGTTTGCCTAGTTCTACACCCCATTGATCGAAGCTAAAGATATTGAAAATCACACCTTGTACGAAGATTTTATGTTCATACATAGCAATTAATGCCCCTAAAGTAAATGGCGTGATTTTTTGAACGAGAATCGAATTAGTCGGTTTATTACCAGTGAACACTTTAAATGGAACAATATTTTTTACATTATCTAAAGATTTACCTGCTTTTACAAATTCAGTCTCGACTTCCTCTTTTGTTTTTCCGAATGCTAATGCTTCTGTTTGTGCGAAGAAGTTAGAAAGCAATTTATTGTGATGATCTGCCAATGGGTTATGGCTTTGAGCCGGTGCGATAAAATCACAAGGAATTAAAGTAGTGCCTTGGTGAATTAATTGATAGAACGCATGTTGTCCGTTTGTACCTGGTTCTCCCCAAATGATAGGGCCAGTTTGGTAATTGTTAATGACATTTCCATCACGATCCACATATTTACCATTTGATTCCATATTACCTTGTTGGAAATAAGCCGCAAAGCGATGTAAATATTGATCATAAGGTAAGATCGCTTCTGTTTGTGCACCAAGGAAATTGGTATTCCATAAACCAACTAATGCTAAAGTGGTTGGAATATTTTTTTCAATTGGAGTAGAGCGGAAATGTTTATCCATTTCATGCGCGCCATTCAATAACTCTTCAAAGTTTTCAAAGCCAATTGACAGTGCAATTGAAAGACCAATGGCTGACCATAAAGAGTAACGACCGCCAACCCAATCCCAAAATTCAAACATGTTATTGGTATCAATACCAAATTTTTCTACATCTTTAGCATTGGTTGATAATGCTGCAAAATGTTTTGCAACCGCAGTTTCATCTTTTGCTGCTTTCAGTAACCAATCACGTGCACTTTGTGCATTTGTCATGGTTTCTTGAGTGGTAAACGTTTTAGATGCCACTAAGAAAAGAGTCGTTTCTGGATTGACTTTTTTTAAGGTTTCCGCAATATGTGTACCATCGACATTTGAAACAAAGTGCATATTTAGGTGATTTTTATATGGGCGAAGCGCTTCGGTTACCATATAAGGACCTAAATCAGAGCCACCAATACCAATATTCACTACATCAGTAATCGCTTTGCCTGTATAGCCTTTCCATTCGCCAGAAATAATACGCTGACAGAAATCTTTCATTTTAGCTAGCACAGCATTGACTTCAGGCATGACATCTTTACCATCAACAAGCACTGGAGTATTAGCGCGATTTCGAAGTGCGGTATGTAGTACAGCCCGATTTTCAGTACGATTGATTTTTTCACCAGTAAACATGGCTTCTTTTGCGCTATCAAGAGCGCATTCTTGAGCAAGTTGGCGAAGAAGTGAAAGGGTTATTTGGTTGATGTTATTTTTGGAAAAATCTACAAGAATTTGGTTATTGAATGTTAAAGAATAATCATCAAAACGATTTTTTTCTTGTTTAAATAAATCTTGGATTGTGGTGTTTGACAATTCAGCTTTATGTGCTTCGAGAGATTTCCACGCATGGGTGTTAATCGGGTTAATGTTTTTCATGGTATTTCCTTTCATTAAAAATAATCAAAATTTTAACCGCACTTTCTAGGATTTTTATTAGAGAGGGAGTGAATCCCTCTTTTCAGAAAATGCAGTGATTAACAGATTAATCAACATATTCAGTTATAACACGCGGCGTTAATTTTGTAATTAGCTCATAGCTTAAAATTCCTGTGAATTTAGCTACGGTTTCAATAGGCAATTCCTTACCCCATAGAATGACTTCATCACCTACTTGATCTTGGCTATCAGGTCCTAAATCAACGGTTAACATATCCATTGAAACCCTTCCAACGATTGGCACAATACGACCATTCAAATAAACAGGCGTGCCTTCAGGAACATCGCGAGGATATCCATCGCCATAGCCAATAGCCACAACGCCGATTTTTGTATCATGTGAACTAGTCCAAATGCCACCGTATCCAACTGGTTCACCTTGTTTATGGTTGCGAACAGCAATCAATGATGAAGTTAAATTCATCACTGGCGTTAAACCAAATTCAGCACCGACGGTATCAGTTGGTGAAATACCATACATAATAATACCTGGGCGGATACATTCCAGATGAGATTCAGGCCAGAAAAGAATGCCGCCTGACGCTGCAATAGTACGTTCACCTTGTTTATCTTTTGTGGCGGATAAAAAACGGTTGATTTGAAGTTGGGTATAATTGGATTCTAATTCATCAGCGCGGCTAAAATGGCTGACAAAGCCTAAGTGCGGTTGAATATATGGAAGTTTTTTAAGTTCATTATAGAAAAAATCCACTTCATCTAATGCCACACCTAAACGATGCATGCCTGTGTCTATTTTTAACCAAACTTTAATTGGGCTTGGTAAATTTGCACGTTTTAGTGCTTCCAATTGTTCACGATTATGTACGGTAGTTTCGATATTATTGACCGCTAAGACGGGCAAATCCTGTTCATTGAAAAAGCCTTCAAGCAATAAAATCGGTTTAGTAATTCCGTTGGAACGTAATGCCAAAGCCTCTTCTAAACGAGCCACGCCAAAGCAATCAACATTTTGTTCTAAAGTTGAAGCAACGAATACAACGCCGTGACCATAGGCGTTTGCTTTAACCACAGCGATGATTTTACTATTTGGGGCTTTTTGTTTAATTATTTCTAAATTTTGTTTTAAGGCGTGCGAACTAATTTTCGCTGTCGCCGGTTTTACATTCATTGTTATTCCTTAATAATCATCATGATATTCACGTTGTTCGGCGAGATTGTCGAAGCGTGAGAATTGTCCATTAAATTTTAACCGCACTCGACCAATTGGGCCGTTACGCTGCTTACCAATAATAATTTCTGCAACACCTTTATCTTCCGAGTTATCGTTATACACTTCATCACGATAAATAAACATAATCAAGTCTGCATCTTGTTCAATGGAGCCTGATTCACGTAAATCCGAGTTTACAGGGCGTTTGTCTGCACGTTGTTCTAAAGTACGATTTAACTGAGAAAGGGCGATGACTGGCACTTGTAATTCTTTGGCTAGCGACTTGAGGGAGCGAGAAATTTCTGCGATTTCTAGTGTTCGGTTATCTGAAAATGCTGGTGCTCGCATTAATTGCAAATAATCCACCATAATCATACTTAATCCACCATTTTCACGATAAACTCGGCGTGCGCGGGAACGAACATCAGTAGGCGTTAGGCCTGAAGAGTCATCAATATAAAGATTATTTTTTTGCTTGAACATCCCAACTACGCTGGCAATTTTATTCCACTCGATTTCATCTAAATTTTGACCTGTTCGAATTTTAGTTTGATCAACGCGAGCAAGCGATGCGATCATACGCATCATAATTTGTTCTGCTGGCATTTCCAAACTAAATACTAAAACAGGTTTTTCACTTGCCATTGCGGCATTTTCGCAAAGGTTCATAGCGAAAGTAGTTTTACCCATTGACGGACGTGCCGCAACGATAATTAAGTCAGAAGGCTGTAAACCTGCCGTTTTTTTATCAAGATCAGTGAAACCGGTCGTAATGCCCGTTACGCCAGAATGATTTTCAAGTTTGCTCAAAATATCGATTTTTTCAATAGTACTTTCCAGCACATTGATCACATTTTGTGGGCCTTCGCTAGAAGTCGTCCGTTTTTCTGCAATCGCAAAGACTTCACGCTCAGCCTCATCAAGAATTAACTTGATGTCTTGCCCTTTGGGAGAATAGCTATTTTCAGCAATGCGATTTCCTACCGAAATAAGTTCTCGTAATATGGCTTTTTCTCTCACAATATCCGCATAAGCCAAAATATTAATGGCATTCGGCGTATTATTGGAAAGCTCTGCTAGATAGGCAAATCCCCCCACTTCATCGCTTACACCACGGCTTCTTAAGGCTTGATCTAGCGTAATTAAATCAATAGGCGATTGATTACGCATGAGATGTTCCATTTCTGTAAAAATTAGGCGATGCTGAAAAGTATAAAAATCGTCAGCAATCACACGTTCAGCAATGCCATCCCAATGTTGATTGCTCAGCATAATGCCACCCAATACGGCTTGTTCAGCCTCAAGTGAGTGCGGTGGAATGCTTATTTGTGCCGTTTTTTTGTCAGAAGATTTGATTTGAGGTTGTGATGCCATAGGACTTATTTCGATACTAGAATGTCGCCTATGATACCGCAAATATCTACTTGGTTTAAGTGAAAAGTGCGGTAGAAAAAGGAAATAAAAAACGGTGGGAAAATCCACCGCTCTTTTATTTTAATGTATCTAGATTGTTGATTATTCAACAATTAATGTACGACATACGTTGGTTTCTGTCGCACCTTGTCCACCTTGAGTTAAAAGCACTAAATCGCCTGCAGATAAATAACCTTTTTCTTTTAATGATTGTAGTGCAGCTTTTGCACCAGCTTCAGTACGGCTATCTTCACCATAGGAAACAGGAGTTACACCGCGGTATAACGCACAAAGATTTAAGGTTTCTTGATGACGAGATAATGCAAAGATTGGTAAACCAGAACTAATACGAGACATTAATAAAGGTGTACGGCCTGAGCTTGTTAATGTAACGATAGCAGCAACACCTTTCATGTGATTAGCAGCATACATTGCAGACATGGCAACAGATTCTTCAATATTTTCGAATTGTTTGTCCATACGGTGACGAGAAACGTTAATGCTTGGCATTTTTTCCGCCCCTAAACATACGCCAGCCATTGCGGTTACTGTTTCAGAAGGATATTGACCAGCTGCTGTTTCTGCAGAAAGCATAACAGCATCAGTACCATCTAATACTGCGTTTGCAACGTCCATTACTTCAGCACGAGTTGGCATTGGGTTGCTAATCATTGACTCCATCATTTGAGTCGCTGTAATTACCGCACGGTTTAATTGACGTGAACGACGGATTAATTTTTTCTGTACGCCGACTAATTCAGGATCGCCGATTTCTACACCTAAGTCACCACGAGCAACCATGATTACATCAGATGCTAAAATGATATCGTCCATCGCTTCATCAGTAGATACTGTCTCTGCACGTTCAACTTTAGCAACGATTTTTGCATTTAAACCAGCTTGTTGTGCAAGTTCACGCGCATAATTTAGGTCAGCACTTGAACGAGGGAAAGAAACAGCTAAGAAATCAACGCCAATGCGTGCAGCGGTAATAATGTCTGCTTTATCTTTTTCTGTTAATGCATCAGCAGATAAGCCACCGCCTAATTTGTTGATACCTTTATTATTTGATAATGGACCACCAACAGTGACTTCAGTGAAAACTTTCGCCCCATCAGTTGATAATACTTTTAATTGAACACGGCCATCATCTAATAAAAGAATGTCGCCAGGAACAACATCTTGTGGAAGGGTTTTATAGTCTAGACCAACAGATTCTTGTGTGCCTTCACCTTTTGGTAACTCTGCATCAAGAATGAATTTGTCACCAATGTTTAAGAAAATCTTACCATCTTTAAAGGTAGAAACACGAATTTTAGGACCTTGTAAATCACCTAAGATTGCCACAGTTTTACCTAATTTTTTCGCAATAGAACGTACACGTTCAGCACGTTCAATGTGGTCATCAGGTGTACCGTGAGAGAAGTTCATACGAACTACGTTTGCGCCCGCTGCGATAATTTTTTCAAGATTGTTATCACGGTCAGTTGATGGGCCCATAGTACATACAATCTTCGTTCTTCTTAGTCTTCTAGACATTATTTACTCCGTCAATAATTACAAAATTTTAAAGATACTATTTTTACTTGGCTATATATTAGCCAGATGAAAAATCGGTGCGCATTATACGCTTAAAAATTGGGGAAATCAAAAACGGCCCAGTTATTTAAGGCAATACTGTTTACTTTTTTGCCAGTTATCTCGGGTTTTAAGAAAAATACTTGTTTTCAGATTAAAAATATTTATAATTCTTAGCACTTTATGCAGTGCGACTATAGCTCAGTTGGTTAGAGCACCACCTTGACATGGTGGGGGTCACTGGTTCGAGTCCAGCTAGTCGCACCATCTAACCCTTTCATAACCCCGCGAAACTAATCGCGGGGTTTTGTTTTATCTAGGTTTTACAAGGGTTTGTAGCACTTTAACCCCTCATATCTAATCGTCTCTAATTGTCTTTAATCGCTGTTTTTAGTAACAAGTTTAGTAACAAGATGCTAAACTTTAAAAAGCTTGTTACTAAAACTAAGGAAAAGTGATGCCTCGTGTTACTAAACCTCTCACAAATACTGAAGTTGATAAGGCTAAACCAAAGGCTAAGGAATACAATTTAACTGATGGTAAAGGTCTTTTTTTACGCATAAAACCAACAGGAGCTAAGGCGTGGATTTTTAACTATTACCACCCAATCACAAATAAGAGAACATCTTTTACTATTGGTACTTATCCCTCTATAACTCTTTCATTGGCTCGCCAAAAGCGTGAAGAATGGCTTTCTCTGATAGCTCAAAAAATCGATCCTCAAGAACATGAAAAAGAACAAGAGAGAATCGCTAGAGGAGAGAATGAAAATACCTTCTTTAAAGTCGCGTTGCTTTGGAAGGAAAAGAGAAGTAGGGAAGTTGAGCCTTTAACTATGGAAAAGAATTGGGCCAGGCTAGAAAAATATATCTTTAATCAGATTGGTAACTATTCTATTGATGATATCACCTCTCCTTTACTGATTAAAACGGTTAAACCTCTATATGAAAAAGGGTTTAATGATACGTTGCATCGACTGTTGAATTTATCTAATCAAATTTTGAATTATGCAGTAACGCTAGGATTAATGCCTTTTAATTCTTGTATAAAAGCTGCAGATGCTTATCACAAAGAGCCACAAAAGAATCATCCCGCAATTAAGCCAGAGGCATTGCCGAAACTATTACACGATTTTAGAAACTCAAATAGGGATTATTTAACTAAGATGCTGTTCCTTTGGCAATTGCTTTCAATGGTTCGTCCAGCCGAGGCTGTTTCTGTTGAATGGTCTGAAATTGATTTTGATAAGAAGTTATGGACTATTCCTGCAATCAAAATGAAAAAAACAAGACAGGGGCAATTTCCTCATACTGTTCCGCTTTCTTCTTTAATGTTAAAAATTTTGGAAGAGTTAAAGCCTCTTACTGGAGATAATAAATTTGTTTTTTCTCATTATAGCAAGCCCAATCATTCCGCTAGTAAAGAACTAATAGCTAATGCATTGAGAAAGATAGGTTATAAAGGGATTCAAGATTCACACGGATTGAGATCGATAGCTAGAACATTTTTGGAGAATCAGGCTGTTGATTTTCGTCTTGCCGAAAGTTGTCTCGCTCATCGTGTCGGAGATAAAACAAGCCAAGCATATAACCGTTATGATTATGTGGAACTTCGCCGACCAGTGATGCAGTTATGGAGTGATTATTGTGAATCTTGCGGAATGAACTTAAATTTATAATTAGTATATTAAAAAAGTTTTTTATAGGTTTTAGTCTTCACCTCTTCACCTTTAGTGTTTTTTATTTATAAATCAATGCGTTAAGTGGTGAAGGCTGCCCATTTAACTCTTCACCAAGTCTTCACCAAAAGGTGAACACTCAATAAAAAAGCGGGATTTAACCCGCTATTTTTAACTAAGCATTTCATTTCGAAAACTATCAAAATCCTTAAAATGGATATTTGTCCTGCGTCCAGTTTTGGTATGTCTCTTCATGAAATCATGTTTATTACCATTCTGTTTTAAGGCTTGCTCAACCCCAATTACAAAATTGTTCAGCCCTAATTCAGCGATATTCATCGCCTTTGTATAGGCTAAATATGCTGGGTAAAGGTGCGTTCTTATTTTGTCTAATCCCATGTTTGTAACACCAATAAAAAGCCCATCTGTTTGTTCTGTCGTGTAGAAATAACCAAAGAAGTCTGTAAGTGGATCAGATAGTTTTTTTACTTCTAACGCCTCCTGGCTTTCCATTTGTGCTTTTAAAGCCTTTTTTGCATCATTTGGATCAGGGAATGAATCAAACACCTTGCGAATAATTCCGCCTACTTCTAGAGTGATTTTATCCATAAAATGCGGATCGCGTTCATCTTCTGGCACTATCTTTTTGAAGTCAAAAATAACGCGTCTTCGATCAACTCCACCAGAACGCTCTGTAAATGAACAAGGCCTATTATTTATCAGCATAACTAGGGCCGTGATTTTTACATCAAATGGATCTTGATAATTATATCTCACCCTTACAGTATCCCCGCCAGTGATAGATTTTAAACCGCTGCCGTCTCCAGCATATTTTGATTGTTCAGGGCATAAAATCAGCGTTTTATTTTCAAGTCCAGATAGTCCGCGTTCATCATCAAACTTTTCTAAGTTACTTGATGCAGTGTTTTTTACACCAGCCAATAAAGTGGCGATACTGGCAAACACAGATTTCCCACTTCCCCCTTTTCCTGTAATTTCAAAGAACATTTGCCAGTTGTAACGATTGGTTAAGATCGCATATAAAACGGCTAGAATATTTCTTGCTTTCTCTTTGTTTCCATCAGATACAAAGCTCAACCATTTATCAAAGTGCGGTGTATCTGTGGCCTGTTTATCATACTTATGAGGAATACAAGAGGTTAGCCAGTTTTGCCGATTATGCGATTCAAATTCCATTGTATTGCGATTTAACACACCATTCTCAAAAGCTATCAAATCGTTAGACATTTCTCCCATTCTTGGTAGTTGTGCTTTTAATGTCTTGATTAACCGATCAATTGTAGAATCGCTGTAGTTAAATTCATTTTCATCAAGAAATTTAACTGCTTTCTCTTCCAAATCATCATTTTCTTGTTTATTCCACGTTTTACCATCATAAGCATAGATTTCTCTGCAGCCACGCTGTAGTGCCATATCTAAATTTAACCACTTTTGAAAGGCTCGTGATTTTTTGTTCGTTCCGTCTTTTTCTTTTAATTTCTCTGGCGGTACTATTTTCTCTGCGAAGTCTGCAGTATCTTTATCATTGCGTAAGAGTTGAATATAAGCACTTAAATCTTCTTTAGTCTGCGCTGCAGCATCAAGAAGTTTGACATCTATTGCATCAGAGGTTTTAGCTAAGTTTTGACAAATAGCCGTTATTTCAGCTTGTGCTAGTTCACCATATTGAACAAGTTTTACTGATCGTTGATCTTCTTTTACTATGCGGATAGAAGAGATATTCTCTAATTGTTTTTCAGCAAGAATAACTGGTTTTATAGTGCTGTCTAATCCGTGAATTAAAGAACATAACAAGAGCCATTCTTCACCCTTTCCATTATCCCATGCTTGCCAGGCTTTACGCCCAGCAAGAATAAAAATATCAGAGTAAGGTTCATGAATTTGATCCGCAAGGTGCGGTGCATTAATTAATCGTGCCATTATTCACCCCTTTAATCACTCCGTTTTCAATAACATTGATACGGTCAGCAATCACCTCTTGAAAGTATTTAAAGGTTTTAACTAAAGAGAGCGCTATGCTATTTTTCAGCAATCCATCAATAATCTCATCATTAGTTAAAGTTGCTACTATTTCTTCTGGATTAGATGAAGGTGGTTTCGGTGCCATTTGTAATAAATGCTTATTGACCATTAAGAGTTCATCATGAAGAATCTTTAATTCATCAATATTCATTGCTGGGCAATCAGCTAATTCCTCAGCTAATACTTCTATTGCTCCACTTAAATAAGGTAAAGACGAATGAAAGGTTTCACCTTTATTTTCAAGCATATTTCGATAACTCATTGCGATCGCTTTCAATTCGACTGCATTTAAATTTGAGTAGTCTAATTTTTCATTCATATTCATCTTACTTACTCCCCCTTTGTTGTTCAGCTCGTTCAGAGTTTAAAGCGCCTATTTGTTCCACCACCTCGCTAAACTTATAGAGCAGATATTTATTAGCTTGATTGAAATATTTCAATTTGGCCGTATCTTCTCGGGATAGATTGCCGTCTTTGGCCAATGCGTTAAGCAAATTTCCACCACCAGCCAATTTATTCATTAAATCCACTATTTCATCACGAAACTTGATCTTGTGATGAAAATCACCTGGATAAACTTCAAGACATCGTTTGTTGCTATCCTGTATTAGTTGGAATTGACGTGAAATTTGGGAATACTTCAAAGCCAATGGATTAAAAAACAGCTTACCTTTTCTTTTTTCAGTTTTCTGCTCTTCATTACCAGTGGCACCTTTCGCCACAGGTGGCGCTTTTTGTAACTGGTGGCGTTTTTCGCCACTGCTTACTAAATTTTTATCACTCGCCGCTTTCCATTGTTTTAGCTGTTCCATAGGGTTATTTGGTTTCATTTCTTGCCGCCTTTCTAATTGTTGCTGCTTTCTTAATTTGCTCGATTGATGCTGCTAGTCCTTTATAGTGTCCTGTATGTAAATAATCTTCAGCGAAGGCTAAGAATTGTTTAATACGTTTACAGGCTTTCTCTAACTGGTCTGGTGTCGGTACGTATGGCTCTTTGAATGATTTGATTTTTTTAGTTCTCATTTTCTTCCCCTTTCGTGAAATAAAAATCTACTGTTGAGGATTGCTCCGCTTGCTCTAAATAATCATTAATCGCAGACAAGGCGGTTTGGATAATTTCTTCGCTTGTAAAAAAGCCGTCTAAATCCATGTCCCCGCCATCGTTCCGAATTAATGCCAAAATTGCTTTCGCTTTACTGATAGAACTATGAAGTTTGCCAACCTGGGGCATTGGAATAGCGCAATGTGTAGGAATTTGATTAGCCATGTGCCACCTCCATTTCAGCAGATACAGAAAGGGTAGGAAGTACCGCTAAAGCGCGGTTGTTTTTGAGTGGGTTTTGGTTAATTTTGCCAACGAATAACAAGGTGTCGCCATCGGTAAAACGTGAGCGTGCTTGTTGTTCATTATCGGCAAGAAGTCTGATTTTGATTTGAGGTGCGCGAATAAGCGCGAAAATGAATTGATGCATTTGCGTAAGTTCCATATGTTTGTTTTCAGGAACTACCGCTAGACTTTCCACGGTCGGGCGGTAGAACGTAACAAGGTGGAAAACTGCCACATATGGAAGACAGCCAGTCAAAGACTGCTCATTACGCTCTACCATTGAGAGAATGCTCGGATTTAGATTGAAAACAAAATCCGCATATTCTTTAGGTGTGCGAATGTCACGAACAAAAAAAGCACGGTTAAAAGGCGTGCTATTGTTCGCCATATGTAAATAGTTCAGCTTTCCACGGCTGGCAATCACTTTTTCTGATTGCGTGTTCATGATGCCAAAATTAACTGTGGTTTGTAAAGCGACTTCAATCAAAAACAACTTGAAAAATATTTCATATTGATTAAAATATTTATGATTTAGATTCATGGTGATTATTTCCATATTTTTAAATGACCTTAACGTATTGATAAAAATTACCTTTGGAAGGTTTAAACGCCGCATTGGATGACCTTGCGGCGTTTTTCTTTCCTATTCAAAACGTGAATAGGCTCGTTTTTCTTCAACCGACAAAAGCACGCCCCCTTTAACTTTGTAAATTGCAATCACCTCTTTTAATTGTTTAGCATTTGCAACTTCATAACGGTAATATTGACCAGCTCCATCCGAGGTCTTTTCTGGTGTACGCTTTAATTTTTCGCTTAAATATTCTCGCTCTAGCTCACTTATATAATTACGTGCTGAAGTCATCCCCATTGCGTAACCATCAATTCCGCTAATACTGGAGAGAATTAAGCGGTGTAACACTTTTAAGAATTGTGTTGGTTTTCTTGCTTCGTTCATTTTCCACCACCTTAAGCGCGTGAGGCTTTTTGTTCTTCAATCCATGTATTCACTTCTTCTAAATCCCAACGGACAAAGTTTTGTGAAAAGCGGATCGGCTGTGGGAATTGTTTCGCATTGACTAGCAGATTTAATTTAGTGCGACCAAAGCCAACAATATCGGTAACTTCTTTGCCAGAAATGAGTTTTTTTGGTTTAGCTTGTGCTGTACTCATAATGATTAGCCTCTTAAATTTGTTAATATGCAGAATAATGTTTTATTCCGTTGAGTTGTTCGAACGAGAGGCATTAAAGCACTAGCAGGATATAGGGGAGATATAGAAGGGTTATAAAAAAATATCCCCCCTATATAGGGAGGATATAATAAAATCAATGGGTTATGGAAAATCTAATTTTTCTTTCTGTTGATAGGGCAAGCGATTTTTTCTATTTCTTCTGCGGTGGTTTTTGCCACGCAATAATCTCGTATAATGTAATCTCTTATTTGTAAGTTAGATTTTACATTTTCGGGATAATCCGCCCAGTATTTATTGCGAACTTCAATGGCAATCTTTAATAAATCATCATTGCGGTGTACGCCTAATAGAATAGGGCTGTTTTGCTCGCTTATCTGCTGCTTTAACTGCTTATTTTCTGCTTCTTTATCTAGTATCTCTGTTTTTAATTTGGCTATTTCTTGTTTTAAATTCGCTTGTTCTCTCCACGCATTTTCAGAAGGAAATAGTTTTATTAAATCATCATAACTGATTTTTATATCACTAAAATTAACTCTGAAAGTATGTTTTATATATAACCTTTCATCTTCATTATATTTTGGATATTCCATTCTAAAATTAAAAGAAGTGAAAATATCAGCTTCAAAAGGTGTTTGGACATTAAATTCATCTAATAATAAATAATTTGTATTTTTCACTCCGTCCTGTGGTAAAGACTTATTACAAAATAGATCTAATAACTCAGGATGTAAAATAATATATCCTTTATATTCTGTTATTGTTGCTTTATTGAAAGATAAGTATAAATCATCTCCATCAAGAGTTATTTCATTATTATGAACAATACTAAGAGAGGATGAGCAATCTTTTAAATGTAAACCGATTTTATCTTCGCACTCTATGGATCGTTCTTTAAAATAAATTTCAGAATCATCAGAAATAAAAAATCCTTCAGTATCATTCCGCCCTATCTTAATCAACTGATTATCTTTTATTTCAATATTCAATAAAAATCTAATCTTTCCTTCCATAGCATAGGAATACAATAGATTTTCTTTTATTGTTGAATTTGTTTTTTGATTAATAAAATCAACAGCTTGAGTTAAAGAGTAAAAATCTAGTGGTAACAATCCCATAAACGCCCCTTTCGCATTCGTCCTTATTGGTAGGAGCGCATCAACAAGATAAGGTTTCTTGCTTTCGGGGATCAGCCTAGATGCGCTTTATTTGGTTATTCAGCTAATGTAATAGATTCTATTTCCCATCGATTTCCTTTATATCTTTTTTGTAGAAATATCATAGATTTAGTTCTAGCGTCTCTTTCATCTAATGCTTCTATGGATATAATGTTGCTATCAATTTCATTCCCATTATTGTCTATTACAAAAAAACTTAGTAGATATTCCTTATTTTCCATATTATTCCCTGTTTTTTATATTTATAGTGATATTGCCTAATCGAGTTTCTTTTCCGTCATTTCCAATATGCGTTATTGTTCCGCTAATGAACGGTTTATTTTCCTCTTGTTTTTGTAAAATCCGTTGAATGATAGGGCGTTGTAATTCCTGTTCTGCCCAGCTGGATAATATTTCGTCTTGTTCTAGCGGTTTGGGTTTCTCTTTTATCTTGTATATTAGATAACAAAAGAAGGCGATAGCACCTATTAGAAAAGCCAGTAAAGGCCATTTTAATATTGGCCAAAAGATGAAAACTAACAAGCCAACAAAAAGCAATATGGCTAAAAATAACAAAAAATCTAAAGCAGAAAATACAAATGAACCAAATGCGGATAAAACGGATTTAATCATTCTTTCCCCCTTGTCGTTCTGTTTGTTTCTTGCTCTATTTTATCAAAGTTTAGATGCGTTAAGCTACGGATATTTCGGCACTAATTGCTTTGCAGTATAATTAAATGGCTATATTGGCGTGAGCCAATTTAGTAAAATGGTAGTGATGGATATATTGATATAAAAACCCCCACGTTGTGAGATGCGGGGGTTCATTTTTATGCTTTTTGCTCTATTCGACTTTTGGCCTTCTTCATATCTTCAAGATTTTTGTGTGCGATATGGTAAATTATTTCTAATACTTCCATATTAGGGCTGTTTGGTCGGCTGTCTATTTCTCGTTTTGCTTCATCACATTTACACCTTAAAGCATAAATAACTTCTTCTATTGGATAAGGTTCATCGTCATCATATAGACTAACAAATGTGAAAAGTTCGGTTGATTTTTATAGTGTTTTACCGCGGTTAATAGTAAGTTCTGTTTTGCTTCTTTACATCTCATATATCTAATCCATTAAATTGCTCTAGTGCCTGTTTGTGTTCATCTGAAAGCTCAAAAATTAAATCGCCATATTCAAGTTGATAAGTGCCGAAAGACATAAGAAACGCTATTGCTGGGTCTATTTTGTTTGCGGCTTTCTTCTTGTTCGGTTTAATATTGGCGTTCGCATCTGTTTCCATAACTACATTTGATAAAGCCCACGCAAGCACTGGATCGCCGTTGTGTTCTATCATCAGTCTGTTTATTAAAACTTCCGCACTTTTCGCCACCGGGCTAAATCGTTGGTATGTTTGCGGGAATGGCTCTACTTCAAGCCCAGCCGCTTGTAATTGTGTGCGTAGGTGAGTGGCGTTCCATACATCAAAGCCTGTCATTTTGATATTGAAACGTTCAGCATCTTTCAGAATATCATCTCTGATTTTGTCGTAGTCGATACAATCCCCTTCCGTTGCTATTAGCCACCCACTGCGCACCCAGTTTCGATACATTGCGCGGTTTTTATTTGCTACGTTATTAAGTTGAAATTCGGGGATATAATGCCGAGTAACTAACCGCACTTTCTTCCCTTGTGGAAAGGTATAGCAAAGGCTGGTTAAGTCATTGGTGCTAGATAAATCCAGCCCTAAATAGCAATCTTGGTGAAGTAAATCGCTTTCGGTGTACTGCCGTTCGCATTGCGTCCAGTTTCCTTCGCCTAGCCACGGGGTTGTGCCTTGGCACCATACATTAAATCGCTTGGTAAGCATTTCCACCCATTCGGAAGGAATTCCTCTCGCTTTTTTAATCGTGTTCTCAAAATCAAGGTAAGGAATGGATTTACCAATATTGGGATTGGCTTTTATCCAGTTCTCTTGTTTGTCGATTTCGTTTTCTTCGTCTAGTTCAAAAATCAATACGAACAAGCTGTCGTTTTGTTCGTTACCTTCAAGGATTTGAGCGCAATAATCATAATGCTGTTTACAGGCCGAAATCACGTTACTGCCAGCCGTTGTAATGGCAAAGAGCAAACCTTCTGGGCGTGCGCCTTGTCCTAGCTCTAACGCGCTATATACGCTGTTATCTGTGTGTAGGTGATATTCATCAACAATCGCTAAACTAGGGTTTGTGCCTTCAATGGTTGAAGATTTGGCGGCAAGCGGTCGCATGATACTGTTGTTCTTAGGGTTGATGAGTTTGTGCTGTTGAATATTGAGCCGTTTTTTCAGTAAAGGCGAAAGTAAGCACATTTGACGCGCATCATCAAAAACGATTCGGGCTTGGTCTCGGCTCACGGCTGCCGTGTATATATCTTGTTGGCCGCCTTCCATCACCAAAAACCAATTGGCTAAAACGGCTGCTACCGTTGATTTAGCGTTTTTTCTTGCCACTTGAACGTAAGCAGAGCGATATTTTCTTAATCCTGTATCTTTTCGTTTAAAGCCCAGAATGTTGGCAAAGAGGAAAACTTGCCAATCTGAAAGAATAATTGGCTCACCGCGTAAGTGTCCTTTAACGTGTGGGCATAGTTTCGAGAAAGCGATAAATTTTTCTACCGCACTTTGATCAAAGAAATAATCGGGGTTGTTTAAATCGTTAAAATAACGCGCTACGGCTTGTTTTATCTTCTTACAAGCCACTATTTCACCTGATTGAATTCTCTCTGCGTATGCGTGCCAGATTGCCATATTTAGCCTACATTGTGAGGATTTCATCAATCATATCGGTTGAATCAACTTCAACAGGATTTTTTCTACGGCTAACTGGATCAAAGCCTAACAATGAGGACATTTTCACCATCACTTTTTCTGCATCAGCTTTAGCTGACAGTGCGGGGTTTCTTGATTGCGTGCCTTGGCTATTTACTATTGAAAAGCCGTTTTTATGAATATCCTCAACTGCAGCACGGAAAAGAGAGTAATTAACACAATATAATTCAAGGTGAATTAAGTCCGCATCTTGAATATCACCACGTTCAAGAAGTTGTGGAATTCGTTCTTTCCATATTGCTTTAGCGATTGGATCTAAAAAACTAGGTGGATTATGCGTTTTTTTCTTGTTTTTTGTTGTCATTGTATTTCCTTATTTTCAAAAAAATTACCTTGCGTAAAAATTTGTATAGGGGGGCGGTTCCGAAGGGTTGCCACTTTCTTTTTGAAATTGCCCCCACCCGGTCAATCATTGTTCAGTTATGGTCATATCACCACTGTTCACTTTTTCGCACCAAATCCGCGTTGGTCTATCACTCGTGTTTTATAGCTGTGACAATCACGACATAAAGGCTGATGATTGCTTGCTACCCAAAACAACGGGTCGGATTGTCTGTTCTCTACCGGCTTAATATGGTCTATCACTGTTGCCGGAGTATATTTGCCTTGCTCTAAGCACATTACACAAAGGGGATGATGCTTTAAGTATTGCTCGCGGTATTTGCTCCACTTGTGGTCGTAACCGCGTGCGCTACTGCTTGGGCGGGTGTCCTTGGGTTTGTGCTCCTCGCATCTACCGGACTTTACTTTGTTTCTACATCCGGGATAGCTACAACGTCTTAATGGTTGGTATGGCATCGGTTACTAAATCCTTAGTAAGCGCATGGTTCTCTATACACTTCCCACAATGCGGAAATCGTCATAGGTGCCGGTTTAAGGTTGGCTAAGTCTGTGACGGCTTCTCGGTTCGTGTAGAGATAGGCGATATACATTAAGCAACCAATCTTAATCGCCGGGGTAAAAGGTATGGTCTTTTCCGTTTCTTCTTCCCCAAAGGTTTTGCCAATATGTTTTTGGCATACTTCCAATGCAGCCACCTTATAGGCTTCCAGTAACTCATCATCTAAATCATGATCAAGATTTAAGTGCGCTTTGATTTCATCAATCGTTAAATTAATTTCCGCCATTGCCGGTCAACTCCTTACAGATAAGCTGCAGTTCTTTGTGCGCTTCTTTACTATCAATAATGTTCATTATCTCTAGCGAACGGTTCCCATATTTCACGCGCATAGTGTTATCAACATTAGTTCCGTAACGTATGCGAATGCGCACCGTATTTTCATTTAATGGCACCGCACCGGAGAAGAACTCTCTACCTTGTAATGGTTCAACCGCCGCCCGGATATTGGCAACGGTTTTCCATTTACTCACAATACCGCCGTAGTCGTTCTGTTCGTTCACTTGCTTTTGTAGGCTAATCACCTTGTTATACTTTCCGGCCTTAATCATGATTGCCATCGCTTGCCCCCGGTTCTTGTTCATCACCGCGTTTTACTTCTACGGTTTGTTTCCATGCTTGGCTAAATTCTTCTCCACCAGCATAAGGCGGTAAGCCTTCACGTCGGCGCACTTCATTCGGACACATTACACCGGCTTTAATCGCCACATCGTAACTCTTGAAACGCTCGCTTTGACTTGTGCGCAATAAGTCGCTTGTATCAAATTCGATTAAGTAACGTTTCTTGCTGTTGCTACCTAAATCAATCATCAAGGCATCTTTTAGCTGCTGTTCAAAATTGGTTAGCCATGGGCGCAAGGTCTGCGATAAAAAGGCTCGACTGGCTTCACTAAAGTTTGAATAACTGCTATTGGAATAGTCTTGAAGGAAAATCGGGCTAATGTTGTAGATTCTGGCAATATCGGAAATTGTAAACGTACGGCTTGCTAACCATTCCGCATCTTGGTTTGTCATGCCTAACTGCTTATATTCCATTGAGCCTTCAAGGATTGGGGTTTTCCCTGCGTTCTTTGCGCCCTTGTAACGTTCAAGGGCTTTTACGGCTTTTTGTGCTTTTGCATCATCTAACCATTCTGCTGTTGAAATAAGCCCGCTTGCCATCAATCCGTTTTTCATAATGGCTGCACCATGGCGTTGCTGAGCTAAACCTAATCCCACCGTTTCACGACAAACTGTTATCGGAGAACGCCCCATAAATCCATCAACAGAACTATGGCGTAAATGTAAAATCTCATCTTGAAGATAGTTTTTTGTTACCCCGTTTAAGTCTGTGATTTGATAAATATATTCACCCGTTACTTTACGGAAGATATTTACCGCACTAGGTTGGTAAGGAGTGAGGCTTATTGGTTCGCCTTTGTTATTCCACTCAATCACGGCATAAGCATTACCATTTAGCAAACAATGGCGCATCATCGTATTTTTGAATTGATACGGTGTTTGGCTGCGGTTTGGCATTTCATTGAGAAGATATTCAACAGGATGACGATAGATTCTTTCTCGGCCATCTTCTTTTAGTGCGTATAGATAACAAGGCATTGATGCGACCGCCTCCGAAATGACGGTAACGGCATTCATCACGGCAGGTAACGATTCTGCAGTTTGTGGACTAACAAATTCGCCTGCGCCTGTATTGTTTACACCCATGTAAGATAAAAGCTCTTCGATTGTGGTTAGCTCGCTACGTTGCTCTTTTCGTCTAAAAGGATTCCACATATTAAGCCTCCATCACATCAAGCCACTGTTTCAAAAGTGCGGTAGAGTGTTTCTGTGTTTTTTCTTTGGCAGCGACCATCGAACGCTTAGCAATTTCTACGCTACTTTCAGGATAGGCGGGAATGCTTGTTACGGTAACTTCAAAGAGTTCGGCTTTTTGTACGGTTCGTTGGCAAGGCTCTACATCAAAATTCCATGTTTCTTCTTTAGCCCAAAAGCCGAAAGACATTCCGCTAATATCGCCGCGTTCAACACTTACCAACAAATCACGCCCTAAGGTGGTATCAGGTGGTGTTAATTCAAAACGCAAGCCGATTGAATCTTCTTCTAGTTTTAATGTTCCCGCACTAGTGCGACCGAGTAACTTGGTGTAGTCGTGTTCAAAGAGTGCGCGAACATCTTCGCCACTGGCTAAACTTTCACTGAATGCTTTAGGCGCAAAGGATTCTACAAAATCACAGTAAAGCACTTGTGAAGGGCTGTTCCATTTGACCGCATAACCAACGAGCTTTTGATTCTCTTCATCCGTTGAAATTGTTACAGAGCGGATTTCAAATTCTTTCTTCATTTTTCACCTATTAAGCAAAAAAGGGGCTTTCGCCCCTCTATGATTTATGCCGTTGTCTCAATCACTTTAATTGCGTTGGAATCTACCACGCCACCACCCAAATATTTATCGGTGTGGACTTTATAGAATCCTGGCTCGGTTAAGTTGTCTGGTCGAGTTCGTACGCCTGTTTCATGATCGACAATGAAGTAACCTCGTTTGAAATCACCAAAGGCAATAACTACTTGATTTGCACCACCTGTCGGCATTGTCTCTAAGAAGTAAACTGGACGGCCTAATAATGTAGCGGGCGCATCGGTTGTTAAACCATCGCGCCAAATGTAATCGCCATTTTTGTTTTTGAGTTTTTGTAATGCTGCTGCAATGGTTGATGACATCACCCATACGGCATTTTTGCGGTATTTACTGTGAAGGGTATAGAACGCATCGATTAAAGTGTCTGCCTCAATTTTTGCCGCACCCGCTACTTCAATTTTTTGAAGTTTGCCGAATGGGCGCACTTTATCGTTTTCAGTTGTGCGTTCGTAGGTCAATAAACCTTTTGATTTTTTGTTACCATCACCAGAGGTTAAATCTACTTCTTCTGTTTCAGTGAAGGTCTCTGTGATTTCATCAGTAAGCCAACCTAAAACATCAATGCTTGAGAAGTCCAAAATCTCTTGAGTGGTTTTCGGATAAGCATAGATTGAATTTAATGCAATGGTTACTTCATGCAGTTTCGGGCTTGCAGTGCCGTTGCGCGCTGTGCCTTCTGTGCCATGTTCAACGGTTGCACCGCCAGCAGATACTAATTTTTTGTATTCTTTCGCACCGATAGGTAAGCGAACGACATTACAAAGCTGGCGCATGACGCTATCGTCTGTTAAGCGTTTCATGACCTCTTTGTCTAATTGAGGAATGACTGAATAGCCGCCATCTTCACCGTTAGCCGTAGTTAAATTGCGAAGTTCACCGGTTTTAATGTAATGGCGCAATTCATCATTTGAAAATTGTTTCGTGCTGCGAGTTTCTAATGGGTTAGATTGCGCACCAAGATTACGTTCTTCATCTGCTACGGTCTCGTATTTATTGATTTCTTCACTCAATTGTTTCACTAAATCTTTCAATTTATCAAAATCTACTGATTCAGTTTCATCCAATGAACGATTTTCTTTTTCTGCTTTATCAAGCATTGCTCGCATTTCTGCGACTTTTTCTGCCTTTTGTTGGCGTAACTCAATTAATTTTTTAAGCATAACTTGTCCTTTATTTAGCCTTAATTAAGACGGCTTATAAAAAGCCCATAGAACAATATATATATACAAAAAATATAAAGTAAACACCTTAAAATTCAATAGTTTAGATGCGATTAGATACGTTGAGTAAAATATTTTATTTAGTGATTTTTTTAGGTGATTTTGGGTTTGAAAAGATAATTTAAGATAGGAATTTATCTATTTTTTATAGGTGAAGACTGGTGAAGACTTGGTGAAGACTTAAATAGATAGTCTTCACCCATATAACTATTTAATAAATAAGATTTTTTTCTTATTTTTTTAACAAAGGTGAAGAGGTGAAGACTATTTTATAAAAAAAATATTATTTTAAGTTAAGCAATGTTATTGTATTGTAAAATGAATAGAAAATTTGCAATGGTAAAGTGTTTTAGTAACAAGGTTAGTAACAAGATTTTTTATTGTTTTAAATAATCATTATAAATCAATGTGTTATAGTTGAGTTGGAGTCCAGCTAGTGCACCATCTATCAAAGCCAGTAGAAATTTACTGGCTTTTTCCTTTTCTAAAATTTACTTCAAAAAACAAACACTTACACGCAATTAACTCAATCCACCATCAAAATTTCAAGCCTCGAATATTGCCAACTTTTGGCTATTTTTGTATATTTCTCGCAGTTAATTACGTCAAAATTACGCCAAATTTATGTCTAATTCTGCCAATAAAATGCAAGATAGTTCTTCATAAGAAAAACTTAAAATTAATGGATATAGCAAGGTAAATTGTGTGATTTCGGCAGTTTGTATTTTATAGTTTAAAAAAAACCGCCCCAAGGGGCGGTAGTTGTGCTTATTGCCAGGTGTACCTGACTTTTAAATGATTGAGAGTACTAAAGGCTAAATGCTTATGATGTTGTAATTGCCCAACAATAATTCCTTCTGCAATTCCTATTTCTTCAGCAATAGATTTAATAATATTCTCTGTAAATTGATCTTGCGTTATTAGTCTTCCCCAGACGGATCTTGGAATTAATTGCTTTTGGGCAAACTCGTTAGCTTCATTTTCTTCTTCAACATTATTATTTGGACCATCAAATTCTAGGTAAATCCTTTTTTTTCCATGTAATAAAATGTGAGCAGCCTCATGGAAAAAGGTAAACCAAAGGTGATCATTCGTTTTATACCGTAAGCTAAGTTGTATTACTGCCTTATCGGAGGATAACCAACGTGTTGCACCACTAATTCCAGTGTTAGGAAAACATGGAACGAAAACAATAGCAACACCAACAGATGAACAAATTTCTTTGAGTTTTGGAATAAATATCTTCGGATCAGTTGTTCTTGTTAACGTTCTGATTTCACTGAGAGCTTGTTTAAATTCTTTTTCTGAATAGGGTTGACAGTGAATTTTATTAGCTTCAATTTCTCCAGCTCTTAACCACGCAGCACTGCTATAAGGGCAGTTTTTTGTTCTGTTATCTTGACGATATTGGACTTGTAGATTTCCCCACACAGTTTGGTAATCATCAGGTGAGCCGATAGCAAAAAAGCGAAGTAAACTATCAACTTTCTTAGTAATCTCATTATGTTTTTCAATAAAACCTAATTTTTGCAACATTGAATTAGGGAATTGCTTCGCCCATTCTGCATACCGCTCTAGTTTTTCTTTATCTGCGATGCGCGCTACAGCCTCTTGATATAGTGCCTCAAGATTTAACCAATAACGAGCAGGTTTGCCTAAAACTCGTTCAAGCAAAATTGCAGTTTCTGGAGTTATAGGAGCTTTACCGGCAATAATATGATTAATATGTTTTTTTGATATACCTGTTTTATCGCTCAAATCTTTTTGACTCATTTCTAAGCTGTCTAATTCAAATTCAAGTATTTCTCCAGGCAAAATTGCATAGTCAGGATAGAATTGATTTTCGCTCATCTTCATTGTTCTCTAATGTGTATCAGTAATAGATAATATCCGAATCGATGTTACTTTTGACCAATCTAACCCTCCAGCACCAAGAGTTGGTAATGGATTATGATTTACTTCAAATAATAATCTATAGGGTTGTTCAACATCCATACTCAACTCACCACTACGATTTCCTTTTAACTCATGGCAACGATATGGCTTACTATATGGTGGGTGGAAAGTCTGTAATGTGGGAGCTGCTCTTAATGAGTAGAGTAACATTTTTAATTTCTTTTCGCATATTTTTCCATATTCTTTTAGAATCTCAGTCTCTGAGTTTAGTTTTTTTTCTAACTTCCTAGAACCAAATATTACATTCATAAATAGTTTACCCATTAGGTTATCATCTTTTTTCAAAAAAATAAATTATTTTACAAAGTACAAAAATAATTTTACTACAATAACTCATTTCTCATACTTTAATCTGACCGAAAAATTCAGCTCTTAGCTTTAAAGAAAACCTCCATAAATGGAAAGTGTTGAGTATAGTTGAGTTAATTAGTTATAGATTTACTAGCTCAATATGTATAGTACGGATAAAACGACCGATAAACTTCGCGCTTTGGCAAATATCTTCTGATATATCTTGCGGATCGTAACACTCTTTGTTGTCAGAGTGTAGTCTATACCCTCCACCAACTAACTTTTGAATACGTTTGATAAACAACGCACCATCAATAGCAAAGGCATAGATACCATCACCACTATAAGCATTAACCTTTGTGTCTAAAAACACAATATCGCCTTTTCTTATGGTAGGCTCCATACTGTCAGTTGGTACATTCACAAGACAAATTCCGCCTGATGACTTTTTACCGACTAGTTGTGCCATTCCCTCGTCTGTTAAATATAGGCTTGAAATGATTTCAGGATAATCTGAATTCTCAAAGCCTGTTAATCCTGCTGCTCTCACATCGTAATAATCTATTCTGTGCTTATGCAATAAATCAGGCTCATTACTTATAAAACTCTTTTCTTTAGTGCTGACTTCGAAAAGATCATCACGGTCGCCAATACCTGAACTTAACCAAGCGCACTAATGCCAAGAGAGGTAGCAAGTTTTGCTATATGGATTGTATTACCGACACTCTCAATCTTCGCGATCGAGTTTTGACTAACTCTAATCAGGTTTTCTAGTTCCTTTTAGGTAAAATCAAGCTCAACTCGTCTCGCTTTTACGCACTAGCCTAGTGTTTTCATTCCAACTCCATAAGTTGTTGAAGACCTTACAGATTCTAAAATTAAAGTTTTAAACAATCAAACAACTTTTAATGTCTTTCAGCGACTAAACTTGAGAGATATAACTATATAATGTTACTTAAACTAATAATTAGATATTAACTATAAATACGAAAAACTGTAAAAAACAAATTTCACACTACGCCAAAATTACGCCAAAATCACATTACCAAAATGATTTATAAGAAAATATTAGTGCGAGCTAGTTGCACCATCTAACCCTTTCATAACCCCGCGAAACTAATCGCGGGGTTTTGTTTTATGTAGGTTTTATGAGTGGTATAAGAGAACAATAAATTGTTCCTATATCAAAACGGCTAAAAACATTTCTATTTTTAGCCGCACTTTTTAATTTTCTTCTTTCTTTTCTTTAAATAAGCCTGATGCGCCCTCGGAATAGTCTCTTGGCTGTTCATTTTGAGATTTATCTGTTGCAGTAATTAACTGTTGGGTGAATAAACCTTTGTGCTCTTTTTCGCCCAGTAAATTATTGGAGGAGGTTGCGTAGTGGCGATAAAGTTTTTGATAATCGTTAATTAAGGTTTTGAATAATTCAGCACTTTCTGCAAAATGTTTTTCGATTTGCGCCTTTTGTGTATCAAGTTGGGTTTTGACGGTTTTTAATTCCGCTTCTGTTTTAGCTTGATGCTTTACGGAGCCTTTGGTTAAACGCACAATAATGTAACCAATAAATAATCCAACAATAAAAGCGATACCAATCGCTACCCAAATTTCATTTGTCCAATTTTCCATAATATTCTCCTGTTTATTCGGCTTAAAAAACTAACAAGTTGCAATAATAACAATTTCAACTTTCCAATGAGGATTCGCTAATTTAGCTTCGACTGTCGCTCGACTTGGTGGGCTAACATGATCGACCCATTCATCCCAAGCTTGATTTAATTGAGCATAATCTTGCATGTCTGCCAAGAAAATTTGCGCGGTTAAAATGTTGCTTTTATTGGAGCCAATTTCAGCTAACAATTTATCAATTAAACCTAATACTTCTTTGGTCTGTTCGTAGGCATTTTGCTCGATGGTTAGCTCTGGAACTTGCCCTGCAAAATAGGCGAGGTTGTTATGAATTGAAACTTCACTTAAACGTGCGCTGGGTAAAATGCGTTGAATTGTCATAGGATTCTCCTTTGGGGTGCTTTCTTCTATTCTAAATAGCGTTTACTACTTTGTAAAATCCTCTTTACTAGGCTAGAATACCCGATAATTATTCTCAATTATTTAATCATTATGAAACTGCTTATCTCTAATCAGCATGGCGCTATTGTTATGGCATTGGTGCCTTTTATTTACGGCATGTTACTCGCTAATCCTGTATGGGCGCACGTATTTTTATTATTAGGATGGTTTTCGCTTTATTTGATGACTTATCCTTTTTTGAATTTGTTTAAAGGTAAAAATCTTGAGTTATACAAAAAATGGTCTGTGATTTATTTTGCTGCTGCTGTGATTTTTGCGATTCCGGCGTTAATTTATAATTGGCAAGTACTGTATTTTATGTTTGCCATGCTGCCGTTTGTCGCGGTAAACATTTATTTCACCAAGAAAAAAGATGAGCGAAATTTATGGAATGACTTGGCGGGGATCTTAATTTTTGCCCTAGCAGGAATGGGATCTTATTATTTTTCTGACCGCACTTTTGATGAAAAAATACTTTGGGTAGCGATTTATCCAACATTATTTTTTATTGGAACAACGCTTTATGTGAAATCCATGATGCGTGAGCGAAAAAATCCACATTATTTTTGGGCATCAGTGATTTTTCACTTATTATGTGTCCTGATTTTTGTGGTTTCGCAACAATTTATTTTAGCCTTAGCTTTTGTTCCTGGATTAATGCGAGCGGTTTATCTGCCCACTAAAAAGCTTTCTGTTATGCAAGTTGGATTAACAGAATTTGCGATTACTGCTGTGTTTTTTGTTTTACTTTTAATAGCAACCCTATAAATGAAACTGAAGTTATTTTTTCATATAGTATTACTTTCTTGTAGTTTGCCTATTTGGGCAATGAAAACCGTTGATGTTACAGCAAGTTCGAAAATGGATGATCAAGCAAGAATGAATTTGGCACAAGAGTTTGCTAATAAACAGCAATGGATATCTGTTTTCGATATTATGTATCCGATGGCGTTAGAAGGAAATATCACCGCTCAAAGCAATCTAGGTATGTTATATAACCTTGGGCGTGGCACGGTGAGAGACTACGAAAAGGCTTATTGGTGGTTTAGCGAAGCAGCAGAGAAGGGAAGTGTGAAAGGGTTAAATAACCTTGGCGTTATGTATCTGCGTGGCGATTACGTCAAACAAAATACAGAGCAAGCTATTAAGCTTTTTGAGCGTACAGCTCGAGCTAAAGATACGGATGCGATGATGATGTTAAGTAATATTTATCGCTCACAAAACCAACCTGAAAAATCATTGGAATGGCTGAAGAAAGCCGCTGAATTAGGCAATAAGGAAGCAAAACAGCGTTTATCTAGTCAGCCATAATCTAAAAGTGCGGTTATTTTAACCGCACAAATTTCACGCCACTATGTTGCAATAGCAATTTCATTGGATCTTCATCGTTCGACACCGTTTTCTCACGTAATTCAATTAATTTCATCCGCAAATGGGCGAGTTCGTGAATTCTTGTGGCTACCTCTTTAATGTGTTTATCTAATACGCGATTTATTTCTTCTGCTTGTTGTTTTGAAGCATTTTCTAAATTCAGTAGGCTTTTTATTTCACTTAATGAAATATCTAAATTTCGGCAGTTACAAATAAATGATAAACGTTGCAAGTGTTCTTCATTATATTGTCGAAAATTGCCTGAAGTGCGTTTTGGGGTGGGGATTAAACCTTGTTGTTCATAATAACGAATGGTTTCTACGGTACAGCCTAGGGCTTTAGCAAGTGCTCCAATTTTCATTAATCACCTTAAAAAATAACTTGACTCTAAAGTTACTTCATATTTTATCATGCGTTCAGATTTTCTTAAACAAACAAGGAGCATCCAAAATGGAATTAAAAAAAATCGCAGTGGGATTAACCGCACTTTTAGGTATGTCTGTTGCTAACGCACACAATGTTTGGCTTGAACCTGCTTCAGCCCAGGGTGAATACGTGGTGAAATTTGGACATGAACAAACTGAAACCTATCCAGAATCTAAACTTAAATCTATTCAAGCCTTAAATGCGCAAGGAAAATTAACCGCAGTTGATTACCAATTCAGAAATGGTGAAGCCTATCTTATGCCTAAATCAGATTTAGTATTCGTTCATTTCGATAATGGTGTATGGTCAAAATTACCAAGCGGTAAATACGTTGAAAAAACAAAACGTGAAGAGCCAACGGCAGAATTTAGTACCAATCCTGTTAAATTTGGTAAAGCGATTTTGAAATGGGATGCTGAATCTTTCAAATCTCACCAACAAGCTTATGAATTGATTCCTCAAGAAAAAGCACAAGCGAACAAACCACTTTCTATCCTTGTTTTACATAACGGTAAACCCGTTCAAGGCATTAAAGTGGGAGTGAGTGAAGATGCACCATTCAATTTAACTAATGAAAAAGGTATCGCTCAATTTACGCCAACTAAAGGCTTTAACAAAGTATGGGCAGAGTTTGAGGAAAAAGTAACTAATAATGCGGATTACGATCGTCGCTCTGTAGAATATATGTTAACTTTTGATGCGCAATAATATGGATTTGGGATGAAGAAAATTGTTTTTTTAACCGCACTTTTTGCGGCTTGCTATCTCCCGAATGCTTATGCCCACGCGCTTTATGTGTTTGCCCAATATGATGGGCAAACACTCTCTGGCAAATCCTATTATTCTGATATGACCCCAGCGGCTGAAACTTATTTAGAAGTTTTTCGCTCTGGTGTTGCTGATCCCGTTTTAACTGGAAAAACAGACCGCCAAGGCGCATTTAAGCTTTCGATTGCTGATGTGCCACATACCACCTTAAAAGTTGTGGTGGAAGGAGATGAAGGACACCGTGCGTCAGTTGTTGCTGCTCATACCTCTGCCGAAAATCAAAGCGGTGCAGATTTAATGCTTCTTCGTGAAGATATTGCGCATTTAAAAGATAAAATTTATTTGCATGATATTTTAGGTGGAATCGGTTATATCGTTGGTATTGCTGGACTTATTGCTTTACGTAATGCGCGTAAAATTAAACAAGGACGTATTTAATGCATTTATCTGAAGGCGTGTTACATACGCCTATTCTATTAGCTGGCGCAGTGCTTGCTGTTGCGGGCATTGCTGTGGGGTTACGTCGTTTAGAATCAGAACGTTTACCGCTCACCGCACTTTTTGCTGCGGCATTTTTTGTGGCTGGAACCATCCATGTGCCCGTAGGAATTGGTAGTGTGCATTTAATTTTAAATGGCATGGCTGGTTTATTCCTAGGGTGGGCTGTATTTCCTGCATTCCTTATTGCACTTTTATTGCAAGTCATCTTCTTTTCTTTTGGCGGATTTGCAGTGTTAGGCGTCAATCTTTGCGTGATGGCAACGCCAGCGGTGATTGCTCATTATCTTTTCCGTTCTCGTTTACAACCACACATGGCTTTAAAAGATCGCTTATTAGTCGGTATTGGAGCTGGCGTAATTGGCGTTGGCGGGGCAGGCGCGCTTGCTTCTTTTGTGCTGATGTTAGATGGTGGTAAAAGTTATCTGAATCTTGTTTGGCTCTTGCTGGTCTCTCATATTCCAGTATTTATTTTGGATAGTATTATCAGCGTAGGGGTGATTACCTTACTTGGTAAAATGTATCCTGAAGTCATGAATCGTACCGAGAATTTCTCTTAATGAAAATTCACCGTTTATTTCAACCGCACTTTAGGTTGATTTATCTGTTTATCTGGGGGCTAATCATTAGTGGATTAAGTGATCTCACTTGGCTTATCCCCCTTAATTTGCTTGCAGTTTCTCTCTTTTTTATTTCACTGCTGTTCAGTCAAAAATCTTTTTTGCCCTATCTTAAACGTTGGTTTGCTTTAATCATTTTTATTGTTTTAATGTGGGCGACATTAAGTTGGAAAATTGGAGAAAATGGCATTGAACTCAATTTCCAAGGGATAGAATTAGCAGAAAAATTGAGTTTGCGGACTCATTTATTGTTGATTTCTCTTTGGCTTTTTTTGTGGAATATTAATGATGCGGTACTTGTACAAGCCATTGGTAAATTGCCTTTGCCAGAAAAATTAATTCAACTTTTTGTGCTGACCGTACGTTACATTGCACTGCTTGGCGAATTGCGTCAAAAAATGGATATTGCTATGCGAGCTCGAGGATTTCGTCCTGGGCTTAATCGCCGAACCCTTTATGTGACGGCTCAACGTGTCGCTTTATTATTGATTCATGCCCTGCTGAAAGCCGAAACGGCACAAATGGCGTTAAAATGTCGTGGTTTTCAGTTCGGTAAAAAGAGAGAAAAATAATATGTTAGCTGTAAATAATCTTTATGTAGAACGTAATGGTAGAGCGATTATTCAAGATTTGAGTTTTACCTTGGAAGGTCAAAAACGTCTTTTCGTACAAGGGGAAATTGGATCAGGAAAAACGACGTTACTTCTTGCTTTGTTGGGATTTGTTCCTGTACGCAAAGGTGAAATTAAACTATTTGGCCATGTTTGTCGTGAAGAAAAAGATTTTGCGCCCTTTCGTGGCACGATTGGTATTTGTTTTCAAAATGCCGATGATCAACTTTTTGGCCCAACAGTGTTGGATGATATTGCCTTTGGACCATTAAACCAAAATGTGCCCAGAGAGCAGGCGTATCATATCGCAGAGCAGCAATTAGAACGTCTTGGTATCACACGTTTAAAAGATCGTATGGTACATACCTTATCTGGTGGTGAGAAAAATTTTACCGCACTTGCGGGTGTCTTAGCGATGCAGCCAAAAATCTTATTATTAGATGAACCCACCAATGGATTAGATCGAAAAAATACTGAAAAATTGACCGCACTTTTGCGTGAACTTTCCTTACCCATTTTGATTTCATCCCATCATCATGGATTTATTAATGAATTAGCCACAGAAATTATCAGTTTATGATCTTCATCAAAAAGCCGAATTTTGATTGTGCTATGCTTGTTGCAAATTTGTTGACAAAGCTAAGGGCTTCGAGTGTTTTAAACATTATTTCTGTTGAAAGTCAGTTTGAAACCTCAGCCCAAATAAGCACATTAAAACGGAGGATTTATGTGTACAACCTGTGGCTGCGGACATCCAGAGCAAGTCCGTATTGGTGAATTGCCTCATACTCATGATGATCAAGGAAGTCATCAATCAGGTACACCAAACTTTTCACATTCAACATTTCATTTCAATAAACCAGTCGATGCAGACGATACTCAAAAACGTTTGTTAAAAATAGAACAAGATGTTCTCGGAAAAAATAATCAACTCGCGGATCAAAACCGTGCATTCTTTGCGAAACAACATATTTTAGCTTTAAATCTTGTATCGAGTCCGGGTTCAGGCAAAACCACCCTTTTAACGACGACGCTAAATGCCCTCAAAAATGACCGCACTTGTTATGTCATCGAAGGCGATCAACAAACTGAAAATGATGCAGATCGTATTCGTGCGACTGGCGTGCCGGCTATTCAAGTGAATACAGGCAAAGGTTGTCATTTAGATGCACAAATGATTAGCGAAGCAATGGTGAAATTAAGACCACAAGCTGACAGTATTATGTTTATCGAAAATGTGGGAAATTTGGTTTGTCCATCTGAATTTGATCTTGGTGAAAAAGCGAAAGTGGTGATTTTATCTGTGACAGAAGGCGAAGATAAACCGCTTAAATACCCACATATGTTTGCCGCATCAAATTTGATGATTTTAAATAAAGTGGATTTATTACCTTATTTGAAATTTGATGTAGAACAATGCATTGCCAATGCAAAACGTGTGAATCCGAATATTGAAGTGATTCAACTTTCCGCGACAACTGAACAAGGTCTCAGTGAGTGGTTAAATTGGCTAGAACAACAACGTAAACAAGGATAATCGATGAAATTTGTTGATGAATTTCGCGATCCTGAACTTGCCCGTAGTTTAGTGGCGCAACTTGAAAAATTGATGGAAAAAATGCCGCACTTTACGGCGCAGAATCCATTGTATTTAATGGAAGTGTGTGGCGGACATACCCATACGATTTTTAAATTTGGATTGGATCGGCTATTGCCAAAAAGTATCGAATTTATTCATGGCCCAGGTTGCCCTGTCTGTGTGCTTCCGATGGGGCGTATTGATGTCTGTATTGAAATTGCGCTAAAACCTGATGTTATTTTCTGTACCTTTGGTGATGCAATGCGAGTGAAAGGTCGCAAAGGTTCGCTTTTAGAAGCAAAAGCGAAAGGCGCAGATGTTCGCATTGTGTATTCACCTTTGGATGCATTGAATATTGCACAAAATAATCCGAATAAAAAAGTCGTCTTTTTTTCCTTAGGATTTGAAACAACGATGCCGAGCACAGCAGTGACGCTTCAGCAAGCCAAAAAACTGGGAACAAAAAATTTCTGGATTGTTTGCCAAAACATCACAATTATTCCAACGTTACATAGCTTGCTGGCTCAAGATCAAGTCAAAATTGATGGTTTTCTTGCGCCAGGGCATGTGAGTATGGTGATTGGTTCATCGCCTTATCAAGGGATTGTCGATAAATATCACAAACCTTTTGTGATTACCGGTTTTGAACCTTTGGATATTTTGCAGGCGATTGTGATGTTAGTGCAGCAATTTGTTGATGGCCGTTGTGAAATCGAAAATCAATATAAACGAATTGTTGATGATCACGGAAATGCTTTAGCCCAACGTTCAATGCAAGAAGTATTCCAGCTTAAAGCAAGCAGTGAATGGCGTGGCTTAGGGGAAATTGAACAATCAGGTGTGGAATTGACGGAGGCTTATCGTGAATTTGATGCCGAAATTTATTTCCAAAGCCAAGCGCAAAAGGTGGCGGATGATCCTAATTCTCGTTGTGGTGATGTCTTGACTGGGCGTTGTAAACCATCTGATTGCCCATTATTTGGCACAGGTTGTAATCCTGATAACGCTTATGGCGCATTAATGGTTTCTTCCGAAGGCGCATGTGCAGCCTATTATCAATATCGGAGAGAATAAAATGAGCGAATTTATCACTATGGCGCACGGCAATGGCGGTGCAGCCATGCAAAAATTGATCCAAGATTATTTTGTTGAAGCCTTTGCTAATCCTATTTTGGCGCAAGGGGAAGATCAGGCTAGAATTCCATTAACAGAATTAGCAAAACAAGGCGAAACACTGTCATTTAGTACGGATAGTTTTGTCATTGATCCCATTTTTTTTCCTGGTGGTAATATAGGAAAATTAGCGGTGTGTGGCACGGCAAATGATGTAGCTGTGTGCGGGGCGATACCAAAATATTTATCCTGTGGCTTTATTTTGGAAGAAGGATTGCCACTTGCGGATCTTAAGGCAATTATTCTATCAATGGCGGAAACGGCAAAAGCGGCAGGCATTCAGGTTGTTACTGGCGATACAAAAGTGGTACAAAAAGGCGCAGTGGATAAGATTTTTATCAATACAAGTGGAATTGGTGTTGTTCCTCAAAATTTGGATTGGGGTGTTCATCGAATTCAAGCTGGCGATAAAATCATTGTTAGCGGCACCATTGGGGATCATGGCGCAACAATCTTAAATTTACGTGAAAAACTGGGTATCCAAACGGATCTTCATAGTGATTGCGCCGTGCTGTATCCATTGATTGAAAATTTACGTGAAGTAGATGGCGTAAAAGCCGTTCGAGATGCGACCCGTGGGGGAGTTAATGCGGTTTTGCATGAATTTGCACAGGCGCAACAGCTAGGCATGAATATTGATGAACAAGCCTTGCCAATTCGTCAAGAAGTGCGGGGGATTTGTGAATTACTGGGTCTTGAAGCATTAAATTTCGCTAATGAAGGGAAATTAGTTATTGTTGCCTCCGCTGAAAAAACACCAGAAATTTTGACCGCACTTCATCGTCATCCATTAGGTGAAAATGCGGCTGTGATTGGTGAAGTAACAACCGACAAAAAAGTGCGTTTAGTGGGCATTTTTGGACAAAGTCGATTGTTAGATTTACCAACAAATGAACCATTGCCAAGAATTTGTTAATGATTAGATAAAATCAATACGTTAGAAAAATTAAATAGGTGAAGTGATTTCTCAACTTAGCAAACATACCCTAGAACAGCTAGAGTTAGTTTATCCATCACTGGCAATTTCTCCCAAATGGTGCAGAAGGCTACCGCACTATAGAAACTACAATGATCGGTTTGGGTGCTGATTATATTTCATCCTAAACAATGAGAGCTAAAGCCCTTTCTGGGCTTTATTTTCTTGCGGTAAATCGTGCCTTTACAGGCATACGCAATGCAATTCGCTCACGGTTTAATGCTAAAGCATTTTCTGTGGGCAAATAATTTTGCCAAAGATTAGGATCATCTGGTAGCTCCTCTGCCCAAAAATATTGTACATTGAAACCACGAGCAAGACACTCTTCATGCAATAGGTTGTAACGTTGCTTTAAAAACGCAAGTTTATTAAAGAAAAATCGTACATGTCCTTCGCCTAATTTATAATCTTCAGGCTGCCCTTTTAAGCTAAATTTTCCTTTCGCAACAGCATTTGGAATCCGTGTTAGCTCTCTATGTTCCGCTAATAGATGCTGATCGCAAAGTTCAGCAGGAGGAACAAGGTTAATTCTGGTCATAAAATCTCTCTTTATTATTTCATATCCATATCCCATCGAGTAACGAATATGAGTGATTCCGCTAATAATGTGCTAGGTAATAACAAGGTAGCAGTTACTAAAACTAAGGTGAGTAGAAAAACTAAATTATTGCTTTTATTGAAAACTTAGAAGAGGAAAAATAAAGGGGTGGTGGGCTGGGGTCATCTGAATTATTGCTTGTAAGCCTTGTTATTGCTAGATCTGTGTGATTTGTCTTTTACTCAGTATAACTAAACGTATAACTAAAATCAAAAGTGCCTATAAAAAAAAGAGGTTTTTGGGAACTATAAAAAGTGATTTAACGGGAAGATGATGATGCCTAAGATGTCAAAAAACTGTCGAAAACCGCGAGCCCGAAAACCCGTGGAAGCTCTAACCCGTTTAGGAGTACCTTTTATTCAAGAGGGAATAAGTCTGTTTTTAGTCTCCGTCATCTGTCATCGTCATAAAATATTAATTTCGCGGTTGTAAAAATTGAGTTGAATGTACGGTTTTGACAGGTAAGCCCATAGCGATTTTACCCCTCGCGCGCGCGTACTGGTCGCAAAACTCAATAAAAAAACGCCTAAAAGTAGGCGTTCTATCATTAATAGCGTTGATGATTGATTATTATATCCCAGCGATAAGCTCAAAGGTTTGCGGTGCTTTATCCACCATACGCAACAATAAAGAGGCGTGTGCGCTAGGTTTGGTTTTACCTTGCTCCCAGCCTTGATAGGTTCTTACACTGGTTCGTAACTTCTGCGCAAAGACAGCTTGAGAAAGGTTTAATTTCTCTCTAATTGCTTTCACTTCCTCTGCCGTAATGCTTGCGGGTTCGATTCGTTCGCGCGTTTCTGTGCGGAGTGTGATTTTACCTTGTAAATGTTGCTCAAGAGCTTGCGCGCCTTCCATTAAATCATCAAATAAACGGCTCATTCTTTCCCCCTTGCCATTGCTTTCAAATTCTCTAATACAACTTTAAATGCGCGTTTCTCGCTTTCGTTTAAGTCTGCTTTTTCACCTTTTCCGTAAGCACTAAAAAGCCATATTTGCGCACCGTCTAAAAAGTAGTAATAAATCACCCTTGCGCCACCACGTTTGCCTTTATTTCTCTCACTATCGGCAATTCTAATCTTTCTCAATCCGCCTGTATTTTGTATCACATCGCCTTTTTCGGGGTTTTCTAATAGCTCATTCTGAAAAGTCCGATATTCATCATCAGATAAATGTGCTTTTCTATAACGCTCAAAGGGCGGTAATTCAATAAACGATAGTTTCACGATAAATAGGCTAAATATTATTTGCTGCTCATTATACGCTTTAAGGGTATGAAGTAAATATTTTATTGCTCATTTCCTCGCGCGCGTGCGCGTACTGATCCCGAAATTCAATAAAAAAGGCTCAATGCACTGCACTAAGCCTTGTTCTTATCTCTACTACGTTTAGTAAAGTTTTACCTATGAATCAACCAGAGCTATCCACCACCTAAAAAATAAAAAAAGTGTATAGATAACTAAAAAACACTGGGCACGCTGGGCATTTGGGCACGCACCTTTAAAATCAATAACTTAAATGCGATTTTCGTGCCCAATGCACTGGGCACGGCTGGGTACAAATTGGGCACGGTGAAAGATTGATTATTTTTTGACTGGGCACGGAAGCCCTAAAATTGGGCACGGAAAGCCTATTTTTGGGCACGGAAAGGGGTAATTTGGGCACGCTATTTTTTATAAGTTATTGATATATTTATATTTTGTTGTTTTCGTGCCCAAAATGCCCAATATTTTTTAACTCATCTACACACGGAAAAAATTTTTTTGTTTTTTTTCGTTGGTGGAATAAAAAAAAGAGCAAATCAATTATGATCTGCTCTTTATTATTGATAGCCTACACCATTTCAAAATGGGCTTTTTATTCTATTTCTTCGCTTTCCTCGTCCTCGTTTAAGATTTCCAGCACATAACATCGGATAGTTTTCCCTCCGCTTATTGTTTTGGGTAAACGGTTGAGGTATTTACGACCTCTCTCTTTTCCCTGTATTAACATTCCTGCACCCAATAAGATTTCATTTGCCTGTTTTTCATTAAAGCCTTTGATAACATCTTGAATATACACTTGCGGAAATACCCAATATTTATCGCTATCTTGCTGTTCTTTGCTGTCGGCTAACTGGCGATAACCTGCCGTGTCGTTCGGTTCTTTCTGATTTGGATTGAAAGGAAAATCTAGAAATCTTGCCCCATTGCGTAAAAGCCAGCCATTCACCTGCTCAATGATTTGCTTTTCTTCTCGGGAATGTAGCCCATATTCATTTATCCATTCGTTAAATTCGTGCAGAAGTGCGGTTTTGTTTTCGCTCGTTTCCCAGCCTGTTAAATGCGCTGCCAACTGTAAAGCGGTTTCTAAAATGGCAAATCGCCCTGCCACTCGTTTTACTTGTGAGCTTGCGTCATTTGGTAGCATAGCTTGCCATTGCTCGCTTAAACGCTCATATTCAGCCGCTACCGCACTTTTATTTTCAAGTAACCATTCTATCCACGCTCTGCCCATTGTGCCGTAGTAACGCCTTGTCATTGCGTTCAAATGGTCGGCATGGGCTTTACCATTGCCAAAATGATAAAACGTGCTAGTAGGCGTGATGGGGATATTTAACAAGCGGACTAATTGCCCTGCGTTAGTTTTGATATTGTCTTGTTTTAAATAAAGCTCTAAATCTTGCTCACCCGTAGAAAATGCCAAAATCCGCCAGCGGTTTAGTTCTCTGTTTCCGCCGTCTTTTGCACCTTGTATTTTTCCCACACCATTAAATAACGCATAGGCGGTTTGCTCTACGTGCTTTTTGCTTGCCCCTTGTCCGATTTCATCAAGAGGAATAAAGCCATCATTACGCGCAGAAGCCTCGTTAATCAATCCTAAGCTTGTGCCGTTCCACGATAAACGGATTAAATCAGACTCGCCATAAATTGAACTCGCAATATTGGCTATAGTGGTCTTTCCTGCACTCGATTTACCGAACAAATGTACACCAAAACTTTCCGCCCCAATTAAGCCAATCAACGGGGCAGATAAAGAACAAGCCACGCCCAGCATCATTGAATGATTGCCTCGGAGATATTGCCCTATTTCCCTCTGCCAGTCGCTTAGCGTGCCTTTAGCTTGATAGCCTGTGCTGGTGGTTGATTTGCTGTTGAAATAAATCGGTCGTTCAGGTTTCCCCAATACCTCGCCACTCGGCAGCACATAGGCGTTAAAGTCTGATTGCCAGCCTGTTTCATTCACGATTTGATAAATCGGCTTATTCTGGGTATCTTGAAGAAAATCCGCTAAATGCGGTTTCAAGCGTTGGCTATTGGTAATTCTTAACCCGTTTTGTTTGAGTAATTGCCAGCCTGCACGCTCACCAATATCCGCCCATGGTAAAGCAATTAAAATCGGCTCGGGCTTGCCTTGTGCTTGGAATGAAAGAATTGAGAAATAATCGCTCTCGGAAAGCCCAATTCCCACGACATCAACACAATCAGCCAACCACTCGCATTTATCCATCATTTCGCCCGTGTCCTTGTCTAACTTCGGCACAACCCTAAAAAGCCCCTCTATGCCGTTCTCCTTGCGTTTTTCGGTGTAGGGCTGGTGGTTATCTCGGACAGGTTCACAAATTGGCTTAATTTCCCCGTGATAGGTGTCTCCATTGCGTAACCGTTGAATATATCGGCTTACATCATCTAGTATTTCGCCAGCCTCATTGCAATAAATAACACTCTCTGCGCTGGTGGTCTGCACGATATTTAAATAAATGCGCTCAAGCGTTTCATTTGAGAGCGCTACGCCATTATTCGCCTGTATTAAGCGAATAGACTGGGTATTTTTAGGCGCAATGCGATAGAGTTCTATATTGTCTAGAATCTCACTATCCACCACCACACAAGGGAATGATTTCCCTTGCTCGCCTAGTGTGTTTTCTAGCTCAATTTCTACCGCACTTTTGCCCATTTCATTAAAATGCTTTGCTATGGCTTGTGCTTGCGTGCCTATACAGATAGTAACAAGGCTTTGACCTGTGGGGTCTTGTTGTTTAGCGTAAGGGGCATTGATTAATTTAGCCATTTCTTGCCCCCTTGCTCTGCATTAATCCCTAATCCAATTTCTGCACATTGCTTAAATAAAAATGCGTCCTTGAACTGAATCACTCTAATTTGTGCAGTAGGGTAGAGTGTTTTGAAAGGTGCTATCGCCTCCTCAGCCTCTGCACGTTCTCTTCTCCCTTCTGCGTGAATAATGGGCGCGCGTGCATTGCCTAAACTAATTTCTAGCGTGTAATGGTTTAAATTAATGGCTCTGATATTTGTGAGTTTACCTTGTTTAGCATAAGCGCGATGAAGAATTAAAATATCCCCTTTGCTTTCTCGCATTGCGACAACAGTCAGCATAAATAAATCATCAACAACGTGATAGCCAGCAGTCAAAATAAAGGCGGTTTTACTCATTGCCCACCCCCTGTAATTTCTCACTCTTAACTCGTTCAATGTTGAGGCGGTTTATTTGTGTGATCACTTCTTCGAACTTATGAATCAAATAGCCGTTAGCTTGATTAAAGTCTTTTAAGGTGGATTGATTGTTTCGGCAAAATGTTATCCCTTGAGATTTAGCCAGCGCATTAAAGAGCTTGCCACCCGCTTTTAGTCGGTCGATTAAGTCCACCATCTCATCACGCATTTTTAGCTTATGATGAAAATCATCGGGGTAAACCTCTAAACATTTACGGTTGCTATCATGAATCAGCTTAAATTGGCGCGTCAGCTGGGCAAATTGAAAGGCTAAGGGATTAGCCCATAGTTTCCCTTGATATTTGCTTTTAGCCTCGCTACGTGCGTTTCCTTGCGTATTTTTAACTGATTCATTTTTGATTTCGTTATTGCTGGTGGCTTTATGGTTAGCTTTCCATTTCTCAAGCTGTGCCATTGCATTAGTTGGTTTCATTTTCTTCCCCTTTCAAAACTGTAATCACTTCTAACACTCGACCGCAAATATCGGCTTGTTCTATTTCGTGCTTGCATCTGATTTTTGCCTGTAACGCCTCTCTAAGCGTGCCATATTTACCCGCTATGAATTGGTCGCCATTGTCATAAACAAAGATTAATTGATAGGGTAGGTTCGGTTTAATCATCATTTCTTTCAATCTCCCCATCTAAGCCACCAGCAAGATAATATTCGCTTAAGCTAGCGGTTTCTCTTAACGCATTGAGTAGATAGGCATTTGCCTTGATTAATCCCCCGATATGTTTCACGTTATCGTTACTCATTGCCTCGCGTGTAAAATCCTGCTCTGTGTCGGCAAGATTGCCTAAGATTTGCATTAAGTCGCCTAAGTGCATCAATCCATATTCGATATACTCACAAAGATTTTCAGTTTCATTACGCAAGGCTTTTAAATCACTTACTTTCATTCGCTCTACTTGATTGCGTTCGGCAAATTGATTAAAGCTTGTTATCTCTTGTAGTGCAGATAAAATTGATTGATTAAGCATAAAATACCCCCTTAGATTCACCGCCAAATAAGCCTTCTTTTTCGCTTATCGCAAATACATTTGTTTCATTGAATTTCTGAATTGATACGAGATACTGCGGAAAAAGCTGCTCTACAATTTCCGCGCGTTGGTAAGCGGAATCATAAAAACGATAGCCCCCATTTAAAATAAATGGCTTGCTTGTATCGTCATTGAGATAAAGCACAATAGCCCAGTCTGTCGGATTTAATTCCGTGTAGTTGGCTTTCTTCACATCTGATTTTTTCAAGTGTTTCACGCCGCGTTTTGCCGTCTTTTTGTCGGTCGTAAAGCGGTAAATGCTCTCAAAGGCAAAGTGTTCTGATACAGGAATTTGCGCATAAATCGCATAGCATTGGGTCATCATAATGCGCCCCCTTGTGTTGCAGATACAGAAAGGGTAGGAAGTGCCGCTAAAGTGCGGTTATTTTGAGGATTGATTCTCGCCACCACCGCAATAAAACGATAATCAGCAGATAGGCTCAAACGTGCCTGTTCTTCGGTGGTAGAATTAAGGGATATGACGCATAAGTTAAAATGCGATTGTGTGCGATTGACGCAAAGAAATTTGTAGATCATTTCTGCGGTGTCCTTTATTTGATTTTTAGGAACTACCGCTAGACTTTCCACGGTCGGGCGGTAGAGCGTAACAAGGTGGAAAACTGCCAATAAAGGAAGACAGCCAGTCAAAGACTGCTCATTACGCTCTACCATTGAGAGAATGATCGGATTTAGATTGAAAACAAAATCCGCATATTCTTGAGGTGTGCGAATGTTACGAACAAAAAAAGCACGGTTTTGTGGCGTGCTATCGTTCGCCTTTATTAAATTCAGCTTTCCACGGCTGGCAATCACTTTTTCTGATTGCGATAAAATAATGCCAAATTTCACCGCACTTTGTAAAGGGTTTAAATTGTAAAAGTTTTCATCATTGCTATAATGCTTGTGAATTAACTTCATATTAATTCCTAGTTTAATTGGTTGCATAAGATATTTCCTTAGTTACGCCTTAGGGTTGATTATTTCCCTATGGCGTTTTGTTTTATAGGGTTGATATAAGGCGCAATAACAACATAATGACTAGAATTTGAATTATCTCGGTATAGTCATTCATTGTGTTTTTCCTTACGCTGCTTTGCGCTGTTGCTTGGCCCAAAAGAAAAGTGCGGTATCTTTTAATCGGCTTTCACGCTCTCGATAACTCAAGCCTAACTTGAACATCACGGCGTTTTCACTCGTCAATAAATCCAATAGTTCAAGCTGTGATTCTGAGAGGTGGGCGCGAATATCATCATCAGGCGCATAACCATTCACCCTTAGCCATTTCTTCTTACTTGACCCTAAAGCAATCATATAAATCAGCGTGTTTTCTCGGGCGTGGCTATGCTCATCCTTTTCGCCACGTTGCAGTTCTACAAATTGAATCGCATCATTGAGCAAATGCTGGTTACTGGATAATTTCACGCGTTGATTAATCCAACTGTGCATCTTGTTAAATAACGAGATAAACCGCTCCTTAAACTTAGCCGCCTTTTTGCCAGTAAATCCCATCACCAAAAACATAAAGCCGTCTCGGGTCATTCGGTACATTGGCTGGCGTTTGTTTTGTTCATTTTGATAATAGGACGGCTGGAAATTGAGCCGTCTAAAATCGTCTGAATAATCTAAATCTTTAATCGCTCTGATAACGTTTTTATGCTCTTTATCAAAATACTTCGCCACAATAAGAGAGGTTGTCATTGCCACTAAATCCCTTTTAAACTTATGCGCAAACACTGCACCGTCTTTTTCATTCGTAAGGGGTAAATCTAAGTTAAAAATTTGCTCTATTGAGATTTCTTGCATTAATGGCTCTGCGGTTGCATTACATTTCATTGTCTATCTCCTGTTTTCTTTTTCTCATCGTCTCTAAGTGTTTTTTCGTGGTGTAAAAACTCGTTTCTAATTGCTCATTCTTCCGTAGCCCTGCTGTCATCTTCGTGACGTTGTCTATTTCGCACTGAATCGCATTAAGACGCTGTTCTAACACTTGAATGACCTCATCTATCGGGTATGGCTCGTTATCGCTGTATAGGCTCATAAACGTGAAGATTTGATGCGATTTTCTATAGTGTTGAATGGCTTGTTTAAGCAGTAATTCATTGTTTTTTGCTATGGCGCATTTCATTAAATACTTACCCTTTTATTAGCGGATCTTTTTGTTCCTAATTAAAAAATCATGGGGTTTTCATGGTGGATCTTCTTGACCGCCCCATCCCTTTAAACAACCCTTTCATTCCACGAGGAATAACAAAAGGGCGGGGCGGTATCTTTATCGGCTCATAGACTTCATCAGTAATTAAATCCGCCCGCCATGTTCTCCCCCTGTAATGCGGTAAGGGCTCCCCACGTTGTTGCATCTCTGCTTTTTCCTGCTCGATTTGTTCCCATACTCGGTAATGATTCAGTAGGTCACTGGCTCTTGCTCGTAGTGTGTGCGGTTTCATTCGATTAGCTCGCTCATCACCTAGAACCGCCAATAAAGCATGCGTAGCGTTACCCATTCGGGCATAGGCTTTGGCAAATTGGCTTTCTATCTCTTTTCCGTAACTCATTTTTTAAACCTCTTATCTTTGGGTATGCCTAAATTTGGGCGCACCCTCGCGCGCGCGTACTGCTCCGAAAACTATTGTTAATCCACCAGCGGTAAATAATTCGTATCAGCTCTATGTTCTTGATGAATAGCCAGTACTTCGATTTGCCGTTTTAAGTCGTTTACTTGCTCAATGGCACAATCTACTTCTTCAAGGATTAATTCATAGATTTGCTTAGGGGTTGCTGGTGGCTCATTCCCATCTTTATCGGGATAATCAAGAATAGTGCCGTTGATTGCAGTGTCAGCTAGGTATCGCAAGCGGTCTAACGTGCCCGAAATCGTCCATAGCGTTGCATGCTTGTGTTTTTCGGTGTGGGTCTGTTGATTTGTATTAGTCATTTTTTCAGTCGCTCCTTAGTCGTTATATCGATAATTTTGACTTACTTCATTTTGGTGCAGTACATACACGCCCACACGGTGCGCTAATCCGCTTGAATCGGTTTCTTTGCGGTAAAATGTTTTGATATCGAAACCTTTATCTCTTAGCTCCTTAATGCGTGCGGGTGGAAAGTAAATTCCTAGCTCTCGCAATTCGTTGGTACTATGCGGGCGAGCATATAAACACTGTAAAATGTATTTCTGTTGTTCATAGGTGCTAGTCGTATTGATTGCCATAACGACCTCCTACGCTCTTGCTTCTGCCAGTTTGGTAATGTAAGAGTTGATTTCACTTTCCAGGTAACCGACTGAATTAACCCCTAATTGAATTTTCTTTGGAAAGTCAGGACGATAACGCTTTGATTTAGGGTTTTGCCAATCGGCAAAGGTGGATTTGCTTACGCCTAGCATTTTCATTGTGTCAAGGCGGCGGATAATACGATCTGATTGATTCATTGTGTTTACTCCGTACTGGTTGGGATGGTTAAAGCCGTTTCGGGCTTTGTTGTGTCGGAGTGGATTATGGAAAAGCACAGAAAAGAAAAAATCCGGATAAGTCCATTTGGATCTATCCGGATTTTTGGGGAAGTGTTTTAGCTTAATTTTATTTTATTGGCTTTGCTGAATTTTTCTCTTAGATTGGTTTCACTTAATCCTGCATAACCTGTGTATGAGTTAGATAAATAACTGATAAGATCGCTTTGATTTTCAAATAACCCTCTATTGAGTAATTCATCTTTCAATACCTGAATAATATTTAGATATGAAGTTTCAGATTTACCACCAATTTCTTTTTCTATGGAATCAATCTTTGCTGATTTTGGTTCTGAGATATTCTTAGATTTATCTTGAGTATTTTTAATAAATTCATTTAAATGTGGTCTATAAAAAAGAAAAATATCATCAATATTTTCTTCATCAAAAATATCCATATATTCATCGTAAATCTCATAAGAAATCTGTAATGGCATATTCACATAGACAGGCACACTATCAAACAAATAAGAGTCGATTTGGTGTAAACATAAAGGTGCAATATCATCCCTGAAAAGGAATAGCTTTTCTAGTTCATTTTTTAGTAAACTTGTTATAGGTAAATGTAAATCTGAGATTAACTTTATAAATGGACTTCTAATTATTCCGTTGAAAATTCCATATTCATCTAACTTGGAAAAAGGGGTTGATATTGAATATAAATTAGCATGATAATAATCATACTCAGAATGTTCTCCTCCGTCTTTTTGTACATCTCTTAAAACCAGTGTAGTATCAAAGAGTAACTCATAACGAGGATCATCATAATCTTCCGTTGTAAAATGTTTCACTAATGAAAATTTACTTTTAGCACAGTCTTCTTCAGTAATTATTGCTCGATCGTTTACAAAACCATCTGCTAAATCGCCTATATCTAATGGTATTAAATCTTCATACAATCCTTTTATCCCATTAATTTTATATAAATTTCTACCATACTTATCATTTGCACTACCTATGTATCTAAGGTGATTGAAGGCAGGAAAATATCCCTTTGTTGATAGAAAAATTACATCAAGATCGGTATAAGAATCTGTTTTTAATCCAGTATTTATATAATCAGCTGAACTTTTGGCGGTCATAAATAAATTGACAGACATAAAACGCCCCTTAACGTTGCCCTTATTAGTGGAAGTGCGACAAATAGCAATAAGGGTTACCATCTTTCGGTTCGGTTAATTACGCCGCACCTAGTCGCACCAATTCTTTAAATTCTCAAACAGTAAAACGCCGTCAAAATTCGACCGCACTTTACCTCAGGTTTTATCAGGTTCTAAGCCATAATCTTCAAGTGAAATTGCGGCAAAGTGCCTTGTGAGGATTGTTCTACAAAATCCGCCCATGCTTGCAATAGCTTGAATCGCTGTTCTAATTTTTCCCCTCTGTCATAGGCGGTTTTTACCCGGTCTGAATTGAGGTGCGATAGTGCGACCTCAATCAAATCACTATTAAAGCCCTGATCGTTTAAATAGGTGCTGGCGATAGCTCTCAATCCATGTGCAACTAATTTACCGTGATAACCCATGCGCTTTATTGCAGAATTTGCCGTTTGCGTATTAACGTGGGATTGAGGGTTCTTTACACTGGGGAATAGGTAAGTTTTTCCGCCACTTAATTTTTTAATTTGCCCTAATAGGGCTAAGGCTTGCCGTGATAACGTGATTCTATGTTCAATGCCACGTTTCATTTGCTCCGCAGGAATCGTCCATATCCTGTTTTTCTCGTCAATATCCGCCCATTTCGCTGTAGCTGCTTCGTTCGGTCTTGTCATGGTGAGCAGTTGCCATAAAATCAAATAACGCGTCTGTAAGTGAATCTGAGCGTTTTGTAGCGTGAACATAAATTCGCTTAAATCCTCAGGCTTAAGGGTTTTAAAATGTTCAACCGTTGGGCTGTCAAATTCCTTTGCGATATTCGCCGTTGGATTAAAAGAGATTAAGTCTCGGTGTAGAGCATAAGTCATTATCTCGTTATGCTTCTGAATCGTCCGTTTAAGCTTTTCTAAATGCCCTTCGTCTTGATACTGTTTAAATGCCTTTAATGCCATTGGCGCGGTAATTTGGGAAATAGGCAAATGCCCAAAATGCGGTAATAAGCAACGATTAATCAGACTGATAACGTCTTTTTGATAATTATCTGAAAAGTTCTTTTTGGTTTTACGATACTCAAGCCACGCCCACGCCAACGCTTCATAGGTATTATTCAGCTCATTTTGTTTCGCTTGTTCTTGCTGTTGGCGATAGATTGCTGGATCGATATTCTGCGCAAGTAAGGATAAATACTCATCTCTAATTGCTCTTGCTTGCTGTAAAGAAATATCAGGGTATTTGCCAACGCCAATTAACGCCCTTTTCTTTGGCTGCGTGAAAGGCTTGTAATAGTTAAACCGCCATAACTTAGCCCCATTGGGCTTAACCAACAGATAAAGCCCTTTGCCATCAGATAGGGTAAATTCCTTTTTCTGTGGCTTGGCTTTGTCTATTTTCGTGCTGTTTAGCGGTGTGATTGTGCGTGCCATATTGTTTCTTTCTGAGAGTTGAAAACTGTTCTAAATAACTCAGACGGCGATTCAGACTTTTAAAAATTTAGATATAGCTAAAACATGAGTAAAACCTTTTGCTAACAGGTTTTGTATGGTTTTAGTTATACCGACTTTGTTATACGGTTATCAGTATAACTAAACGTATAACTAAAATTCAAGGATTTTATAGGATTGGATAGGAACGCTTAGGATATAAATAAGCCCTTGAGTTCAGTATTTTCAAGGGCTTTTAGGATTTGATAAGTTTGCTTTGGATTGTTATTTGGTGGAGCTGGGGGGAGTTGAACCCCCGTCCGAAATTACTCTACCTTCAGCACTACACGTTTAGTCTAGTCTTTAATTTCACTTAAGCATGCGGACAGACACGCTAAACTTAAGCTAGTTTGATTCAATTTAGTGCTTCGATCCTCAAACGGTGGCTTCCACACGATCTCGTTTTGGTTTGACTCCGCGTTATCCCCGTCTTACGAGCGGAAGCTAGGGCGCGAAGGCTAAATGCAGGTTATTAAGCTGCTAAAGCGTATTGTTCGTCGTTTGCGACTATTTTTTTGCGGTTTATTTACGAGGCCTACCGCACCTCGACGTGCACCTTGGGCTTCGCTAATCCCGTCGAATCCAGAATCAGCCCCAAAATTGTGCACTAGTCTAACAAAAAACAAGCAGAAGAAAAAGAGCGGTATTTATTAAATGCGTGAGTTAGGGTAAAATTTCGGCGTTTTTTATAGGAGAAAATAATGTCATTTTTTAAATATTTAGTACTCGCTTTGTTTGCAGCTAGTTGTTCAATTTCTTCTGCAATTGCAAAAGAAAATGTTTCAAAGGAAAAACCGAAAAGTGTAGAAAAAACTGCAACTGCAGAAAAAAGCTACCCTAAGTATGTTAACTATGCTATTTCTATTGATGTTGGCGATAGAGATATTGTGGTAGGTGAGGATGGTCAAGCGCTTTCTCGCTTTAAATATACCATTACGAATAAAAGTGAATTCCCGATTCAAAATATTCAATGGATGAGTGTGTATGTGCATAATCGTCAAGTTGTGCATAGCCAAGATATGCAAATAGAATTAGAAAATACCTTATTGCCAGGCAAGTCTCTGACAATCAATTTACAAATTCCATTTACTCAAATTGATGAAAAATACCGTTCAATTTTTATGAATACACAAGAACCTATTCATGTTTATAAAATTGAACGTTCAGTCATGTTTAAAGATAAGAAAGTGGTTTCTGATAATTGAATATGTATGCTTGAACAGTAATTAAAGTGCGGTTATACTAAATAAAATTTAACCACACTTTTTTTATGCTACAAGATAAAAAAATTATTCACATTGATATGGATTGTTTTTACGCATCGATTGAGATTCGTGAAAATCCTAATTTGCAGGGAAAACCTGTTGCTGTAGGCGGTTCTTCTCGTCAACGTGGTGTATTAACAACTTGTAATTATGAGGCGAGAAAATTTGGTTTGCATAGTGCAATGCCAACGGCTCAAGCCATAAAAAAGTGTCCTAATCTCATTCTCGTGCCCGTGAATATGACGTTGTATAAACAAGTTTCGGCACAAATTCATCAAATCTTCCAGCGTTACACCGATATTATTGAACCACTTTCTTTAGATGAAGCTTATTTAGATGTTACGCACTGCCAAAAATGTTCTGGCTCAGCGACTTGGATTGCGCAAGAAATCCGTCAAGCAATTTTTGATGAGTTGAATTTAACTGCCTCGGCAGGTGTGGCGCCTTTAAAATTCCTTGCCAAAATCGCTTCGGATATGAATAAACCTAATGGGCAATTTGTGATTAAGCCTAATGAAGTCGAGGAATTCATTAAAATCTTATCTTTAAATAAAATCCCTGGCGTTGGTAAAGTGACATCACAACGATTACTCGATATGGGATTAGAAACTTGTGCTGACATTCAAAACTTTGATCAAATCGTCTTATTAAATCAATTTGGTAAGGCGGGTAAACGTATTTGGGATTTTAGCCACGGCATTGATGATCGTGAAGTACAAGCCCATCGTGAACGTAAATCAGTTGGCGTAGAACAAACTTTGCTTGAAAATATTCACACAATTGAGCAAGCTTCAGCCTTATTGAATAATCTTTATGGCGAGTTAATTCGTCGCCTTGAACGTGTTAGCCGTAATATACCGTTATCTTCATTACGTAAAATTGGCATAAAGCTTAAATTTGAAGATTTTCAAGTAACTACTTTAGAGAAAACAGGTTTACCCCTTTCTTTGGAGAGTTTTCAGCAATTACTTCCTCAAATTTTTATGCGAGCAAAAGGGCGATCGATTCGTTTGATCGGGCTACATGTCAATTTACCCGAAGAAAATAAACAAGAACAAATGAGCCTCTGGTGATATAATCTCACGGTTTTTTAGGAGTCGATACCATGGAACATAAATTAGAAGATATTATCGCGATTTTTAATCAATGTTTTGAAGAGGAATACAACACTCGCTTAGTCAAAGGCGGTGAAGAACCCATTTATTTACCCGCAAATGATGACGTGCCTTATAACGCGATTTATTTTGCGCGAGGATTTTACAGCAGTGCATTGCACGAAATTGCCCATTGGTTAGTGGCAGGCAAAGAACGCCGTAAACTAGAAGATTTTGGTTATTGGTATGAGCCAGATGGACGTTCAGAAGAACGCCAGCGTGACTTTGAAAAAGTTGAAGTTAAACCGCAAGCATTAGAGTGGATTTTGGCGACGGCGGCAGGTTTTCGTTATTTTGCCAGTGCGGATAATTTGAATGGCAATCCGGGCGATACACAGCCTTTTAAACAAGCCGTGTATGAACAAGTGAAAATCTATGCGGAAAAAGGTTTACCAAAACGAGCTGAAACGTTACGCCATGCTCTTGCTATGTTTTATGGCACAGAAGATCGTATTGATTTAAGTAAATTTGATGTGACACGTATTTAAAGAGCGGTGATTTTTAACCGCACTTTTGACACTGTCAATTTTCCCTAAAATCGGCTAGAATACGCCGATTTTATTTTCGGTGACTTACAAATGATGAAAGATTCCATTATTGCAAAATTAGAAAGTTTAAAAGAACGTTATGAAGAGCTAGAAGTCTTATTGGGCGATGTTTCTGTAATTAGTGATCAGGATAAATTCCGTGCGTATTCTAAAGAATATTCGCAACTTGAAGAAGTGGTGAAATGTTTTAATCGTTGGATGCAATTAAATCAAAATATTGAAGAAGCTGAAATATTGCTGGATGATCCTGAAATGAAAGAAATGGCGCAAATGGAAATCGAAGAATCCAAAGCGGAAATTGAAGAAGTGGAACAACAACTTCAAATTCTTTTACTACCGAAAGATCCTAATGATGAATATAACTGCTATTTAGAAATCCGTGCGGGAACTGGCGGTGATGAAGCGGGTATTTTTGCCGGTGATTTATTCCGCATGTATAGCCGTTATGCTGAAAGTAAACGTTGGCGTGTAGAAATGCTAAGTGCTAATGAAAGTGAGCAAGGCGGTTATAAAGAGGTGATTGTTAAAGTCACTGGAGAAGGTGTGTATGGTCAGTTGAAGTTTGAATCTGGCGGTCATCGTGTGCAACGCGTACCAAAAACTGAATCGCAAGGGCGTATCCACACTTCTGCTTGTACTGTCGCGGTAATGCCAGAATTGCCAGAATCTGAAATGCCAGAAATTAATCCTGCAGATTTACGTATTGATACTTATCGCTCATCAGGTGCAGGTGGTCAGCACGTAAATACGACGGATTCTGCGGTGCGTATTACACATATTCCAACAGGTATTGTGGTGGAATGTCAGGATGAGCGTTCACAGCACAAAAATAAAGCGAAAGCAATGTCGGTATTAGCATCACGTATTGTTCAAGCAGAGCAAGAACGCCAAGCTGCAGAACAAACAGATATGCGCCGTAACTTATTAGGTTCGGGCGATCGTTCTGATAAAATTCGTACATATAATTATCCGCAAGGTCGAGTGACTGATCATCGTATCAATCTCACTATTTACCGTTTGGATGAAGTGATGAATGGTAAAATTGATGAACTGATTCAGCCGATTATTACCGAATATCAAGCGGATCAGTTGGCGGCATTGTCTGAACAGAATTAATGATAGGGGCATCTGATTTCAGATGTCCTTTTTAACTTTACAGGGAAATAAAATGATCATTGAAAATCAAAAAGATGCGAAATTTTCTTCTGTTTTCAAACCTTCTCAACCTGCTCAAGCAAGCCGTTTTAAACGTTGGCTTGCAAGTATGATTAATGGGCTTGTGCTTTGGGTGATGGTTGGTCTCGGTTTTGCATTGGGGGATTTTGCCGGTGTAGTGGGGACGATTGTATATGCTGGTTTTCAGTTATATTTCATGAAAACTTATGGTCAAACAATGGCAAAACGCTGGTTAGGCTTACGTGTATTTAATTATCATACCCATCAACCCGTTGAATTTGGTAAATACATCGGTCGCGAAATTATTGATATTTTATTAGCGTGGACAAGTTTCTTATTGATTATTAGCGGTATTGTTGCACTTGTGCGCGATGATCGTCGTTCTTTAACTGATTTAGTGGCTGGCACGATTGTGTTAAAAGACGAAAAATAATGAATTATAAAGAATGGCTGGCACAAGCAATTGCGGATTTGGCACAAAAAAATCCCACTGAAAATAGTAAAATTGATGCGCTTGTGCTTCTTCAACATGCTACTGGCAAATCGCGTACCCAAATCCTTGCTTTTGATGATAGCGAAATTGATGAGAAAGTGCGGTTAAATTTGATCGCACTTTTAGATCGTCGTCTAAAAGGTGAACCTATCGCTTATATTCTTGGCGAAAAAGAATTTTGGTCGTTGCCATTAAATGTCTCAAAAGGCACCTTGATTCCAAGACCAGATACCGAAATTTTAGTGGAAAAGGCATTACAAATTGCTTTGGAAAAACTGGAAAAAAATCCACCGCACTTTCGTATTCTTGATCTTGGCACAGGCACAGGCGCTATCGCGTTAGCATTAGCATCGGAGCTTTCCTCTATTTGTCAAAAACAACAGATTTCATTAGAAATCATTGGAGTTGATCTTATGCCCGATGTTGTGGCGTTAGCTCAATCTAATGCGGAAAGAAATAACTTAAATGTACAATTTTTACAGAGTAGTTGGTTTGAAAATATAACAGGGCAGTTTGATCTTATCGTCAGCAACCCGCCTTATATTGATGCGCAAGATGAACATTTAGGTCAAGGCGATGTGCGTTTTGAACCACTTTCTGCATTAGTTGCCAATGATGCCGGTTATGCTGATTTACGTCATATTATTGAATTAGCGTCGAGTTATTTGAACTCTAATGGCGCATTACTACTTGAACACGGATGGCAACAAGGCGAAAAAGTGCGGTCAATTTTCCAAGAAAATCATTGGGAAATGGTTGAAACCGTGCGTGATTATGGCGACAATGAGCGCGTCACTTTAGGTTTTTGGAAGAAGTAATGAAATATTATCGACGTGCGTTATACGATCAATTTGTGCATTTTTATAATACCATCTCAGATGATGGATCATCAGAAGCACAAATTCGGGGAAAAATTGGCGGGTTTGTACGTCGAGCGCGTAAAGAAATTTCGCCAGATTGGCCGAAAGAAGAGCAGATTCATCAGTTACTACAGCTATTTTATGGTGATTGGGGCTTTCATTGCGATCCAGAAGAGTATTTCTATACACGCAATTTATATTTGCCTTATGTGTTGGAGCATCGTCAAGGAATGCCAGTGACGCTTGGGGCAATTGTGCTTTATTTAGCCGAGGTATTGGATTTGCCTATTTACCCCGTAAATTTCCCAACACAACTCATTTTACGTGCCGAAGTAAGAGATGAAGTAGCTTTTATTGATCCTTGGGATGGCACTTATATATCGCAAGAAAAATTGCAGCAACTTTATGAAGGGGCATTTGGCTTTGGTGTGCAAATTCAACCTGAAGAACTTGATAGAGCCGATCTTTCCTTGCTTTATTCTCGTTTTGAGCAACTGGCGAAGAATGCGCTTATCCGCGAAGAACATAACGACATGGCATACCGTTATATTGAAAATTTATTGATTGGTAATGATAAAGATCCTTATCACATCCGTGATCGCGGTTTAGTTTTAGCTCAGATGGGTGCTTACCCTTCGGCATTAAAAGATTTAGAATTTTTTGTAGAACGTTGTCCGGAAGACCCGACTGCGGCCTTAATCCGAACTCAACTTTTAGAACTAAAGGGCGAGATTGATAAAGATCCTTTTGCCCTCCATTGATTTAAGGAAAATTTATGCAAAATAAAATTGTAAAAATTGGCAATATTGATGTTGCAAATGACAAACCTTTCGTGCTTTTTGGTGGAATGAACGTACTTGAAAGCCGAGATATGGCAATGCAAGTCTGTGAAGCTTATGTGAAAGTGACAGAGAAACTTGGAGTGCCTTATGTGTTTAAGGCTTCTTTTGACAAAGCGAATCGTTCGTCTATTCATTCTTACCGTGGCCCAGGTATGGAAGAAGGCTTAAAAATTTTTCAAGAATTAAAAGATACCTTTGGGGTAAAAATTATTACTGATGTACACGAAATCTACCAATGTCAGCCTGTTGCTAATGTTGTCGATATTATTCAACTTCCCGCCTTTTTGGCGCGTCAAACAGATCTCGTTGAAGCCATGGCAAAAACAGGTGCAGTGATTAATGTGAAAAAACCACAATTCTTAAGCCCGGGTCAAATGGGTAATATCGTGGAAAAAATCGAAGAATGCGGTAATGATAAAATCATTCTTTGTGATCGCGGTACAAACTTTGGATACGATAATTTAATTGTGGATATGCTTGGCTTCAGCGTGATGAAAAAGGCATCTAAGGGCAGCCCGGTTATTTTTGATGTAACCCATTCACTTCAATGCCGTGATCCATTTGGGGCCGCATCAGGTGGCCGTCGCGCGCAAGTAACCGAATTAGCGCGTTCTGGTTTAGCGGTAGGAATTGCTGGTTTATTCTTAGAGGCGCATCCAAATCCAAATCAAGCGAAGTGTGATGGCCCATCTGCATTGCCTCTTTCTGCACTTGAAGGCTTTGTCTCTCAAATGAAAGCGATTGATGATTTAGTAAAATCTTTCCCAGAATTGGATACTTCAATCTAAGAAAATATTTAAGCAAAAGTGCGGTTAATTTTGACCGCACTTTGATCTGCACCCCAAAACCTGGACACCTAATTTGAGGTGCAGATTATGTCCTACTCTTATCAATTTCGTTTGAAAATTATCAAACTGGTCACCGAACAGGATTATGGTATCCGTGAGGTGGCTAAACTTCATAAAATTTCCCACTCTCTCGTTATTTATTGGCTAAAAGCATTTCGGGAAAGAGGGCTTGATGGCGTAAAATCGACTTATACAGGCCTTCAAACACCGAAAATAGTAAAGCCAAAAAATGAAAAAGAAAGGCATTGAAATTCCAGAAACCACAGACTTTTCACCTAAGCGTTTAAAAAGCTGCAACGAGAGCTCGCCTTGGCTCGTGCGGAGATTGCTTATCTAAAGGAGTTGGAGGCGCTCGACCGTCAAAAACAACGACAGAAAAAAGAAAAATCATTGAAAGCTTGAAGCCAAACCACGCGTTAAATGATTTATTTCGAGTGGCTAAAATGCCTCGCTCAAGCTTTTACTATAAAGAGATTAAGCGAAACTATTACGAAGCTAAAGAAGCTATTTTATCGCTGTATAAAAAGAACAGAAAACGAGATGGTTATCACCCAATGACGTTTAAATTATGCCAAATGGGTTTTAATTTGAATCATAAAACGGTGTTAAAGCTAATGAACGAGTTAGGTATTCATTCCATTTTACGCAAGAAAAGACATTGAAAACGAGGAAAAACATCGCATATTGCCCCGAATTTGCTGGATTGTGATTTTACAGCAACGGCACTCAATCAAAAATGGGTAATGGATGTAACGGAATTTCAGGTTGGGCAAGAAAAGCTTTATTTTTCAGCGTTGATGGACTTGGCTAACCGAGAAGTGATTGCCTATAACTTTTCAATACGCCCCAAATTTTCATTGGTGAAAAAGATGTTAGCACAAGGACTTAGTCGGCTTAAACCGACAGAATGCCCGATTATTCATAGCGACCAAGGCGTATTGTATGGCACGGCGGAATGGATGAAAATGTTGGAGGGTAAAGCGGTGCAAAGTATGAGCCGCCGAGGAAATTGCTACGATAATGCGGTGATTGAAAGTTTTTTTGCGATATTAAAATCAGATTGTTTTTACTCACAGACTTATCATTCAATTGCTGAATTACAGGCTGAAATTGAAGAATATTTAAGTTAACTAACCTGTCCAACTTTTTTGGGGGGGCAGATCGCTTTTTCCGCTAATTTTTACTTTATCCAACAGCGCTGTATAATGTCACGCTTTTGAATATAAACGATATGAGGGGGAAGCTCATGATTAAAATCGATACCTTACCGCAATTTTTACGTAACAAAGTGGCGGAAAACGATGCCTTTGGTCTCGTGGAAGGCTTGTGCCAATTATTACGTAGCAGCCCCACAGAAAAAATTGCTCCGACTTTGCATTTGTTTAAGTTTATCTTAAAGAACGATAAAGAATTAGGCTGTTCTGTTTCGAAATTATTATGTGGTTGGTTATGTGGTTTACGCCTTTACCCCTTGTTTATTAGTAGCGGTATCCTTACACGTGGCGGTTTTGGACAGGAGATGAAAACACGTATTTATGAGCGTTTTAACCCCTCTTTTAAAGATATTAATGATTTACGTGATATTTTTTATTTATTATTTAGAGATAAAAATGATGCACGCTGGATTGATGCTGTTCCTTTAAAAACGTGGCGAGGTGTATTTGGCGTCTTAACCCGTTGTACAGAACAAAAAGATAGTGAGCGTTTAAAAAATCATATTGAAAGTGAAGGGTTATTTGCCATTGAGATGCTTTCAATTTGGATTGCTGCTGAAGATATGGATCCTGAGCTGATGCGAATGGAGCCTTCTCTGTTGAATGCAGATTCCCCTTTTGTGGCATTGCACCATGAAGTGGTGAATTGGTTACAGGCGCACCGCCAATCAACCGTTTTTGATGATAGCCATTTACAGGTAATGTTTAACCAATGTAAAAAATTGGTTGAGCGTTTGCAAAAACGTGGAGCAGTGGTGGGCTCTTCTTTAAATACGGCTTATTTATTGGAGCGTCTTTCTCAGACCTTAGAACGATTAGAAATCTTGATGGCGATTTTTGTTTCAAATCGCTATTTACCACGCCGAATATTGTTATTAACTGGCTGTTTTGCCCGCACAGCAGCAGAAAAACATAGCATTACCCGATTATGGAAACAAAGCTCTAGATTAATTTCACGTAGCATTACCCAAAATGCGGGCGATCACGGCGAGCATTACATTACTCGAGATAAAAAAGAGTATTGGGCAATGTTTTATTCTGCGGCAGGTGGTGGTGTATTAATTGCACTGATGGCGCTATTTAAAATCTATCTAGGCAGCATTATTGATGACAAAGTCTGGAAAGGGCTTGCCGAAGGCTTAAATTACGGCTTAGGTTTTATGGTGATCTTTATGTTGCATTTTACGGTAGCGACGAAACAGCCTGCCATGACTGCAGCCCGTTTTGCTGAGGCTGTTGAGAAAACGCCTCAAGGTAAAAGCGTCAATATGAAATTAGCTCAATTATTAGTGGATGTATTTCGCTCTCAAAGTATTGCGGTGCTAGGTAATGTCCTCATTGCGATGGGCTTAGCCGCATTGATTGCGTTTGGTTACCAATATAAAACAGGTGAGCCATTGATGAATGCTGATCAAATTGCTTATCAGTTGCATAGCATTGATCCTTTTGCGGGAACCTTATGGTTTGCAGCCATTGCGGGGGTGTGGTTATTCTGCTCAGGGATTATTTCAGGCTATTTTGATAACCGCAGCAATTATTTGAATATGCGTATTCGTTTAACCCAACATCCGTTATTGAAAAAATTAATGTCTGAGAAATTTCGCGTTAAATTTGCTAATTATATGCATGAGAATTATGGCTCGCTTATCGGTAACCTTTGCTTTGGTATGCTGCTTGGTATTACGGGTGTGGTAGGTTACTTAATGCACCTTCCGTTAGATATTCGTCATGTGGCATTTTCATCTGCGAATGTAGGCTATATTGCTGTGAGCGGACAATTCACCTATTCATTGCTTTTACAATGCATTGGTTTTGTATTGTTGATTGGTTTAGTTAATTTAATTGTCAGTTTTTCATTAACGCTTTGGGTTGCACTGCGTTCTTTGAATGCGGAAATTGATAGCTGGTGGCCAATTTGGTATGAAGTTTGTCAAATTGTAAAAAAACGTCCATTAAGCTTATTTCTTCCTATTCAATTAGATAAATAATCGGCTTAAGTGATCTGTACCCCACTCTCGGACTTATCACTCAATCGCTAAATTACAGGCTAAAATTGAAGAATATTTAGTGTATTACAACCAAAAACGAATTAAACTTGCTTTCAAAGGATTGAGTCCAGTGTAATACCGAGCTCAATATTTAAGTTAACTAACCTGTCCAACTTTTGGGGGGCAGATCACTTTGTATATAAAAGTAGAAATGATGAATATCGTCTTTTTAGATAGTACGGCTATCCCTAAACATATCCCTATTCCTCGTCCAAGTTTTGCGCATACTTGGACTGAATATGAGTATACTTCTTATGCTGAAACGATTGAACGAGCGAAAGATGCTGATATTGTTATTACGAGCAAAGTCATTTTTGATCGAGAAATGTTAAAACAATTACCTAAGTTAAAGTTAATTGCGATTACTGCAACTGGTACAAATAATGTTGATCTTGTGGCTGCAGAAGAAATGGGCATCGCCGTGCGCAATGTGACAGGTTATTCCAGCACAACAGTACCAGAACATGTCATGGGATTAATTTTCGCTTTAAAACACAGTTTGGCAGCTTGGTTACGCGATCAAACGGAAGCAAAATGGGCGGAAAGTAAACAATTTTGTTATTTTGATTACCCAATTACAGATGTGCGAAGTTCGATATTAGGCGTATTTGGTAAAGGTTGCTTAGGGACAGAAGTGGGGCGTTTGGCTAATGCCGTGGGAATGAAAGTGCTTTATGCAGAACATAAAGATGCCACTTTTTGCCGTGAAGGTTATATGCCCTTTGAGGAAGTCTTAAAACAAGCGGATATTGTGACGTTGCATTGCCCATTAACCGAAACAACCAAGAATTTAATTAATGCAGAAACTTTATCTAAAATGAAAAAAGGTGCATTTTTGATTAATACAGGGCGTGGGCCTTTGATTGATGAACTTGCATTAGTTGATGCGTTAAAAACGGGGCATTTAGGCGGAGCGGCTTTGGATGTAATGGTAAAAGAGCCACCAGAAAAAGATAACCCATTAATTTTAGCTGCAAAAACTATGCCTAATTTAATTATCACTCCGCATATTGCTTGGGCGAGTGATAGTGCAGTGACAACATTAGTTGGCAAAGTAATGCAAAACATCGAAGAATTTGTACAACAATTAAATCAAAAATAATGAATTTTCCTATTTCTCTTTATATTGCACTACGTTATTGGCGTGCTAAAAGTGCGGATCGTTTTGGCCGATTAGTGACTAATCTAGCAAGCCTAGGGATTGTGCTAGGTGTGATGGCATTGATTATCGTGCTTTCTGTGATGAATGGATTAGAAGGTTACCAAAAACAACAGGTGCTATCTTCCATTCCTCACGCGATTGTGAGTGAAGAACAGCCCATTTCTACAGAAAAAACATTAGAAAATTTACCGCACTTTATCCAAAAAGCGGTGCCGATCAATACAACAAATGTGATTTACCAAACGACAAAAGGCGTGAGTGCAGGACAAATCATTGGTATTCAATCATTTTCTGATGATCCTTTGGTTGAATCTTTTGATCAGACTAAATTTAATGAAATTTTACCGACTGGTGAATTTAAATTGGTCATTGGTGATAAACTGGCACAAAAATTGGGCGTGAATATTGGGGATAAAATCCGTTTGATGATTACGGAAAATAGCCAATATACACCATTCGGTCGCGTGCCAATGCAGCGTTTATTTACGGTTAGCGATATTTATTATGATTATGGCGAAGCATCGGGTTATGAAGCCTTTGCTAATATTACAGATATTGGTCGCTTAATGCGTATTCAACCTCAGCAAGCGCAAGGGTATCGTTTATTTTTGAATGATCCGTTCCAAATTACAGAACTCCCACAACATTTCCCAACACAAAAAATCACGGATTGGCGCGTACAAAAAGGTGAATTTTTCCAAGCAGTGAGAATGGAAAAAAATATGATGGGATTGCTGATTAGTTTGATCATTGTCGTGGCGATTTCTAATATTGTCACCTCTTTAAGTTTAATGGTGGTGGATAAACAAGGGGAAATTGCGATCTTGCAAACTCAGGGCTTAACAAAATCCCAAGTGCGTTCAGTGTTTATTTATCAAGGATTACTGGTGGGATTTGTTGGCACATTGCTCGGTGCTATTTTAGGTGTTTTAGTCACCTTGAACTTAACGGAGATTGTAAGTGAGGTAAATCCACAAGGTGTTTTTTTACCGACAGAATTGTCTTTTATTCAAATGATTTTTGTCATTGGATTTTCCTTGTTGCTTTCTTTACTTTCTACCCTTTATCCCGCTTATCGTGCAGCGAAAGTCGAACCAGCAGCTGCCTTGCGATACGAATAAGTTTTTAATGGTAAATGAATGATGGATGAACAATCAATTTTAGCTTTTGATACACAACATATTTGGCATCCTTATTCTTCAGTTTCTTCTGATATGCCGCTTTATGCGGTAGAACGTGCAGATGGCGTGATAATAACCTTAAAAGATGGTCGTCGTTTGATTGATGGCATGTCTTCTTGGTGGGCGGCACTGCATGGTTATAATCACCCTCGTTTAAATGCAGCGGCACAGAATCAGTTGGCAAAAATGAGCCATATTATGTTTGGCGGATTTACACATGAGCCGGCGGTGGAATTAGCGAAATTATTGGTAGAGATCTTGCCGGAAGGGCTAGATAAAATTTTCTTTGCTGATAGTGGTTCAGTTGCAGTTGAAGTGGCGATGAAAATGGCTATTCAATATCAGCACGCTAAAGGGGAAGTACAACGACAAAAATTCGCCACCATCCGTTCGGGCTATCATGGCGATACTTGGAATGCGATGTCGGTGTGTGATCCAACCACAGGGATGCATCATTTATTTCATCATAGCCTGCCCGTACAATATTTCCTCCCTCAACCCAATATTCCATTTAATGAATCTTGGAATGATTGTGTGATGGAACCTTTAGCTGATTTACTTAAGAAAAAAGGGAGCGAAATCGCCGCACTTATTTTAGAGCCTGTCGTGCAAGGTGCGGGCGGCATGTATTTTTATTCGCCAATTTATTTAGTGAAAGCGCAAGCGCTTTGTAAACAATATGGTGTATTGCTAATTTTTGATGAAATTGCTACAGGTTTTGGCCGCACCGGGAAATTATTTGCTGCCGAGCATGCTGGGATTTCGCCAGATATTATGTGTATCGGTAAAGCCTTAACCGGTGGTTATTTAACTTTATCGGCAACCATTACGACTACTGAAATTGCGCACACTATTTGTCGCGGTGAGGCTAAATGTTTTATGCATGGACCCACTTTTATGGCAAATCCGTTGGCTTGTGCGATTGCTGCAGAATCTATCCGTTTATTGTTGGAAAGCCCTTGGCAGCAAAATATTCAGCGAATTGAATCTTCCTTAAAACAACAGCTTTCACCTTTAGCTGAAAAAGATTATGTAAAAGACGTTCGCGTATTAGGGGCGATTGGGGTGGTTGAAATGAAAAGTGCGGTAAATATGAAAACTTTGGTCCCACGTTTTGTGGAACAAGGTGTTTGGATTCGACCTTTCGGAAAATTGGTTTATGTTATGCCACCCTTTGTGATTAAAGATGATGAACTTCAGAAATTAACGGAAGGCATGATTCTGGCTTTAATTCAGGAATATGAACATTAGGATAAAAAATGGATGCTTTTAAACAGCAACTGGAACAGCTTAGCGCAAAAAATCAATATCGTTCAATTCCAGACTTAGTTCATCAAGGACGATATATTACGCGAGAAAATCGCAAAATGTTGAATATGTCATCTAATGATTATTTAGGTTTGGCATCAAATGAAAATTTGCGCCAGTCTTTTTTACAGCAATATGGCGATAATTTCCCTTCTTTTACCAGTTCTTCGTCTCGTTTATTAACGGGAAGTTTTCCTGTTTATACCGATCTTGAGCTGCTTATTGCTCAACATTTCCAACGAGAAAGTGCTTTATTATTTAACAGTGGTTATCACGCCAATCTTGGTATTTTACCAGCGTTGACGACAACAAAAAGTTTAATTTTGGCAGATAAATTAGTGCATGCGAGCATGATTGATGGCATTCGTTTAAGCCAATGTGAGTTCTTTCGTTATCGTCATAATGATTATGAACATCTAAAAAATCTGCTCGAAAAAAATGCTGGAAAATTTGACCGCACTTTTATTGTGACAGAGTCCGTTTTTAGTATGGATGGCGATATAGCTGATTTGAAGTATCTTGTTCAATTAAAAAAACAGTTTCCCAATACTTATCTTTATGTGGATGAAGCCCATGCAATAGGCGTTTACGGTAAAAATGGATTAGGTATTGCCGAACGAGCTAATGTGATAGCTGATATAGATTTATTGGTTGGCACTTTTGGCAAAGCCTTAGCTTCAATGGGGGCTTATGTCGTCTGTGATCAAATATTAAAAGAGTGTTTAATTAATCAAATGCGTCCATTGATTTTTTCAACCGCACTTCCGCCATTTAATGTGACCTGGACTCATTTTATTTTTGAACGATTACCACAACTTTCAAAAGAAAGAACGCATCTTGAGCAGTTAAGTGTATTTTTACGTCAAGAAGTGGAGCATAGAACCCAAATAATGCCAAGCCAAACTTGCATCGTTCCCTATATTTTAGGTGAGAACGAAACAACCCTTACCAAGGCGAAAGATCTGCAAGAGCAAGGTTATTATTGCTTGCCGATTAGGCCACCGACAGTACCAAAAGGTACATCCAGAATACGATTGTCTTTGACGGCAGATATGACAATGGATGAAGTAAAACAGTTTGTGTCATGCTTATAAGGAAATAATGTGAAAACGAAATTTTATGATCATCAAGGTGAGCATTTAATAGTTTATTTTGCTGGCTGGGGAACACCTCTTGATGCTGTGGCTCATTTGATTTTGCCAACAGATCATGATTTATTAATTTGCTATGATTATCAAGATTTGAAGTTAGATTTTGATTTTTCTGCCTATCAGCAAATTCGTGTAGTGGCATGGTCAATGGGTGTTTGGGTGGCAGAGCGAGTATTACAAGGAATCACCTTACAATCTGCCACAGCAGTGAATGGAACAGCTTTACCTTGTGATGATAGCTTCGGTATTCCTTATGCTATTTTTAAAGGTACGTTAGATAATCTTACAGAAAATACTCGTTCAAAATTTGAACGTAGAATCTGTGGTGACAAAGTATCTTTTGAACGTTATCAGCAATTTTCTGCACGACCATTTAACGAAATTCATCAAGAACTCACCGCACTTTTTGCGATGATTCAGCAGGATAAACGCACAGATTTTATTAACTGGACAAATGCATGGGTTAGTTCTCGCGATAAAATTTTTGCGCCAGCTAATCAGCACCAATATTGGGCATCGCGTTGTGCCGTTCAGGAAATAGAGGGTGAGCATTATGTGTTTTCAAGATTTACCCACTGGTCGGCATTATGGAATCATTAACTTCCGTAGATAAATCGCGTATTCAACACGCCTTCCAAAAAGCCTTAAATAGCTATGATGAACATGCATTAATTCAACAAAAAATGAATATTAAGTTAATGACACATTTGCAAGACTATTTACCAAATGGGTCACTAGATAGTGTTTTGGAGCTTGGTTGCGGGTCTGGTATATTGAGTTCATTGTTGCAAAAACAGATTTCAGCCAATTATTGGTTATTTAATGATTTGTGCGATGTGCGCGCTCTACTCACTGAAAAGCTGATTCAACCCTTTGATTTTTATTGTGGTGATGCAGAGAACTTTCATTTTCAACGACGATTTGACTTGATTGCTAGTGCATCAGCCGTTCAGTGGTTTCATCATCCTGACAATTTTATTTCCCATTGTAAAACAGGATTGAAACCTAATGGTTTATTGGCAATTACGAGCTTTGGTGAAGATAATTTAAAAGAGATACGCCAAATGACGAATGTGGGGTTAAGTTATCATAATTTATCTCAATGGCAAAATTGGTTAGCCAATAATTTTGAGCTTTTATGGTGTGACGATTTTACTGTAATACTAGAGTTTGATACGCCATTGGATGTACTCAAACATCTGAAATATACCGGTGTGACAGCGACTAACCAGAAAAATTGGACAAGAAAGAATCTCAACAAATTTATTGATGATTACTTGAAGGCTTTTAGTTTGCCATCGGGTAAAGTGCGGTTAACTTATCATCCATTGTTTTTTATCGCACGTTATTCTCGTGCTGGAAATTAGTAAGGCGTATTTATGGGCAAGGTTATTTTTGTATCGGGCATTGATACCGATGTAGGTAAAACGGTTGCAACAGGCATTTATGCTAAAAAGTTGATGGAACAAGGCTTTTCCGTTATTACACAAAAAATGATTCAAACAGGCTGTAAAAATATCGCTGATGATTTGCTTGTACATCGAAAGATTCAAGGTATTGATTTGACGGAAGAAGATTTACAAGGCGACACCTGCCCTTATCTTTTTGAATATCCTTGTTCTCCTCATTTAGCGGCAAAGCTCGAAGGGCGAGAAATTAATGAAAAAATTATTAAAAAATCAACCGCACTTTTGGCAGAAAAATATGATTATGTATTGTTGGAGGGAGCGGGAGGATTAATGGTGCCTTATTGTGACGATGCGACGACGTTAGATTATACCCAGTCAAATAATTACCCTTTGATTTTAGTGACATCGGGAAAATTAGGTAGTATTAACCACACATTATTAAGTTTGGAGGCCTGTCGTTCTTATGGTGTGTCAGTACTAAGCGTAATGTATAACGGTTATCCAGAATACGATCCTATCATTAGTCAAGAGACGCAAGGTTATTTAAAGGGTTATCTTAAAAAATATTTTCCTGAAACGGGATTTGAATACTTTGGGCGAATTGAAATTTAAGCTTAGGGAAAAGTGTGATAGACTCGCGCCAGTTTTTAATGAGATGATTTGCTGCTAAAGTGCGGTTAAAACGAGTAAAAAATGAATAACTATTTATTAAAATGCGAAAATATCAATAAATTTTACCAAGAAGGTGAAAATCAAACGCAAGTGTTAAAAGGCGTTTCTTTTTCTATGGAACCTGCAGAGTTGGTTGCGATTGTGGGGAGTTCAGGTTCAGGGAAAAGTACTTTATTGCATACTTTAGGGGGCCTTGATCAGCCAAGTAGTGGGGAAGTGTTTATTAATGGGCAATCCTTGCAAAAAGCATCGGCTAATGAATTAGCGGCTTTGCGTAATCGTTATTTAGGATTTGTGTATCAATTCCATCATTTAATGGCGGATTTTACCGCACTTGAAAATGTGATGATGCCGATGTTGATTGGTCATCAAAATAAAACAGAAGCGAAAGATCGTGCTGAAAAAATGCTAAGTGCGGTGGGCTTAAGCCATAGAATTACGCATCGTCCATCAGCGCTTTCTGGAGGGGAACGTCAGCGTGTGGCGATTGCGCGGGCTTTAGTGAATAATCCATCGTTAGTTTTGGCGGATGAGCCCACAGGAAATCTCGATCATAAAACCACAGAAAGCATTTTTGAACTTATTCAACAACTTAATCAAGAGCAAAATATCGCTTTTTTATTAGTCACTCATGATATGGGGCTTGCTGAAAAATTATCACGCCGTTTAGTGATGCAAGACGGCATTTTGAAGGAAGGTGCATAATGAATACGCCTTTTTTCATTAGTTGGCGTTATCAACGAGGTAAGCAGAAAAATCCTTTAGTTGCGTTAATTGCAAAATTTTCTGCAATTGGCATTGCATTGGGTGTTGCCGTTTTAATTGTTGGTTTAAGTGCGATGAATGGTTTTGAGCGTGAGCTTAATCAACGAATTCTTGCTGTGGTTCCACATGCAGAGATTTTATCTGCGCCCAATGCGACGGATCCAACCATTCACCATTGGCTAAATTTGGAAAAACGCTTACAACAAAATGCCCAAATTAAAGGTATTTCCCCTTTTGTTAGTTTTACTGCATTGGTAGAAAATGGCTCAAAACTGAAAGTAGTTCAGGTGAAGGGCATTGAAAAACAAGCAGAAGATCGTGTGAGCTCTCTTGGTAATTTCGTACAAGAGCAAGGCTGGGATAAATTTGGGAAAGAAGGCGGATTAGTCTTGGGATCGGGTATTGCTAGAGAACTCGATGTAAAAGCAGGTGATTGGGTTACCTTACTTATTTCTCAGCAAAACGGCGATGAACAACTTGCTCAACCAACTCGTGAACGTGTGCAAGTCACAGCAATTTTGCGTTTAGATGGGCAACTTGATTACAGTTATGCTTTATTGTCGCTTGCTCAAGCACAAGAATTTTTAACTTATAAATCTGATCAAATAACAGGGGTTGAATTGAAATTAGATGATCCTTTTTCTGTAAAAAATTTGGATTTATCTATGCTTAATGATTATCCGCAGATGCTTTATATTCAAAACTGGATTGGTAAATTTGGTTATATGTATCGTGATATTCAGCTTATCCGAACAGTGATGTACATCGCGATGGTGCTCGTGATTGGGGTGGCATGTTTTAATATTGTTTCTACGCTGATTATGGCGGTAAAAGATAAGCAGGGCGATATTGCCATTATGCGCACGCTTGGAGCGAATAATGCTTTCATTAAACGTATTTTTATTTGGTATGGCTTACAGGCTGGAATGAAAGGTTGCTTAATTGGTATTGTGTTAGGCATTATACTTGCATTAAATCTGACAACTTTTATTCAAGGCATTGAGTGGGTTATCGGTAAGAAATTGTTATCGGGCGATGTGTATTTTGTCGATTTTTTGCCAAGCGAGTTACATTGGTTGGATGTTTTGATGGTTTTAGTTGCAGCGCTTGCATTGAGTTTAATTGCTAGTCTTTATCCAGCAAGTAGGGCCGCTAAATTACAACCAGCTCAAGTATTAAGTAGCCATTAATTTTGTGAATACCGCATGAAAGTGCGGTATTTTTAATATTGTAAGAATCTGCTTTCAATTACTTATATGAAATTTATTTCTTAAAACCATAAGAAAATTCATACATATCTAGATGGCTAAAACTTCAATCGCTAGATATTCTTTGTTAGAATCGGCCGCATTTCATTTAAAATTTAATTATAGGAAAGCATCATGAGCAAATTATTTCCAAATGCCAAAATTCGAACTCAAGCCCCTTATCGTTTTGATATTGTCGGGAGCTTTTTACGCCCAGAAACATTAAAACAAGCACGCCATCAATGTAGCTGTGGCGACATTTCTTGCGCCGACTTAACTCAAGTAGAAGATAGTGAAATTTCAAAATTAGTTGAGCATCAAAAGTCAGTGGGATTATCTGCTGTAACAGATGGGGAGTTTCGTCGAACTTTCTGGCATCTTGACTTCTTAGCCGCTTTAGATGGTGTAAAAGAAGTGGATGTAGAAAAATTTTCGGTACAATTTAAGCATCATAGTGTCCGCCCAAAAACTTTACGTATTGTTGATAAAATTGATTTTTCTGAGAATCATCCATTCATAGTACATTATCGTGCTTTACAAAAAATTTCAGGTGAAACAGAAGTAAAATTAACCATTCCTTCTCCTTCCATGTTGCATTTAATTTGTACAGTACGTGAAACAGATTATCATCCTATTGCACGTTATCAAGATAATAATCAATTATTACTTGATGATATTGCTGATGCTTATATTAAAGCAATGAATATCTTCTATGCTGCAGGCTGTCGCAATTTGCAATTGGATGATACAAGTTGGGGTGAGTTTTGTGCTGAAGATAAACGCAAGGCCTATACAGAGCGAGGTTTAGATCTTGATCAAATCGCAAAAGATTATGTCTATATGATTAATAAAATTGTTGCTGCTAAACCAGCTGATCTAGCTATTACAATGCATATTTGTCGAGGTAATTTCCGTTCTACTTGGTTCTCTGCTGGTGGTTATGAACCTATAGCAGAAATCTTATTTGGCCACTGTAATGTAGATGGTTTCTTCTTAGAATATGATAGTGATCGTGCGGGTGATTTTAAACCGTTACGTTTTATTAAAAATCAGCAAGTTGTTCTAGGATTAGTGACATCCAAATCAGGTGACTTAGAGAATCGTGATGAAATTATTGCACGCATTAAGGAAGCAAGACAATATGTCGATATTAATCAGCTTTGTTTAAGTCCTCAATGTGGTTTTGCTTCTACAGAAGAAGGCAATATTTTAACTGAAGAACAACAATGGAAAAAATTAGAGTTTATCCGTGACATCGCTGAAGAGGTCTGGGGAAAATAAATATATTTATTTCCAATGTTATATAAAAATAGCCGCATAAAGTGCGGCTATTTTTTTACTTGTTTTAAATATTCTAAAAAATTGCTTAAAACCTGTTCTATATCAAGAAAACCATAAAATTAATAAGACTATTTTTCTTATTTAGTCGTATTATATTACTCGGAATGATTAATTCATTCTGGTTATCTACAATAAGGACATTATTATGGCAATTAAAAAAGTGATTACTGTCTGTCCGTATTGCGCTTCAGGTTGTAAGATCAATCTATTGGTTGAAAACAACAAAATTGTGGGTGCTGAAGGTGCAAACGGTAAAACAAACGAACGGGAGCTTTGCCTGAAAGGATATTATGGCTGGGATTTTGTGCATGATACAAAAATCCTCACTCCTCGCCTAACTCAACCGATGATTCGCTACAAACGTGGCGAGCCGTTCACGCCAGTGAGCTGGGAAGAAGCTATTTCCTATTCTGCAAAACGTCTACAGGAAATTAGAGAAAAATATGGTAACGAGTCAATTATGGTAACGGGTTCTTCTCGTGGACCAGGTAACGAAGTGAATTTCGTTATGCAAAAATTTGCTCGTGCGGTATTAGGTAATAACAACATTGACTGTTGTGCGCGCGTATGACACGGCCCTTCTGTAACAGGTCTGCTCAAATCGGTCGGTAACGGCGCGATGTCCAACTCAATTGTTGAGATTGAAGACACTAAATGCGTATTTATCTTTGGCTATAATGCCTCAACGTCTCACCCTATTGTGGCGCGTCGTATTAACCACGCAAAAGCAAAAGGGGCGAAGATTATTGTTTGTGATCCTCGTAAAATTGAAACCGCTCGTATTGCTGACATTTATGCGCCTCTTGCCAATGGTAGCAATGTCGCATTTTTGAATGCAATGATGAACGTGATTCTTGAAGAAGGATTACAAGATCAAAAATTCATCGATGAACATACCGAAAATTTCGATGCGTTCTATGAAACTGTAAAAGCTTATACACCTGAATCAACTCAACATATCACTGGCATTGAGCCTGAAATGTTGAGAGAAATTGCCCGCACTTATGCGAAAGCTGAAACTGCGACAATTCTATGGGGTATGGGGGTATGTCAGTTCCGTCAAGGTGTGGAAACTGTACGTGCGTTGGCAAGCTTGGCAATGCTTACTGGTAACTTAGGTAAACCAAATGTTGGTGTAAACCCTGTGCGTGGGCAAAACAACGTACAAGGCGCATGTGACATGGGGGCTTTATATAATACTTTACCTGGTTATCAAAGCTATGCGGATCCAGAAATCAACGCTAAATTTGCGAAAGCATGGGGCGTACCATCTATTCCAACCAAACCAGGTGTACCATTGAGTGAAGTGCCACATGCAGTGGCAGAAGGTAAACTCAAAGCATTCTATATTATGGGTGAAGATACTTTACAAACTGAACCTGATTTGAATGCCATGAAACAAACTTTTAAAGATCTTGAGTTTATTATTGTTCAAGATATCTTTATGACTCAAACGGCAGCAGAAGCGGATGTGATTTTACCAGCAACATCTTGTGCTGAACACGAAGGTGTTTATAGTGCAGCTGACCGTGGTTTCCAACGTTTCTATAAAGCGGTAGATCCTGTTGGTGATGTGAAAGACGACTGGGAAATCATTAGTCTTATGGCACAGGCTTTGGGTTATCCAATGCATTACAACAATACCAAAGAAATTTGGGATGAGTTGCGTGAGCTTTGCCCAATTTATAAAGGTGCAACTTACGAGAAAATGGAAGGCTTGGGTTATATTCAATGGCCATGTACAGATGAAGGCCCTGAAGATCAAGGCACTACATACTTATATGAAGGTCAAATCTTCGACCGTCCAAATGGTAAAGCTGAATTCTTTGCTTGCGATTGGGAACCACCAATGGAAGAAGTTTCTGAAGAATATCCATTAGTGCTTTCTACTGTGCGCGAAGTTGGTCACTATTCTTGCCGTTCAATGACGGGTAACTGCCGTGCACTTGCTGCATTGGCTGATGAGCCAGGATTTGTTCAAATGAACGACCAAGATGCGAAAGCTTTAGGCATTAAGAATAATGAGCTTGTTTGGATTTCTTCATCTCGTGGTAAAGTTATATCTCGTGCTGATGTAAGTTCTCGTACTAATAAAGGTGCGTGTTATATGACTTACCAATGGTGGATCGGAAAATGTAACGAACTCACTGCTGAACATTTAAATCCGGGATCTCGTACTCCGGAATATAAATACAGCGCGGTGCGTATCGAAAAAATTGAAGATCAACGTTGGGCTGAGCACTATGTTGTAACTGAATATACTAAGCTCAAATCACGCTTAAAAGAAACCGCACTTGTGGCTTAATTATCATATTTATCATGATTAGGACAGGCTTTATGCCTGTCCTTTTTTATATCTAATGAAATATGATATGGGTAAGAATATTTGAAATGTTAAAAAGAGGGTTTATTCAAAGGCAATTTCTTTAATACGTAATTCATCACCGCTTTGTCGTTGCAAGTGTATGCTGCCACAATTTGGACAAGAATCATGATGAGCTTGTATCTCAACTAATTTTTGACACTGCCAACACCAGGCTTGCGCTGCAATAGGAATCAGATGTAGTTTACAGCCTTCAGCAGCCGTACCTTGAAAGGTTATATCAAAACAGAATTCCAATGCGTCAGGTTCTACACAAGAGAGCGCGCCAATTTCCAGCCACAGATCCGTAACTTTTTTTATATCGTGACTTTTACATTGTTGTTCTACTATTTCCAGCATATTTTGACAAAGAGATAATTCGTGCATAGTTTTTCCTTTTGTTTTTCTTCCTTAAAACAAATGCCTTTATCAATTCAAGATAAAGGCATTTCTCTAAAACATTGTCAATTTCAACCGCACTCTACACGAGCATATTTACAACTGCAAATGAGACTTTTAATAGCGCAGCGTTGATTAAGTCGATAAAGAATGCACCGACCATTGGAACGATTAAAAATGCTTTGTGTGATGGCCCAAAACGGCTGGTAATGGCTTGCATATTTGCAACGGCTGTTGGGGTTGCACCTAAACCGAAACCACAGTGACCAGAGCTTAATACAACCGCATCATAATCTTTACCCATTGCGCGATAAGTAACATAAATTGCAAATACCGCCATAAAGACAACTTGTACTGCAAGGATGATTAATACATCTACCGCTAAACCTGCAAGTTCCCAAAGTTTTAATGACATTAGGGCAATAGCTAAGAAGATAGATAAACCCACGCTACCTAATACATCAATAGCCGAATCAGCCACTTGGAAACGGAAGATATTGGTTAAAATATTGCGGATAATTACACCGGTAAATAAACACCATACGAATGTTGGTAATTGGAATGCGGTGCCTTTTGTTTGTGCATCTAAATATTGGCCGATAAGCAAACAGATAGACATCATTGCAATAGTTTCAATTAACGAACGTGAAGTAATTTTACGTTTGTAAGTTGGATGTTCAAAAGCCTCTTGAATATCATCTACTTCATCATTTTCAGGGTTTTCACCTTGTTTTTGACGATTTAATAAGAAACGCGCAACAGGGCCACCAATGATACCACCAAAGACTAAACCAAAGGTTGCACATGCCATCGCGATTTCAGTCGCGCCTTGTAGATTAAATTGGTGAACGAATGTATCTGCCCATGCTGCGCCAGTTCCATGACCGCCAGTTAATGTGACAGAACCCGCTAATAAACCGTATGCTGGGTGGATACCTAATGCTAATGAACCTACGACACCGATAACATTTTGGCAAATAATTAGCAAACCAGCGACGAATAAAAATACGATAAGTGGTTTTCCGCCTTTAATTAAACGGGAAAAGTTTGCACTTAAACCAATGGAAGTGAAGAACACTAACATCATGGTAGTTTGCAAATTCTTATCGAAGTTAAAGGATGTTCCGTCAACTTTATTCCAAATTAAAAGACCAATGGCAACAATAAAACCACCAACAACCGGTTCTGGAATGTTGAATGTTTTTAAGATGCTGATTCGTTTAACGAGAAAATAACCCAAGAGCAAGACTAAGCTTGCTAGAGCAAGGGTTTCATACGTGCTAAATGTATGACTCATAAATTGGATCTCCCTATGTTGTGTTTAAATTATGTGTTGTGTTGCGGTTCGATTACTACTATTTCAACATTGGTATGTAATCCACGTGGTAATGTCGAACCTTTTCTGCCTCGTTCAGCACGGAACTTCTGCAGATCTTCCGGTTTTAATACAATTTTTCGTTTTCCGGAATGAAATTCAAGACTTGCTTGATCTGAAATAAGCAATAATTTCACTAACAATTCACCGCGCTCTTTTGCATTTTCGGCAGGAATTGTCACAATTTTATTGCCTTTGCCTTTTGATAATGCCGGTAAATCTTTTGCCGGGAAAATCAACATTCTGCCAGCGGATGTCATAGCAACAACAAGTGCGGTGGCATTCGCCAGCGTCTTAGGCTCCATCACTTTGGCATTTTCTGGTAAAGAAATCAAGGCTTTTCCTGCTTTATTACGTGCAATTAAATCCTCAAATTTACAAATAAAACCATAACCCGCATCAGAAGCCATCAATAATTCTTGCTGTTCACTCGCCATTACGACATATTCAATGGTCGCACCAGCGGGTAAATTTAGTTTACCTGTAAGTGGTTCACCTTGCGAACGCGCGGAAGGTAATGAAAGCGGATCGAGTGCATAACTTCGCCCCGTACTATCAATGAATACAACGGCTTGATTACTCTTGCCACAAGCATGAGCTCGATAATTATCACCCGCTTTGTAGCTCAATGATTTAGGATCAATATCGTGTCCTTTGGCGCAACGTACCCAACCCATTTCTGATAAGATGACAGTGACAGGCTCTGCTGGTGTCATGTCACTTTCAGAGATCATTTTGGCTTCTTCACGTTCGACCAGTTGAGACATACGTGGACTGGCATATTTTTTCGCATCTTCTTGAATTTCTTTTTTGATAAGCGTATTCAAACGGCGTTCTGATCCTAAAATTGCTTCTAAATTTAACCGCTCTTTTTCAAGTTCATCTTGTTCAGCTTTGAGTTGGTTTTCTTCTAATTTCGCTAAATGACGTAAGCGTAAATTTAAAATTGCATCGGCTTGTTCATCGCTTAAATTAAAGCGTGCCATCAGCTCTGCTTTTGGATCATCTTCATGACGTATAATATCGATAACCTCATCAATATTTAAAAAGGCTATCATCAAACCTTCTAAAATATGTAAGCGAGAGAGCACTTTATCCAAACGATATTGAAGACGACGAGTCACGGTTGTACGTCGGAAGGCAAGCCATTCATTTAAGATTTCTAATAAACCTTTTACCGCAGGTTTATGATCAAGCCCGATCATATTCATATTTACACGGTAGCTTTTTTCAAGATCTGTGGTAGCAAATAAATGTGCCATTAACGCATCAGTATCGACGCGATTTGAGCGAGGAACTAGCACAATTCGAATTGGATTTTCGTGATCGGCTTCATCACGAATATCTTCTAGCATTGGCAGTTTTTTTGCCGTCATTTGTTCGGCTATTTGTGCAATAACTTTGGATGGTGAAGATTGATGTGGAAGCGCAGAGATAATAATCTCACCGTCTTCTTTTTTCCAAGTTGCACGCATTTTTATTGAGCCACGGCCTTGCTCATAGATTTTACGAATTTCTGATTTGGGCGAAATAATTTCCGCTTCTGTTGGAAAATCTGGGCCTTGAACAATTTCAAGTACATCATCTAATCCCGCTTTAGGATTATCTAGCAACATTACTGCCGCATCAGCAATTTCGTTAATATTGTGTGGTGGAATATCTGTTGCCATACCCACTGCAATGCCTGTTGTACCGTTCAATAAAATATGAGGTAAACGAGCCGGTAAATATTGTGGTTCGGCCAAGGTTCCATCAAAGTTTGGTTGATAATCTACTGTTCCTTGGCCGAGTTCACTCAGCAAGATTTCAGAGATTTTAGATAGGCGCGATTCCGTATAACGCATGGCAGCGAAGGATTTTGGATCATCTGGCGCCCCCCAGTTACCTTGACCATCTACAAGCGGATAACGATAAGAGAAAGGTTGTGCCATTAACACCATCGCTTCATAACAAGCGCTGTCACCATGTGGATGGAATTTACCGAGTACATCACCAACGGTACGGGCAGATTTTTTGTATTTTGCCGTGGCATTTAAGCCAAGTTCAGACATTGCATATACAATGCGGCGTTGAACGGGTTTTAAACCATCTCCGATAAAAGGCAGTGCACGATCCATGATGACATACATGGAATAGTTGAGATAAGCCCTTTCGGTGAAGGTACGCAGAGGCATTTGCTCAATGCCTTCATAATTGATATTTGTCATTTTGGTTTCTGTTAATTGAATATATTCTTAATTTATTGAAATTCGGATTTGCTGAGATTAATTTAGTCTAAACAGATAAATCAACCTGATCGCCTTTCGCTTGTAACCAATTTTTACGGTCTTCGGAACGTTTTTTCGCTAACAACATATCCATGAGTTCTAATGTATTCGCACCTTGGTCTTCTTCTAAATCATAAGTTAATTGAACAAGGCGACGAGTGTTAGGATCCATTGTTGTTTCACGCAATTGCGATGGATTCATTTCACCCAAACCTTTAAAACGTTGAACATTCGGTTTGCCTTTTTTATTTTTCAACCGATCTAAAATCGCCTCTTTTTCACTTTCATCTAATGCGTAGAAGACTTCTTTATTTAAGTCAATGCGATAAAGTGGTGGCATAGCCACATAAACGTGACCGTCTTGTACCAATTTCGGAAAATGGCGTAAGAACAGGGCGCAGAGTAGGGTGGCAATATGCAGACCATCGGAGTCAGCATCCGCGAGAATACATACTTTACCATAGCGAAGTTGTGATAAATCATTGCTATCAGGATCGATCCCTAGAGCCACGGCGATATCGTGAATTTCTGTTGAACCTAATACTTGATCAGGTGACACTTCCCATGTATTTAAGATTTTTCCACGTAACGGCAAAATAGCTTGATATTCGCGATCACGCGCTTGTTTTGCTGAACCGCCCGCAGAGTCGCCCTCCACTAAAAATAATTCCGTTTTTTCTAAATCCTGTGAACCGCAATCTGCTAATTTTCCCGGTAATGCAGGGCCGCTAACGAGTTTTTTTCGCACGACTTTTTTTGCTGCGCGTAATCGGCGTTGTGCAGAACTGATTGCAATTTCTGCTAATTTTTCAGCGTCTTGTACATTTTGATTTAGCCATAGACTGAACGCATCTTTTAAAACACCGCTGACAAACACCGCACTTTGGCGTGATGATAAGCGTTCCTTAGTTTGCCCTGCGAATTGTGCATCCTGCATTTTAAGGGAAAGAATGTAAGAACAACGATCCCAAATATCATCAGCGGTAAGTTTTACGCCGCGTGGTAATAGATTTCTAAATTCGCAAAATTCTCGAATGGCATCTAATAAACCTTGGCGTAAGCCATTAACATGTGTTCCGCCTTGAATTGTTGGAATTAAGTTTACATAGCTTTCGCCAATCAGCTCGCCTCCTTCTGGCAACCAAAGTAATGCCCAGCTAACGGCTTCATTTGTGCCTTTAAATTCACCAACGAATGCTTTTTCCGGAAGCGTTTCAAAGCCATCAACTGCTTCGATAAGGTAATCGGAAAGACCATCTTCATATAACCAAATGTCTTGAGTATTGTTTACTTTATCAATAAATTTGATTTCAAGCCCTGAGCAGAGTACCGCTTTCGCTCTTAATAAATGGCGTAGACGGCTAACGGAAAATTTTGCGCTGTCAAAATATTTGGGATTTGGTTTGAAGTGAACGGTTGTTCCCGTTGTGCGTCTGCCACAAGTCCCAATAACTTCCAATTCTTCTACTTTACTGCCGTTTTCAAAGGCAATTTTATACACTTCACCATTGCGTTTGACTTGAATATCCACGCGTTCAGAAAGTGCATTCACCACAGAAATCCCCACACCGTGTAAACCACCGGCAAATTCATAATTTTTATTGGAGAATTTACCACCAGCATGTAATTTAGTCAGAATTACCTCTACGCCGGAAACGCCTTCTGTAGGATGAATATCCACAGGCATACCTCGACCATTATCTGTGACTTCAATGGATTGATCTGGGTGTAAAATTACTTCAATTTTTGTAGCAAAACCCGCAAGCGCCTCATCCACGCTGTTATCAATAACTTCTTGTGCAAGATGATTCGGACGAGTGGTGTCTGTATACATACCGGGGCGAATTTGCACCGGCTCGAGATCTTTAAGAACGGTAATTTCTTGAGCTGAATAATTGGTTGTCATGGTTAGATGAGTCGTTAATTTTTTAAATTTGAGAAAATTCTATCAAAAAGTGCGGTGATATTCGACCGCACTTTTAATTGTATAAACTAGGCGTATTTTCATCTGGGCGCGTTTTAAAACGGCGATGTAGCCACATATATTGTGATATGCCCTTCATGATTTCCTTTTCAACGATTTGATTCATTCGCGCAGCAATCGCCGTTTCATCTTGTAAATCTGTAAAATCAACAGGCGCTGAAATACTCACGGTATAGCCTGAACCATCTTTATTGCGTAATGGCGCAAATGGAATCACTTTGCTGTTTTGTGAGGATTTCAATAAATAATAACTACCAGTGGTTGTGCAAGCATCGGGCACCCCAAAAAATGGTACAAAAACGGCATTTTTTCTGCCGTAATCATGATCAGGTGCATACCAAATGGTTTCTTCATTGCGTAGGGCTTTGATCATTCCGCGTAAATCTTTACGATCAAGCATATCTTTATTAGAGCATAAACGGCCTTGTGTTTGGAGCCAATCAAATGCTGGATCGTCATTTGGGCGGTAAACCCCAATACCAGGATGATGTAAACCAATGATGCGTGCGCCAAGTTCTAGCGTTAAGAAATGAACACCGACGAGAATAATTCCATCTTTTTGATTTTCTTTTAGATAATGTAAGCCTTCAACTTTCGACCATTTTTTGATACGTGAATCCGACCAAAACCAAGCCATACCTGTTTCGATAATTGCCATGCCTACTGAACGAAGATTTTCGTGCAAAATCGCCTCACGCTCGTTTTCAGGCATATGAGGGAAACAAAGTTCAAGATTACGGCGTGCAATGGCAGCTCGACGTTTGCCTACTTTTAAATGTGAAAACAGCCAACCTAGCCCATGACCAATATGGCGCAAAATAGGATAGGGAAGACATAAAATACTTCGCCAAATTGCCACGCCTAACCAAAACAGCCAGTATTTTGGGGCTAAAAAGTGCGGTTGAAATTGAGGGAGTTTTTCGTTTTTCATTGTTCTTTCCACGTAAGTTAGGGGCGTAGTTTATCGTAAATTTGAGTTGTGGTAAAATCGCCACAATTTTGGTTATTCAAATAGAGAGATTTTAAAATGGCTCAATATTCAGCAGAATTTAAGCAAACAAAAGTACTTGTATTAGGCGACGTGATGCTTGACCGTTATTGGTTTGGCGCAACCAACCGTATTTCACCAGAAGCACCAGTGCCAGTGGTTCGTGTACAGGAAAATGAAGAGCGCGCGGGTGGTGCTGCCAATGTAGCGATGAATATTGCTTCACTCAACGTACCAGTTCAATTAATGGGATTGATTGGACAAGATGAAACTGGTTCTGCGCTTTCCCACTTATTAGAAAAACAAAAAATCGATTGTAATTTTGTTGCATTAGAAACCCATCCAACTATTACTAAATTACGTATTTTATCCCGTCACCAACAGTTACTTCGCCTTGATTTTGAAGAAGATTTCAATAATGTAGATTGCAAGGATTTATTAGCGAAGTTAGAAAGTGCGGTGAAAAATTACGGTGCTTTAATTCTTTCTGATTATGGTAAAGGCACGCTTAAAGATGTTCAGAAAATGATTCAAATTGCACGTAAAGCGAATGTTCCTGTGCTAATCGATCCAAAGGGAACTGATTTTGAACGTTATCGTGGTGCGACATTATTAACACCAAATATGTCTGAATTTGAAGCCGTTGTGGGTAAATGCAATACAGAAGAAGAGATCATTGAGAAAGGTTTAAAATTAATTTCTGATATTGAATTAACCGCACTTTTGGTGACGCGTTCTGAAAAAGGCATGACATTATTACGCCCAAATCAAGAACCTTATCATTTGCCAACTGTTGCAAAAGAAGTGTTTGATGTGACGGGCGCCGGTGACACTGTTATTAGCGTATTAGCAACGGCATTAGCAGATGGGCGTTCTTTCGAAGAATCTTGTTACCTAGCCAATGTAGCCGCTGGAATTGTGGTGGGTAAATTAGGGACTTCAACTGTTTCGACTGTGGAACTTGAAAATGCTATTCATGCTCGCCCTGACACTGGATTTGGCATTATGAGTGAAGCTGAATTAAAAGATGCTGTCGCACAAGCTAAAGCGCGCGGTGAAAAAATTGTGATGACTAATGGCTGTTTCGATATTTTGCATCCAGGGCATGTTTCTTATTTAGAAAATGCACGTAAATTGGGCGATCGTTTAATTGTTGCGGTAAACAGCGACGATTCCGTTAAACGCTTAAAAGGTGATAGTCGCCCAATTAACAATCTTGAAACTCGAATGGCTGTGCTTGCTGGTTTGGCATCCGTGGACTGGTTGGTGCCATTCACTGAAGATACACCACAGCGTTTAATCGGTGAAATTCTACCAGATCTTTTAGTTAAAGGCGGAGATTACAAACCCGAAGAGATTGCTGGCGCAAAAGAGGTTTGGGCAAATGGCGGCGATGTTAAAGTGCTAAACTTTGAAAATGGTTGTTCAACAACAAATGTGATTGAAAAAATTAAATTATTGAAATATTAAGTGAAAGGTTGGGGAGTCCCAACTTTTTTTATTGTTTAAAAATTAAGTCAATTAGTGTCTTATCATGAAATTAGAAAAAATCGATTGATTTATAAACTAAAGGTTGAATAAATCTTTTGAATAATTCATTATATACTCTATTATATATCAGTTTTCACTGAAACTTATTTTATAAGGAGAGAAAATGAAAAAATTAGTTGCGATAACTTCAATGATTTTAACTACATTTTCTGCACAAGCAGCAGATTTGTATTTATATGCTGGTGCTGGATTAAAGGATCCAGTTGAAAAAATTATTCACCAATATGAACAAGAAACAGGAAATAAAGTAACTGTTGAATATGGTGGTTCTGGACAGATTTTAGCTCGTTATAACACGGTAAAAAGCGGAGATCTTTTTTTAGCTGGCTCAGAGGATTATGTTACAAAATTACAGAAAACTAATGATGTAAACAATGTAGGAACAATAGTATTACATGTTCCAGTTATGGCTATTCGTAAAGATAAAATTTCAGGAATTGATTCTTTTAAAGCATTAGCTGAAAGCTCATTACGTTTAGGTATTGGTGATAGTAAAGCAATGGCTCTTGGTAAAGGCGCTGAAAAAATGTTTGAATTATCAGGATATCAAAAGCAACTTAATGATAAAGTTATTGTGAAAGCTGCGACGGTAAAACAATTAATGCTATATTTACTAAATGGTGATGTAGATGCGGCTGTAGTAGGTCGTTCAGGTGCTTGGAAAGTTCGAGATAAGGTTGAATTATTACCAAGTCCAAAAGGCACACCAGAAGAAAGAGTTACTATTGGTCTACTTTCTTCTTCTAAATATCCGAAAGAAGCTCAACAGTTATTTGATTTCTTTAAATCTCCTCAAGGGGTGAAGTATTTTACTGATGAAGGTTTCTTACCAGCTAAATAATAGTCTAAGTTTAAAGTTATCGCTGATCCCACTATTAATACTGTTGTTTGTTGTTATGGGATCAGTGTTTTCTTTGATCTCAAAATTAGATTTTTATTTTTTTCAACAGATATTATTTAATTCCGAATTGCATTTTGCATTGCTAATGTCATTGGCAACATCTCTTTTTTCTTTGATATTAGCATTATGTGTTGCTGTTCCATCAGCATGGCGAATGAGTCAAGTACGGTTGCCTTTTCAATCATTTTTTGACACTTTGTTTGATTTACCAATGGTTTTGCCACCATTAGTTACAGGACTAAGTTTGCTTCTACTTTTTAGTTCACAAGGGATATTAGCTGAATTGCTTCCCTTTATAAGCAAATGGATTTTTTCCCCTATAGGAATCATTATTGCTCAAACTTATGTTGCGAGTTCAATTTTATTGCGCAGTACTCGTGGCATTTTTTCTTCCTTTGAATCAGGTTATCGATTTGCATCTTATAGTCTTGGTTTATCACCTTTTAAAACCTTAATAAAAATAGAGATTCCGATGTGTTGGAAGCCTTTGGTTTGTGCTTCAGTTTTAGCTTGGTCTCGCGCAATAGGGGAGTTCGGAGCCACATTAATGTTGGCAGGGGCAACGCGATTTAAAGCTGAAACTTTACCTATGGCAGTCTATTTGAATATTTCAAGTGGTGATTTTGAAATTGCTATTGGTGCATCATTATGGCTTTTATTTATCTCTACATGTTTGTTGCTAGTTTTACGGATGATTAATAGAGCTGTTTAGTATGCTGATAGTTCAAAATCTTCAAACTAATATTTTAAAATCTATTTCCTTTTCAATTGAAAAAAGCGAATGCCTTTCTGTTGTTGGTGAATCAGGTAGTGGAAAAACGACTTTATTAAATGCGATTGCTGGTTATATTGATTATTCAGGCTCTATTTTATGGAATAACCAAGCTCTAGAAAACAGTCCTCCTTGGAAGAGAAATTTTCGTTATTTAAATCAACGACTTTATTTGTTTCCTCATAAAACTGTGCGAGGAAATTTAATACTTGCAAATCCATCATCATTTGATGATGAACAACAGACATTATTATCTGACCTAAAAATAGAGCATCTTATTAATCGCTATCCTCATCAGTTATCTGGGGGAGAACAACAACGTGTGGCTTTAGCAAGAGCATTAATTTATCGTCCTGATTTATTACTTTTAGATGAACCTTTTTCTTCTTTAGATTGGTCTTTGCGTAAAGATATTTGGAAAGTGTTAAAAAATCTAATCGAAGGCGGTGAAATTACCACAATTTTAGTAACTCACGAGCCAAAAGAAGCTGAGTATTTCTCTGGTAAGCAGATTCAGTTATATCAAGGACAACTAATTTAAGGAGTGACAATGATTTATTTTTCAGATAAAGAATTGGATGATTTATTACTTGAGGATATTTATCGTGGTGATTTAACCACTCATGCCCTTGGTATTGAAAATATCCCGGCAAAAATTCTTTTTAAGCGTAAAAATGCAGGTATTGTAGCAGGCGTTTCTGTTGCGGAAAAATTATTAAAAAAACTGGATATTCAACCGCACTTATATGTAAAAGAAGGTGAGTGGGTTGAATCAGGTGCTTTGCTGATAAGTGCGGAAGGAATATCTGAACAATTACATCAAGCTTGGAAAGTGGTGCAATTGGTACTTGAATGGTCATGTGGAGTTGCTCAATATACGGCAGAAATGATTGCCAATGCCAAAGCTGTTAACCCAAGCGCTGTTGTGGCTTGCACGCGTAAAAGCATTCCTAATACGCGTAAACTTGCGACAAATGCTGTATTAGCTGCTGGTGGACATATTCATCGACAAGGCATCAGCGAAACTCTTTTGATTTTTACTAATCATCGAAACTTACTTTCTGATCCAAATGATTGGGTGAAAATTATGGATAGATTACGTCAAGAAGCGCCTGAAAATAAAATTACTTTAGAAGCAGATAATTATGCTCAATTTGAGCAAATGTATGTAGCTGAGCCAGATATTATTCAACTTGATAAATGGTCTTTGGAGGACGTGAAAAAGGCTTTAGATATACTTTACTCAAAACAGAAAGATATTTTGCTTTCTGTCGCTGGAGGGGTAAATAAAAATAATGTTTCAGATTATGCCAAATTGGGTATTCGTTTATTTATCACTTCTGCACCTTATTATGCACCGCCGGAGGATATAAAGGTGGTGATTGAAAAGATATAATTTAGTTGTTTATCGTTGTGTAATTGAGTGTATAATGAATTCCTTGTTACTTATATAAGGATATTCTATGAAACTTAAATCATTGTTTATTGCTGGCTTGCTCGGTTCCCTTTCTTTTTCAGCATTAGCTGATCGGATTATTACAGACCAACTCGATCGCAAAGTGACAATCCCTGATCACATTAACCGTGCTGTGGTGTTACAGCACCAAACCCTGAATATTGCCGTGCAGTTGGATGCCACAAAACAGATTGTGGGTGTGCTTTCCAACTGGAAGAAACAATTAGGCAAAAACTATGTTCGCCTTGCACCGGAGCTGGAAAACATGGCGATGCCGGGCGATTTGAATTCCGTTAATATTGAAAGTCTGTTGGCGTTAAAACCGGATGTGGTGTTTGTGACTAACTACGCGCCGCCGGAAATGATCAAGCAAATCAGTGACGTGAATATTCCGGTGGTGGCAATTTCCTTGCGTACCGGTGAAGCGGGCGAAAAAGGTAAACTTAATCCAACATTAACTGATGAAGATAAAGCTTATAATGACGGCTTAAAACAGGGCATTGAACTGATTGCCGAGGTGTTTGAGAAAAAACAACAAGGCGATGAGTTAGTGAAAGCCGCCTTTGCCAATCGCAAGTTGCTGGCAGATCGTCTAAGCGATGTTCCTGCCAATAAACGCGTACGCACTTATATGGCGAATCCGGATTTAGGCACTTACGGTTCCGGTAAATATACGGGGCTTATGATGGAACACGCGGGCGCTTATAACGTCGCGGCGGCAACGATTAAAGGTTTCAAACAGGTTTCTCTAGAAAATGTGTTGGAATGGAACCCTGCGGTGATTTTGGTACAAGATCGTTATCCAGATGTGGTACCAAAAATTTTGAATGATCAAGGTTGGGCAAATATTCAAGCGGTAAAAGATAAAAAAGTTTTGTTGATGCCGGAATATGCTAAGGCCTGGGGGTATCCGATGCCGGAAGCCTTAGCGTTGGGTGAAGTATGGTTGGCGAAAGCGCTTTATCCGCAACGTTTCCAAGATGTGAATTTAGATAAAATGGTGAACGATTATTATCAAAAATTCTACCGCACATCTTATAAAGCTGACAATGCAGCCCAATAGTTACCCTAAAATTCTCTTTGGCTTAACGCTATTGCTTGTGATTACCGCCGTGATTTCTTTGGGAATTGGGCGGTATTCCTTGTCTGTAGCGCAAATTGGACAAATTCTGTGGGCAAAAGCGACCGCACTTGAGATCGACCCAGTGCAGCAGCAAGTGATTTTTCAAGTGCGTTTACCTCGAATTTTAACTGCACTTTGCGTGGGGGCGGGGTTGGCGTTGAGTGGTGTAGTATTGCAAGGTATTTTTCGTAATCCATTGGTCGATCCACATATTATCGGTGTGACCTCCGGTTCTGCTTTTGGTGGGGCGTTGGCGATTTTTTTCGGGTTTAGTTTGTACGGCTTATTTGCCAGTACGATCTTATTTGGCTTCGGCACGCTTGCCTTAGTTTTTCTATTTAGCTTCAAATTTAATCAACGTAGCCTGTTGATGCTTATTCTTATCGGCATGATTTTAAGTGGGCTTTTTTCTGCCCTCGTTAGTCTATTGCAATACATTTCCGACACGGAAGAAAAATTACCAAGCATCGTGTTTTGGTTGATGGGGAGTTTTGCCACCTCTAACTGGGAAAAATTCCTCTTTTTCTTTGTTCCGTTTTTGCTTTGTAGTTCGATTTTGCTTGGTTTAAGCTGGCGATTGAATTTACTGTCTTTAGATGAGAAAGAAGCCAAAGCTTTGGGCGTGAGAGTGACGCTATTACGTTGGTTAGTCATCTTTTTAAGTGGTTCATTAGTAGCGTGTCAGGTGGCAATTAGCGGTAGTATCGGTTGGGTCGGTCTGATTATTCCTCATCTTAGTCGTATGCTGGTGGGCGCCAATCATCAACGTTTATTGCCTTGCACCATGCTGGTCGGCGCAACTTATATGTTACTCGTGGACAATGTTGCGCGTTCCTTGTCTGATGCTGAAATTCCGATCAGTATTTTGACCGCACTTATCGGTGCACCCTTGTTCGGTGTATTGGAGTATAAACTAAAACGCGGAGGCATGAATGAATAAAGCGCTCTCCGTGGAAAATTTAGGCTTTTATTACCAAGCGGAAAACTTTCTGTTTCAAAAACTGAATTTTGATTTGAATAAAGGGGATATCCTGGCGATTTTAGGGCAAAACGGTTGTGGGAAAAGCACCTTGTTGGATTTACTGCTTGGTATTCACCGCCCGATTCAGGGCAAGATTGAGGCGTATCAATCTATCGGTTTTGTGCCTCAATTCTTTTCTTCGCCTTTTGCTTATTCGGTGTTGGATATTGTGTTAATGGGACGCTCAGCCCATATTAATACTTTTGCTAAACCCAAAGTGCATGATTATCAAATCGCCATGCAGGCACTGGATTATTTGAACTTGACCCATTTGGCAAATCGCGAATTTGCTTCGCTTTCAGGTGGGCAGCGACAACTGATTTTAATTGCTAGAGCCATTACTTCCGAATGTAAATTAATGCTGTTGGATGAGCCAACTTCAGCATTAGATCTTGCAAATCAAGATATTGTACTGTCTTTACTTATGGATTTGGCACAATCACAGAACATGACTGTTGTATTCACAACACATCAACCTAATCAAGCTGTAGCGATAGCCAATAAAACTTTATTGTTAAATAAACAAAATTTTAAATTTGGCGAAACAAGGAATATTTTAACCTCAGAAAATTTGACCGCACTTTTTCATTTACCGATGTTTGAACAACAAGCCCAATATAAAGAATCTTTTTTTACGCATTTTGTTCCCTTGTATAAAACGTTATTAAAGTAAGGAAAACTTGTGGAATCAATTACTGTTTTTAGTGCAGGTAGTTTTCGTTATGCTCTGCAAGAATTATCTGATATTTTTCGACAAATTCATCATATAGAGATTAAAGCATTTTGTGGACCAGCCGGAATCTTGCGTCAACAAATTGAGCAAGGGAAGAAATGTGATATTTTTATTAGTGCAAATCATGAAAATGTGTTTCAATTAGCTGATTCTAAAAAAATTTATCAAAAATTAACGATAGCCTTTAATCAATTAGCATTAACTACGTTAAATTTAGAACACTTCCGCCATAAATCTATTTTTGAATTGCTATTTGATCGCTCTTTACGCCTCGCAACATCAACGCCATCTTGTGATCCTTGTGGAGATTATACTTGGCTGTTATTTGATAAAATTGAGCAATGTTTTCCTGGTGAAGGGGAGGCATTGAAACGACGAGCGTTGAAATTAGTAGGCGGAAATTCTTCAAATATAGTTCCAAAAGGGAAAATCGTATCTCATTATTTATTATTAAATAGTTATGCTGATATGATGCTCGGTTATGCGCATTATCAATTAAGATCTGAAGTTAAGCCAAATAGGTACGATGCATCTATAAATACAAATTCTAGTATTGGTCTGAATAATCAAGCATTTTTGACTCATATGTTCCCTATTGAATTTGAGGTAAAAGCTGAATATGTCATGGCTTTATTAAATAATGTTGAAAGTGCGGTTAAATTTTTTGAATTTTTATGCTCTAATAAAGCTAAAGACATCATTAAGAATCATGGCTTTTTACTAGAATAAACCTTGCATTTAAGCTCATTGAATGCTAGAATGCCGGCTCCTTATCATCGCTGAGTTAGAGATCGGCGAATGATGTATTAACAACACTACCTTTTAGGAGTAAAAAATGTCTCTAAGTACTGAAAAAAAAGCAGCAATCGTTGCTGAATTTGGTCGTGATGCGAAAGATACTGGTTCTTCTGAAGTTCAAATCGCATTATTAACTGCACAAATCAACCACTTACAAGCTCACTTTGCAGAGCACAAAAAAGACCACCATGGTCGTCGTGGTTTATTACGTATGGTTTCTCGTCGTCGTAAACTTTTAGACTACTTAAAACGTACTGATCTTGCTTTATACCAAAGCACTATTGCTCGTTTAGGTTTACGTCGCTAATTTTAAATGCTAAAAATAAAGCTCCCAAGTTGGGAGCTTTTTACTTTATACAGGATTATTCTACCCACTGTATGATTTCATCAAATTCCTTTCGAGATTTTTTAGTAATATCACGTGAGCGATAACCAAAGGTGGCTGCAACAGAAACGCCGTATTCATTAGGATCCAATAGACCTTCTTGAGCTAAGCATTCATTCATTTTATCATAATTGAATCCTTCAATAGGGCAGGAATCAATACCAAGTGCGGTTGCCCCAGTTAACATATTGGCAAGGGCAATATAGGTTTGTTTGCTACACCAATCAAATAAAGCGCGTTCATTTTTAAGTAATTTCATGTCTTCTTCTTGAAAGCTCTTATATTTTTCTAGTGCCGCATGTTGTTGTTCTATATTTAGACCTTTACGTGTCATCACATCGGTAAAAAACTTACTATCATAACGTGCATTTTTCTTTGCTAGGATGATCACTAGATGGCTACAGTTATCTAATTGATTGCCCATTCCCCAGCTGAATGGTTTCACTTTTTCGCGTAAGGTTTTATTTTGGATGACTAAAAATTTCCAAGGCTCGGAACCAACAGAACTTGGTGATAATCTTGCGCATTCTAAAATAGCTTGAAAATCTTCGTTGCTAATTTTTTTGTTTGGATCGTAATAGCGTGTAGAGCTACGTCTATTGAATAGTTCAATAAGCTGTTCGCGAGTAAGTTGAATCATTTGTTTTCCTTTTATTAGCAAATAGATGAGGATATGTTAAAGATTAATTTTTGCTAAAACAAGGGAAACATTCTAAAATGAAAGGCACTTTGTTATGTGGAGCGAAAAAATGAAAAGAATTGCAATTATACCCGCTAGGGCTGGTTCAAAAGGAATTAAAGATAAAAATTTACAGCTTGTTGGAGGTGTGTCTTTAGTTGGTCGTGCCATTTTAGCTGCACAAGAATCAGGAATGTTTGATCAGGTTGTTGTAACCTCTGATGGGGAGAAGATTCTGAAAGAAGCAGAAAAATATGGTGCAATTTCGGTGGCTCGCCCTGAGAGTTTAGCACAAAGTGATACTCGCACAATTGATGCTATTTTACATTGCTTAGAGAGCCTAAACATTTCTGAGGGAGTAGCTGTTTTGTTACAGCCAACAAGTCCATTGCGCAATGCTTTAGATATTCGTAATGCAATGGAAATTTTCCTAGGAGGAAAATGTAAGTCGGTGATATCAGCTTGTGAATGCGAACATCATCCTTATAAATCATTTACTTTAGAAAATGAAGATGTAAAACCTATTCACGAAATAAGTGATTTTGAAGCACCGCGTCAAAAATTACCTAAATCTTACCGTGCAAATGGAGCTATTTATATTAATGATATTGAGAGTTTATTTGTAGAAAAACGTTTTTTTATTGAGCCTATGCGTTTTTATTTAATGCCTACTTATCGCTCGATTGATATTGATTCAACTCTGGATTTGCAATTAGCTGAAAGTTTAATCTCAAAAGAATTTTAGAAGATTGGTCGCATTTTGCGACCTCTTTTATATCAGATTAATGAACTTTCCAATAACCAATCCACTCTTTTAATAAAACCATATTGCTATTTAACGCACCTAAGTCAGGAACAAAAGATTTTGCAGATAGATTTCCTTTACTGCCATAGCTTGCCGCTGCAGCAGGAAGTACATAGAATCCTTGTTTTTCAAAAAGGTATTTGGCTCGTTTCATATGCCATTGATTTGTTACTAAAATAATTTTTTGAATATGATCTTTAATTAAAATATTTTTAGTGAAACTGGCATTTTCTTCTGTATTACGGGCTTTATTTTCGATCCATTGCGTTGGCACATTAAAGAATTGGTTCAGTTCTTTTGCCATTAAGTCGCCTTCAGAAATGCCTATCAAAGAATAGCCCGTGGTTAAAATAGGTAAGCCCGTTTCTTTTTGTAAAAATGCCGCATAACGTAAACGTTCTAGTTGCGCTGCGCCAGAAGCCGTTTCTGCATACAGTTCTTTAGTGGGATAAGATCCACCGCCTAATATGACGATGGCTTGAGCTTGTTTATAGTCATCTAGGGTAAGGGCTGGAGAATCATCATTATCTGTTAGCAATAAACTAGTAAAAGGCGCACTCATGACATAAAGCCAAGTGAAACTGATAAACGCAATAAATTTGGCTAATTTTTTGAAATGAACACGATAAAAAATTGCTGCAATAATCAGTAATACAAAGGTATTGAGAGGTGGCGCGATAAGTGCGGTAAGAAGTTTTCCTAGTTCCAACATAGATAAGATCCTTGATATAGAGCGGTTTCATTATAATGATTAGTCATAGCTTGTCTATGTTGATTTTGTTAAAATAAGCCCCTTATTTTTTGATAAACAAACGCTCGAATTCACAAAAAGTGCGGTTATATTTATGAAAGTTTTTAAAGACAGTGTCATTTACCTTGTTGGGGAATTATCGTCAAAGTTAGTTCCTTTTTTACTTTTGCCTTATTTATCGCGTAAATTGGGCGTAGAAGGGTATGGCTCACTTTCTTATTATCAAACTTTTTTAAGTTTATTTTTAATTGTGGTTTCTTTAACTCAAGAAGGCGCAATTTCCCGTTATTTTTATTTTTACGGAAAACGTTCATTAAATTTAGTGGTGAATACCGGCTATGCTTATACCACGATAATTGGCTGCATTATTTTAATGGGTTGTTGGATTGCTCAGTCTGAAATATTATTTTACGCTGCACTTTCCTCAATTTTTCAATCTTTCTTAAATGTTCAGTTAAGTGTAAGACAATGCCAGAAAAAGGCTTGGTCTTATGCTTTTATTCAATTTTCACTCACTGTTACTGGTGCGGTATTTACCGTCGCATTACTCGAGTATTATCAAAATGATCTTGTTGAAAAAAGAATTTTGGCTATTTTGTTGAGTAATTTAGTCGTTTGGTTTTTTTCTTATTTTCTTTACAGAAAGAGTGCAACATCTAAAAAATATCAATTTAAACATTATCAATCTGCATTATTTTATATTTTAGGATTTGGATTACCGCTTATTTTGCATCATGCGAGCTTTTTCTTAAAAGGGCAGTTAGACCGTATTTTTATTTATCACAAATTCAGTGAAACAGATTTAGGGCTTTATGCCATGGGTGCTCAACTTGCTTTGGTAGTTTCTATTGCGATTCAAGCACTTAATAAAGCGATTATTCCCTATTTTTATGAAGCCTTAAAACAAAAAAAATTAGTAGTTCAACAGCTGCATAAATGGGCGCTATTTTCCTTTTTGCTGATACCTATTCCCGCTTTAGTCATAGGGATTATTCCTGAAGATGTGCTAGTTTGGATTTTAGGTAGCCAATTTGTAGGAACGAAATATTATTTTATTTTATTTTTAATTTCGACCACATTAAGTATTCCTTATTTGATTTTAGTTAATTATCTTTTCTATTATGGAAAAAATAAACTTATTTCCCAATGTTCGGTTTTATCTACAATCATTTATGTAGCAAGCCTTGTAGTTTTAACTTTTACAGAAATTAAATATATCCCTTATGCTGGAATTATTGGTTCGCTTTCCATTATTCCTATTCTTTATTTTATGACATCTAAAGTGAGTAAAACCCTATGAATCTCATTCTTTGTTGCACACCATTGCAAGTATTAATTGCGAGAAAAATCATTGAATTACATCCTAACGAGCAATTCTTTGGCGTCATGTTTGGTGGCGTATGGGATAAAAAAAGAACCTTGTATGCGAGTAAATTAGCAGAAGTTTGTAATGATTCGATCAACATTGATACGGGAAAGGATCTAAAAGGTTTCGATTCTCTCAAGTTAATGCGCCAGCTTAAGAATAAAATTACGCACAAAGGTTTTGATAAGGTTTTTCTCGCCAATCTTAATTCATTATGGCTACAAACTTATCTTAGTCATGTTTCATTTAAAGAGCTTTATACCTTTGATGATGGCTCAGATAATATTTTTCCACACCCCAATTTATTGAGAGAACCTGACACATTTAAATATAAACTGATTAAGATCTTTATTGGTGATAAATATAATGTGCATAAATTATTTAAAGAAATAAAAAAACATTATACGGTTTATCCTAATTACAGAAATATTGTTCCCAATATTGAACCCATTTCCTTATGGGATAATAAAGTCAATTGCGATATAGATGGCGAAGTCTCATTTTTTATTGGACAACCCTTGTTAAATACAAAAGAGGAAAATATCTCATTAATAAAAAAATTAAAAGATCAGATTCCTTTTGACTATTATTTCCCTCATCCAGCAGAAGATTACCGAGTAGACGGGGTAAATTATGTTGAATCAGAACTCATTTTTGAAGATTACGTATTTAAGAATTTATCGGATAAAAAGGTGATTATTTACACGTTCTTCAGTTCTGTTGCGTTTAATTTATTAAGTCATCCTAATGTAGAAATTCGTTTTATTAGAACGAGTATTCCAAGATGGCAATTCTGTTACGATTCATTCCCAGAGCTTGGATTAACGATTTATAAGGAAATTTAAGATGAAAAAAATTGGTTTCTTTATTATGAATATTGAAAGTGCGGGGGGGACAGAGCGAGTTTCTATTAATGTTGCCAATGCTCTCGCTAAACAGGGATATGATGTTTCTTTTATTAGCATTGGCGGTAATAAGCCTTTTTTCCAAGTCGATGAAAAAATTAATATTTACGCAATGAATAAATTGCCCTATTCATTGAAAAAAGATTATTTTTCTATCACAAAAAAATTAAGAGAATTGGTTAAAGAATTACAGCTGGATACCTTAATTGTAGTTGATGGTGCGATTATGCTCTTTTCTGCTTTAGCGTTGGTCAATTTACATGTAAAGCATATTTTATGGGAGCATTATTCTTTTAACTTTACTGGCAATCGTCTAGTTCGCACACTCGGTAAATATTTAGCTTCAACAAGATGTGATAAAGTCGTCACATTAACCGAGTCAGAAAAAACGCTGTGGCAAGAAAAATTTAAAACGAACAATATAATCAGTATAGCTAATCCAAATACGCTTTTGCCAAAGAATAAATTAGCAAAATGGGAAAATAAAACTATTTTATCTGTAGGGCATTTATTTTCTTATAAAGGTTTTGATTATTTATTAAAAGCCTGGCACGTTTTGACAAAAAATCACCCAGATTGGAATTTAAAAATAGTGGGATCGGGTGAGGAAGAAGAGAATTTAAAAAATCTTGCTAAAGCGTTAGGTATTGAAGATTCAGTTAATTTTATTCCTCGTACCAATGATGTTGCTTTTTATTATGAAAGCAGTTCAATTTATTGTTTACCTTCACAAACAGAAGGCTTGCCTTTAGTCGTTATTGAAGCAATGACATTTGGCTTACCTATTGTTGCCTTTAATTGTTCTCCTGGCGTAAAGCAATTAGTGGAGCATAAAGAAAATGGTTTTCTTTGTGAAAAAAATAATATTGAAGAAATGGTTAACGGTTTAGATTTATTAATGAATAATCCTGAACTTTATCAACAAATGTCAGACAAATCTCGTGTAATGAGTGAAGATTATGGCATTGAGAAAATTATTGAAGAATGGAAATCGATTTTATAAGGAATAATTTTATGTTAAAAAAATATTTGATCTCTTTAGACAAAGATATTCAACGTCGGGAATTATTCTTTTCTCAAAAAAATACTGAGGATTTCCAAGTGTTTTCTGCTATTAATACTATGCAAAAAGATTGGGATGAATTAGCTACTATTTTTAATATTGAACAATTTAAAGCACATTATGGCCGTAATGTCACTAAGGGTGAAATCGGCTGTACCTTAAGCCATCTTGCTGTGTACCAAAAAATTGTTGAAGACAACGACATCGATGAAGATAGTTATGCGTTAGTCTGTGAAGACGATGCTTTATTCCACCCAAATTTTCAGCAAAATTTAACCGCACTTTTATCAGAAAAACTTGAGTCTGAAATTATATTGGTTGGGCAGTCAAAAATTAATGATTTCAATGATTTTGATTTAGAAATTAATTATCCGACAACTTTTTCTTTTTTATGCAAAAAAACAGGCAATGTAAATTACGCTTTTCCTTATAAAAGTTATTTTGCCGGCACGGTGGGGTACCTTATAAAAAAATCAGCCGCAAGAAGATTTATCCAGAAAATTTCTCAAAACAAACCATTTTGGTTAGCGGATGATTTTTTACTCTTTGAGCAGGATTTTAATATAAGAAATAACGTGGTTCGCCCTCTCATGATCATTGAAAATCCTGTATTGATAAGTAATTTAGAAAGTGTTCGTGGATCTTTATCAAATAATTTGTTTAAAAAATTAATGAAATATCCATTGAAGAAAATCTTTGCGATTAAGAAAAATTTGGCTAATTAAAGGAAGGAATTATGTTAAGCATTATTGTGCCTTCTTATAATCGAAAAGCAGAAGTGCCAGCTTTATTAGAAAGTTTAAATCAACAAACATCGACTCATTTTGAAGTGATTATTGTGGATGATTGCTCAAAAGAAAAAGTCGTCGTTGAGCAACGCTATTCTTTCCCAGTTACAGTGATTCGTAATGAAATGAATCAAGGTGCGGCAGAAAGTCGTAATATTGGTGCGCGTGCATCAAAGGGAGATTGGTTGCTTTTTCTCGATGATGATGATCGGTTTATGCCAGAAAAATGTGAAAAAGTATTACAAGTGATTGAGCAAAATCCAGACATTAATTTTATTTATCATCCAGCTAGGTGTGAAATGGTCAATGAAAGGTTTACTTATGTGACTCAACCGATTGAACCCCAAGAAATCTCGACAGAACGTATTTTGTTAGCCAATAAGATTGGTGGCATGCCAATGGTTGCGATTAAAAAAGAGATGTTTTTAAAAATAGGCGGATTATCCACCGCACTTCGTTCTTTGGAAGACTATGATTTCTTGTTAAAACTGCTACAAGAGCCGAGTTTTAAACCTTATAAAATTAATGAGCCACTGACTTATTGTACTTTCCATACTAAACGTTCAAGTGTGTCTACGGATACTACTAATACACAGAAAGCGATTGATTATATTCGCGAGCATTATGTGAAAACAGTAGAGCAAGCTCGTAATTTTGAGATTAACGCGAGCTATATTTTGGCTTATCCCCATATTATGAATTTATCGCGTAAAGCGGCAAAATATTATTTTGATATTTTTAAGAAAACAAAAAGCATTAAACAATTCATTATTACGTTGGTTATTTTAATTTCGCCAAAATTAGCCATTAATTTAAAACGGTTTATGTAGGAAAATAAAATGAAATTTTCAGTCCTAATGTCCTTATATATTAAGGAAAATCCTCAATTCTTGCGGGCGTGTTTTGAAAGTCTTGTGGCACAAACTCGTCAAGCAGATGAAATTGTATTGGTTTTTGATGGCGCAGTAACGCCAGAATTAGAATTTGTGGTGACAGAATTTGAAACAAAATTGCCATTAAAATTAGTTAAATTGCCGCAAAATCGAGGCTTAGGCAAAGCCTTGAACGAAGGTTTATTGCATTGTGATTATGACTGGGTTTTCCGTATGGATACCGATGATATTTGCGTGCCTGATCGTTTTGAAAAACAAGTGGCGTTTATTGAACAACATCCTGAAACCATTATCTTTGGCGGACAAATTGCCGAATTTGGTGAAAATATCAATGATATTGTGGCATATCGTAATGTGCCAACGTCGGCTCAAGAAATTATCAAATTCACGCAAAAACGTTGTCCGTTTAATCATATGACGGTGGCATATCAAAAAAGTGCGGTCATTAATTGTGGTGGATATGAAGATCTTCAAGAAGATTATTATTTGTGGATAAAACTTGTCGCACAAGGTTTGCATGTCGCGAATTTGCCAGATATTTTAGTTTATGCGCGAGTAGGAAATGGCATGGTGAGTCGCCGTCGTGGTGTCAATCAAGCCAAAGCAGAATGGCGTTTGTTCAAATTAAAATATCGTTTGGGAATTCAAGGATTGTTATCTGGATTATTTACTTTTGCATTGCGTTTTGGTTCTCGTTTATTGCCAACCTCGTTATTAAAAAATCTTTACCAAACTTTTTTACGTAAATAGGAAATACGATGAAATTGAATATGTTATTTAAAATTTCTACATTATCCACCGCATTTTTTTTAGTAGGTTGTTCTAGTTCGCCTGATATTAAGCCAGTGGTCAATAGCACCAGTTATACTAAGCAAAGAACGCCAGAAAATTTTAATGATTATGTTCAATTTTTAAAAGGTAAAGCCGCCGCTGAAGGTGTGTCATTATCGGTATTGAATGCTCAAAATAATATTCTGTATATGCAAAAGGCAGTAGATTTAGATCGTGAACAAGCCGGTAAAATTCGTAAAAGAGATCCTAATTCACCTCCAGTGGCTAATCCTAATGGCACGAGCAATTATCTCAATAGAGTACTAACTCAAAATAAAGTGAATGTTGCGACAGAGCGTTATTGGGAAGTGCAAGCCCCATTACAAAAAGCAAGCCAAAAATATGGTGTTCAGCAGGAGTATTTGCTTGCGTTATGGGGAATGGAAAGTAGTTTCGGGCATTATCAAGGCAAATATGATGTACTTTCTGCAGTGGCAACGTTGGCTTTTGAAGGTCGGAGAGAAAAATTATTTACGAAAGAATTTATCTCTGCCATGAAAATGCTTGAAAAAGATCATATTCAACGTGAACGTATGTTAGGTTCATGGGCGGGCGCGATGGGACAAACTCAGTTTATGCCAAGCACTTTCTTACGTTATGCGGCTGATGGAAATAATGATGGCGTAAAAGATATTTGGAAAAATCAGTTTGATGCTTTTGCTTCTATTGCAAATTATTTGCATACCGTAGGCTGGGATAATACTTTGCCTTGGGGCGTAGAAGTGATGCTTACGCAACCTATTGATTTGAGTTATTCTGGTACAGAAAGCAATAAAGCTCGCTCTTTAAAAGATTGGCAAGCGATGGGGCTAATTTTAAAAAGCGCCAATCCACAGGAGCAAGCAAAATTAAGTACACTTGAAAATGCTCAGCTTTGGTTAGTTCGCCCTGATCGTGAAGCGGGTCGAGCATTTTTAGTTTCAAATAATTTCCGTACTATTTTGGATTGGAATAAATCTAATTATTTTGCGTTGAGCATCGGCATGTTTGCTGAACGGATTAAAGATAATGTAGGATTATAATGCACGAAAAGTGCGGTCATATTTTTGGCCGCACTTTAAGTTAGTTTCTTATACAAATTTTCTCAAATTCATAAAAGAATTTCGGAAATGTTTTGCTTGTACACTTAGGATCAAGTATTGAGACTGATGTATTTGAAAGTGCAATTAACGAAAAGCACATTGCCATGCGGTGATCGTTATAAGTCTCAATATCAGCATGTTTAAACTGATTGAATGCAAGTGGGTGAATACGAATAAAATCTTCACCTTCTTCGATTTCTGCACCAATTTTACGTAGCTCAGTTGCCATTGCTGTTAATCGATCAGTTTCTTTTACGCGCCAGTTATAAATATTTCTAATGACGGTTTCGCTGTTGGCAAAAAGAGCAGTGGTTGCTATCGTCATTGCAGCATCAGGAATATGGTTCATATCCATATCAATACCGTGTAATTCATTATGTTCGGCTTGAATAAAATCCTCTCCCCAAGTGATTTTTGCCCCCATTTTTTCTAATACATCAGCAAATAAACGATCGCCTTGAATTGAGTTTTTGCCAATTCCTGTTACTTTTACTTTTCCTTTAATAGCGCCAGCTGCGAGAAAGTAAGAGGCTGATGAGGCATCACCTTCTACTAAATATTTACCAGGTGAAATATAGGACTGATTGCATTTTACGTAGAACTTTTGATAATCATGATTTTCAACATGAACACCAAAATCTTTCATCATTGAAAGGGTGATGTCAATATAAGGTTTAGAGACTAATTCACCGATAATTTCAATTTCTGTATCATTTTCTGCAAGTGGAGCAGACATTAAAAGTGCGGTCAAAAATTGGGATGAAATAGAACCATCAATTTTGAGTTTTCCCCCTTTTATCCCACTGTTACGAATTGCGAGCGGAGGATAACCTTCATTTTCTAAGTAGCGAATCTCTGCACCCGCTTGGTGTAATGCATTTACTAAATGTAGAATTGGCCGTTCTTTCATACGAGGTTCACCTGTTAAGATGATTTCCCCCGTTTTTTGCCCCTTTAAACAAAGCGCGGCTGTTAAGGGACGCATTGCGGTTCCTGCATTGCCAAGGAAAAGAGAAAGTCCATCTTGAATATTAAACGAACCTCCTAAGCCTTCAATTTCGCAAATTGTTTTATCATCAGAAAGTTGATATTTCACGCCCAAGGAGCTGAATGCATTAAGCATATGGCGAATATCATCGCTATCTAATAAATTGACTACTTTTGTTGTGCCTTTAGCTAAGGCAGCCAAAAGTAATGCTCGGTTTGATAAACTTTTAGAACCTGGTAAATTAATTGTTCCTTCAACCGCAGTTATTGGAGAAAGGGTGATTTTTTCCATTACAGCACCACCGTTTTATTTTTATAAACAAAAATTTTATCGTGTAAAGCAAGATCAAGTGCGCGACTTAACACGGTTTTTTCTACATCACGACCAGCACGCATCATCGCTTCTGCGCTATAAGTATGATCCACATTAATGACATTTTGCATAATGATTGGGCCTTGATCCAATTCATTATTGATGAAATGTGCTGTTGCACCGATAATTTTTACACCTCGTTCATAGGCTTGTTGATAAGGTTTTGCGCCAATGAAAGCAGGTAAAAATGAATGGTGGATATTAATCACTCGATTTGGATAACGAGCAACAAATTCGGGATTTAGTACACGCATATATTTAGCGAGAACAATATAATCTGGCGTATATTCATCAATTTTTTCAGCTAATAATTTGTCGTGCTCAATACGAGTTAAGCCTTCATGACTAACTAAATGAAATGGAATATTGAAGTGCTCAACGAGCTCGCGTAAATTATCATGGTTGCCGATTACTGCTGCAATTTCTACATCAAGCGCACCATAATAATTTTTCATCAAAATATCGCCGAGACAGTGAGCTTCTTTTGTGACCAAAATAACAATTCGTTTACGTTGTGTACCAATTAATCGACAATGTGTTCCTTTGGGTAAGCTATATTTTAGATCTTCTAATAAAGTAGCTTCGTTAAAAATACCTTCCAATTCTGTGCGCATAAAGAAATGTTTAGTTTCAAAATCTACAAATTCATTATTATGCAGAATATTTAGTTGATGTTTGTAACAAATGTTAGTTATTTTAGCTATTAGGCCTTTATCATCGGGACAATCGGTGAGTAATATTTTTTTTTCGATCATAATGTTGCGTGCTAGGTTTAGATAAAAAAATAGAACCCATAAAAATGGGTTCTAGTTTCAAATAGAAAAATTAAATTTCGAAATCAGATAATGATTTACCTGAATTTAATGCATTTTGAATTGGGCGAGGTGTTCGGCCTTGACCTGTCCATGTTTTACGCTCGCCATTTTCATCAATAAAGGCATATTTTGCAGGGCGAGGTGCACGTTTAACTCTAGGAGCAACAGATGACACATTAAAAATAGCTTGGAATTCTTCAGCCGTTATACCATCTTGTTCCATTAATTCTTTATATTTTGCAATACGCTCTTTGCGTTCTGCTTCAGACTTAATCAATTCCTCTTCAGCAATACGTTTTTCTTCAATTACAGTTTGTAGCTTTTCAAGCGCGCTTTCTGCTTGTTCTAAAGTGAGTTCACGTACAGCAACACGCAAACTGCGTAGATTCATTAATCCTTTTGTTAATTCATTCATTATAAACCTCATAGTAAAAATCAATGTTTGTTAATTTAAAATTGGCTCTATTAATAATAGAGAAAGTTAAAAAATTTGTAAATACTGAATTTATATAAATATATTAAAATTAAATTATGTTAATATTTTGTTTTAAAATTAAGGTGTATTTATCTAAATTTATTATAAAAATAATATTATTTTTGTTGGCAATGCAAGATTTTTAAGGTAATCTTGTTAGACACTACAAAAGTAGAGGTGCAATTATTATAAGTATTTTTTCTGAGTGGATAACGATGAAGAAAAAAGAAAGGAATGATTGCCGAAATTAGTTGAAAGTCATTTCAGCTAGTTGGTGGCGTACTTGAAAGGGGCGTCACTGTCATAGTTTTTTTGATTAACTATGGAGCGCTACGGTTGTTCTGGTCTTATTCTGTCCTTTGCTTTCCGTTCTCTCCATTAATTGTAGGTATCTCTTAATGGAACTTATTGATTTTTCATCCTCAGTTTGGTCAATCATCCCAGCTTTACTGGCGATTGTCTTGGCGATTGCAACTCGTCGTGTATTGGTGTCTCTCAGTGCAGGGATTATTGTTGGTGCGTTAATGTTAGGTGGCTGGAATATTGGCTCATCTTTCAGTTATCTATCAAGCAACGTGATTTCACTTGTTTATGCTGATGGCGCAATCAACTCTAATATGAACATTGTCTTGTTCTTATTATTGCTTGGTGTTTTAACCGCACTTTTAACTGTATCAGGTAGTAATCGTGCGTTTGCTGAATGGGCACAAAACCGTATTAAAGGTCGTCGTGGTGCTAAATTATTGGCGGCATCATTAGTTTTTGTTACTTTTATTGATGATTATTTCCACAGTCTTGCTGTAGGCGCAATTGCTCGTCCAGTGACAGACCGTTTTAAAGTTTCTCGTGCGAAACTTGCTTATATTTTGGATTCAACGGCAGCGCCGATGTGTGTAATGATGCCAGTTTCAAGTTGGGGCGCATACATTATTACCTTAGTAGGCGGTTTATTAGCGACTTATTCGATTACTGAATACACACCAATTGGCGCATTCGTGGCAATGAGTTCAATGAACTTCTATGCAATTTTCTCAATTATTATGGTGTTCTTTGTAGCATATTTTTCTTTCGACATCGCTTCAATGGCACACCATGAAAAACTAGCCTTAGAAAATACGGAAGATGAATTAGAAGAAGAGATTTGTGTAAAAGGTCATGTACGTAATCTAATATTACCGATTTTGGTTTTAATTTTTTCAACGGTTACAATGATGATTTACACTGGTGCATCAGCATTAGCAGCGGATGGTAAAGAATTTAGCATTTTAGGTGCATTTGAAAATACGGTTGTTGGAACTTCTTTAGTTGTGGGTGGTACTTGCTCAATTCTAGTTTCTACTTTATTAATTATTATTGATCGTCAAGTAAGTGTTCCAGAATATGCACGTTCTTGGATCGTAGGTATTAAATCAATGTCTGGTGCAATTGCGATTTTATTCTTTGCGTGGACAATTAATAAAGTCGTTGGGGATATGCAAACTGGTAAATATTTATCTTCTCTTGTTTCTGGTAATATCCCAATGCAATTCTTACCTGTAATTTTATTTATTCTTGGTTCTGCAATGGCATTCTCAACCGGTACTAGCTGGGGAACATTTGGTATTATGTTACCAATTGCAGCAGCTATGGCTGCAAATGCTGCGCCAGAATTATTACTCCCTTGTTTATCAGCGGTAATGGCGGGGGCCGTATGTGGTGACCATTGCTCGCCAGTATCGGATACAACGATTTTATCTTCAACTGGTGCAAAATGTAATCATATGGATCATGTGACTACCCAGCTTCCTTATGCCGCGACAGTTGCAGCCGCCACGGCCATCGGTTACATCGTGGTAGGTTTCACTTATTCAGGTTTAGCTGGTTTTGTTGCGACAGCGGTTTCATTATTTTTAATCGTATTTGCAGTGAAAAAACGTTAAAAATGTGATCTAGTTCAAAAAAACGAATAAAAAATTAAATTTTGCTTAATTTATAAAATGCGACATATAGTCGCATTTTTTTTATTTAAAATTATTATTTTTTTATAATAAGCTGAATTTTTGTCATTGTTTGATTTTTTATTCTGTTTAAATGCTGTTTTTAGCTGTCATGTACACTAGACAAAAACTTTTTGCTTAGTATGATGTAAATCATTGATACAAAGCATGAGCACTTTTAAAAAGTGCGGTTCGTTTTAGGAGTAAAAGATGAAGAAGTTATCTGGCGCAGAGATGGTAGTTCAGTCTTTACGCGATGAAGGCGTAGAGTATTTATTTGGTTATCCAGGTGGGGCAGTATTAGACATTTATGATGCAATCCATACACTAGGTGGTATTGAACATATTTTAGTTCGCCATGAACAAGCGGCTGTTCACATGGCGGATGGCTATGCACGTTCAACAGGTAAAGTTGGATGTGTGCTAGTGACTTCAGGACCTGGAGCAACAAATGCAATCACTGGCATTTTAACGGCTTATACAGACTCTGTACCGATGGTGATTATTTCAGGGCAAGTAATGAGTAGTTTAATTGGCCGAGATGCATTCCAAGAATGTGATATGGTGGGGATTTCTCGCCCGGTTGTAAAACATAGTTTTATTGTGAAAAAAGCAGAAGATATTCCGGAGATACTAAAAAAAGCTTTTTATATCGCGTCAACCGGTCGCCCAGGCCCTGTTGTTGTAGATATTCCAAAGGATACAGTAAATCCTAATTTTAAATATCCGTATGAATATCCAAAATCTGTCGAGTTACGCTCTTATAATCCCACAGTAAATGGACATAAAGGCCAAATTAAAAAAGCATTAAAAGCACTTTTAGTGGCGAAAAAACCTGTGCTTTTCGTGGGGGGCGGGGCAATTTCAGCGGAGTGTAGTGAAGAATTAACAATTTTAGCACATCGTTTAAATTTACCTGTAACAGCCTCTCTAATGGGATTAGGCGCGTATCCAAGCACAGATAAACAATTCCTAGGAATGTTAGGGATGCACGGTACTTTCGAAGCCAATACGGCAATGCACGAAAGTGATCTTATTTTAGGGATTGGTGTTCGTTTTGATGATCGTACAACAAATAACTTAGAAAAATATTGCCCAAATGCTAAAGTGATTCATATTGATATTGATCCAACCTCCATTTCTAAAAATGTTCCAGCGGCGATTCCAATTGTCGGAAATGCGAAAAATGTATTGGAAGAATTTTTGAGTTTATTGAATGAAGAGGGATTAAAATCTCAAACAGATCTTGAAAGTTGGTGGCAAGAAATCAACCAATGGAAAGCAAAAAAATGTTTGGAATTTGACCGCACTTCTGGCGTGATTAAACCGCAACAAGTCATGGAAGCGGTATATCGTCTTACTAAAGGACAGGCATATGTGGCTTCTGATGTAGGGCAACATCAAATGTTTGCAGCGTTACATTATCCATTTGATGAGCCTCGTCATTGGATTAACTCTGGTGGCGCTGGTACCATGGGATTTGGTTTGCCCGCTGCATTAGGAGTGAAATTGGCTCATCCGGAAGCAACGGTTGTTTGCGTTACTGGCGATGGAAGTATTCAAATGAATATTCAAGAGCTTTCTACTGCAACTCAGTATGGCATCCCTGTTGTTATTATTTGTTTGAACAATCATTTCTTGGGAATGGTAAAACAATGGCAAGATTTGATTTATTCTGGCCGCCACTCGCAAACCTATATGAATTCCTTGCCTGATTTTGTGAAATTGGCTGAATCTTATGGTCATGTCGGTATAAAAATTGCAACACCAGATGAACTTGAAAGTAAATTACAAGAAGCATTCAGCATTAAAAATAAATTAGTATTTGTAGATATTAATGTAGATGAATCTGAGCATGTGTATCCAATGCAAATTCGTGGTGGCGCAATGAATGAAATGATTTTAAGTAAACCTCAAGAGGAGACAAACTAATGCGTAGAATTTTATCTGTTTTACTCGAAAATGAGTCTGGTGCTTTATCTCGTGTTGTTGGTTTATTCTCCCAACGAGCATTTAATATTGAAAGTTTGACAGTTGCACCAACGGACGATCCTACATTGTCTCGTATGACGATAGAAGCTGTGGGAGATGAGCAGGTTTTAGAGCAAATCGAAAAGCAACTTCATAAATTAGTTGATGTATTTAAAGTGATTAATTTGAGTGAGCAAGAGCATGTAGAGCGTGAAATAGTTTTGGTTAAAGTAAGAGCGGTCGGTTCATCTCGTGATGAGATCAAACGTTTAGCGGATATTTTCCGTGGACAGATTGTAGATGTGACGCCAAAATCTTATACCGTTCAACTTAGCGGTACGAAAGATAAAATTGATGCTTTTATTAATGCATTAAAAGAGGAGGCAACATTGCTTGAAATAGTTCGTTCAGGATTAATTAGTTTATCCCGTGGTGAAAAGAATATTTTATAGTAGTAGGTAAAAATAAGGGGGAGAGAATATCCCCCTTTTTTTGATTGAAAGCTTATTTATTCGCTAAAATTACCGCTCTTTTCGGTGCTTGATAGCCTTCAATGGTTTTACTGTGGTCATTTGGATCTAAAAAATCAATCAGGCTTTCATTTTCCAACCAATCAGTTTTACGCTGTTCTTCTAATGTGGTTGTTGCAACATCCACACAACGTACATTGGTAAAGCCAACTTTTTCTAGCCAGTTAATTAGTGCAGCGACAGAGGGGATAAAATAAACATTTTTCATTTTCGCATAGCGATCTGCCGGTACGAGCACAGTATTTACATCGCCATCTACTACTAACGTTTCTAATACCAATTCACCACCTTTTACCAATTGATTTTTCAACTGGCTTAAATGATCTAATGGGGATTTACGATGATAGAGTACGCCCATTGAAAATACAGTATCAAATGCTGCTAATGGTTGCATTTGCTCAATGCCAAGCGGGATAAGATTTGCTCGACGATCATTATTAAGCAGCTTGCGTACGGCTTCAAATTGGCAAAGGAAAAGCTCTGTAGGATCAATCCCGACCACCATTTTTGCGCCTTCGCCTACCATTCTCCACATATGATAACCGCTGCCACAGCCCACATCTAAAATAGTGCGACCTTGCAGCGGTGCTAAATGAGGAAGAACACGATCCCATTTAAAATCTGAACGCCATTCACAATCAATATGAATGCCGAAAAGATGATAAGGCCCTTTTCGCCATGGCATTAATTGTTTTAAATGATGGATAATTCGTTGTTTTTCACCCCCTGAAAGGGGAGAAGTGCGGTCAGATTTCACCGCACTTTTGAGATCGATTTCATCAGCATGTAAATCAGGTAGGAAATCAACAATTTTGCTCCATTTCGCATAATCGCCATGAGTTTGAGTTTCCCATTCTTTTAATTGGAGTGGTAAGGTCTCTAACCAGTCTGATAAATTTGTGGTCGCAATTTGTTGATAAAAAGGGCGAAAGTCGATCATTTTGCTTCCTTATAGGCCTTTTCTGCTTTGTCAAAGGTATCTAGAACATTTTGTTCCGGTTTGCTAGACAGCAATGAGACAACAATAATTGCAAGGCTACCGAAAATAAAACCAGGGATCATTTCATATACTTTAAACCAATCGGTATCAGCTGGCACAACTTCTTTCCAAGCAAATACTGTTACTGCGCCTACAAGCATACCCGCCATCGCACCCGATGACGTCATTCGTTTCCAGAAAAGAGAGAAAAGCACCACAGGGCCAAATGCACTACCAAAACCAGCCCAAGCGAATTCGACAAGTTTTAATACTTTGCTGTTTTCATCTTGTGCGATCCAGATCGCAAGTGCGGCAATAACTAATACCATAATTCTTCCAAGCCATACGAGCTCTTTTTCAGATGCGTGAGGGCGAATGAAACCTTTGTAGAAATCTTCTGTGATTGAGCTAGAAGAAATTAACAATTGCGCACTTAATGTACTCATTACTGCAGCTAAAATAGCGGAAAGTAATATGCCCGCGATCCAAGGATTAAATAAAAGTTTAGCGAGTTCAATAAATACTTGCTCTGGTTCATTATTGACTGTGCCTGCAATGTTTGGATTGGCAAAGAAATAAGGAATCGCGAAGAAACCAATACCAATTGCACCACCTAAGCAAAGCACCATCCATGTCATACTAATGCGACGAGCTTTGATAAGTGATTTAACAGAATAAGCCGCCATAAAACGCGCTAAAATATGCGGCTGCCCAAAATACCCCAATCCCCAAGCGGCAAGGCTTAATAGACCAAGTGGCGTAGTGGCAGTAAATAAATCTGTAAAATCTTTATTGGCAGCTGCTTCAGCTTGCTCTAATACCGAGGAAAATTGAGCGGTATCGCCAATGCTTAATAACACAAAAATAGGCGTTAAAAGTAGCGCAAAAATCATAAGGGTTGCTTGAATGGTATCTGTCCAACTTACTGCTAAAAAACCACCGATAAAAGTGTAAAGAATGGTGGCTAATGCTCCATACCAAAGTGCGGTGGAATATTCGACCGAAAATAAATTTTGGAATAATTTTGCACCTGCAACTACACCCGACGCACAATAAATAGTAAAAAACACTAAAATAATGGTGGCAGAAACAAGTTTTAATAATTTGTGTGATGAACCAAAACGATTGTGAAAATATTCTGGGAGGGTGAGGGCATTATTATTTAATTCTGTATAAACACGCAAACGACCAGCCACTAAAAGCCAGTTAAAATAAGCCCCGATAGTTAAACCAATAGCAATCCAGCCTTCAACTAAGCCTGATAAATATACCGCACCAGGCAAGCCCATTAAAAGCCAACCAGACATATCTGAAGCACCAGCAGACATTGCGGTGACAAAGCTGCCTAAACGACGTCCACCGAGAATGTAATCTGATAAATTATTCGTGTAATAATAGGCTAGTACGCCAATCAGCAACATCCCGAAAATATAAATAGTAAAAGTAACAAGAGTTGGGTCGAATCCAAACATTTAATAAGTCCAAAATGGGTTGAAAATTTCAGAAAGGGTGCATTTTACCTTATTTCGGGCTATTATTCTATTTAGACTAAATATTTGATGAAATTTAAGAAATTAGGAATATAAAATGGATGCTGTAGAGTTATTGATGAACGTAACGCCTAACGAAACACGCATTGCGCTAGTAGAAACAGGAATGTTGCGCGAAGTGCATATTGAACGCCAAGCCAAACGAGGAATTGTCGGAAATATTTATAAAGGTCGTGTAACTCGAGTGCTACCGGGAATGCAGTCTGCTTTTGTTGATATTGGTTTGGAAAAAGCGGCTTTTTTACACGCTGCTGATATTGTATCCCACACGGAATGTGTAGATGAAAATGAACAAAAGCAATTTAAAGTTAAGAGCATTTCAGAATTAGTACGAGAAGGACAGGATATTGTTGTACAAGTGGTGAAAGATCCCCTTGGTACAAAAGGCGCACGTTTAACAACAGACATCACATTGCCATCACGTCATCTTGTTTTTATGCCAGAAAATAGCCATGTAGGCGTTTCACAACGCATTGAAAGCGAAGAAGAACGTGCACGTTTAAAAGCATTAGTTGAACCTTTTTGTGATGAACTCGGTGGTTTTATTATTCGCACCGCTACAGAAGGGGCAAGCGAAGAAGAATTACGTCAAGATGCTGAATTTTTAAAACGTTTATGGCGTAAAGTCTTAGAACGTAAATCTAAGTATCCAACCAAATCAAAAATTTACGGTGAGCCACCGCTTCCACAACGTATTTTGCGTGATTTTATTGGTACAAACTTAGAAAAAATTCGTATTGACTCTAAACTTTGCTTTGGCGAAGTGAAAGAATTTACCGATGAATTTATGCCTGAGCTAAGCGATAAACTTGTTCTTTATTCTGGCAATCAACCTATCTTTGATGTGTATGGGGTTGAAAATGCGATCCAAACAGCCTTAGATAAACGCGTTAATCTCAAATCGGGCGGCTATTTAATTATTGAGCAAACGGAAGCGATGACTACTATTGATATTAATACCGGCGCATTTGTGGGGCATCGTAATCTAGAAGAAACCATCTTCAATACCAATATTGAAGCAACTAAAGCTATCGCACAGCAATTACAACTACGTAATCTTGGTGGCATTATCATTATTGATTTTATTGATATGCAAACAGATGAACACCGCAATCGAGTATTAGAATCTTTATGTGATGCGCTTTCTAAAGATCGTGTGAAAACTAATGTGAATGGCTTTACGCAATTAGGCCTTGTGGAAATGACTCGTAAGAGAACTCGTGAAAGCCTTGAGCATGTACTATGCGATGAATGCCCAACTTGCCATGGACGCGGTCGGGTGAAAACCGTTGAGACAGTTTGTTACGAAATTATGCGTGAAATTATTCGGGTGTATCATTTATTCAGTAGTGAACAATTTGTTGTTTATGCCTCACCAGCGGTTTCCGAATATCTTATTAATGAAGAATCTCACGGTTTGCTGCCAGAAGTAGAAATGTTTATTGGCAAACGAGTAAAGGTAAAAACAGAACAGTTTTATAACCAAGAACAGTTTGATGTGGTGGTGATGTAAACTCTGTTTCAATAAAGTGCGGTGAAAAATTTTTGAGATTTTTTACCGCACTTTTACAGACTGTTCTTTACATTTTTTCTTTTGCCATTTTCATTTTTTTATTTGATTTCATCTTTTTATCAGATTTCATTTTCATATCAGATTTCATTCCCATTTCATCAGACTTCATCATGTGGTCAGAGTGCATTTGCATGTCATCTGATTTCATCATTTTTTTCATTGGGGTATTCATCATCGGTTCTGATTTCATTGGCATGGCATCAGATTTCATTTCTTCTGCATAAACGGTTGTTACACCAAATAACATAGCCATACCTAAGATTGCACTTTTGAATGTAATATTTTTCATTTTAAATTTCCTTGTTTAAGTGGTAAAAATAGTATTGAAAGAAATAGTTTCTTTCATGTTATTAGACGAAACACTTTTTCATTTCTTACAAAAATTTTAAAGGAATTAAAATGAATGCCATTTCTGATATGGAACTCCAACAAATTCGCACGCAGATGCTGAAATTTGCAACGTTACAGTTGCAACATGCTGACCTTGCTGAGGATTTAGTACAAGAAGCATTTTTAAGTGCATTTAACAATCTCGCGAATTTTAAACATCAAGCCGCTTTTAAAACTTGGGTTTTTGCCATTCTAAAAAATAAAATTATTGATTACCTTCGCCAAAAAGGACGCTTTGTATTAGAAAGTGAAATTGAAGATGAACAGTCAACTAATACATTTTTTGATGATACAGGCCATTGGAAAATAGAATATTATCCGAGCGAATTACAGTGTGAAGAGGAAACGGTGTATTCTGATGAGTTTTGGTTGATTTTCGAAACTTGCCTGACTTGTTTACCCGCTAAACATGCCAAAATTTTTATGATGAGAGAGTTTTTAGAATTGTCATCGGATGAAATTTGTCAAGAAACTCAACTTACCACCTCCAACTTGCATACCACACTTTATCGGGCCCGTTTGCAGTTGCAAAATTGTCTATCAAAAAAACTTTAGGAGAAAATTATGCGTTGTATTCAAGCCACTCGAATAATTTCTGATTCTCATGAGCGATCATTAGAACTGCAAGAAAAAATGGGGTTAAAAATGCATTTGTTAACTTGTCCTCATTGTCGTCGTTTTCAAAGAAATTGTAAAACGTTAAGTATGATGATGAAGAAATTTAAAGATTCACATTAGGAATTTTGACAGAGTGAAAAACACCGTTACTTTTCACCGCACTTTATTGAGCCAGCTATAACCTAATCGTACTAAATTTAATATTCTGATAAATAAAGTGTTTATTTCTTCATTTTCGCCAATAAACTCACTGCACCCACAATTACAACTGCGCCGAACCAAAAATAGAGGTTAGGCGTATGATGCCAAAAGAGCCAGTCGAATACGCTAGAGAAAATGACACCAGTGAAAGCAAAAGGGGTAATAACATTGGCTGGCGCATATCTGAAAGCGCGCGTGAGCAATAATTGGAAAATCAATCCAAATCCGCCCACCAATAGTAATAAACCAAACTCGTATAAATTAGGGATTTTCCATTGATGAATAAAGAAGATTGGTAGCATGAGTGTCCCAATCAGATGAAAATAAAATACGATATTTTTTGGTGTGTTGTATTTGTTTAATTCTTGTAAGCCAATAAATGCCATTCCTGCCAATACAGCACCAGATAATCCAATCAGTACATAAATAGGATCAACATCGCCATTGTGATTGGTGAGTAAAATAATGGAAACGCCAAGAAAACCGATTAAGCTACACAAAAGTACATTAAGCGGTGTTTTTTGATGGAAAAAGAGCAATAAAATCGGGATAAATAGAGCAGAAGTATTCATCAATAAGACTGCGATGGAAAGCGGTAAGAACTTCACAACATAAAAGTTAATCAACATGCTTGATACACCCGCGGCATTCCGCAGGATTAAAAATTTCCATTGACGGGCATCTACTTTAAAGTCGCGATCTTTAATTACAAAAGGTAGTAAGAAAAGCAAGCCGATTAAAAAGCGTGAAAATAAGGTTTCACTTGCAGGGATTGTTTGAGAAGCGGTTTTGACAAATACATTCATCAAGGTAATGGAAAAGTACGCTGATACCATAAAACTAATCGCTTTGTGATAAAGCGAAGGAGTGGAATATGATTGCATATAGATCCTTTTTTACCTTAGAAAAGAGGGCGAAACAGTGTTTTTTAGCTCTTTATTATTGGTTATAACAATGGATTTTCATAAATTTCTTAAAAAATTTTACAAAAATCTGTAAGAAATCAGATTGTCCGCCGTCTAACCTTATGTAACGTTAATTTTCACATCATAAGGAAAAACAATGAAACTATCAAAAACATTTCTATTTATTACCGCACTTTGCTGTGCAACACCAACTTTAGCGATACAAAGTTCAACATCATCATCTGGAGAACAAAAAATGGCAATGGAAAATACGCAAAACATTCGTGAAATTTATCTTGCTGGTGGCTGTTTCTGGGGAATGGAAGCATATATGGAGCGCATTCACGGTGTGAAAGATGCGATTTCTGGCTATGCCAATGGTAATACGGAGAAAACCAGTTATCAGATGATTGGGGTAACCGATCACGCAGAAACGGTAAAAGTCACTTACGATGCAAATCAAATTTCGCTCGATAAATTATTGCAATATTATTTTAAAGTGATTGATCCAACGAGTGTAAATAAACAGGGAAACGATCGTGGCAGACAATATCGCACGGGGATTTATTATCAAGATGGGGCAGATAAAGCGGTGATCGAACAAGCACTCGCCCAGCTTCAAACCAAATATAAAAAACCAGTACAAATTGAGGTTCAACCACTTAAAAATTACATCGTAGCAGAAGAATATCATCAAGATTATTTGAAGAAAAACCCAAATGGTTACTGCCATATTGATATTACCAAAGCTGATGAACCCCTGATTGACGAGAAAGATTATCCGAAACCGAGTGATGCAGAACTCAAAGCGAAATTGACACCGTTGCAATATTCCGTCACTCAAAATAAACATACTGAACGCTCTTTTAGTAATGAATATTGGGATAATTTCCAACCGGGTATTTATGTTGATGTCACCACAGGCGAGCCTGTTTTTTCTTCAAATGATAAATTTGAATCGGGTTGTGGCTGGCCGAGTTTTACGAAACCAATAGCAAAAGAGGTAGTGCATTATCAAACGGATAATAGTTTTAATATGCAACGTACCGAAGTGTTAAGTCGTGCGGGCAATGCCCATTTGGGGCACGTTTTTGACGACGGCCCGAAAGATAAAGGTGGTTTGCGTTATTGTATTAACAGCGCCTCAATTAAATTTATTCCGTTAGCCGAAATGGAAAAGGCAGGATACGGATATTTGATTCAATCAATTAAAAAATAAGGAGAGGCAGGATGTTAGATCAACAACTCCTTATTGGAACTGTATTTTTAGCGGGACTTGCTTCTTTTCTTTCGCCTTGTATTTTCCCGATTATCCCGATTTATTTCGGTATTTTGAGTAAAGGCGGCAAAAAAGTCCTGAATACTTTTTTATTTATTTTAGGGCTTTCCCTTACATTTGTAAGTTTAGGCTTTAGTTTTGGCTTTTTAGGGAATATTTTATTTAGTAACACCACTCGCATTATCGCTGGCGTTATCGTGATTATTTTGGGGATTCATCAACTTGGCATTTTCAAAATTGGTTTATTGGAACGTACGAAATTGGTGGAAATCAAAACATCAGGAAAATCGACCGCACTTGAGGCATTTGTTCTTGGTTTAACGTTTAGTCTTGGTTGGACGCCTTGTATTGGCCCGATTCTGGCTTCCGTATTAGCGTTATCAGGCGATGAAGGCTCTGCACTTTACGGTGCATCAATGATGTTTGTTTATGTTTTAGGCTTGGCAACGCCTTTTGTACTGTTTTCGTTCTTCTCTGACAGCTTGCTCAAACGTGCCAAAGGGTTAAATAAACACTTAGACAAATTTAAAATCGGTGGCGGAATTTTAATTATCGTGATGGGCATTTTATTAATTACGAATAATTTTTCGTAAGGCATAGCCTCAACAAAAGAAATTTATAAAAGGAAAAAGCAATGAAAAAACTACTATCAATATTTCTAATGGCATTCAGCCTAAACGCTTTTGCACAAACTAATTTGGCGGATGTGCAACTCAAAGACTTAAACAATCAGCCAGTTACTTTAAGCCAATATAAAGGCAAACCTGTGTATGTCAAAATGTGGGCATCTTGGTGTCCAATCTGTTTGGCAGGATTAGCTGAAATTGATGATTTAAGTGCGGAAAAAGATCGCAATTTTGAAGTGATTACCATTGTTTCGCCCGATCACAAAGGCGAAAAAGACACTGCTGATTTTATTGAATGGTACAAAGGGCTAGAATATAAAAATATTAAAGTCTTGCTAGATGAAAATGGTGAACTTATTGATCGTGTTCATGTTCGAGGTTATCCGTTTAATCTATTTTTAGATGCTGATTTAAATGTTAAGAAAACTGTGCCAGGGCATTTAGGTCGGGAGCAAATAATTAAGTTTATTGAGAAATAAAATCAAGCGGCTGGTAATTAAAATTTAACCAGCCGCTTTTTTATTTCTGGTATAACGTAGATATTCTTTCATTGGGTATTTGGTAGATTGATAAAAAGTATATATTATAAATAGTGCATAGATATTGAAATGGTCTTTACTTTTACAGATGAGATAAAAGTAATAGTGGTGAAGGAAACAATGGAAGAAATAATTAACGGACTACTCATTGTGCTTGTGCCGATGGTGTTGGGTTATTTAGTCAAAATACAGAATCAAAATGCGTTGGCATTCATTAATAAAATTGTGATGTTATTGCTTTACATCATTTTATTTATGATGGGATTTATGCTTGGGCAACTCGAGCATTTAGAACAAAAATTGCCAATTATTGGAATGACCGCTTTAGGGCTATCGGCTATTATTTTGACTTGTAATATCCTAGGCTTAGCTATTTATGACCGCACTTTGCCTAAGCCTGTTAATTATTTACAGGGAGAATTGCCATCTCGTTGGCATTCGTTAATGGACTCAATTAAATTATTAAGTGCGGTAATTATTGGCATCGTTTTAGGTTGGTTGTGCAATGATTGGTTGCATTTCCCACATGGTTCCAATCTTTACGTGCTTATTGCGTTAATCTTTTTTGTCGGGATTCAGCTTCGTAATAACGGCATTTCCTTGAAAGAAGTCTTATTAAACAAGCAAGGTTTAATGATGGGGGCAATTTTTACCCTAAGTTCTTTAATTGGTGGCGTTATTTCGTCATTTTTTCTAAGTATGCCGATTACTCAAGGTTTAGCCTTTTCATCGGGATTTGGTTGGTATTCTTTATCAAGCGTTGTGCTGACAAATGCTTGGGGGCCGATGCAGGGCAGTATTGCCTTTTTCAATGATTTATCGCGTGAAATATTGAGTTTATTTTTGATTCCATTGTTTATGCAACATTATCGCTCTACAGCTATTGGAATTACAGGCGCAACGGCATTAGATTGTACATTGCCGATTATTCAAAAATCAGGCGGAATTGAAGTAACGCCTATCGCCATTTCTTTTGGTATGGTCACGAATTTATTACCACCGCTGTTATTAGTCTTTTTCTCTAGTTTTCCTATTTAAAAGCTTAAAAAACTTGATTTTGATAAAAAAACCGTGACCAACTTCACAAATCTGAAAATATGTATTTGCATAACTGATCGGATTTCTTTATTCTGAAACCACTAAAAACAAGTGCTATCTTAAATAGCCGACATCTATTTTGCTTTCCGAGTAGTGCCCCATTGGGGCACTTTTTTTATTCTGTAAATAAGCATAAAAAATCCCTTTCGTAAGAAAGGGATTTGAATTATCTAAATTACATTTTTTCTACGGTTTTAATACCGAGTAACTCTAAACCTTGTTTTAAGGTTTTTTCCGTTAATAATGCCAATTTCAAACGACTTAATTTTACGGACTCATCTTCAGCATTTAAAATTGGGCAATGTTCATAGAATGACGAGAATATGCCTGCTAGTTCGTATAAATAAGCACAAAGTACATGTGGTGTGCCTTCTTTTCCGACAGTTTGTACCGATTCTTCAAATTGTAGCAGTTTAATTGCAAGAGCTCTTTCTTTATCATCTTCAAGCGTTAAAGGTGCAGCCAAAAGTGCGGTTGAATTTATATCTGTTTTATTAAAGATCGAACGAATTCGAGTGTAGGCATATTGCATATAAGGCGCAGTGTTGCCTTCAAAGCTTAACATGTTATCCCAATCAAAAACGTAATCCGTAGTACGGTTTTTGGATAGATCTGCATATTTCACCGCACCAATACCGACAGCCTCAATCACGGCTTCTTTTTCATCATTAGATAAATTTGTATTTTTTTCATTAATTAATACAGTGGCACGCTCAATCGCCTCATCTAATAGATCGGCTAATTTCACCGTGCCACCGGTGCGGGTTTTAAATGGTTTACCATCTTTACCAAGCATCATCCCAAAGTTTTTATGCTCTAAAGAGAAACTGTCTGGTACATAACCTGCTTTACGAGTAATTAACCAAGCTTGTTGCATATGTTGGCTTTGGCGAGTATCTGAAAAAACAAGTGCGCGGTCAGCTTTTAATGTTTCATAACGATATTTTGCTGCAGCAATATCTGTTGTAGTGTAAAGGAACCCACCGTCTTTTTTCTGAACGATCACGCCCATTGGGTCGCCTTCTTTATTTTTGAATTCATCCAAATAAACAACCAATGCACCATCATCTTCTACAGCTAAGCCTTGTTTTTTAAGATCTTCTACGATGCTTGGTAACATTGGATTATAAAGACTTTCACCCATCACATCTTTTTCGGTTAAAGTCACATTTAAGCGATCATAGTTGTGCTGATTTTGTTGCATGGTGATGTCAACTAAACGCTTCCACATCGCTCGGCAATATTCATCACCACCTTGTAATTTCACAACATAATTACGCGCTTTTTCAGCGAAAACTTCATCTTCATCGTAGTGTTTTTTGGCTTCGCGATAAAAGGCCTCAAGATCTTGCAATTCCATTTCACTCGCATGCTCGTTTTGCATTTTTTCAAGATAAGCAATAAGCATTCCGAATTGCGTACCCCAGTCACCAACATGGTTTGCACGAATGACATTGTGACCTAAAAATTCTAGGGTTCTCACAACTGCATCACCAATAATAGTAGAGCGTAAGTGACCTACATGCATTTCTTTTGCTACGTTTGGCGATGAATAATCAATCACAACAGTTTGCTTATCCGTAGCTTGAATGCCTAAATTCTTTTGAGAAAGCGCAGCTGAAACTTCAGTTGTTAGCCAAGTTGGATTTAAGAAAATATTAATAAAGCCTGGTCCTGCGATTTCTAGTTTTTCTGCAATATCAGATAGTTGAGCATTATCTAAAACTTTTTGAGCAAATTCTCGTGGATTTAAACCTAATTTTTTTGCTGCAGCCATAATGCCATTGGCTTGATAATCGCCAAATTGTGGTTTTCCTGATTGACGAACAAGCGCATCGCAAGATTGATCTGCTCCAGCAAGAATCATAGCTTGTTTGATTTTGTCGGATAAAATAGATTGAATATTCACGTTTTTTCCTATGTTCAAATTGAATAATGAAAATAATCGGCTATGATACCGTTCTTTATGAGTTTCTCAAAGGGACAAAATGACAAATTTACAGGAAAAATCACCCGCACTTTTTTCTGATTTGACGGAATTTGAAAAAAAAATTCAACAATTAGCTCAAATGATGTCAATCGATTTTTCAAATTATGAAATCGATCACCTTGCCGTGCGTGTAAATAATGAACAAAATGCAAAAAACTGGCTGACACTTTTATTGAAATACGGTAGAATTTTATCTGATAACATTGTCAACGGACGTAAGATTTATCTAATTCAGTTAGAAAAAGCAGTGAAGTTCGCTAATCAGTTCGTTGATGTTATTGAACTACCGTTCCCTAAAAATAAGCAGTATCCTGTAGAAGGTTGGGAGCATATTGAGGTCGTAATGCCATTTTTACCGAATGAATCGATAAATGAATGGGTACAGCGTATTAATATGCGTTTTTTATGGAGCGAATTAACTCAATTAACCATTAAAGTGAGCGAGCCTAAAGTGGATGGCGAGAGATTGCCTAATCCATCTATTGCAGTAAGTTTTGTTGATAAGACATCAAATCATACTTGTATTAAGGTTCATCCTTATTCTATTAAGAAAATACTCGAGGTTTAGCAAATGAAAAAATTCTCTTTAGCATTAGTTGTATTAGCTGGTTTAGGTTTATCTGCGTGTTCATCTCAAACTGCGCCAGTTGGTGAAAATGCCTATAAAGGTAATATTGTATTTAGTCAACCACAAGGTGAAAACTTACAGTTAACTATTCGTAAAAATGATTGTTCAGGTAATCAACAAGAAGGTGAACAGGTAGTTATTACTCGTAAGTATGATTCTTCTTTAGTTGTTGGTGCATGTGTTATTGTTTCTGGTGATGAAAAAGCAACAAATGTTTCAACATTATCACCTAGAAACCCACTTTAATTTCTTTTAACCCTTTAATAAGGTATATAGCATATGAAAAAAATGACAGCAACATTAGCACTTTTAGTTGCTTTCTCTGTGACTGGCTGTGCTAATACAGATGTTTTCAGTGGTGATGTTTATACAGCATCTCAAGCAAAAGAAGCGCGTTCAATTACTTATGGAACAATTGTTTCTGTCAGACCAGTTAAAATCCAGGCCGAAAACCAAGGTATTGTTGGTGGTATCGGTGGAGGTGCTTTAGGTGGTATAGCAGGTAATGCAATTGGTGGAGGCCGTGGACAGGCTATTGCAACAGTAATTGGAGCGTTAGCAGGTGCTGTAGGTGGCAGTAAAATTGAAGAAAAAATGAGCCAAGTAAATGGTGCTGAATTAGTGATTAAGAAAGACGATGGTCAAGAGATTGTCGTTGTTCAAAAGGCTGATTCGAGTTTTGTTGCTGGAAAACGGGTTAGAATTGTCGGTGGCGGTTCTGATCTTAACGTTTCAGTGCTATAAATTAAATTTATATAAAAAGCGAACGTTTGGTTCGCTTTTTTATTATCTAAAATATGTTAAAACAAACGATTATTCACATAATAAACATATATCTAATTTCAATTGTTTATTGTGGAATTGTTGAAGCGTACTTCTATGACCTATACTTAAAATAATCATTTCAGGTAAATGATATCGAATTTTTCGATAGAGCAAATACTCAGTTGTTTCATCTAATGCAGATGTTGTTTCATCTAAAAATACGACATCGGGTTTAGTGAGTAAAATACGAATAAAGGCAACACGTTGTAATTCTCCAGGGGATAAAATAACTTGCCAGTCATTTATATGATCAAGGGCATGGATATATTTACCTAAGGCACAATCTTCCATTGTTTGAATTAGATCTGGATGGTTGGGATTGATATTAGGATAACAAATTGCTTCCCGTAAAGTGCCTTGTGGCATGTAAGGACGTTGTGGTAAGAATAAACTTCCAGAGCAAGGATGTTCTGCAATACCAATCGTTTCAAAAGGATAAATTCCCGCAATTGCTTTTAATAATGAAGTTTTCCCTGTGCCTGATGCACCTTGAATTAATAGTGCATCACCATTAACTAAATTAATATTTAAATTATTAAGTAATACACGACCTTTTTCATCTTTAATACCGAAGTCTTTTAATGCGACACGATGAGAACATAGAAATGGTTGATAAAACTCTTGATTATCTAAATCATCCATTTTTTTCATAAAACCATATAAACGGTTTAAACGAGCCTGATAGAGTGTAAATTGCTCATAAAATAATCTAAAAAATGAAAGGGCAGTCATTAACCGGTTAAAAGCCTGTACAGTTTGATGCATATCACCAAGTTTAATTTGTCCAGCAAAGAAACGTGGTGCTTGTAACATTAATGGTAAGAGTTTTGCTACTCGAGTAACTCCAGAATTAAATCCATCCAATCCAAGCATTTTTAATACAATAGCCCAACGGTTATGAATTATTTGAGTAAATTTGTGTTGTAAGAATAGTTGTTCCTTTTTTTCACCATGATAAAAAGCAATGCTTTCCGCATTATCACGTACACGGATTAAAGAGTAACGATAATCCCCATTGAGTTTTTCTTTATTAAAATTTAGTTTAATTAGCGGTTTACCTATCCAGACTGACATTAAAGTTGCAAAGATAATAAAGGAATAAATAAAGAATACGACACCTTTCTCAATATTTAAACTAAATAGACTTAATACACCAGATAGTGACCATAGGATAATAGTAAATTCTATCGTTGTAAGAATAGAATTAATCATTCCACGCACAATTTGTACGGTACTAGTAATAAATTCACGAGCATCTTGTTCAATACGTTGATCAATATTATCGGGTAAATCTTGTTCGTATTTTAAACGATAGTATTTTTTATTATTTAGCCAACGTTGAATCAGTGATGAGTTTAAACTTTCAAGCCATCGAATTTCAAATACCTGACGGAAGAAGTAATCACTAATCGAGTGAATGACTTGAACAAGTACAAGAAGAGCATTAAGTTTAGCAAAGAACCAGAATTTTTCTATATTCATTTCTTGCATTGAGCTATATAATCCATTATAAAAAAATGAATTAAGCACGCTAAATCTTACTTCTAGCAATATCATTATAAAGAGCACTAACAACATTAAAATAAGTTTAATGCTGGTTTTTTTACTAATCGATGGTGACACGATACACCAGAATTTTTTGCCGAAAGTAGTTTGTTTTAAGGCTAAGATTGTTGCGCTAAAGCATAATATCACCCAAAAAAGTGCGGTTAAAATCCAGTTTAAACTATTATTAAGTTCGGTTTGCCAGTTCATTTATTATCCATAAAAGTAAAACAAAAAGGGCGAAGTATTCGCCCTTTTTGTGCGCTCAATTAAAACTCAATTTTAGTGTTGAAGATAAATTCACGTCCATAGCCTAATGCAACAGGGATTAACGTGTTTGTTGCGTTACCTGAGGTAGATGGATAGTAAGTTTTATCTGTTAAGTTTTTACCGTTAAGTTGGAAAGATACTTTCTTGCCAGAGATTTTGGTATCGTAAGCAATAAAGGCATCATATACCACGGCATGAGGCAATTTGTATGCTTTTGTATAAGTATCGTTGTAGGCATACCATGAGCCTAAATAACGAGCCCCTCCACCAATACGGATGTTACCAAAATCAAATTCACCTACGTTATAAGCTAGGAACAGAGATGCTTGATGTTTTGGCACACCTGAAAGTTGTTTACCCACTGATTCTTTGGTTTTAGGATTATCATTTTCAAGTGATTTTACCTTGGTGTAGGTATAGTTAGCTGCTACACTTAGGTTATCTGTAATTTGACCATTAAGATCAAATTCCATACCGCGAGAACGTTGTTTGCCGACGATATTTAATTGTGCATTTGAACCAGAACCAACGGTTTCAGCCACATTACGTTTACTGATATTGAATAATGCAAGTGTTGCATTGAAGCCAGAGTTTTCGTATTTTGCACCAATTTCAAAAGATTTACCTTGTTCTGGTTTTAAATCTCCGCTAACAGGTGTTGCCACACTCATTTGTGGACGGAAAGACTCAGAGTAGTTTGCAAAGGTCGCAATATGTGGTGTAAATTTATATACGGCACCTAATTGATACAATAACTTGCCATCGTGCTGATCGGTATTTCCGGTTTTTGTTAGATTTTGACCTTTTTTACAGTTTGCCGCATTTAAGCAATGACGTCCTGCAAATTGATCAAAGTACTCATAACGCAAACCACTTGTCATGATAAAGTTATCTGTAAAGTAAGCGGTATCTTGAATATAAACACCAACGGTTTTGAGATAGTTATATTGGTAGGCGTTGCCGTTACCATTTTTATGTGCCGCAACAGGGCTAGTATAGTTTGGATTATCAATATTGATATCAGAATTCATGATACCTTGGTTATAAATTGGACCAAGATCACGAATATTACGCATTGCATCAATACCAGCTACAAAGCGGTTAGCAATATCACCAATACCAAATTCACCAACGATATTTAATGTACCGCTATGAACACGTTGATCACCTTGTTGCTGTTCAATGGCTCGGCGTACATAATGCGCGCTTAATTCAGGAGAGGTAATCTCACCCTTTTTATTTTTAACTGCAGGGATAGTAACATCTGTAACGTTAATATTTGTAATACGAGCTTGATTGTAGAAATATTTGTAACGAGCATAGCTATAACCCGCATTTAATTTCCAACTATCACTTAATTTGTGCTCAATTTTAAAATCAATGTTATCGGTTTTTGCGGTTGTTTCATTATTTGGTTCATCTAAACGACGCGATACAGGAATATCTGGTAATGCATTAGTTGCTGTTAAAAGATTTGTACCACGATCAAATGGCTCAAGAATATCTTTGTGTTCATAAGAAAGAAGCACTTTAGTTTTATCATTTTCCCAAGAAAGTGATGGTGCGTAAGTCGTATTTTTCACTTTGCCAAAATTACGCCAGTAGTCCTTTTCTTGTTTGTCATAGATAAAGCGGTAAGCAAAACCATTTCCTAAACCACCAGTGAAATCTAATTGTGTTCCCCAGAGGCTATGATTACCTAAAGTTCCACCAATGACATAACGAGGTGTTTGTTGTGGTTTTTTAGTAATGATATTGACCACGCCACCTGGATCTTGAATACCATAAAGCACAGATGCAGGACCTTTTAAAACTTCAACGGTTTCAGTTGTCGCGCTAAAGTTTTTAGCTGGGCCGGCTTGTAAACCGTTACGCATAATTGAGTTATCGCGGTTTCCACCAAAACCACGTTTTTGGATTGCATCAAACATACCTCCTAGCGTATTCGCTTGACTCACACCACTGATGTTATAAAGCGCATCAATAAGTGATTCAGATTTGCGATCTTCTAGTAGTTTGGTTGAAAGAATATTTACTGTGTTTGGCGTATCGAATACTGGTACTTCAGCTTTTGATACGACGGATGTTCCTGTTGTTTGATAGCCATTTTGTTTAATACCTGTATCTTGAACGTTAATTTGTTCAATCGTTTCAGTACTAGCTTTATGTTGTGTTTCCGCTAACACAGAAACCGAAACTCCGGCAAAAAGTGCGGTGTAAATTAGGCTTAATTTAAATTTCATAAAATGCTTCCGTAGATTAGATATAGGTAAAAATAGGCGCGAGTATATCTAAAAGGTTAATTTATGTCAATGGTAATTATTATCATTTAATGAAAAAATATGTTTATTCTTACATAATGAAATTTGCGTACCTTATAAAGTTGCGTTACCATAATTTCACTCTATCAAAAATAAGGCATAAGATGAAAATCGCATTAGGTATTGAATATCAAGGTACAAATTATTACGGCTGGCAACGTCAAGAAAATGTGCGTAGCATACAAGAACAACTTGAAAACGCGCTTTCCATTATTGCCAATGAAAAAATTGAAATTTTTTGTGCTGGGAGAACTGACTCAGGGGTGAGCGGAACAGGGCAGGTCGTACATTTTGAAACCAGTGCAGTACGCCCTGATAAAGCATGGACATTCGGGACAAATGCGAATTTACCTGATGATATTGCGGTTACTTGGGCAAAAAAAGTTGATGATGAATTTCATGCGCGTTTTTCAGCAATGGCTCGTCGATATCGCTATATTCTTTATTGTAATAAATTACGGTCTGCTATTTTACACGGAGGAATTACGCATTGTTATTTAGATCTTGATGCAGAAAAAATGCATCAAGCTGGTCAGTATTTACTAGGCGAGCATGATTTTTCCTCTTTTCGTGCCGCACAATGTCAATCACATACGCCGTGGCGTAATGTTCATCACTTATCAGTTACTCGGATTGGGCAATATATTATTGTGGATATTCAAGCCAATGCTTTTGTGCATCATATGGTCCGTAATATTGTTGGGAGTTTGATTGAAGTTGGTGCAGGTAAAGAATCAATTGAATGGATGAAATGGCTACTAGAGCAAAAAAATCGTCAGCTTGCGGCACCAACTGCAAAACCTGATGGACTATATTTAGTAGATGTAATTTATCCTGAAAAATTTGTCCTTCCTAAAAGCCATTTAGGACCATTATTTTTAGGTAATGAGTATGTTAAATAATTTAAAAAACACCGCACTTTGTCATTTTAAGTGCGGTGTTTTTTTAGAAGGTTTTATTAATATTTATAGATTTCGTTGTACAAGCCACTCTCAAATTGTACTAATGGTGCTCGTTTTGTTTTGCTTTCCAAATCGCCTGTTGAGTAGCCATTAATAAATTGTACAAAGGCTACTTTTTCCCCTCGAGCATTTGTCATAAAGCCAGCTAGGTTATAAACCCCTTTCAAAGAACCGGTTTTAGCGATAACATTTTTTACTAATGGCGGGTTAATTAATCCACCTCGCCCACTGATCGTGCCATCTACACCTGCGATGGGGAAAGTTTCCATTAAATGTAATTTATCTTCGTTTTTGGCGATGTACTCTAAAACGGATAGCATTGTTTTAGGTGCTACAAGATTATGGCGAGACAGCCCCGAACCATCGGCTAAAATACTGTTACCAAAACGAATTCCTTGTTTTTGTAATATGGATTTAATCGCTAATGTACCTAATTGAAAGGATGCAGGGCGTTTATAGTAATTGAATGCCACCGCTCGGAACAATGAATCGGCAATTTGGTTATCCGATTTTTTCATCATTTTTTTCAATAAATCTGGTAATGGTTTTGATAAATGTTTAGCTAATAGCTGACCTTGTTGTGGTTTTTGAGGCAACATGACTTTACCATTAAACTCAATACCTAATTGTTTTAATTGACGTTGAATAATCGCGGCAGCATAGGCATCTGTATCTTGCACGGCAAAGCTTAAACCAAAAGGTTTAGATTGGCGTGCTAAACATCCTTTTACTTGATAGCGATTATTGTCATGTACAACAACATCAAGCTGACAATAAGGAGCTTCATTGCTATCCGCTACATAGACTTGTCCGAACACTTGAATTGGAAATTGTGCAGGCACATTGATTTTTACGGTTTCACCGGGATTTTGATTGGCATCTAGTTCCGCATAGAAACAGTTGTTATCAATATTCGCAGCAGATGGGGGAGAATTGAAACACATGGTCAGATCGTTCCAAATCCAACCTAACCCTCGGTCATGACTCGAAAAAACAGAGGTATCTAATACTAAATCGCCATTAATTTTTTTGATACCTTGTTTTTTTAATTCTGCAAGTAAGCTATAAAGTTGGCCGCTAGTGAGATCAGGATCGCCAGTGAAACGCACGATTAAATTGCCATCTAAATTCCCATTTTGAATTTTTCCATTACTCAAAAGAGAGGTCTCAAATTGGAATTGATCGCCTAATGCGAGTTTAGCGGCAACGGCAGTAAAAACTTTTTGTGTACTCGCAGGAAGCATAAAGGTTGAGCCATTATAATCCGCGATAATTTGGTTTTGATTTATATTTTTTGCGATAAAACCTACGCTAGAACCTTCGGGCAATTGTTGTGTCAAGTCTGAAACATTAATGTTTGCGAAGGTTGGAAGGCTAAAGCTTACGGAAAGTAAAAAGGATCCAAGTGCGGTGGATATTGAAGATAATTTTTTCATATTAGGTTTGTTATGGTTGCTATTTTTTTTTAGACGAACAATAATAAGCCCCGAATGAAATTGAGTAAATCATTTTCTCATTTCAAGTTTATTTTTAATAATACTGCGGCAAGATTTTAGGATTTTGCCGTGGTTTTTGTTTTATTTAGTAAAAGGAAAAACAATGCAACAAATTCCAATGACTGTGCGTGGCGCAGAACAATTACGTGAAGAATTGGATTTCTTAAAAAATGTACGTCGTCCAGAAATTATTAAAGCGATAGCAGAAGCCCGCGAGCACGGTGATTTAAAAGAAAATGCAGAATATCATGCGGCTCGTGAGCAACAAGGTTTTTGTGAAGGTCGTATTCAAGAGATTGAAGGTAAACTTGGTAATGCTCAAATTATTGATGTAACAAAAATGCCAAATAACGGTAAAGTTATTTTTGGTGCAACGGTTGTGCTTGTAAATACTGATACAGACGAAGAAGTCACTTATCGCATTGTAGGCGATGATGAAGCGGACATTAAATCGGGTTTGATTTCGGTTAATTCTCCCATTGCGCGAGGTTTAATTGGTAAAGAATTAGATGATACCGTTAATATTACAACGCCTGGCGGTGTCGTTGAGTTTGATATTATTGAAGTGAATTATATTTAAATAAAAAAGTGCGGTTAAAAATGACCGCACTTTTGTTGTTATTTGCGTGGAAGCTGAATTTTTGCTTCTTCGCTTGGGCGATAAAGCACCAAAATATGCCCGATAGTTTGTACTTGTACAGCTTTAGTTTCACGCACAATCGCATCGATAATAAGTTGTTTTGTTTCGCGATCTGCACCAGCAACTTTTACTTTAATGAGTTCGTGGTGATTAAGTGCATTTTCAATTTCAGCAAGTACGCCTTCGGTTAAGCCATTTCCACCAAGCATAACTACTGGGTTAAGATGGTGTGCAAGACCTTTTAAAAATTGTTTTTGTTTGGTTGATAAGGTTGTCATAAGGATTCCTAATTAAAAAGAGCGGTTGATTTTCTCAATGTTTTTCACTGATTTCAATCAGTCTCGGCTTGAATTCGGCAGATTGTAACCAAATATAAGCAAAACTACTACCAAAAATAGAAAATTATGGGAAAGAAAAAACGTTCAGCGAGTTCTTCTCGCTGGCTAAATGAACATTTTAGTGATCAATTTGTGCAAAAAGCACATAAGCAAAAGTTGCGTTCACGCGCTTATTTTAAGATTGATGAAATTCAGCAAACGGATAAATTATTTAAACAAGGAATGACCGTGGTTGATCTTGGTGCTGCACCTGGTGGTTGGTCGCAATATGTTGTGGGACAAATTGGTGGCAAAGGTCGAGTGATTGCTTGTGATATTTTAGAAATGGATCCCATTGTAGGCGTTGATTTTCTGCAAGGTGATTTCCGTGATGAAAATGTTTTGAATGCTTTATTAGCGCGCGTAGGCGAAGATAAAGTTGATGTTGTGATGTCTGATATGGCACCAAATTTTAGTGGAATGCCATCAGTGGATATTCCACGCGCAATGTATTTAGTCGAGCTTGCTTTAGATATGTGTAAACAGGTCTTGGCAACCAAAGGAAGCTTTGTTGTTAAAGTTTTCCAAGGTGAAGGCTTTGATGAATATTTAAGAGAAATTCGTTCTTTATTTAATGTGGTGAAAGTGCGTAAGCCTGAAGCATCACGCGGACGCTCTCGTGAAGTATATATTGTGGCGACAGGCTATAAAGGTTAATTGCTTTGATAGCTTTTCATCGCTAATGATGTGTAGTATCTTGTAAAAAATTTTTTAACTTAGGAAAGGTAGGTTAGACTTTGAACGATATGGTCAAAAATCTGGTGCTTTGGGTGGTAGTCGCGGTCATTATGATGACAGCATACCAGAGTTTTAATTCCTCTTCGGTAGATAATTCTACTGATTATACAACCTTTGTTTACGATGTAAGCAACGGACAAGTGACAGAAGCGCGTTTTGATGCCAATGAAATTACGGTAACGAAAACGGATGGTTCTAAATATTCAACCGTAATGCCACCGCTTGAAGACAAAAAATTGCTTGATGATTTATTAAGCAAAAAAGTGAAAGTGGAAGGTACGCCATTTGAAAAACGTGGTTTCTTATCCCAAATTTTAATTTCTTGGTTCCCAATGTTATTCCTTGTTGGTGTATGGGTATTTTTTATGCGTCAAATGCAAGGCGGTGGCGGCAAAGCGATGAGCTTTGGTAAAAGCCGCGCCAAAATGTTGAACCAAGATCAGATTAAGGTTACTTTTGCGGATGTCGCTGGGTGCGATGAAGCAAAAGAAGAAGTGGGCGAAATCGTTGATTTCTTGCGTGATCCGAATAAATTCCAAAACTTGGGCGGTAAAATTCCAAAAGGTATCCTGATGGTTGGGCCTCCAGGTACTGGTAAAACTTTACTTGCTCGTGCTATCGCAGGGGAGGCAAAAGTTCCATTCTTCACTATTTCTGGTTCTGATTTCGTAGAAATGTTTGTGGGGGTTGGTGCATCTCGTGTACGTGATATGTTTGAACAGGCTAAGAAAAATGCACCTTGCTTAATTTTTATTGATGAAATCGATGCAGTGGGTCGTCAACGCGGTGCAGGTTTAGGTGGTGGACATGATGAGCGTGAACAAACCTTAAACCAAATGCTCGTTGAAATGGATGGATTTAGCGGTAATGATGGAGTAATTGTTATTGCAGCGACTAACCGTCCAGATGTACTTGATCCAGCCTTAACTCGTCCAGGCCGTTTTGACCGACAAGTTGTTGTTGGTTTGCCTGATGTGAAAGGTCGTGAGCAAATCTTAAAAGTGCATATGCGCAAAGTGCCTGTAGCACAAGATGTTGATGCAATGACATTAGCACGTGGTACGCCAGGCTATTCCGGTGCAGATTTAGCAAACTTAGTGAATGAGGCTGCTTTGTTTGCTGCTCGAGTGAATAAACGTATGGTCACCATGCTTGAGTTTGAAAAAGCGAAAGATAAGATCAATATGGGGCCAGAGCGTCGTACCATGATTATGACGGATAAGCAAAAAGAGTCGACTGCTTATCATGAAGCAGGTCATGCGATTGTGGGATATTTAGTTCCTGAGCATGATCCTGTACACAAAGTAACTATTATTCCTCGCGGTCGAGCGTTGGGTGTGACATTCTTCTTACCTGAAGGTGATCAAATTAGTATTAGCCAAAAACAATTAGAAAGTAAGCTTTCTACCTTGTATGCGGGGCGTTTAGCAGAAGATTTGATTTATGGTGAGGAAAATATCTCAACGGGAGCATCAAATGATATTAAAGTAGCGACTAATATCGCGCGTAATATGGTGACGCAATGGGGATTCTCTGACAAATTAGGTCCGATTCTTTATACGGAAGATGAGGGCGAGGTTTTCTTAGGTCGTTCAATGGCGAAGGCAAAACATATGTCAGATGAAACGGCTCATGCGATTGATGAAGAAGTTCGTGCAATTGTAAATCGTAACTATGCGAGAGCAAGACAGATTTTGACTGATAATATGGATATTCTTCATGCGATGAAAGATGCATTAGTCAAATATGAAACCATTGAAGAAGAACAAATCAAACAATTGATGAATCGTGAACCAGTCACTCCGCCATCAGGATGGGAAGAGCACACTGGGCAAGCTGCTTATGCAAATAGCAATAATGTTCAAAGTGCGGGTGAAAATTCGGTAGATTCTAATTCCTAATCAACTCTCTAATCAACAAAGCCTTTCTTCGGAAAGGCTTTATTTTTCCCCTAATGATTTTTTTCTTCAGCGTATTCCGCTATAATCGCCCGATTAAAATCAATCTAAAAATCCACCGCACTTTATGAAACTTTACGCGAATAATAAATGTCTTGATTTAAGTGTTCCTCAGATTATGGGAATCCTTAATTTTACGCCTGATTCTTTTTCTGATAGCGGACAGTTTTTTAGTCTGGATAAAGCGCTTTTCCAAGTTGAAAAAATGTTGGAAGAAGGTGCGACAATTATTGATATTGGTGGTGAATCTACGCGTCCTAATGCGGATGAAGTCTCTGAACAAGAGGAATTGCATCGTGTTGTGCCAGTAGTGGAAGCGGTGCGAAGCCGTTTTGATTGCTGGATTTCTGTCGATTCATCAAAAGCAGTTGTGATGCGTGAGGCAGCAAGTGTTGGAATGGATTTGATTAATGATATTCGTGCTTTGAAAGAGCCAAATGCATTAGAAACGGCGGTAAAACTGGCTTTACCTGTTTGCATTATGCATATGCAAGGTCAACCTAGAACGATGCAGGCAAATCCTCATTATGAGAATGTCGTACAAGATGTATTCGCTTTTTTACAGAAACGTACTAATGAATGTCTTTCTGCTGGTGTTAAAAAAGAAAACTTAATTTGGGACATGGGATTTGGTTTTGGTAAGTCTGTACAGCATAATTATCAATTATTACAAAATCTGAATGAATTTTGTCAGATAGGCTATCCAGTATTAGCGGGATTATCTCGTAAATCAATGATTGGCGCTGTGCTTGATAAACCCGTCGATCAGCGAGTGATAGGTAGTGCGGCAGGTGCGCTTATTGCAGCACAAAAAGGTGCAAAAATTTTACGCGTACATGATGTTGCTGCAACATCAGATATGCTCAAAGTTTGGCAGGCGACAGAAAATGCCTGATGGTTTTATAAAAAAATTAAAGGAATTGTATTATGGCAAATCGTAAATATTTTGGAACAGATGGTGTACGTGGAAAAGTGGGCTCTTATCCAATAACACCAGATTTCGCATTAAAATTAGGCTGGGCTGCGGGAAAAGTATTGGCTTCTCAAGGTTCTAAAATGGTTTTAATCGGTAAAGACACCCGAATTTCTGGATATATGTTGGAATCAGCCCTTGAAGCAGGTTTGGCTGCTGCGGGTTTATCTGCTGCATTTACTGGCCCTATGCCTACACCTGCTATTGCTTATTTGACCAGAACTTTTCGTGCTGAAGCGGGTATCGTGATCTCAGCCTCTCATAATCCTTATTATGATAATGGCATTAAATTCTTTTCAGCAAAAGGCACTAAATTGCCTGATGAAATTGAAGAAGCCATTGAAGCGATGTTAGAGCAACCGATGGATTGTGTGGAATCTGCCGAATTAGGTAAAGCAAGCCGTATTAATGACGCAGCAGGACGCTACATTGAGTTTTGTAAAGGTACATTTCCAGCACACTTAGGCTTGGAAGGTTATAAGATCGTGGTAGATTGTGCAAATGGGGCGACTTATCATATTGCACCTAACGTATTGAGAGAGCTTGGTGCGGAAGTCATTGAAATTGGTACAGATCCAAATGGTTTGAATATTAATGAAAAATGTGGTGCAACTGATGTGACAGCATTGCAAGCTAAAGTTGTTGAAACTAAAGCGGATGTTGGTTTGGCTTATGATGGCGATGGTGACCGAATTATGATGGTCGATCATTTAGGAAATAAAGTCGATGGTGACCAAATTCTCTTTATTATTGCACGTGAAGCATTGCGTTCAGGTCAATTAAAAGGCGGTGTCGTTGGCACATTAATGAGTAATATGAGCTTAGAGATTGCGTTGAAAATGCTTGGCGTTCCTTTCTTACGTGCAAATGTGGGTGACCGTTATGTATTGGAAAAAATGGTTGAAAACGATTGGACGCTTGGTGGTGAGAATTCAGGTCATATTATCATTGCGGATAAGAATACAACGGGTGATGGCATTATTGCTTCATTAGCTGTACTGGCGGCGATGGCTCAGCATAAATTATCATTAAATGAATTAGCGAGTGCGGTTAAATTATTCCCACAAGTGTTAATTAATGTACGTTTTGCGGGTGGGGATAATCCACTTGAAAGTGACGCTGTAAAATCTGTTGCCGCAGACGTTGAAAAACGTTTAGAAGGCAAAGGTCGTATTTTATTGCGTAAATCGGGTACGGAACCACTTATTCGCGTTATGGTGGAATGCCAAGATGCTGAACTTGCACAACAATGTGCAGAAGAAATTGCAGAAGTAGTTAAATCTCATTAATTTTTTAACTGCACTTTATTTAGTGCGGTTTATTTTTATCAAATGCTTAGGAAAGCAAAATGAATATTTTTATTATGCGTCATGGCGAGGCTGAAGTAATGGCTAATAGTGATAAAGCTCGTCGCTTAACTGCCTATGGTATTAAACAAGCCTTTACTCAGGGGCAATGGTTAAGAAAACAGTTAGAGTTAGCCACGCCAGATCGTATTATTATTAGTCCTTATGTGCGAGCACAAGAAACTTTCGAGCAGGTAAATCAGGCTTTTAATGGTGAACTATCATCAAAAATAGAAATTTGGGACGGTGTTACACCTTATGGCCATGCAGAAATGGTGACGGATTATTTTTCTGTATTGCGTAATGAAGGTATAAAATCTATATTTATTATTTCTCATTTACCTTTAGTCGGTGAAATTGTAGCGGAGCTCTATGGAAAGCGAAATCCAATCAGTTTTTACCCAGCGACTATTGCATATTTAAATTGGTCTGGACAATATGCAAAAATTCTCATGTATAAAAATGCAGATGCATTGATCTAATTATGTTATTAATAATCAAATTAATGGTTATTTATCTTTACAAAAAATAAATATTCTCCATGGAGCTTTATAAATATTCTTTATTTATCAATTAGTTAGTTTTATTTTTGTTTGTAAAGATTTTTAAAGAAATGTAAATTTTTATTTTACCTATTTCCTTTTTAAGAAATATGCGTAAACTACGTCACACAAAGCAATAGGGCTTTGCAAAATGAATACTAGATGGAGATTTATCATGAAAAAATTAGCATTAGCTGCATTAGTGTTGGGTTCAACGGTCGCTTTAACCGGTTGTTTTGATAAAGATGAGGCAGCACAAAAAGTTGCAGAGGCAAAACAAGCGGCAACTTCAGCTGTTACGGATGTGAAAGAAGCTGCAACTAATGCTGCAGCAGATGTAAAAACTACTGCACAACAAGCTGTATCTGATATGAAGGATATGGCAAGCAACGCTGTAGATTCTGCAAAATCAGCGGCAGCAGAAAAAATGGCTGAAACTAAAGATGCAGCTATGGCTAAAGTTGAAGATGCGAAGAATGTGGCAATGGAAAAAGTTGAACAAGCCAAAAATGCAGCGTCTTCAAAAATGGAAGAAATGAAACAATCTATAGGTGAAAAAGCGAATCAAACAATTGATGCGGTGAAAGAAGCTACTAAATAATTTTGTGATTAAATAGAAAAATCCCTATTGTGAATTCAATAGGGATTTTTTAGTTTTAGTATTTGATATTATTTTTTCCAGATAACATGAAATTCACGATTTTCTTCTCGGTGAGAAATTAAAAATTTTGCAAATATATCGTCCATTTCATCTTGATTGTTTACTAATCCAACCCAAATCTCGGCATATTCATTCGGATCGATGAGTACGCCAATTTCATCTTCCCAGTTATCGGCAGTTTCTACAAACTCAACACCACCTCGTTCTTCAAATTGTAGGTTGAAGAGAAGGATATCGGCTGGATCAAGATTTTCACTTGCCATTTCTAGAAAAATATCGTACGCAATATCAATTGCTGTATCAGGATCAAGTTTTTTGATTTCAGTCATCATAAAATATTCTCATAAAACTAAGGGTTATTTATTGGTAATTTTATTTCTCGAATGTTCATTGAGAAGCCATCAATAATGAGTAATCTACCACATAAATTTTTGCCAATTTTTAAACGCACTTTAATTGCTTCTAATGCTTGAATAGAACCAACAATCCCAACAATTGGGGCTATTACTCCAGCTTCTACACAACTTAATATATTCTGCCCAAATAATTTACTTAGTTCACGATAGGTTGGTGTATTTGATTCATAGGTAAAGACTGAAATCTGGCCTTCCATTCGGATTGCTGCACCAGAGATTAAGGGAATGTGCGCCTTCTCGCATTGGCGATCAAGTTGATTGCGAATATCGACGTTATCAGTGCAATCTAAGACAAGATCAAAGTGCGGTATTAATTTGGACAGTTTTTCTTCGGTTAGTTTTTCATTTATTGTTTGAATATCAATATGTGGGTTAAGCTGTTCTAGAGCTATTTTAGCAGATTCAACTTTTGGCATATTCAGTCTAGCATCACAATGAAGCACTTGACGTTGTAGATTGGAAAGTGAAACATGGTCAAAATCTAATAGGGTTAGGTGTCCTATACCTGAAGCGGCTAAATATTGACTAGCCGCACAGCCTAATCCACCTAAACCTACAATGAGAATTTTGCTCTCTTTTAGTTTTTCTTGTCCTTCAAAATCAATCGATTTAAGAATGATTTGCCGGTTATATCGTAGCTCTTCTTCGTAACTTAATTCAGTCATAGGTTACCCCAATAAATGATTGAAGAGTTCTATGGTTACACGTTCACCTGCTGATACATTGCCACGCTCTTGTTCTAATACAATAAAACAATTACTTTTTATGAATGCACTAAATAAGTGAGATCCTTGAAACCCAACAGGCTTAACCTCAATTTGTCCTTGTGAGTTGATGTGATAAAAACCTCGTTGGAAATCTAAGCGACCAGGAGCTTTTTTTAAGTTTGTTGAAGCAATTGCTGAAAAACGTGCTGGATTTTTCCATTGTTTTTGACCTTGCAATTTTGCAATAAGGGGCTGAACGAGTTGATAAAAAGTCACAAGTGCAGAGACAGGGTTACCAGGTAAGCCACAAAACCATGCATTTTCTAGTTTACCAAAAGCGAAAGGTTTACCAGGTTTAATGGCAAGTTTCCAGAAATTAATTTCACCTACTTTTTCTAATACTGTTTTAGTGAAATCTGCTTCTCCAACAGATACTCCACCACTGGTAATCACTAAATCAGCCTGTTTTTGTGCAGATATAAAGGCTTTTTCAAATTCAGCCTCATTGTCTGGTAATAATCCTAAATCAATAACTTCACAATGAAGTTTTTCTAGCAGTAATTTTACGGTGAATCGGTTTGTATCGTAAATCTGTCCAATTTGTAACGGTTTACCTACCTCGACAAGTTCATCCCCAGTGGAAAGTATGGCCACTTTTAATCGATGATAACATTTTACTTCTGAGATACCTAAAGAAGCTAATAATGGTAAAGAAACGGCATTTAATTCATCACCTTGTGTTAATACAATATCTCCTTTTTTAACATCCTCTCCAATACGACGAATATTTTGATTGATTTTAGGTAATTCAGAGAAGGTGATTGTTCCGTCTTCATTTATGTTGACTTGTTCTTGCATTACGACAGCATCAGCGCCTTCAGGAATCATTGCTCCAGTCATAATTCTTATTGCACTCTGAGCAGGCCATGAGCCTTGAAATGGTATTCCTGCAAAGGATTTACCTGCAACAGAAAGAGTCAGTGATTTTTCTAAATCAGCTAAACGTACAGCATAGCCATCCATCGCAGAATTATCAAAAGAAGGGACATTAATAGGGGAAATAACATCTTCTGCACAAATTCTATTAGCGGCTTGTTGTAAATTAAGTGTTTCAATTTGTGTAGGAAAGGTGATTTGTTCTAGCATATTATTACGGGCTTGATCCAACGTGAGCATAGAGATTCCTTAATTAAAGTAAAATTTTAAAGTATTGTAGTCTGAAAAATCTTAAAACTAAAGATTTCATTTTACTTAGTGATTTTTCTCATTTTGCGTTCGCTTTATCCTTTGTTAGAATAACGCATTATTTTTTTAGGAAAGACTGTTATGACCGATATTTCACAAGATGCAATAAGTGTGCGTGATGCTTTAATTGCTAAGGGCATTGAAACGCCGATGATAGATCTAAACCAATGTAAAGAAGCACGTCGCTTAGGTATTGCAAAACATATGCATGAAGTGATGAAATTAATTGGATTAGATTTACGAGATGATAGTCTTGAAGAAACACCTAATCGTTTGGCAAAAATGTTTATTGATGAGATTTTTAGTGGAATGGATTATGCAAATTTCCCTAAAATGACAAAAATTAAAAACCAAATGAAAGTGAGCGAAATGGTGCAAGTTAATGATATTACATTGACGAGTACTTGTGAGCATCACTTTGTGACGATTGATGGTAAAGTTTGTGTGGCATACTATCCAAAAGATTGGGTTATTGGTCTTTCGAAGATTAATCGTATTGTGTCGTTTTTTGCACAGCGTCCACAGGTACAAGAAAGGCTAACAGAACAACTTCTCACAGCTTTTCAAACTATTTTAGAAACAGATGATGTCGCCGTTTATATTAAGGCAACACACTTTTGTGTGAAAGCACGGGGAATTAGAGATACAAATAGTTATACTATTACCTCTGCTTATGGAGGCGTATTTTTAAAAGATCGTGATACGCGTAAAGAATTTCTTGCTACTATTCAGAAATAAAATGGAAATAAAATCGCCGCACTTTTTGATAAAAGGCGGCGTTTTTATTTATCCAAAAGATTTTCTCTCTTGATTTAACAGATAGTTTGGCGGTAGTTCAGGCGTAGAATCTTGTTCATCAAAGGATTCAATTTCAGGTTTGAGATAAAATTCAGCTGCTTCATGATTGCTTTTCGTTTTGCCTAATAATTGTGGCTGAAGTTTTACAAAAGTACTATTCGGTGCAAGCCAGATGCCGATAAATGCTTGATTAAATTTAGCATCAAAATCATGTTCCAAAACAGTGTCATTTAAGACGAAGTAGCCTCTATCTGGTAAGGCAATATAGTTCAAGATATCGTTTGGTGAGAAATCAGGAAATGTAGATTGCATTTCTTTAAGCCAGCTTTGAGTATCGCCATCATTAAGTTTTAAGGTTTCGATTTCTTTAATAAGCGTAATCGCAAAATTTTTCCCTTCAATGGGTTTTTCATATTTGAAAGAGAGCATTAATGGGCGTTCATTTTCTTGATAAGTGCCCGTTTCGGAAAATAAACCAATGGTATAAACATGGAACGGCCCCCACGTGTATTCGGCATTTCCGATGGGTTGCCAATGAGCAAAAGGTGCGGCAGAAAAAAACGTAATTATTGCCACAAAAAGGGATTTCATTTTCATAATAAATTGCCGTGAATAAAATTGTGTTGATTATAACAAACCGCATCAAAAAACAAACGAGAAACGAGTAAAAAGGCGAGTAATTTTACTCGCCTTTAATATTACTGATGTTAATTTGTGCGGTGTATTATTTTAGACTACCCACCATATCTTCAGGGCGAACCCATTTATCAAAATCTTCAGCAGAAACTAAACCTAAATTAATTGCTTCTTCACGCAATGTTGTACCATTTTTGTGTGCCGTTTTTGCAATTTTAGCCGCGTTTTCATAGCCAATATGCGTATTAAGTGCGGTCACCAACATCAATGAATTTTCAAGTTGTTGTTTAATTCTTGGATAGTTTGGTTCAATACCCACAGTACAGTGTTCATCGAAAGATACGCAAGCATCACCTAATAATTGAGCAGATTGTAAGAAGTTTGCAATCATCACAGGGTTGAACACATTTAATTGGAAGTGACCTTGTGAACCCACAAATGCGATAGTGGTGTCATTACCAAATACTTGTGCGCAGACCATTGTCATCGCTTCGCATTGAGTTGGGTTGACCTTACCTGGCATGATTGAAGAACCCGGTTCATTTTCAGGAATTAAAATTTCGCCAATTCCCGAACGAGGGCCTGATGCTAATAGACGAATATCGTTCGCAATTTTAAATAAACTCATTGCTAATTGACGTAATGCACCGTGAGTTTCAACAATCGCATCATGAGCCGCTAATGCTTCAAATTTATTATCTGCTGTGACAAATGGAAGTGCGGTGAATTTTGCAATGTAATCTGCCACTTTCACATCATAGCCTTTAGGCGTGTTCAAACCTGTGCCAACCGCAGTACCACCTAGTGCTAATTGACTTAAATGCGGAAGAGTATTTTTTAATGCTTTTAAGCCGAAATCTAATTGAGCAGCATAAGCTGAAAATTCTTGACCTAATGTCAGTGGAGTTGCATCCATTAAGTGAGTGCGGCCAATTTTTACCACGTTTTTGAAAGCTTCAGATTTTGCTGCAAAAGTTTTTTGTAAACGTTCAACACAAGGAATAGTGTGCTCAACTACTTTTTTATATGCAGCAATGTGCATTGCTGTTGGGAAAGTATCATTTGAAGATTGTGATTTGTTCACATCATCATTTGGGTGAATGATAGATTTTTCGCCTAATTTACCACCGTTTAACACATGAGCACGATTTGCAACTACTTCGTTCACATTCATATTAGATTGTGTACCAGAACCAGTTTGCCAAATAACAAGTGGGAATTGATCATCTAATTTATTTGCTAAAATTTCGTCACACGCCTGAGCAATTAAATCACGTTTTTCAAGAGGTAATACACCCAAATCATGATTAGCAAATGCGGCTGCTTTTTTCAAATAGCCAAAAGCCTCGATAATTTCATGTGGCATTGATGCGGCAGGGCCAATTTTAAAGTTATTGCGTGAACGTTCAGTTTGTGCAGCCCAGTATTTATCTGCTGGAACTTGAACTTCACCCATTGTGTCTTTTTCAATACGAAATGCCATTCTGTACTCCTATGAATTGAATGAAAATTAAAACGCAAGTGATTTTAACACTTCCGAGTTATGAGTGGAACGTAACAAAAACGTTAAAAATCAGTTTTGTGACATAGATCATAAAAGTGCGGTGGATTTTCATGCATTTGTAATAATGTATATTTAATTATTTATTTTTTAGGGTTTTTTCGTTAAAATTTCACCCTTTTTATAGGGCAAGATTGAGAAAATAACGGGGCTAAAATGGCAAAAACTGCGCAATTTTACATTCTTACGGAAGATTGTACGTTAGCTGTCGAAGAAATAGCCTGTAATCTTGCTGCCTCAATATGGCGCTCAGGGAAAAAAGTATTAATTAGCTGTGAAAGTGAGACTCAAGCGCTAGAGATTGATGAGCGTTTGTGGCAACGAGATCCCAATGAATTTGTTCCGCATAATTTATCGGGTGAGGCAACACAATATCCCACACCGATTGAGATTTCATGGCTTGGGAAACGAAATTTACAACGCCGTGACGTGTTAATTAATTTGCAACAAGAAATCCCAGATTTTAGCCATAGTTTTACCCAAATTGTTGATTTTGTACCGAAAGATGACGCCTTAAAAACACAAGCTCGAGAACGTTATAAACAGTTAAGAGCATTGGGATGGGTACTTTCTACAGAAAATATAGCATAACAGAATGGAGTAATTATGAAGAAAACCAAATTTTGCTTAGGATTATTAGGAATAGCAGTATTGATGATTTCAGCTTGTGAGAAACAAGAAAATAAAGTTGAAGCTACACCTAAAGTTGAAGAAACTCAACAGGCCACAAAACAGGATATTAAAAAGGAAGCTGCTCTTTTAGAAGAAAATAAAGAGAAAACTTCTGTTGTAGATCAGAAATCTGAAGCTGTTGAACAAGAAAAAATGGTTGAAGCTGAAAAAACGGTAGAGATGACTACTCAACAAAAAACGCAAGAAACTCAAGTTTCATCTAAAGTATCGCCGGCTCCAGCTAAAATAAAACAAAAGAATGATCCAAATACAGAAAAACGAAAAATATTACAAATACTAGAACAACAATATCAGCAAGTTCGTTGTACTAGCGAGGGAGAGAAACTAGGTTCTGAGAGTTTTTGCCATCAAGAAGAATATCGCTTATTAAATGAAATTGATCGTTTAAAGAAAGAATTGAGATAGTTTTTGTAAAAACTTTTTAAAACCCAACCGCACTTTAAGGATCAAAATGCAACCAAATGACATCACTTTTTACCAACGCTTTGAAACCGACATTCTCGCTGGGCGTAAAACCATCACCATTCGAGATAAATCCGAAAGCCATTTTAAAGCAGGCGATATTTTACGTGTTGGGCGGTTTGAAGATAACCAATATTTCTGCAGCATTAAAGTATTAAGTGTTTCGCCAATTACTCTTGATGAACTGACTGAACAGCATGCGAAGCAGGAAAACATGAGGTTGGCGGAATTGAAAGAAGTGATTAGGGGGATTTATCCGGGTGAAGAGAAATTTTTCATTATAAGTTTTAAATTAAAAGATCTATCTAGTATTACCTATTAAATTTGAGAGTGAATTATGAAACTAAATAAAATAATAGTTTTAACTTTTTTAAGTTTAAGTTCTTTAGTTATTACATCTTGTTCTTCATATCCTGAAAAGAAAGATCCTATTGATTCCCAAGTTGTATCATTAAATAATGGAAATCAATTAACTATTAATTATAGATGTGGAAATGTTGATGAAAATTACCTTAAACCATGCTATGGAACATCTAGTTATTCAAAAAGTGATGGAATTAGAATTATAACCCCTTCAGACAAAGCAAAAAATACAGTTGGTAATCTTGTTGGTGGTTTATTTTGTATCACTAGCTTAGGAAATATTTGTGTTTATGATGGTTTCCCTGACCCATCTAAACTAGAAGGAAGTAAGTTAAATATTGAAGATATAATTCATACTTATGCATATTCTAAATATATTGATTTAATTAAAAATAATCTTGTTCTAACTGTTAAAAATGAGAATTTTTCAAAATCTCCGATAGATTTTTTTAAAGAGGAAACTTTCTTGTTATATGATCAAACTGATAATGATTTATATGCATTATTTGTTAACTTCACTATCTATCCTTATGGTTCTAGAGTTGACAAGTCAATGAAATGTTATGAAAGAAGTGAGAAGTTCAGTAAGAAAATATGGGAAGATAATAATTACGAAAAAGTTAGAATTGAATCGAAAAAAATAATAGATAAATGCTTTTCAAAGCTAGACGATGGATATTTTAAACGCTTAGGAAATCATTACGACCATTTAGCAAATATTTTATAAATTTAATCAAACGGTGCAACAAGTTGCACCCTACCAAAGAGAAAAAATAAATGACACAAAAATTCGAAATGGCAGACCGTTTTAATCCGTCTGCGGTAGAACAAGTCCTTTATCAACATTGGGAAGATAGCGGTTATTTTAAACCGTCTGAAAATGAAAATGCGCCGAGCTATTGCATTGCAATTCCGCCACCGAATGTAACAGGTTCTTTGCACATGGGGCACGCCTTCCAACAAACCTTAATGGATACTTTAATCCGTTTTAACCGTATGGAAGGGCATAATACCTTATGGCAAGCGGGGACAGACCATGCGGGTATTGCAACCCAAATGGTGGTGGAGCGTAAAATTGCGGCTGAAGAAGGCAAAACTCGCCATGATTATGGTCGAGAAGCATTCATCAATAAAATTTGGGATTGGAAAGCCTATTCAGGTGGCACAATCAGTCAACAAATGCGCCGTTTAGGTAACTCAATCGACTGGGAACGTGAGCGTTTCACGATGGATGATGGTTTATCTAACGCAGTAAAAGAAGTGTTTGTTCGTTTACACGAAGAAGGTTTGATTTACCGTGGCAAACGCTTAGTAAACTGGGATCCGAAACTTCACACCGCGATTTCTGATTTAGAAGTAGAAAACAAAGAGAGCAAAGGTTCCCTTTGGCATTTCCGTTATCCGTTAGCTAACGGAGCTAAAACGGCAGATGGTAAAGATTATTTAGTGGTGGCAACCACGCGTCCAGAAACCATGTTGGGCGATACAGCGGTGGCGGTTCATCCTGAAGATGAGCGTTATCAATCTTTAATCGGTAAAACTGTGGTTCTACCGTTGGCTAACCGTGAAATTCCGATTATTGCCGATGAATATGTCGATCGTGAATTCGGTACTGGTGTGGTAAAAATTACCCCAGCGCACGACTTCAACGACTATGAAGTGGGTAAACGTCACAGCTTGCCGATGGTTAACGTATTAACCCTAAATGCAAATATTCGTGATGAAGCGGAAATTATCGGTACTGAAGGCAAACCACTTGCGGGTTATGAGGCGACTATTCCTGCGGATTACCGAGGCTTAGAGCGTTTTGTTGCACGTAAGAAAATCGTGGCAGATTTTGAAGCACTTGGTTTATTAGACGAAATCAAACCACACGATTTGAAAGTCCCTTATGGCGACCGTGGCGGCGTGCCGATTGAGCCGATGCTAACTGACCAATGGTATGTTAGCGTGAAACCACTTGCTGATGTAGCAATCAAAGCGGTAGAAGACGGCGAAATCCAATTCGTACCGAAACAATATGAAAATCTTTACTTCTCTTGGATGCGTGATATTCAAGATTGGTGTATTTCTCGCCAACTTTGGTGGGGACACCGTATTCCTGCGTGGTATGACTCAGAAGGCAACGTGTATGTGGCACGCAACGAAGAAGAAGTGCGGTCAAAATATAACTTAGATTCTGCGGTTGAACTCAAGCAAGATGAAGATGTGTTAGACACATGGTTCTCATCAGGCTTATGGACGTTCTCAACGCTAGGTTGGCCAGAGCAAACTAAAGAGCTCAAAATGTTCCACCCAACGGATGTGTTAATCACGGGCTTCGATATCATCTTCTTCTGGGTTGCGCGTATGATTATGTTTACGATGCACTTCGTAAAAGATGAAAACGGCAAACCGCAAGTGCCATTCAAAACCGTGTACGTAACGGGCTTAATCCGTGATGAGCAAGGCCAAAAAATGTCTAAATCGAAAGGTAACGTGCTTGATCCAATTGATATGATTGATGGTATCAGCCTTGACGATTTACTTGAAAAACGTACCGGCAACATGATGCAACCGCAATTAGCAGAAAAAATTGCTAAAGCAACACGCAAAGAATTTGTAGACGGTATTGCGGCTCACGGTACGGATGCATTGCGTTTCACATTAGCGGCATTGGCTTCAAACGGTCGTGATATCAACTGGGATATGAAACGTTTAGAAGGCTACCGCAATTTCTGTAATAAATTGTGGAATGCAAGCCGTTTCGTGCTCACAAATGACAAATTAGATTTAAGCGAAGGCGAGATCGAGTTCTCATTGGCGGATCGTTGGATTCAATCTGAATTCAATCGCACAGTGGAAACTTTCCGTAATTCATTAAGCCAATATCGTTTTGACCTTTGTGCGAATGTAATTTATGAATTTACCTGGAACCAATTCTGTGACTGGTATTTAGAATTGACTAAACCAGTATTTGCCAGCGGCAATGCAGCACAAATCCGTGCAGCAAGCCAAACTTTGGTTCACGTGTTAGAAAAATTACTATGTTTAGCACATCCGCTTATTCCATTTATTACCGAAGAAATTTGGCAAAAAGTGAAAGGATTTGTAGGCATTACGGCTGACAGCATTATGTTACAACCTTTCCCACAAGTGGAAGAAAACGGCTTTGATCCTGAAGCGGAAGCTGAAATTGAATGGTTAAAAGAAGTGATCGTTGCGGTGCGTAATATTCGTGCAGAAAGCAACATCGCACCAAGCAAAGGCTTAGATCTGTTATTCCGTAATTTAAGCGTAGAAAACGCAAAAATTCTCGAAAAACAGACCGCTCTTTTGAAAGCGATGGTGAAATTAGACAACGTTCAAGTATTAGCTGCAAATGAAACCGCACCGCTTGCGGTAGCGAAACTTGTTGGCAATGCTGAATTACTCGTGCCAATGGCTGGCTTTATCAATAAAGAAGCAGAGCTTGCGCGTTTAACCAAAGAGATTGAAAAATATCAAAATGAAGTTAAACGTATCGAGAATAAACTCAGCAATGAAGCTTTCGTGGCTAAAGCGCCAGAAGCAGTGATTGCAAAAGAACGCGAAAAACAAGCGGAATACCAATCCGGATTAGAAAAAATTCAAGAGCAATATAAGGCGATTGAGGCGCTTTAATTTTAATAATAAAAACGTCGGTTTAATCTGACGTTTTTATTTTTTTCTTTGTTTTGCTAAATATTTTCAGATAAACCAAAAAAATTGGGTATGGAATAACTCGATAGAAAGAGTATCTAATTATATATTGGAAAGGAGAAAAGGATTTTATTTTCTATATTAAGGTTTTTAATTAATGAATATTGTATTTGTACTAGATAAAAATTATTCTAGTTATTTAGAGGTGGCTCTAAAGTCAGTGCACTATCACCATCATAATGTAAATATTTATATTATTCATGATGGTATTTCAAGAGCTGAATTAACGAGAGTCGGACAGTATTTAGCTCATCGAGGCAACTCTCTGCATGACTTGTATATTGAAGATGTTAATAAGTTAATTATATTTCCAACAGTAGGATCTCCAGATCATATTGGGGCATTTTCATTAGTTCGATTGTTTGTTCATCGTTTACTCCCAGAAAACCTAGACAAAGTTATTTATTTAGATGTAGATGTAATTATTAATAAGCCAATAGATAAACTTTGGAATATTGACATAGATAATTATTTATTGGGAGCTGTTACTGATTATGGTATGGAATTCCATTGGTTCCATAAGTATTTTGATAAACAACAGTATATTAATTCTGGCGTGATGCTAATTAATTTAAATAAATGGCGTGAATTAAATGTTGATAAATATTTTATTGATGGCGCATTAAAATATGGTAAGAAATTTGAATATGGTGATCAAGATACAATTAACTTTAGCTTAAGTAAGGAATTGATTAAACTATTACCTATTGGATTTAATTTTCAAGTGGGTTTGTTAGAGGATAGATTGAGAGAGGCAGATATAGATTTAAGTCCTCATTTTACTTTTGTGCCAAATATTATTCATTACACAGGAAAGTTTAAACCTTGGTTAAACGAAGATCATGAAGATTTCCCCAAATTTTATAAAGATAATTATATTTTTTATCAGAATTTAGATTGGAATAGCATATAAATAAAATAGTCGTTCAGTTAGAACGACTATTTTATTATTTTTGATTTAATCCTAAAAAATCCCTAACTTCGTGTTCGAATGGACTCATAGCGGTAGGGCTTCTTGGGTTTTCTTGGCTTCATCTTCATCAATAACACTCATTGCAAAGCCTACATGAACGAGAACCCATTTGCCAAGTAAACCGACTTGAAATATTCATATCACGTTATACGTCATATGTGTTGTAATTAGGGCGGGTAAAGTTGGTATCGGAGAAGAGGATAATCAGCCCGCGCTGGGAGTCTTCGTTTACCGCATAGCCGCTGATACGTTGGAGTACGCCTTTGAGTTTTTCGTCTAATTCATTTAAAAAGCTTGTTGTAATGAGTGATTTTCATCGACAATCTTGGTCGTCTCGCTTGCATAAATTATGCCCTCTGTAAAGTGATTTTTATAGGAAGTTTGAATATTCAAACAAATTATCAGGTGTCATTTTATCGAAAAACAGTATCAGGTTGAAAGGGATTTTTGCGTGCTAAATTCAATGATTTCCAGTAGAATGAGGCGCTTTTATAAATAAGGAATAACTATGGCAAGAGAATTTAAACGTAGCGATCGCGTCGCTCAAGAAATACAAAAAGAAATAGCAGTCATTTTACAACGCGAAGTGAAAGATCCCCGTATTGGGATGGTGACCGTTTCTGATGTGGAAGTGTCAAGTGATTTATCTTACGCAAAAATCTTCGTGACTTTTTTATTTTATCATGATGAAACGGCAATTGAGCAAGGCATGAAAGGCTTAGAAAAAGCATCGCCTTATATTCGTTCATTACTAGGCAAAGCGATGCGTTTACGTATCGTGCCAGAGATTCGCTTTATTTACGATCAATCCTTAGTGGAAGGGATGCGTATGTCAAATCTTGTGACAAATGTTGTGCGTGAAGATGAGAAAAAACACGTTGAGGAAAGCAACTAATGTCTAGACCTCGTAAACGCTGGCGTAATGTTGATGGTGTGTTTTTATTGGATAAACCACAAGGCATGTCATCAAATGACATCATGCAAAAGGTGAAGCGTTTATTTCAAGCGAACAAAGCTGGGCATACTGGCGCGCTCGATCCGTTGGCAACGGGGATGTTGCCGATTTGCTTGGGCGAAGCAACTAAGTTTTCACAATTTTTGCTTGATGCAGATAAGCGTTATCTTGTTACGGCAAAATTAGGCGAACGTACCGATACTTCCGATGCGGAAGGGCAAGTCGTGGAAACTCGTGAAGTTCATGTTGAAACTCAGCAAATTTTGACCGCACTTGAACAATTTCGTGGTGATATTTTACAAGTGCCTACGATGTTTTCCGCACTAAAACATAACGGTAAACCGCTTTATGAATATGCGCGCCAAGGTATTACGGTTGAGCGTGAGGCACGTCCAATTACGATTTTTGAACTTAATTTTATTGAATATAACGCGCCTTTTTTAACCTTAGAAGTGCATTGTTCAAAAGGTACTTATATTCGCACCTTAGTAGATGATTTAGGTGAAGTATTAGGTTGTGGCGCGCATGTGACAATGTTACGCCGTACAGCCGTAGCGGATTACCCCGTAGCAGAAATGATGCCAATCGATGAGTTACAACTGCTTGCTGAAAGTTTTCAATTAAGTGAATTGGATCGTCTATTACTGCCAACCGATACCGCTGTAAGTAAATTGCCCGCTTTGCATTTGGATGCAGAGCAGAGTAAAGCCATTGGTTTTGGTCAGCGAGTGAAATTTGCTAACGACGAGCAATTAAGCGGTCAAGTGCGGTTATTTTCAGCGGAGAATTTATTCTTAGGTGTGTCATTAATCGATGGGAATATTATTCGCCCACAACGGTTAATTACGCAATCCGCATAACCTAATTGCCTTTCCTATAAAATTCTAGTAATCTCATCTGTAATTTATTTTTTACAATATATGTAAACTAAATATTGCAGGTGAGTTTTATGGAAGCCCTTAAGGATTTACGTTCTGAAATTGATTCGCTTGATCGCGAACTTATCCAACTTTTTACTAAACGTCTTGAGTTGGTTTCTCAAGTCGGTAAAGTTAAACATCAACATGGATTACCTATTTATGCGCCAGAGCGTGAAATAGCAATGCTCCAAGCGCGTCGTTTAGAGGCTGAAAAAGCAGGCATTTCAGCAGATCTGATTGAAGATGTTCTACGCCGTTTTATGCGCGAATCCTATGCCAATGAAAATCAATTTGGCTTTAAAACCATCAATTCTGATATTCACAAAATTGTTATCGTGGGTGGCTACGGTAAATTAGGTGGCTTATTTGCCCGCTATTTACGTGCATCTGGCTATCCAATTTCTATCTTAGATCGCGAAGATTGGGCTGTGGCTGAAAGTATTTTAGCGAATGCTGATGTCGTGATCGTTTCCGTTCCCATTAATCTTACCTTAGAAACAATTGAACGCTTAAAACCTTATTTAACGGAAAACATGCTACTTGCAGATTTAACCTCTGTTAAGCGTGAACCGCTAGCGAAAATGCTTGAAATCCATTCTGGTGCTGTTTTAGGTTTACATCCAATGTTTGGGCCAGATATTGCAAGTATGGCAAAACAAGTGGTTGTACGTTGTGATGGACGTTTTCCTGGACGTTACGAATGGTTACTTGAGCAAATTCAAATTTGGGGCGCAAAAATTTATCAAACTGATGCCACAGAACACGATCACAATATGACTTATATACAAGCCTTGCGCCATTTTTCAACTTTCGCGAATGGTTTACACCTTTCCAAACAGCCTGTTCATCTTGCTAATTTATTGTCGCTTTCTTCCCCGATTTATCGCTTAGAACTTGCGATGATCGGTCGTTTATTTGCGCAAGATGCAGAGCTTTACGCAGATATTATTATGGATAAACTAGAAAATTTAGCGGTAATTGAAACACTAAAACAAACTTACGAAGAAGCTTTAACTTTCTTTGAAAATAATGATCGTCAAGGTTTTATTGATGCTTTCCACAAGGTGCATGACTGGTTTGGCGATTATTCCGAACAATTCTTAAAAGAAAGCCGTCAGCTATTGCAGCAGGCAAATGATTTGAAGCAAGGGTAGGGGAAAGTGCGGTGAAATTTCACCGCACTTTTCTTTTACTGTCTCGCCAATCTTAAATTTTCAGGTAAATTCTCAAAATTAGAACGGAACGGGTTGATATCTAATCCACCACGACGAGTATAGCGTGCGTAAACAGTGAGTTTTTCTGGTTTAGCGTAGTACATTAAATCGCAAAAAATACGCTCGACACATTGTTCGTGAAATTCGTTGTGTTGACGGAACGATACAACGTAACGCAATAATTTTTCGTGGTCGATTTTTTTACCAATATAATGAATATGTAACGTTCCCCAGTCTGGTTGATTGGTAATGAGGCAGTTAGATTTCAACAAATGGCTGACTAATTTTTCTTCGACAATTTCATCCGATACGCAATCTTTCAGCCAATCAGCGTTAAATTCGTAGCTGGTAATTTCAATATCTTGTTCATCAATGCAATCGCCTTGTAAGTGATTAATTTTTTGAGAATCATAAACTGCCACTGGATTTAACCGCACTTTTACATCGCCTTGCGCACATTCGATTAAATCGCGTTGCATAGTTTGTTGAACGGCATTGACGTCGGCAAATTTGCTTTGGTTAAAGCTATTTAAATAAAGTTTAAAACTTTTTGACTCAATCAAATTTTGGCTTTGATAATCCAGATAAATGTCTGCGATAGCTACTTGCGGTAAGCCTTTTTCGTTGAGCCACGAGATTTCATAAGCCGTCCAAATATCGGCACCAATGGTAAAAGGCTGGTTTTGGGTAATGCCCAATCCATCACGATTTAACGCGCGTGGCACAGGCTGTAATAAAGCGCGGTCATATTGAGAGGCATATTCTGTTTTTTGACCGAGTTTTAAGGATTTTAAGCTGTTGTCTTGGTAATTCATTTTTTCTCCGATTAGGTGTTCGAGTTTTGCAAATTTCGACACTTTATAAATTAATTACAAAAAATTCCACGATAGATTCGAAACTAATCGACAGGTATCGCATTTAAAATGAAAGGTATCAAAAATCGCGTCTTTTAATGCCCAATTTGCACCACAAGAAGGGCAGCAACGGGACTTTTCAGATTCTAAAGATTGCCCACCTACACGATATAAATAATAGTAAGTCGGTATGCCTGTTTCTTTTTCTATTTCTTGGGCTAAATAGCGTCCGTGTTTTGAAAGCGTGCTTTGAAGCTCAGAAATTTCTGCCAAAGATTGTTGTTCTAATACCGCACCATTCATTTGTAGTTGATCGCAGGCTTGCCAATTTTCTTGCCATTTAATCAGATCTTGGCTTAAGTGCGGTTGATTTTTTAGTTGTTTATACAAAGGGATTGGTGCGAGATTTTCTCCGCTGTGAATCGGTGAGCAGCTTTGTAAATGGGTTGTGTAAAGCACTTGCCAAGCTGGTGATACATTTTCTGCTGTTTGATCTGAATTGAAATCATCGCCCACAAGTTGAAAACCATTAAAAATTACGCCGCACTTTTCTGCTTTTTGTAATGTTCGATTTACTTCTGCGTTATTATTTTGCGGGAAAAGACTATCTTGCTCAGGGCAAATGACGCGCATAGCAAAGCCTTGTGCACCACCTTCTTCTGCTAAATATAAAGGAATTTCACGTCCGATAATTTGCCCGTTATACCGCCATTGATCGATCACTGCATTGAGTAAACGACTTTGTGATTCAATGTTATTTTCGAGTGCAGTTAGGCGAAAATAGGTTTCGATTAAATACATAAATTTTTTAATTGCTGTCCGATTTGGTGTAAGCCGTTTAAACGTGTTTCGCTTAAACGTTGTGAAATGCCGAGTTCGCTAAAAAATACAGTAATATCAAATGTATTCAATTCATCCGCTGTTTTGCCATTGATTTGATTGAATAAAATACAAAGCAAGCCATTCATAATTCTGGCTTCGCTAAATCCGTTGAATTGAAAAGTGCGGTCATTTTTAGGAATAATTTGAAACCACATTTGTGCTTCGCAGCCAGTAATGGGTTGCATTTGAGCAAGTTCATCATCGCTTGGGCGAGATAAATTTTTGCCAGCTTGAATAATTAGGCGATAGCGATCTTCCCAATTTTTAGCTTGTTTTAATTGTTCTATCATTGTAATAAATCCAGTGCTTTATCTAAAGCTGTAAAAAATGCCTCTACATCTTCCTGCGTATTATAAGGGGCAAAAGACAGGCGCAATGTTGTTCGTTCGCCTAAGCGTGCTAAATAAGGCTGGGCACAATGTTCGCCCACACGAAGCGCAATATTTTGTTCGCTTAAGAGCGTTGAAAGATCAGAACAGTCAATGCCGTCAAATACAAAGCAAGCGACGGTGCTTGGTTGAGGAGAATTGAATAATCGGCAATTCTCGTAAGATTTTAACCGCACTTTGACGGATTCAGCCAAGGATATAGCGTGCTGTTCTGCTGCGGTAAAATCCCATTTTTGTAACCAATCCAGTATGGCATTAAATCCGATAACCCCAGCAATATTGGGTGTACCCGCTTCTAAACGATAAGGCAATTCGGCAAAAGTAATTCGATCATTTGATACACGATCAACCATTTTCCCACCGAAAAAGAGTGGTTGAAGTTGAGAAAGTGCGGTCAATTTTCCTGTTAAAACGCCAAGCCCATTTGGGCCATAAATTTTATGGGCAGAAAATGCGAGGAAATCTGCATCTAAATCTTGTAAATCGATTTTAATATGACTAATCTCTTGTGCTGCATCCACTAAAACCAACGCATCACTATGTTTTCTGATAAGGTGAATCAGCCGTTTAATCGGCTGTTCAGTGCCCGTGACATTTGAAACAAAATTTAGTGCAACGAGTTTTGTTTTTTCAGAAAGGGCAGAAATAAGCGCATTTTCATCAATTAGCCAATTATCTAAAATCGGTAAAACTCGAATTTTTGCACCGCACTTTTTCGCCGTTTCGTGCCAAGTGACAAAATTTGCATGATGATCTGCTTGGCTAATCAGAATTTCATCTTCTGAGTTTAATTGCGCTAGTAATCCATTTGCCACTAAGTTTATTGCGTGAGTTGTACCCGAAGTCCAGATAACAGCGCGTTTATCTTCTGCATTAACCCATTCTTTAACCTGTGTGCGAGCCTGTTCATATTGCTCCGTTTGGGCTGCATCATATTGGCTACGATGCACCGAACCTGCAGACGTATAAAATTCGGCGGTGCGATCAATTAACACTTGAGGTTTCAACGCGGTAGCGGCGTTATCTAAATAAACAACCGCATCTTCATGTTGAAAATAGGGAAATTCTTGACGAAAAGTTTGATAATCAAAAGTCATATTGATTTTTCTCTTGTCTGCGCCATTGACTTGGTTCAATTGGATTATTGTCCGCCCAAAGACCAATTCGTTTGGCTTGTGCATTTTCTTGCGCTTGAAGATAAATCGGATCATGGGAATATTGCTTATAAGCCCATGCCATACCTTGTTTAACCATTTCTAAATTAATATTTTTATCATGATAATAAACAATCGCCAATGTGCGTTGATAGCGATCTTGACCTTTTAAAGAAAGACGCACATCACGAAGATAGACCATATCAGACAACGCTTTTTTAGATTTTTGCCCAAAAGCTTGTTTTTTCTCTGGCGCATCAATTTCAGCTAGCCGCACTTTGATTTGCTTATTGCCTTTTGTAAGGCAAGTTAAAGTGTCGCCATCGCTGATACCCACAACACGACAATTACCTTTTTCACTAGAGCAAGCGGAAAGTGCGGTTAAAAAAAGTAAAGAAATTAAAATTAAGCAGTTTTTCATCATTAATCTTGGTAAATTGGCGCTATTAGTGCCAATAAGCGTGTAGAGTATTCCATTTATGGGTGATAAATGTGGAGACAGATTGTTTAAGATTCATGGTTAATAAGGTGGAACATTGTAACAAATCTTAAGCCTGATGAATAATAGCTGGTGATTTGATTGTGTTTAACTCTTTATAATTTGATATCAAAATTTGATCGAGCTCACATTTTTTTCAGATTACGCCCGATTTTATTTAAAAATAGGTGGTCAATTTTCTCTTAAAAGGCGTAAAATCTTTTTTAAACATTATCAAAAAAGTTGAAAAGGTCGAATATGGTTCAAAAGGTGTTTTTATTGGCCCGTTCTTTGGTCATTTTATACATTATGTTATATCTCGGAAATCTTATTGCACATTATGTACCTGTAGGTGTACCTGGGAGTATTTGGGGATTGTTATTGCTCTTTTTAGGTTTAACGACACGATTAATTCATTTAGATTGGATTTATTTAGGCGCGAGCTTATTGATTCGTTTTATGGCCGTACTTTTTGTACCTGTAAGCGTAGGCATTATTAAATATTCTGATTTATTAAGAGAACAGGTTAATATTTTATTACTTCCCAATATTGTAAGCACATGTATTACATTAGTTGTGATTGGTTTTTTTGCCAATCATTTATATCAACTCCAATCTTTTACACATAAACGGAAAAAAGTAATAAAACGTCGCCAAGTTCAAGAGAAACAAATAACTGAAAACATGTAGTCTTTATTTGGATGTCAATTATGCAGCAGTACGCAATTTATCTTTATACATTTTTAACAATTTTCGGATTTTGGCTTGCATTACAAATTAGTAAACGTTGGAAATCAGTCATTTTCAATTCATTTATCTTAACCGTGTTGATTCTTGTGGTAATTTTGGTTGTAGGCAAAATTCCATATGATGATTATATGGTTGGGAATGCACCAATAAACAATTTGCTTTCATTGAGTATCGTTGCTCTTGCTTTGCCGCTTTATGAACAACTCCGACAAATTGCCAAACAATGGAAAATCATTCTTTCAACGGTTTTCATTGCCTCTTTTTTAGCAATGTTAAGTGGCGCACTTTTAGCATTTCTTTTAGGCGCAACTCCTGAAATGGTCGCAACAGTTTTACCTAAATCTATTACAACGCCTATCGCGATGGAGGTTTCTCGCCATTTAGGCGGAATTCCTGCTGTTACCGCTGTAGGGGTTGTTGTTGCAGGTTTGCAAGGCTCTGTGTTTGGTTACCTTGTATTAAAAAAATTAGGTATTAAACATCAAGAAGCTATAGGACTTTCCGTTGGTTCTGTTTCTCATGCACTTGGAACAGTAAGCTGTATGGAAACTAACTCAACGGCAGGAAGTTACAGTTCTATTTCTCTTGTGCTTTGTGGGATTATTAGTTCTATTCTCGCGCCATTTGTATTTAAGCTGATTTATTTCTTTGTTTAAATATCAATAAAAATTCAACCGCACTTTATTTATTCTAGATTGTGTTTGTTCTAGATAAAGTGCGGTTGTTTTTTGTGCTAAATGATTAGATAATGCAGAAAAACGAAATAAAACAAAGCGATATGAAACCACTTATCATTGATTCTTCTTGGATAGAACGTTTTCTCCCCGATCCTCCACGCGAAAAAGATAATCGCCCACCATTTCGTCGCGATCGCGGGCGGATTCTACATTCTGCCGCCTTTCGTTGTTTGCAAGCAAAAACTCAAATTCACGCAATTGGCGAAAATGATTTTTATCGCACTCGCTTAACTCACTCTTTGGAAGTTGCACAGATTGGCAGTAGTCTCGTTGCACAGCTTAAATTTTTAGAAACCTTTGAAAGCCTTTCTCAAGCATTAAATATTGATAAAAACGAATTACAAAAGCAGTTAAAACCTTTATTGCCAAGTAATGATCTTATTGAGAGTTTGTGCTTTGCTCATGATATAGGACATCCGCCTTTTGGGCATGGTGGCGAAACGGCATTAAATTATATGATGGCAGAGCAGGGCGGTTTCGAAGGGAATGCACAAACCTTTAGAATTTTAACAAAACTTGAGCCTTACACTGAAAATGCAGGGATGAATCTAACGCGTAGAACACTATTGGGTGTCGTGAAATACCCAGCGTTGTTAGATGTGGCTTCGCCTCAATATGCAGAACTTAATTTTTCTCGCAATATTGATCCGCGTTTTGTGCGTATTCATGATTGGATTCCAGGAAAAGGCATTTTCCGTGATGATTTAAAAATGTTTAATTGGTTGCTGGAAAATCTTTCTGAAAATGACCGCACTTTATTCTGTCAATTTAAAAAAGTGCGGGAAAATCCAGCTGAATCTTTACATACTCGTTTTAAATCTCTGGATTGCAGCATTATGGAATTGGCGGATGATATTGCCTATGGCGTACATGATTTAGAGGATGCGATTGTAACTGGCGTGGTAAATCCTCATCAATGGCAAGCGGCACATTCCGAATTAAAACAAATTCCGTCAGCTTGGTTGCATGAAAAGATTGATTCAATTAGCCAACGACTTTTCTCTGATAAACATTTTGAGCGCAAACAAGCGATTGGCGCATTGGTGAACTTTTTTATTACTAATGTGCGGTGGAAATTAACGACAAATTTTGATGAACCTTTGTTACGTTATAACGCAGAGTTGCTACCGGAAGTGATTGCTGCACTTGGTGTATTTAAAAAATTCGTTTGGGATTATGTTATTCGCAATGTGGATACTCAACGAATCGAATATAAAGGGCAGAGAATGTTGACAGAAATGTTCCAGATTTTTGAATCTGATCCGGAGCGTTTATTACCGCGAAATACTGCAAATCGCTGGCGCAATGCATCAGAAGAAGGGAAGAAGCGGATTATTTGCGATTATATTGCAGGCATGTCAGATGCACACGCATTGCGGGTATATCAACAACTTTGATTTAAGAGCGAATCCCATCGAATTGATGGGATTTTTTATGCAAACCGTATAGAATAGTGCGGTTAATTTTCACTGAATTTTTATGGGGCAGTTGTGGCATTAATTAGTTTAACCAATGGATATCTTTCCTTTAGTGATGCACCTTTGTTAGATCACGCAGAACTACATATTGAACCGAATGAACGTGTTTGTTTAGTTGGGCGTAACGGCGCAGGTAAATCAACTTTATTGAAAATCATCGCAGGCGATGTGCTCATGGATGATGGCAAAATCCAATATGAAAAAGATCTTGTGGTTTCTCGTTTAGAACAAGACCCACCGCGTAATGCACAGGGCAATATTTTTGATTATGTTGCGGAAGGTGTTGGGCATTTAACGGATTTATTGAAAGAATATCATCATATTTCTGTTCAATTGGAAGAAAATTACAGTGATCAAATTTTAAGTCAATTAGAGCAAGTTCAGGCTAAATTAGAACACGCTGATGGCTGGCGATTTGAAAATAAAATCAATGAAGTGCTGTTAAAACTAGGCTTGAATCCAAACACAAAATTATCCGCACTTTCCGGCGGTTGGTTGCGTAAAGCAGCATTAGCGCGCGCATTGGTATGCGATCCTGATGTGTTATTACTTGATGAACCAACCAACCACTTGGATGTGGAAGCCATTGAATGGTTGGAAAATTTCTTACTAGATTTTCAAGGTAGCATTGTATTTATTTCCCATGACCGTTCTTTTATTCGAAAAATGGCAACACGTATCGTGGATTTAGATCGCGGTCAATTAGTCTCTTATCCAGGCAATTACGATTTATATTTAACCACGAAAGAAGAAAATCTACGTGTTGAAGCCTTGCAGAATGAATTATTTGATAAACGCCTTGCACAGGAAGAAGTGTGGATTCGTCAAGGTATCAAGGCTCGCCGTACAAGAAATGAAGGGCGAGTGCGTGCATTAAAAGCCATGCGTGAGGAACGCCGCCAACGCCGTGAGGTAATGGGAACAGCCAAATTACAGTTAGATACTTCAAGTCGTTCAGGCAAAATTGTCTTTGAAATGGAAGATGTGAGCTATGAAATCGCAGGAAAAACTTTGTTAAAAAATTTTTCAACAACCATTTTACGTGGAGACAAAATTGCGCTTGTTGGGCCAAATGGCTGTGGAAAAACTACGTTTATTAAATTATTGCTGGGTGAAATTCAGCCAACATCAGGAAAAATCCGTTGTGGTACCAAATTAGACATTGCTTATTTTGACCAATATCGTGCTGATTTAGATCCTGAAAAAACCGTAATGGATAATGTGGCAGATGGCAAACAAGATATTGAAGTCAATGGTGTAAAACGCCATGTGCTAGGGTATTTGCAGGATTTCTTATTTCCGCCAAAACGTGCAATGACGCCAGTTAAAGCTTTATCGGGGGGAGAACGAAATCGTTTATTGCTTGCAAAATTATTACTCAAACCAAATAATTTATTGATTCTTGACGAACCGACCAATGATCTTGATGTAGAAACATTGGAGCTTTTAGAAGAAATTTTGACTGATTATCAGGGCACATTGTTAATTGTGAGCCATGACCGTCAATTTATCGATAATACTGCGACAGAATGTTATTTATTCGAAGGTGAAGGGCGTTTGAATAAGTATGTGGGAGGATTCTTTGATGCGAAACAGCAACAAGCCAATTTCTGGGCAAGCAAAGCAGTAGAAGAGCAGGCTAAAGCGAAGAAAACTGAATCGCTAAAAGAAGAAAATACGGTGAAAAATGACCGCACTTCTAAGCCTAAATCAGTGAAACTTTCTTATAAAGAACAACGTGAGCTAGAACAACTTCCACAACAATTGGAAGAGCTGGAAACTAAAATCACCGCACTGCAAGCTGAAATAGCCGATCCAGCATTTTTCCAACAGGCTCATGATATTACCGACGCTAAATTAAAAGTATTGGCGGATACTGAAGCCGAATTAGAAACAGCATTTTTACGCTGGGAAGAGTTGGAAGAAAAGAAAAATTTGGCTGACGGTAAAGCTTAAAAAAATAACGCCCGAAAGGGCGTTTTCTTTAGATATTTTCAAGATGATCTTTTTTCAAAATACTTTCTTCATCAAGCGTTGATAAGCGAGAGATAGCATTCCGGTAAGATATTTCAAGGGTTTCTCTACTGGTTGCTATTACGCCTTGATCCACTAAAAATCCATCATTTACATCATATACCCAGCCGTGTAATGAGAGTTTTTGTCCGCGTTCCCAAGCACTTTTTACAATTGAAGTGCGCCCAAGATTGTAAACCTGTTCCGCTACATTAATTTTAGTCAGCATATCCGCGCGTTTTTCTGGAGAAAGTTTACCGAGAAGATGACCGTGTTTAAACCAAATATCACGAATATGAAGAAGCCAGTTGTTGATAAGCCCTAAATCTTTATCTGCCATAGCGGCATGAATACCACCGCAGTTGGTGTGACCACAGATAATAATATGTTCAATTTTAAGCACATCGACGGCATATTGCACAACAGAAAGGCAATTAAAATCGGTGTGAATTACTTGGTTAGCAACATTACGATGAACAAATAATTCACCAGGTTCAAGATTCGTCAATTTCTCAGCGGGTACACGGCTATCAGAACAACCAATCCAAAGGTAATGTGGAGTTTGATGATCCGCAAGCTCTTTGAAGTAAGTAGAATTTTCTTCCTTCATTCTTTGCGCCCAACTGTAATTGTTGGCAAAGAGTTGTTTAATTTTATCCATTTTGCTTTCCTTAAAATTCTGAAAAAATTGACCGCACTTTTAGGTAAGTGCGGTCAATATTAAAGTTAAATTGAATTAGAAATTCGCATTTCTTGGCGCGCGTGGGAATGGAATTACATCACGAATGTTTTGCACGCCAGTTACATAGACGATTAAGCGTTCAAAACCAAGACCAAAACCAGAATGTGGAACGCTACCGTATTTACGCAGATCACGATACCACCAATAATCATCTGGGTTTAATCCCATTTCTTCCATACGTTTATCAAGCACATCTAAACGTTCTTCACGTTGTGAACCACCGATGATTTCACCAATTCCTGGAGCTAACACGTCCATTGCTGCCACAGTTTTTCCATCATCATTTAAACGCATATAGAATGCTTTAATGTCTTTTGGATAGTTTTTCACCACAACTGGTGATTTGAAATATTCTTCCGCTAAGAAACGTTCGTGTTCAGAAGAAAGATCGATACCCCAAGAAACTGGGAATTCAAATTTCTTGCCAGATTTTAATAACACATCAATGGCATCGGTATAGTCAATTTGCGCAAAATCTGAGTTTACAAAGTTTTCTAAACGCGTAATAACATCTTTATCTACGTGTTTTTCAAAGAATTGTAAGTCGTCTTTACGCTCAGTCAATACTGCACGGAATACGTATTTCAACATATCTTCTGCAAGTTTTGCGTTATCCGCTAAGGTTGCAAATGCAACTTCAGGTTCAACCATCCAGAATTCAGCTAAGTGACGAGTTGTATTCGAGTTTTCTGCACGGAATGTTGGGCCAAAAGTATAAATTTTGCTTAATGCACAAGCATAGGTTTCACCGTTTAACTGACCTGAAACCGTTAAAAATGATTCTTTTCCGAAGAAATCTTGGCTGAAATCCACTTTTCCATTTTCACCACGTGGAAGATTTTCTAAATCAAGTGTAGAAACACGGAACATTTCACCCGCACCTTCAGTGTCTGATGCAGTAATTAATGGGGTTGCCACCCAGTAGAAACCTTGCTCATGGAAGAAACGGTGAATTGCTTGAGATAAACAATGGCGAACACGTGCGACAGCACCAATAATATTGGTACGAGGGCGTAAGTGAGCCACTTCGCGTAAATATTCAATAGAGTGGCGTTTTGCTGCCATTGGGTAAGTATCTGGATCTTCAACAAACCCTGTCACTTCCACTTTTTCTGCTTGTAATTCAACCGCTTGTCCTTCTGCTGGTGATTCAACGACTTTACCCGTTACAATCACAGAACAGCCAGTTGTTAAACGTAAAATTTCGCTTTCGTAATTTTCAATATCGTTATTAATAATCGCTTGAATTGGATCAAAGCAAGAACCGTCATAAACCGCTAAGAAAGATAAGCCAGCTTTAGAATCGCGACGGGTACGTACCCAACCACGTACAGTGACGGTTTCACCAATCGCCACTTTTCCTTGTAATACATCAACAATTGATGCTACGTTAGACATATAAACCTCTATAACTAAATGTAATTTTACGTAAAAATAGAGATATTTTACCTGAGTATGGAATTTTTTCCATAAAAAAGTATAGAATGGAGTGGATTATTCATCGTGAGGAGAAACAATGTTAAACGATATTTTAACGGGCTATGGAATTTTTGTTTTAGAAATTTTGACGGTTTTATTAGTGATTTTAGTCATTGTAAGCTTAATTATTTCACATCGTCAGCATAATAAAGTGAAAGTAGGCGAGCTGGAAATTAAGGATTTATTGGAAGAATTTGATAGTCAAATTCGAGTGTTGCGCGATTTTAATTTTTCTGAAGAAGAGCTAAAACAACAAGCTAAAGCAGAGAAAAAAGCTGAAAAGCAAAAAGTCAAAAAACGGAAAGAGAAATTAAAAAAAGGTGAAACTGTAGATGACGCAAAGAAAGGTTGTGTATATATCTTAGATTTTCATGGTGATATTTCAGCATCAGAAACAACCGCACTTAGAGAAGAAATTTCAGCAATCTTAAGTGTCGCGAAACCAGAAGATGAAGTATTACTACGTTTAGAAAGTCCTGGCGGTATTGTGCATGATTATGGGTTTGCCGCATCTCAATTAGCTCGTTTAAAACAAAAAGGAATTAAGTTAACGATTGCGGTGGATAAAGTAGCAGCAAGTGGAGGTTATATGATGGCTTGTATTGCTGATAAAATTGTATCTGCTCCGTTTGCTATCATTGGGTCGATAGGTGTGGTTGCACAAATTCCTAATATTCATCGTTTATTGAAAAAATATGATGTGGATGTAGATGTAATGACCGCTGGAGAGTTTAAGCGAACTGTAACAATGTTGGGGGAAAATACCGAAAAAGGTAAACAAAAATTCCAACAAGAATTAGAAGAAACACATCAATTATTTAAACAATTTGTTTTACAAAACCGTCCTCACTTAGATATAGATAAAATAGCAACAGGAGAGCATTGGTTTGGGACGCAAGCGCTAGAATTGAAATTAGTTGATGAAATCACTACAAGTGATGATTTGATTTTAGATAAGATGAAAGAAAAACGAGTTCTAGCGGTAAAATATCGATTGAAAAAATCGTTAATAAAAAAATTGGGTCGCCAAGCAGAAGAAAGTTTAGCGAATATCATTTATGGTTATATGATGAAGAAGGTAAATAATTTTATTCAATAAACTTTAATTTCTTTACATTATCTTTACAAAAAAAACGGTTGATTTAGGCAAAATCAAGTAATTTGTTATTTACAAGGTAAAGTTTTGCCATTAGTATATGCGCCGAAACTTTGAAAGTTTTGTTCTTTGAAATTTATAAAGTTTAGTTATCCCTTTAATTTAGGGATTTTACAAATTAAAAGGTAAAACAAATGAAATTATCTCGTATTTTATTATCTACTGTTGCAATCGCAACTGTGACAGCTTGTGGTAACTTAAGCAAAGTAACAGATGCTGGTACACCTGAATATAAAGATGTAAATGGTGAGCAAGTACCACAATTAGTATGGCCAAAAATTGATACATCAGGTTTTAATCATGATGGTAGTCAATTTGGTACATGGCCAAATTGGTCTAATGTTCGTTTGATCGAACGTGGTCAAAATAAAGATCAAATTCGTCAATTAATCGGTGATCCTCATTTTGCTGAAGGTTTATATGGCGTAGAAGAATGGGATTATGTATTTAATTATCGTGAAAATGGGGTTCACAAAGTTTGTCAGTATAAAGTGTTATTTGATAAAAACCATAATGCACAATCTTTCTTTTGGTTCCCTAATGGCTGTAACGGTAATTCTGCATTCAGTTTAAGCGGTGATTTCTTATTTGATTTTGATAAAGATACTTTAACTGCGCGTGGTAAAGAAGTCGTTGATAACGTTGCAAATCAATTAAAGGCAACTGGTGCAAAAGATGTTAAAGTTGCAGGTTATACTGACCGTTTAGGTTCAGATTCTTATAACTTAAATCTTTCTCAACGTCGTGCAAATCGTGTTAAAGCACGTTTATTAGAAGATGGTGTTGTTGCTCAGATCAACGCAGTTGGATATGGTAAAAATCCACAAGTTAAGGCTTGTGATGATGTAACAGATAAACAAGCGTTAAGAGAGTGTTTAAGACCTAACCGTCGTGTAGAAGTGACTGCTTCTGGTTCTGTATTAAAATTACAGGAAGGTAGTCAATCTAATGGCGGTACTCAAGGACCAGCTCCTTTATACCAAAAATAATTTAGGTATTTACGTCATTAAAAACATAGGGCTAGATATTTTATCTAGCCCTTTTTACATAAATTATTTTTCTCTTAATACTCTAGGGAATAAAATATTGTTCTCTAAATGAATATGATGCATAAGGTCATCAATAAACTCATTAATCCCACTATATAGGGCTTTCCAACTAAAACAAGCATCAGCCGGCGCTGTACAATGATTAGTGAGAGATTTAACGACTTCTACATCTTGCCCTGCTTCATCATGCTCCATTTCCATTACACGGATTGGCATAGCTGCCATCATATAATTTTTGGCCTTAATCATTGGGAAAAGAATTTGTTCTTCTTTCATTAAATGTTGACTTAATTCTATGTAAATTTTTTCTAGTTGTGCGGCTACCCCAATTGGGCAATCTTCACGATCACCATGTACATTTTCAACTTTTTGAGCCAAGGTAATTAATTCAGGTAGCTGCTCTCGATGGCGATTATGGTAGCGTGTAATAATATGATCGATAATTTCGTCATAAGGTGCAACATTCCAATCTTTATCATTATTTTCTGATTTACTTTGTTGTAAATGAGCTAAGCGCGTTTCAATCTCAGCGAGATTAAGATTTTTTTGCTGTGCGGCAACTTCTAGTAAGATAGAACCACCGCAACAAAAATCTAAATCATATTCACGAAAAATTTTTGTTGCTCCCGGGATAGAAACTGCTAATTCGCTAAGTTTTTGTTGGGCAAAAGACATAAATCACTCCTTCTTAAATGAAATAGAATAAAACCTATCAAAATAGTAGGATATTTTCTTTGTGATGGAAAGTGTTTATATTCATTTATTGATAAAATGATGACTTAAATCAAGAAAAATACTTCATAATAGCGAGATTAAGTAGTAAGGAAGATGATGATTAGCGATTAAAATTATAGTGTTTTTGCGAAATAATATGATTTTTTGTAGAATAAGCATTATATTTTTTAGAGGAATTATTATGCGTAATCAAACAAAAAAGTATATCCAGCAATTACAAAATGTTATGCATTCTTTGTCATTATGGCAAAGTATTCCTCCAGCTGCTGATGCTTTTCTCAGTGAAGAACCGTTTTCTATTGATACGATGTCTGCTCAAGAATGGCTACAATGGGTATTTATTCCACGTATGCTAGCATTGCTGGAAAGTGGTGCGCCATTGCCAAATCAGATCGCAATTTCCCCTTATATTGAAGAAGCAATGAAAGAATTTGATGAATTAGAACAATTATTGTCTCCTTTAATAGCCTTAGAAGAATTATTGAAAAATCAATGATATTAGAGATTCTATATCAAGATGATGTACTGATTGCGGTGAATAAACCTGCAGGAATGATGGTACATCGTAGCTGGCTTGATCCTCACGAAACACAATTTGTCATGCAAACTTTACGAGATCAAATTGGTCAGCATGTGTTTCCTGTTCATCGTCTCGATCGTCCCACATCTGGTGTCTTATTGTTTGCATTAAATAGCGAAATTGCCAATATATTATGTCAGCAATTTGAACAGCGATGTGTGGAGAAATCTTATTTAGCCGTCGTAAGAGGATATTTAGAGGGAAGGGACATCATTGACTATCCATTAAAAATTCAATTAGATAAAATTGCAGATAAATTATCCCAAGAAGATAAACCTCCTCAAGATGCCATAACTAAATATGAAGGGATAAGAACTGCAGAAATGCCTTATCCGGTTGGGCGTTACCAAACTGCACGTTATTCTTTAGTGAAATTGATTCCTTATACGGGGCGAAAACATCAATTGCGGCGGCATATGAAACATATTTTTCATCCAATTTTAGGGGATACTCAATATGGCGATTTACATCAGAATCGAGCATTAACTACTCATACAGGTTGTCAACGATTATTTTTGCATGCTTATGAATTAATATTTATTCACCCTATAACACAAATAGAGATAAAGCTCACTGCAGGTTTAGATGAACAATGGTTAAAATTAATGAATAAATTAGGATGGGAGAATGTTTGATATTATTTTAACGCATGAACAACAACAAAAAGCAGTAGAACAAATTCAAGCGTTGATGGCTAAAGGTGTAAGTAGTGGTGAGGCTATCCAAATTGTAGCAAAGGCGATACGAGAAGCACATAATCATAATAAAAAGGCATCATAAAACTAATTTTTTGTGATCTAGTTATCATTTTTGAAGATTTTTCATTGCATTATTTCATAAAATGACTGAACATATTAACCATGCGAGGTGATAAGGCAATCGCCTTATTGGTATTTTGTTTTAATAGGCAAAGCCTAGAGAGGTCTTTTATGGAAATTGGTGTAGTGAAATGGTTTAATAATGCAAAGGGATTTGGTTTCATTTCCGCTGAAGGTGTAGATGCCGATATTTTTGCTCATTATTCTGTTATTGAAATGGAAGGGTATCGCTCTTTAAAAGCAGGGCAAAAAGTACAATTTGAAGTGATTCATGGAGACAAAGGCTCTCATGCCACAAAAATTATCCCTATAGTGGATAACCAGGAGTAACGATGTTGCTCTGATTTTCTCTATTTAGTCCTAAGTAAAAAGACAAGAATTGCAGCTTGTCTTTTTTATTTGAGTAAATTCTTCAAGCTGTTTTTCATTGCAGCCATTTGATTTTCAAATTGTGCTTTACTTTCTCGCTCATCAATCATATAGGTAATAGTTTCTGATAATGTCATTTTCATTTTGCGAGAATATCTTGAAAGACGTTGCCATACAGCATATTCTAAATCAATAGACTTCTTTTTTGTATGCTGTTTTTCACCATTAAAAAAGCGTTTACGGCGCGCCCGAATAGCCTGATCTAATTTAATTGGAAGTGCTGGAGAAAGATGGTTTTTTATCCATGCTTCTATTTTTTCGGGATAATGTTGACAGGCTAATAATTCTTGTGATTTTGCCTCTTGTAGACTGCGTTCTTCATAACATGTAATATTTTCTCCTTCACGGTATTTTCGAATGAGATAAATCCATTTCCAATTAGCTTCTTGATTTTCAAGTTTTTGATATTTCATGTTTTAACTATTCAGTGACGTGGTAACTCGACTAGTGTAAGTCTTTTTAAATGAATTTTCTAGCAGATTTTTACAAGCGTATGAAATATGCGATAATAGCCCTAATTTTTTCAAAAAGAGAGTGACTGTGAGTTCATTTTTTCCTCAACAAGCCTTGGATTGGCAAGCGTTGCAACCAGATCTAGCTATAACAGAATTTCCACCAGAGAGGGTTGATTTTTGGTCATTACAACCTAATGCTAAACAGGCTCTATCTGTATTTTTACGTCATCCTAATCGTTTTTTGCTAATGCTTAAAGCTGATGATCAAGCTGAATATGCTTCGTTATTGGAATCCTTTACTAAGTTGCATCATCATCGTGAACAATTGGTTTTTGGTGTAAATTATGTTGTTGAGCAAGGAGACGCTTTTTCTTTTCCACGTGTTTATACAGAGATGGCCCATTCCCTAGACGATAATTTTGCTACGCCAGGTGAGGTGGTGAACGCACTTTATTGTGATCAATTTCAATTGTTTGGTTCTCTTCGTGTTCATCCTAGTTCTCATGATATTCAATTAAATCCTGGATTAGTTCATCGTGCAAATGGAGGAGTATTAATTTTAAGTGCAGCAATGCTATTATCTCAGTTTGACTTATGGTTACGACTAAAGCAAATTTTACAAACACAAACTTTTGATTGGTATTCAGCTCATCCTTTTAAACACTTGCCCTGCGATGTGCCTAGTTATAAGCTTAATTTGAAAGTTATTGTGCTTGGAAATCGTACAGAATTGGCAACTTTAGGTGAGTTAGAAGAATCATTATATTCTTTTGCTGATTATGCTGAAATTGAGAGTTATATTTCAGTGGCAGAAGTTGAATCTCAAAAGATGTGGGCTGGTTATGTGAAGAAAATAGCACAAACACTTAATGTTGAAATGAATTTTTCTGCACTCAATAAATTATATAAATTATTAGTACGCGAAAGTGAAGATCGATTTCTCATCAATATTTCACCTCTTAAACTTAAAGAAATACTACAAGATGTAGTGACATTAACGGGTAATTCAATATTAAGTGCGGATGATTTTGAAGCTGTTTTTCAAAGAAAATCTATACAATATGGCTTTTTGAAAGAGCAAACTTATGCTGATATTTTAAATGAACAAGTCTATGTGGAGACCCAAGGGGAAATTGTTGGACAGATAAATGGGCTTTCAGTGATTGAATATCCAGGCACACCGGTGAGTTTTGGTGAACCCTCACGTATTAGTTGTATTGTCCAGTTTGGTGAAGGGGAAGTTATTGATGTTGAAAGAAAAAATGAGCTTGCAGGAAATATTCATAGTAAAGGTATGATGATTGCTCAAGCTTGTCTTTCTAATATTCTTGATCTCCCTTCTCAATTGCCTTTTTCTGCATCATTGGTGTTTGAACAGTCTTACGGTGAAATTGATGGTGACAGTGCATCGCTTGCAATTTTCTGTGTATTGGTGAGTGCTTTATCTGATTTACCACTACCTCAAAACATTGCGATTACAGGTTCTATCGATCAATTTGGTTTGGTTCATTCAGTAGGCGGTGTAAATGATAAAATTGAAGGTTTTTTCACAATTTGTCAGCGTCGTGGATTAACAGGCAAGCAAGGTGTGATTATTCCTATGACAACTATACAGCAACTGAGTCTATCTGATGAAGTTAAAAGTGCGGTAAAAAATAATGAATTTTTTATTTATCCAGTTGAAGATATTTATCAAGCCTGTGAGTACTTGTTTGAACGTGATTTATTAGATGAAAATAAAGAATATTCAGAAAAAACAATGCCTATTTCTCGTTTAATTCAACGTAGGATTGAAAATCAGCTCAATTCTGAAAAAAAAGGATTTTGGGATTTTTTTAAATCTTAATTAAGAAAAGCGAACATTTGTTCGCTTTTCTTTTAGTTATAATTAAACGGCACTGATCCGACTAGTTCTGCTAACAAGTGTTCGCTATTTACAGATTTATTTATTCTTTCTAGAATATATTTAATCAGTATAGTGCTGAAATTATCATGTATATAGGAAGGTAAAATGCAAAACACTTGTACACCTAATAAAAAAAGCAGTTATTCATACGATGATTTGCTTGCATCAGGTCGTGGTGAGTTATTTGGTAACGATGGGCCTCAATTGCCTGCACCAACGATGTTGATGATGGACAGAATTATCGAAATGAATGAAGAAAAAGGCGCATTTGGTAAAGGCTATATTGAAGCAGAGCTTGATATTACCCCTAATTTACCTTTTTTTGGCTGTCATTTTATTGGTGATCCAGTTATGCCTGGGTGTTTAGGGTTAGATGCAATGTGGCAACTTGTAGGCTTCTACTTAGGCTGGATTGGTGGCAAAGGAAAAGGTAGGGCATTAGGAGTTGGTGAAGTAAAATTTACTGGACAGATTTTGCCAACGGCTAAAAAAGTGATCTATCGAATTAATATGAAACGTGTTATTAATCGTAAGCTTGTGATGGGTATGGCTGATGGTGAAGTTGAAGTTGATGGACGTATCATTTATACCGCTACAGATTTAAAAGTAGGTTTATTTCAAGATACTTCAGCATTTTAGTTTTATAGAGCGGACAGGTATATCCTGTCCTGCTCTTATAGGATTGAGCGATGAGATAAATTACATCGGATCAGTATGTTATCTTTATTTTTGATTTAATCCTAAAAAATCCCCAACTTCGTGTTCTAGTTGACTCATGGCGAGTAGGGCTTCTTGGGTTTTCTTGGCTTCATCTTCATCAATAACACTCATTGCAAAGCCTACATGAACGAGCACCCATTTGCCAAGTAAATCGGCAGGATCTCCTGTGCAGACTAGTGAAATATTCACATCACGTTGTACGCCACATACATCCACTGTGGCAAGTTGAAGAGCGCTTTCGCCAATCTTAACAATTTGGCCTGGAACACCTAAACACATAATACTTTCACTCCTATTGAAATTTGTACCTATTTTACTATCGCGCGGAATAAGTTACGTCGATCTGGATCAAAAGTTGTTGCTTTTGTTGGCATTGATAAAATCATTCTGAGGCAATCTTGTGCGAGTTGAGCTGCTTGAGTATTTGTCATGGCAGGATCAATCGGAGAATGAAGGGAGCAACTAAGATATTGTGGAATATTTTCTAAACTACTCACTGTGAAGGTGAAGGTTTTATAGGGTAGTTGTACTGAAAGTTTATCACCAATTTCACGCGGTTCCCATTCTTGATCTTTGCCTGGTAAAATGACAATGCTCAACATCCAAGGTGTCACAACTGTACCTATCCATTGGTTTTCAAAAAGTACAAATTTAGGACAATAGCAGTCGATACCTTTTCGATAGAAAGGAAGATCTTTCATTTCTTCTGCAACTTTTCGCATTTCGTTTTGGAAGATTGAAGATGGCTCTTCGGAGAAGCCTTGAATAACACCTTCAAGTGAGGTGGTATTTTCTGGTGTTTTTTCGTGTCGATACATAATTATTAAAATTTATAGCGAGGTGAATTTCAACAATTCACGCATACCATAAGAGCAAATTATGGCGTGCGTGAAATGTATTATTTCTCATCTACATTTGAACGTGAAATCCATACTCTTTCAAAACGTTTTCTAATGTTTTAAAAATTTCTGGAAATTGTTTTTGAATTGTTTCACTTAATGCAATCTGCGGCTCAAAAGTTTCTGGTTGAACCCCAATTAAACATAGGTTTTTAGGGAATTCATCCGTTAATTTTAACGCAGAAAGCACATCACAAATGCCAAGTTGGTGTGGTGAAATTTTACGCGAGAAAAATACTGGCACTTGCTCATCATGAAGCACAATGATTTCTCCTGGCTGTTTATTGGCGAGTACAGCATCAATGATGATGATATGCTCACGATTTGCCATTTCATCGAGTAATTCCATGCCGCAAGTGCCACCGTCAACCACATCAAAGTGCGGTAAAATTTCAGGGCGATTTTCTAGGGCTTGGGCGATTCGTACGCCCACCCCTTCATCGCCGAGTAAAATATTACCAACACCTAAGATTAATGGTTTCATTAGAGCACCTTCACTTGTGTGACTTCACCATTTTCTGTGTTCACAACATGCACTGCGCATGACATACAAGGGTCAAAAGAGTGAATTGTGCGCACAACTTCTAATGGTTTTGTCGGATCTGCTACGGGTGTGCCGATGATGGAAAGCTCATAAGGCCCCATTTCATCATTTTGGTTACGAGGACCTGCATTCCAAGTTGATGGTACAACGGCTTGATAATTTTCGATTTTGCCATTTTTAACGACAACCCAGTGAGAGAGCATGCCACGAGGCACTTCACCAAACCCAACACCTTTAAACTCACCAGTTTGTGGAATGTCTGTTTTGAGATAAGCAACGGTATCACCTGTGCCAATATTATCAACAAGTAGTTTCCATTGTTGTTCAAGAATATCATTTAGCACGCAACAATGTACGGTACGAGCAATAATACGCCCTAAGGTTGAATGTAAATGGTCAACGGATAAGGTATTGCCGCTCAGTTTTTCATACAGCCCTTTAATATGGTTAAAGTGATGTAATGTATCTTTATTTTGGTTTGCCAAGTTACACATTAAATAGGCAAGAGGGCCGACTTCAACAACTTTTCCGTAGAAACTTGGCGCTTTAACCCATGAATATTTGCCTTCATCTTGCCAGCCTGTATATTTCGGACGTGTTAAGCCAGCCCAAGGTTCAAGCGGTTCATCGTCTTCATACCAAGCGTGTTTACCACTTTCTTTAATGCCTTTTACAACAAATTCATCTTTCTGTTGGGTAATTAGACGGAAGGTCGAAATATCGAAGTTTTCAATATAGCCACCCGTTAGAACAAATTTAGAATTATCACCATCAATTGGATATTCAGGCACTGAAAGGTAGTTACCCGATGTTTTACCAAGATTGAGCCATTCAGGGTAATAGGCCGCAATGATCGCCGCATCAACACGATAAACTTGGGTAACAAAGTCATTTAAACGATCAATACAGGATTTTACAAACATTAAACGTTCTAAGTTTAATACTGATTGAGAGTCTAAGTTGATTGGGTTTGCCACGCCACCAATTGCTAAGTTTTGAATGTGCGGTGTTTTTCCGCCGAGTAATGCCACAATACGGTTACAATCACGTTGACATTCAAGGGCTTGTAGATAGTGAGCCACAGCGATTAGGTTTACTTCTGGAGGTAATTTCATTGCAGAGTGACCGAAATAACCGTTGGCAAAAATACCAAGCTGACCGCTTTCAACTAAAGATTTAATTTTATTTTGTACATTGCGGAATTCATTTGCACTGTTTAGCCCCCATGTTGAAACACCTTTAAGCATTTCAGCGGCTTTATCGGGATCAGCGTTAAGTGCCGCAGTGATATCCACCCAGTCCATCGCAGAAAGTTGATAAAAATGAACGATATGGTCGTGCATGCTATGAGCAGAAAGAATCATATTGCGGATATATTGTGCATTCACTGGTACTTTGGCACCGAGAGCATCTTCCACTGCACGCACACTCATAATGGCGTGAACGGTTGTACAAACGCCACAAATACGTTGCATAATCATCCAAGCGTCACGCGGATCTGAACCTTTCACGATATTTTCCATACCACGCCACATTGTGCCTGATGACCAAGCGTTTGTTACTACGCCATTTTCAATTTCGCAATCGATACGCAAATGGCCTTCAATGCGTGTGATAGGGTCGATTGAGATACGTTTTTTTTCAGTCATTATTCTGCTCCGCTCATTTTTTTACTGAATTGTGCTTTTTCGGCAATAATTTGTTCCGAGTCTTCATGATGTTTTTCTTTCAACACTGGTAAGACAGGGAATAGACGAATTATTAAAATATAGGCGCAAATTTCGATGGAAACGAAACCAATAGAAATTAGCAATTCTTCTGCTGATGGGAAGTAACGATAGCCATTACCTGGATCGTACATAATCATTGAGTAATTTAAACGCCATAGGGCTGCGCCGAGTAACATGCTCAAGGCTGAGATAAATAGCCAACGTGAATCAGATTTTTTCTCACCAAGGAATAAAGTGAGTAATGGTAATGTCATTAACCATACTTCCATCCAAAACATCCAAGCTTCAAATTTACCAAGTTTATCGAATCCGAATACATAATGGAGTTTGTCATGGTAAATCAACTCACCAAAGCGTACTGCAAGGAAAAGTGCGATTAATCCAGCGGTCACTTTTGCAAGCTGGGTAAAGAGTGAACGTTCATCTGGTGTTTTTCCTGCTAAACCTGCGCGCACTAAAGAACCTTCAAAAATTACGATAGAAAAGCCCATAATAAATGCGGTAAGCAAGGATAAGATTGGTAATGCTTCATAGCTTTGCCACACTTGATGAACTTTATGACCAGCGGCGATCATTAATGATCCCATAGATGATTGGTGCATCATCGGTAATAGTGCGCCAAGTGCGATGACAAAGAACATAATTTTGTTGAGCTTATTGAACCATTTTTTCAATCCTAAGAACCCGAGCCAAACTGGCGCAAATTCAAGGGTAACAACAATGATGTAAATCGTCATACAAAATGCGGTTTCAAATAACACCGAGTTTGTATTGAATTGACCTGGAATGTAGAAGTAAGGCAAGTGCCAGTAACGCCCCATATCAATGGTGATGGAAAGACCACCTAGTGAATAGCCGAATAAGCTTGCAAGCAATGCGGGACGCACAAGAGGGTGATATTTCCCTTTATTGAAAATATATACTGTCCAAGCTAATGCCCAACCACCACAGGCAAAACCTGTACCTACAAGTAAGTCAAAGGAAATCCATAAGCCCCAAGGATAACCCCCGTTAAGTGCGGTGACGGAACCGATACCTAAGAACAAACGCTTAATAATTAATAAGATACAAATTACAGCCAAAGGTGCAAAAAAGAGAATACTGGCGGAAACTAATCGTCCGCCTACCGGACGTGGATTACCCATGATGTTCATCCTCCGCTTCTTCCATTTCTTTACGTGCTTGGCGCATTGCTTCTTTTTGCGCTTCAATTCGTTCACGAATCTTATCGCCGTGCATATTCTTATAAGTCATCATTGTTAAACCAGCTAACGCCACCAGTGGCAATGCCAAACCGCGATACAGGAAGTGTTGTAAATGCGCTGCGCGTGCACCTGTAGCAATATCATCTAACTCAGGAAAACCTAAATTTTCTTGTGGAACCGCACTTAACACTAATACTTGTGTACCGCCACCTTCTTTTTCACCGTAAATACGATATTGATAGGCTGGCACAGTTGCGCGATAAGTGTCTTTACTGTTTACATGTTGGCGAGGATAGTCATATTCTGTGCCACGTAATAAACTTAAACGACGTTTTGCTTCTGCTAAAAGTTCTTCACGGGTACCAAAAATAATTGCCCCAGTTGGACAAACATGACAACAACCTGGTAATTCACCTTTATCTAAGCGTTCCACACCTTTTTGGTTGCAAAGTTCACATTTGCTGATTTGACCAAATGGATTGTCATAATCATATTTTGGCACGTCAAACGGACAGCCCACCATACAATAACGGCAACCAGTACAAATATCAGGATCGTATTTAACAATACCTGTTTTAGGATCTTTGGTTAAAGCCTGTACAGGGCAAACAGAAACGCAGTTTGGATCAACACAATGCATGCATTGTTTTTTAACATAAGCATAACCGTTTTCTGTTTTATCTTTATTTTTGCCGTCGCCATCACTCCATACTTGAATCACATTGCGTGTGAACGGAGTGAGTTTGTCATTGTTTGCCCAAGTTTGCTCACCTTTTGGATTGACAGGTGTTTTGTTTACTTGCTGACATTCTGCTACACAAGCCTGACAGCCAACGCAAAGTGTGGAGTCATAAAGCATCCCAAGTGCGCCAGGAATTGGAGGAAGATTTTCCACCGCTTCTGCTTTTGCAACGGGCAGACCTGATGTGACTGTTCCCAGCAGACCTGCTTTAAGGAAATTTCGTCTATCCATCTTTAGTGTCCTTGATCTTGATTGGCTTGATTGTCTGCAGCTTTGTTCGCTTTATGTTGTTTGCTCAATTCTTTCAAGGTCATCACGCTGACACCTGCTAAAATGGCTGCAGCACCGCCTAATAAGCCAATCGCCGTCATTGAGGCACCTTCGCCTTCAACATTGTTTACATCTGGTTTTTCCACGCGTGGCGTTGGATTTTCGACGTTCGCTAATTGGAAAATGCCTTTGGTAAAGCCGATACCTTGATCGTTACAGCCATAGCAAGGATGTCCGATACCTACTGGCCAGTTATTACCACCAACATCACAGAATTCTAGTGTAGAGCAGTTGCCGTAAGTTTCTGGTCCTTTACAACCTAAATGATATAAACACCAGCCATGGCGATGACCATAATCGCCAAATTCTTTTGCGAAACGGCCTGCATCAAAGTGCGGTCGGCGATAACAGTTTTCATGGATTAGACGGTCATAAGCAAACAATGGGCGATTTAATTTATCCATTGCTGGTAATTTTTTATAAGTGATGATATAGGCAACGGTTGCCAAGAAATTATGTGGGTTAGGAGGGCAACCAGGAATATTAATAATTGGTGTGCCTTTTGGTAAAACTTCAGAAAGACTGACCGCACCTGTTGGGTTGCCACCGCAAGATGGAACACCGCCCCAAGATGAGCAGGATCCAATTGCAATAATGGCTGCGGCACCTTTTGCGGCTTCACGAATATGTTCCACAATTGGTTTGCCTGCCACCATGCAGTACACACCGCCGTCTTTAATTGGAATGGAACCATCGACCACAAGCACATATTTGCCATAATAATTATGGATAGCATTATGTTTATTTTCTTCCGCTTGTTCACCAAATGCGGCAGAAAGCACCTCATGATATTCGAGGGAAATTAAATCTAGTACGAGATTTTCAACAGTTGGGTGGGTTGCACGCAGTAAAGATTCTGTACAGCCAGTACATTCTTGTGCGCCAATCCAAAGCACTGGTGGGCGTGCTGGACTGGTCATTGCTGCCGTCATTTCCGCGCCCGCTTTAGAATTTAGCCCCATCGTAGCCGCAAGTGCGGTACATAATTTCATAAAATCTCGGCGAGAAACATCTGCCAGTGCAGAAAAAACGCCATCCGTATTATTCATAGTATCACTCCAAAGACACACATTTATTGTGGGAATTGGCCAATGATAAATGTTTTCTTTAAAAAAAATTTGATCATAATCATGAAATGAAGAATTTATAGAAAAAATATGTCTAAATTGTGAACGGAATGTTATTGTATTTGAGAGTAGTTCTTATTTGATTGAAAAAGAATAAAAATAAAGGCTGTAGAATACAGCCTTAGATTGGATTAAGCACAAATTTTTTCAAAAACTAACCGCACTTTTTCTTGATCTTTTACGCCCGCAGCACTTTCTACGCCAGAATTAAGATCTAAGCCTAAGCAATTTTGTTGAATGGCTTGTTCCGCATTATTTGGTGAGATGCCGCCAGCTAAAATAATCTTGTGTTTAAGATTTTCAGGAATTAATGACCAATCAAAAGTTTTCCCTGTGCCACCTTGTTGGTTCGCTGTTTGGCTATCAAAAATATAACGATCTACATTTAAATCATCAGTAAAATTGACCGCACTTTGGGCTTCAGTATTGACCGAAATCGCTTTCCAGATCTGCGTGTTTTTTGATAGTTGCTGACGAAGTGCTGTAATAAATGATTCATTTTCTGCACCGTGTAATTGCACCGCATAAAGTTGCAACTGGCTGGCTATTTTTGCGATAAAGTCAAGTTCTTGATTCTGAAACACACCAACAAATCGAAGTGGAGCAGTGGTTACCAATTCTTGCGCCTGGCGTAAACTCACACAACGTTTTGAATGTTCTACGAAGATTAATCCGCCGTAAAGTGCGCCGTTTTCGTAAACGATTTTGACATCTTGCGCGCGCGTTAAACCGCATACTTTATTTTCTCCAAAAATCACCGAGCGAACCGCATTATTCAAATCTTGGTTGCCCATTAAGCTGCTCCCAATTAAGAAACCATGCGCCACTTTTTGTAATTGACGAATTTGCTTGTGATTGTAAATGCCTGATTCGCTAATAATACGTACATCAGCAGGGATTCGGTCGGCGTATTTTTCAGTGAGTTCAACAACACGATTTAAATCCACTGTCAAATCATGTAAGTTACGGTTATTAACACCAATAATTTTCGCACCAAGCGCAAGGGCGCGTTCAAATTCTTCTTCATTACTAGTTTCTGTCAATACGCCCATACCAAGAGAATGCGCAAGATCTGCCAGTACATGATAAGTCTCATCGTTTACCACAGAAAGCATTAATAAAATTGCATCCGCTTGATAGTAGCGAGCAAGGTAAACTTGATATTCGCTAATCATAAAATCTTTGCAAAGCACAGGTTGACTCACGATACCGCGAACTAAAGGCAAGAACTCAAAATTACCTTGGAAGTATTTTTCATCTGTCAGCACAGATACAGCAGAGGCATAATGTTTATAGACATTGGCGATATCTTCCAAATTAAATTCAGCACGAATTAATCCCTTGGAAGGAGAGGCTTTTTTACATTCCAAAATATAGGCTGGCTTTTGATGTGTGCCTTTTGATAATGCAGCGTAAAAAGAGCGGTCAGATTTTTGAACGTTTTGTTTAAACTGAGAAAGCGGAAATTCAGTTTCCTTTGCTTTAACCCATTGTGCTTTATCAAGTACAATTTTTTGTAACACCGTAGCGGAATCAATGGGTTTGGTAAAATCTTGAGTGATCATCATTTTTCTTCTTATTATGGCGTATTAAATTAGCTTTTTATTAATATGTGGTTAATTTCTGTAATGTTTCAAAGGCTTTACCTGATGCAAGATGCGCCAATACATTTTGCACATTTTGTTTTAAGTCATCGTGTCCGAATAATTTCAATAATAATGCCGTGTTTGCTGCTACAGCATTTGCGTGTTCAGCTTTTCCTTTGCCTTGTAAAAGTGCGGTGAGCATTTGGGCATTTTCTTGTGGTTCACCACCGCGAAGAGTTTCGAGGGATTGCGCTTTTAAGCCAAAATCTTCAGGCGTTAAAGTGAAATATTCAATTTTGCCATTTTTAATTTCTGCCACTTGTGTTTCACCGTGTAATGCGACTTCATCTAAGCCTGAACCATGTACAACAAAGGAATGTTGATGCCCTAAGGCGACTGCGGTTTCAGCATAGGTTTTCACTAATTCAGGTGCATATACGCCAAGTAAATGATAAGTCGGGCGAGCAGGATTGATAAGCGGCCCTAAAATATTAAAGATAGTGCGTGTTTTTAAAGCTGCACGGACTGGCGCAACGTGGCGGAAACCAGAATGATATTGTTGAGCAAATAAAAAGCAGACACCAATTTCATCTAATGCTTGTCGAGCTTGCTCTGGTGTGACATTCACATTCACGCCAAGTGCGGTTAACACATCGCTAGCACCTGATTTGCTTGATACGCTGCGGTTACCGTGTTTTGCTACTTTTGCTCCCATTGATGCTGCAACAATGGCACTAGCAGTAGAAATATTAATGGTGTTTTGCCCATCACCACCCGTTCCTACAATATCCGCAAAAGGATAATCTGGACGTGGAAATACTTTGGCATTTTGTAATGAGGCAGCAACCGCACCCGTAATTTCTTCAGTATTTGCTCCCCGCACTTTTAACGCAATCAGCATTGCAGCAATTTGTTCATTGGAAAGCTCACCTTGGATGACTGCATTAAAAAGTGCGGTGCTTTCTGAAGCCGAAAGTGAATGTCCGCTATAAAGTTGTTCTAATAATTGGTTGTGTTGCATAGTCTATTCCTGTTTTTCTTTGTATATGGATTTGCTAATTTTCTATATTTTATTAAACATAAATATCGTAATCTAAATCGCGCGCTTCATCGCCTGTCATTCCGCGGAAGCCCCAGCAATGCGCAGGTTGTTCCTTAATCGTAATCTCCACATCGTGAGCACGGATGCCGAGCTTGTACTCTAATTCGCTAAATAGCATTTTTATCAAGCGTTTTTTCGTGCCTTCCATACGACCAGCCATCAGGTTAATTTCGATGACCGTGTAATCATCGCTACGGTCGAAAGGGTAGTAAAAATCTTCTTTTTCTAAACACAAAAAGCGAATCGCGTGTTTGCCTTTTGGAATATCTAAGCCAAGGTAGAGGCTGTTATAAATGACTTCTGCCAGTTGTTCACGACGTGGTGCGAGTTTGGATTTAAGTCCGAATACGGTGATCATTTTTTCTCCTTTAAAGTGCGGTTAAAAATCACCGCACTTTTTGATGTCTTATCTATTTAACAACCATTCAATTGATTGTTGTAATAATTGCGAACCTTGCACAGTTAAAATGCTTTCAGGGTGAAATTGGAATGCGCAAATGGGTAAATCGCGATGACGAATTGCCATGATAATGCCATTATATTCCGCATTGACGATAAATTCTTTTGGTGAATCTTGTCCCATTAAAGAATGATAACGCGCTACAGGCATTGGATTAGTAAGATCTTTAAACATGGCTTCGTTATCATGGGTGATACGAGAAACTTTACCATGCAATACTTCGCCAGCGTGAACAACCTTCCCGCCAAAGGCTTGAATCAATGCTTGATGGCCTAAACAAATTCCAATAATTGGAACATGATTTTTTAAGCGTTCGATCAATGGCAGCAAAATCCCCGCTTCTGATGGTGTTCCTGGCCCTGGAGAAAGTGCAAGAATGGTATCTGGTGTATTAAGTGCCGTTTCTACTAGTTTTTCTAAATCGCAATCATTGCGGTAAATTGTCACGTTGTGACCCAATACACGGAATTGATCCACAAGATTGTAAGTAAAGGAATCGAAGTTATCTAAAAATAAAATATTAGCCATAATAATTCTTCCTTATTTTGCTTGTGTATTAACTTGACGAATAGCTTTTAAGACAGCCGCTGCTTTGTGGCGTGTTTCATCGGCTTCCATTTGTGGATCAGAGTCCAATACTTCTCCGCAACCTGCCTGTACATGAGCTATCCCATTTTGTACGAAAGCAGAACGGATCACGATACAGGTATCAAAATGTCCATCAGAAGTGAGATAACCCACTGCACCACCGTAACTATGGCGTTTTTGTTGTTCAAATTGATAAATAAGCTGCATTGCTTTGATTTTTGGCGCACCAGTTAATGTGCCCATATTCATACAGGCTTGATAGGCGTGGAGCGCATCTAACTCAGGGCGTAATTTACCCACTACGCGAGAGACCAAATGCATAATGTGAGAATAGCGATCCACTTGCATTAATTCTGCCACTTTACGGGTGCCGCTTTGGCAAACTCGAGCAATATCGTTACGCGCTAAATCAACCAACATTAAATGTTCCGCTTGTTCTTTGTGATCAAGACGAAGTTCCAGTTCTAAACGTGCATCTAATTCAGGATCGATATTGCCGTGAGCATCAAAACCACGAGGGCGTGAACCTGCGATTGGGTAAATTTCTAACTGACGATTTTCTGGCTCATATTTCAGCGCACTTTCTGGCGATGCACCAAACAAAATAAAGTCTTCATCGTTCATATAGAACATATAAGGGCTTGAATTATTTTGTTTGAGTTGGGCGTAACTGGCTAATGTATTCGGGCAAGCAAGGGAGAAACGTCGAGAGGGTACAATTTGGAATACATCACCAATGTTAATATGGTGTTTTAAGGCTTTCACAATGCCAGTAAATTCTGGATCGTCAAAGTTTGTTTTAACTTCATCACTTGCAGCTTTGATAGAAAGAACATTATCAATATTTTTTAGTTTTTGTGCGATAGAAAGTGAGGTTTTGGCAATATTGACTTGTTCTTCTTGAGCAAAACAGAAACTTTTTAGTGTTGCTTGTTGATTTTGATGGTCGATAGTAATGAGGTGATCGGCAAGATAGAAACTGTAATCAGGGCAGTTGATACCATCATGTTGCAATGTAATGCCATCCATTGGAATGAAATTTGCGACGAGATCGTAAGCAAACAATCCACCTAAGAAAATAGGCGTTTGGCTATGTTGATAAAGAGTAGAAACAACACGCAGTCCATCAAAAATAGTAGCAGACTGTAATTTGCTATCTTCATCGAGTTGATTATCAAGTGGAGAAAATTGTACAGAAAATTCATCATCAAAATTGACCGCACTTATTTTTCCAAGTGCGGTTAATTTTGGATGAATTTCTTTTAAAACTTGTTTTCCATTTTCATTTAATGCTTTAAATGTGACGTTGTGACCTAAGCAAGTTATCTTAACTGCAGCATTGACTAAGATAAGGCTTTGTAAGCTGTTTTTATTCCCGATTTCGGCAGAGTCGAGTAGAAGAGAATTTGAATTAGGTTGGCAAAGTGTATTAAAAATAGCAGTGGTGTCAGCATAATAAGGAACGGGTTGAGCTGTCACCGCAATAAAGGCTTGAGTTTGCATATTGATATCCTTTTGGAAACTTTTGTACTATTAAACTAGTACATGAGAAATAAGTCAAGCCTGAATTAAGATTTTTTATGTTTTTTGATGAAAAATGTTTACTTTTATTCCTTTGCCCAAGGACGGCCGTCGTAATATTCAATATTTTGCTGATTAATTAGCTTTAATATGCCGGCAGAAATATGATCATTTAATTCATCTGATAGTGTTAATTGAGGGAAGAAACTACGAGCAACGATTAATTTATTAAAATCAATGGTATATTTGACAGTATATTTTCCAGAGGTTTGTCCCATTAAACCTAAATCTTTTAGGGCTGATAAAAATCCTCGGTCACCGATAGATGGGGTATACCAGCCATACGCTGCTTTCTGAGCTATTTCACGAGGCACGGCATAACAATTGGTATCGATATGAGCATTGATGCCATTAAAGTTAAAATGTATTTGTTTTTGAATATCTTCTATTTTAACATCTACGAAAATATCGCTTTTTGTATTCCAATTTCCTAGAGATTCAAAATCATCATGGCAAATAAATTGATGATTTAAGTCGTAAAAAGCTCGTAAGGAATAAGCAAAATCAGCACCTTGTTCAATCACGTTTACTAAGCTTTCCACGTGATCATCTCGTAGCTGATTGTCATCATCTAAATAACAAATAATGTCTTCTTCAACAAGAAAAGCTGCAGCAGCATTAATGGCTCCGTTAAGGATTCTGTTTTTTCCTGTATTCATTGGTAAGTAAATAGGAATTACATCAGGGAATTGTTCTAATATAGATTTAGCCTTATCCCAGAAAATATTGCTATCGATAAATACATAATGCTTACATGGATAAGTTTGATTTTGCACGCTTTTAATAGCCAAAGCTAATTCTGGACGACCAATTGTTGAAGTGACTACCGCAACGGTTTTACTATTTTGTTTGTTCATCGATATACATCTCTTTTTATTTTGCTATATTGAATAAAAATGGATATTTTTCGTAAGAAAAATATCCATTTTATTGCTAGCGTTTTTGCATTCTATCACCACTATTTTATGGTGTATAGACATTAATGATGGTGATGCTCTGGTCGTGGCGGCAGTTTATCTAAACCTTTTCCAATTGGAAGAATCAATGTTGAGTAGTTTGCCGATTGTTGGCAAATTTGTTGTTCTGGAAATGAAGTTTTATGAATAACTTTGATTTTCCAAATTCCCTCAATAAGAGGAATAATATTTACACGACCTTGTTCATCGGTTTTCCCTGAGAATCCTTGTGGTTCACGATGTCCATCAACGGCCTCAAAATCTTTCATTGCGATGGTATCGGATGTCGCAATGACAGTTTCTCCCGCTAAAGGCTGATCATTATAGAAGATTTGAACAGGGAACGGTTCGCCTGCTTTTACTTTACTTGGATCCTCTAATGGTACAATTTCAAGTGGTAAACCAATACGTGTTTTTGCCATTTCAGCATTTAATTTTTGTTTACCTACAGTAATAAGTTTTTTAGCAAACATTTGGGTTTCTTCGCAATAGGTCGCATTAGGTAAACCTTTTAAATTTTCCATTTTCCAACCTTCTGCATTTTGTGACCAGAATGTTGGTTTGTATGTTGCTGTTACCCAGTAAGAGCCATTAGTTAAAGGTTTACTTGATTGATATTGGTAATTTTCTCCTTTTTGAACCAGTATTTGTTTTTCGCCATCTTGACTGATAACTTCCATTGGCGCAAAAATTTTTAAACGAGCTTCAGGAATTTTTTCTACATAAGGATAGTGACCATATCCCATATTAGCCTTTAATATACTATCTGATGGAATTTGAGCAGGAACATCAACCCAAAGATCATGTGCTTGGGCGATACTTGCAAATGCAAGTAAGCTTACAATAAGTGTTTTTTTCATTTTTTGTCCTTAAATTAAAACGAGAGAGAAATAATTTTATGGATTCTAAATGAAAACAAATCTTATTTAAATAGATTGTGTAGAAAAAGTGTGGATTTGTGATCTAAATCACAAAAGTGCGGTAATATTTTCCGCACTTTTATGTGTGAGATGAATTATTCATCCTTTTTAGATGGTTTGATACCTAAGAGATTACAGCTTAATTTACTTATAACATGTTCTGCAGTATTACCAAGTAAAGCGGCAGATAGTCCTGTACGACCAACAGTGCCAAGGATAACTAGTTCTGCTTCAATTTCTTTAGCTACAGTAGGGATAACCTCCTCAGGGAAACCTTCACGTACATGAGTATGATCTTCTGCTATACCAAATTGTTGTCGTAAGGCTTTCATATTAATAAGATGTTGGCCTCGAATACCATTTTCATAACCTGATGTGTTAAATTCAGGTAAGTCAATGGCCATGTTGATTGGTGTTGAAGGGTAGGCGGCAACTAAATGCACATTGCCACGATTTAAGTTTTCAGCTAATGATATACCAGTTTCAACAAGTTCTAGATTAAATTCATTTTGGTATTCTTGTTCGCCTGAAACATTTACCGCTACTAAAATACGGCGTTGATGTTTCCAGTCGCCATCGCGTACCATTAATACAGGAATCGGGCATTTACGTAGTAATTGCCAATCAACTGGCGTGAAAATTAGAGAAGTAAAACTTTCTTGATCTTTGGTATATTTCACTACAAGATCATAATCATTATTTTCAACTTCTTCTTTTATCGCCTCTGCCTCATTACTGTGCCAAACAATGTGAGATTGTAATTCAATTTCTGGATCAGCATATTTATCTAAGTAATATTGTACAGCATGATGATGCTTTTCAATCACCTGACGATGCATTTCAGAACGTTCTTCTGAAGAAAGTAAGGCAGACATTTCATAAGATAAATCATATACAGATAAAAGGGCGGTAATTTTTACTTTTGTTTCATTTTTTTGTTCTTTCGCTAAACGAACAGCACGAGCAAGAGCATATTGTTTTTCGTTTTCAGGATTAAGAACAACTAGGATATTTTTAAATTTCATCATAACCTCCGAAGCTTTTCATAGAATAAAAAAGAATCTTTAGAATGGCAAGGTGTGAGAGATAAAAAGGTGATCTTATTCTAAGATTATTTTTATCTATGTAAAAAAGGCGTGAATTTGCACGCCTTTTTCATTATTCAACCATTGTAATTTTGGTTTTATTTGTTCCAGTTAACTCAATCAAACCATCAATATCATTAATAGTAATATATTTTCCTTGTACGGTGAGGATACCCAATTTTTGGAAACGACCTAATAAACGACTAATAGTTTCAACAGTTAAACCAAGATAATTTCCTATATCGCCTCGAGTCATGGTTAAACGGAATTCTTTAGCTGAAAAACCACGAGCAGAGTATCGTTTAGAAAGATTATGAATAAAAGCAGCCAAGCGTTCTTCCGCATTCATTTTAGACAGTAATAAAATCATTTCTTGATCACTTTTAATTTCATTACTCATTAAGCGTAAAATTTGTTGGCGTAATTTTGGCATTTTACCGGCTAAGTCATCCAAAATATCATAAGGAATTTCGCATACCATTGCAGTCTCTAATGCTTGAGCAAAACTTGGGTGTTGCATTTGAGTAATTGCATCAAAACCAACTAAATCACCAGGTAAGTGAAAAGAGGTAATTTGTTCTTCACCAGATTCACTAATGGTATAGGTTTTTATGGTGCCAGAACGAATAGCGTAAATAGAATTGAGTGTGTCACCGGCTTTATAAAGTACTTGGGATTTTTGAATGGGTTTTTTTCGTTCGATAATATTATCAAGCTGATCTAATTCGTGTTCGTTCAGTGTAAAAGGGATACAAAGTTGGCTAATACTGCAATCCTGGCAATGAATAGCGCAACCTCCCGATTGAATCCGGCGTCCTGCCTTGGTTTCTGCAACGAAATTTTTCATGTAAACCTCAAATATTTCGAGAAATTAGTGTAAAATTGATCTAACGCAAAAAAGTATACCACTAATTAGTCATATAAAGAAGAGTAAATCATCAATGCCAGCTGAGAAATTAACCAAAAAACGTTTGATTCAAATTTTGATTATGTTGTGCATTCTTATAATCGCATTTGTTTGTCGATATTTTTGACATTGAGGGATATTGGTAAAGAATAAGGGCTAAATTTTTTTAAATTTTAGCCCTCTTAAACTCAAGATGATTAAAGCACTTTTACAATACTTTCACATAAATAACGAATATTATCTTCCGTAATACCCGCCACATTGATACGACCAGAACGAACAGCATAAATCGCAAACTCATCTTTTAAACGATCTACTTGTTCAGGTGATAAGCCACTGAAAGAGAACATACCGTTTTGTTCCATGATAAAGCTGAAATCTTGTTCTGCACCATATTCTTTTAATAACTGAACGAATAAATGACGCATTTTTTTGATACGTTCACGCATTTCAGTTAATTCATTTTCCCATTCTTGACGGAGTTGTGGATCATTTAATACCGTTGCTACGGTCGCACCACCGTGAGATGCCGGGTTAGAGTAGAGGGTACGAATAATTGATTTCACTTGTGTTAATGCAGTTGAAGCAATTTCTGCATTTTCTGCTACAAGGGTAAATGCACCCACACGCTCATTGTATAAACCAAAGTTTTTCGAGAATGAACTCGCCACTAATAATTCTTTATGATTTGCCGCAAAAGCACGCAAGCCATAAGCATCTTCATCTAAGCCATTGGCTAAACCTTGGTAAGCAAAGTCAAAGAGTGGTAACCAGCCGTTTTTCGCTGAAAGTGTGGCTAATTCTTGCCATTGTTCAGGGGTTGGGTCAATACCAGTCGGGTTATGGCAGCAGCCGTGTAAAAGCACTACATCACCTTCACTTGCTTGGCTTAAATCTTCAAGTAAATGTTCCCAATCAAGGGCTTTACGTTCAGCATCATAATAGCGATATTCACGAATCGTCATGCCCACAGCATTGAAAATGGCATTGTGGTTTGGCCATGTTGGCGTACTAATCCATACATTTTGAGCTTTGGTTTGACGTTTAATAAATTCTGCCGCAATGCGTAATGCACCTGTTCCACCTAAACTTTGTACTGTTCTTGCACGATTAGATTTGATGACTTCAGAATCTTTACCGAAAAGGAGTGCTTTTGTGCGTTCGTTATAGTCAGCAATACCATCGATAGTTAGATAATTCTTCGTTTTTTCCTTATCAAATAAGCGTTTTTCAGCTTCTTTTACCGCACGCATAATTGGGGTTGTGCCTTGCGCATCTTTATAAACGCCAATACCCAAGTTGATTTTATTTTCTCGAGTTTCGGATTTGAATGCTTCGCCTAAGCCTAAGATTGGATCGGCCGGTGCCGCTTTGATATGTTCAAACATAGCTTTTCCTTATGTATGTGTTGTGTGGTGGATAGTTTTATACTTCAGCCGTTTTATTTTATCAAGAAAGATTTTTATAAAAATTAACCGCACTTTGATATTTTTAAATATTCATCAAAAAGTGCGGTTATTTTTTACATTATTTTAGTTTTTCAATCGCCCAATTTAATCCAGATTGATAATCTTCTGGTAACTCAGCGCGGAGTTTTTCTAATTGTTGAATAATGACCGCTTTATTAGGATGAGAAAGATTGATATGCCCAACCTTACGTCCAGCTCTGACTTCTTTTCCATACCAATGAAGTTGTGCAAACGGTGTATTAAGCCATTTGGGATTATGGTTTGTGCCGATTAAATTCACCATCACACTTGGAGCAAAAGTTTGTAATTCAGGCGTTGGCAAATCGAGTAGCGCACGTAAATGTAATTCAAATTGGCTAATCGAGCATCCTAGTTGTGTCCAATGCCCACTGTTATGTACGCGAGGCGCAAGTTCGTTAATCAGTAATTTGTCGCCTACAACAAAACATTCCATTGCCATGACTCCCACATAGCCTAATTTATCCATAATTTTGCCGAGCATTGTTTCAGCTTTCTTTTGTTGTTCGGATTGTTGAGGAAACGCAATATCAACCACACTGTAACGCAAAATACCATTTTGTTGCAGGTTATGCGTAACGGGATAAAAACGTTTTTCGCCATTTTTAAATCTTGCGCCTACAATCGAAACCTCATAATCGAAAGGAATAAATTTTTCTGCGATCACTTCGCCAAATAAGTCATCGGTGATGTCCGCTTTGTTTTCATCGCTGATAATCCATTGACCACGTCCATCATATCCGCCTGTTCTACGTTTGACGACGACTTTTTCGCCTACAGTTTGGAAAACATCATTCCATTGTGTTTTATCTTTTAATAAACACCAAGGCGAGGTAGAAAGATTGAGTTCATCTAGTAAGGATTTTTGAGTAAAACGATCGGCCAATAATCCAAATACATGTTGATTGACGAAGTTTTTATGATTGCCGAGCAATTCAGTCAAAGGCGTTTTTTCCCAGCGCTCAATTTCCGCCGTGATGATTGCATTTTCAGGTAAGTCAAAAACTGGCGCATTGAAGGCTAAGGGTTCAACATAAATATCTAAAGGTGCGCCCGCGTAACGTAACATTCTGCCGAGTTGCCCGTTGCCAAGTACATAAACGGTTGGATATAAGGTGGAGTTTTGCATAATATTTCTCGTTAAATTTACGAAAAAAACAACCGCACTTTAAAAGTGCGGTCAGATCTGAAGATATTTTTTATGTGCGTGGATCGGGATTATCCAGTACAGCATGAGTTTGGCTTTCACGGAAAGATTGCAAGCGTGAAAGTAATTCTGCATCCCAACTTGCTAGAATTTGTGCAGCTAACAACCCAGCATTTGCCGCGCCAGCAGGGCCAATAGCTAATGTTCCGACTGGGATCCCTTTTGGCATTTGCACAATTGAATAAAGGCTATCTACGCCACTTAACATAGAACTTTTTACTGGTACCCCAAGCACGGGCACAAGTGTTTTCGCTGCGATCATACCGGGTAAATGTGCCGCACCTCCTGCACCAGCAATAATTACTTTGTAGCCATTTTTTTGTGCATTTTCGGCAAATTCAAAAAGTTTATCAGGCGTACGATGAGCCGAGACAACTTCCACATGATAAGGCACTTTTAATTCATCTAAAATCTGAGTTGCCTCTTGCATGGTAGCCCAATCGCTTTTGGAACCCATTACAACGGCAATTTGTGCAGTGTTTGACATGCTATTTTCTCAATTTTTTAATTAAAAACGTGGCGTAGAATAGCACATCTTACACATATTAGGCAAACGTTTGCTATTTGCGTAGGTAGTATCTAGTCTTATTTTATAATTATTTGATTTTTAAATTTTAGTAACTATACTTGATACCAAATTAATGGGTGATAGTTTATATGGGACGAACTGAAAAATTATTAGATAAGCTCGCACAGTCAAAATCTACATTTGATTGGAATGAATTAGTTTCTTTGTTAGCTCAACAAGGTTATGAAAAGCGAGAAATGGCCGGTTCTCGAGTGAGATTTTATAATAGAACGCTCGATCATACGATTTTGTTACACAAGCCTCACCCTGAAAATTATATTAAAGGCGGTGCTTTAAAGTCAGTGAAAGAATCATTAAAACAGGTAGGTATTCTATGAAGTTATTAAATTATAAAGGTTATGTAGGCACGATTGAGGCGGATTTAGAAAACAATATATTGTTTGGCAAACTTGCTTACATTCGTGATTTAGTGATTTACGAAGCAGAGTCATTATCTGAGCTAGAAAAAGAATTTCGTCAATCTGTTGATTTATATTTACAAGATTGTTTGGAATTAGGTAAAGAACCGAATAAGCCTTTTAAAGGTGTATTTAATGTACGAATTGGCGAGGAATTACATAGAGAAGCAACGATCATAGCAGGCGAGCGTTCGCTTAATGCTTTTGTGACGGAAGCGATTCAAGAAAAAATTTTTCGTGAAAAACCAAGTTTAAGATAACAAAACGTAACGATATCATACTCACATTTTCTTTCTTCAAAGTAGGGCAAATTATGTTAGCCAAAGCAAAATATAGAAAAGATTACAAACAACCAGATTTTACGGTTACCGACATTTATTTAGATTTTCAACTCGATCCTAAACATACTGTGGTAACCGCAACCACAAAATTCCAACGCTTAAATGATGAAGCAACTTCTTTACGTTTAGATGGGCATAGCTTCCAGTTTTCTTCTATTAAATTTAATGGTGAGCCATTTTCTGCCTATCAACAAGATGGGGAGAGTTTAACGCTCGATTTAAAAGGTAAAAGTGCGGAAGAATTTGAACTTGAAATTGTGACCTTCCTTGTACCAGCCGAAAACACTTCATTACAAGGGTTATATCAGTCTGGTGAAGGCATTTGTACGCAATGTGAGGCGGAAGGTTTCCGTCAAATTACTTATATGCTTGATCGCCCCGATGTACTGGCACGTTATACAACCAAAATTACTGCAGATAAAACTAAATATCCTTACTTACTTTCTAATGGTAACCGCATTGCAAGTGGTGAATTAGAGGATGGTCGTCATTGGGTGGAATGGAACGATCCGTTTCCGAAACCAAGCTATTTATTTGCTTTAGTGGCGGGAAATTTTGATTTATTACAAGATAAATTTATTACTAAAAGTGGACGAGAAGTTGCATTAGAGCTTTATGTAGATCGCGGTAATCTTAACCGTGCAACTTGGGCAATGGAAAGTCTGAAAAAAGCGATGAAATGGGATGAAGATCGCTTTAATTTAGAATATGACCTCGATATTTATATGATCGTTGCAGTGGACTTCTTCAATATGGGCGCAATGGAAAACAAAGGGTTAAATATCTTTAACTCTAAATTCGTGTTGGCAAATCCACAAACAGCAACAGATGAAGATTATCTTGCCATTGAAAGTGTGATTGCACACGAATATTTCCATAACTGGACAGGCAACCGTGTTACCTGCCGTGATTGGTTCCAATTAAGTTTGAAAGAAGGTTTAACGGTTTTCCGTGATCAAGAATTTTCTTCAGATACGGGTTCTCGAGCTGTTAATCGCATTAATAATGTGAAATTTTTACGCACGGTTCAATTTGCTGAAGATTCAAGCCCAATGTCGCACCCAATTCGCCCTGAAAAAGTGATTGAAATGAATAATTTTTACACGGTGACCGTATATGAAAAAGGGGCAGAAGTGATTCGTATGTTGCATACTTTATTAGGTGAGCAAGGTTTCCAAAAAGGGATGCAGCTTTATATTGCTGAAAATGATGGTAAAGCGGCAACCTGTGAAGACTTTGTTTCCGCAATGGAACGTGCAAATAACCTCGATTTAAATCAATTCCGCCGTTGGTATAGCCAATCGGGTACACCAGAATTATTGATTAGCGATACGTATGACGAAAAAACGCATACTTATCGTTTAACAGTTTCACAATCCACACCGCCAACCGCAGATCAAATGGAAAAAGTGAATTTACATATTCCATTAAAAGTGGCGCTTTATGATGCGAATGGCACGAAACAAATGCTACAACATAATGGCGAATTGTTGAGTGATGTATTAAATGTTACTGAAAAAGACCAAGTCTTCGAGTTTCATGGCATTTATGGTCGTCCAATTCCAGCATTGTTATGTGATTTTTCTGCACCGGTAAAACTGGATTATGATTATAAAACGGAGCAGTTATTAGGCTTGCTGAAATTCGCAGATAATCAATTTATCCGTTGGGATGCGGCTCAGATGTTATTTGCACAAGAATTACGCCGTAATGTTGTGCGTTTTCAACAAGGTGAGGCACTAGAAATTTCGCCTGAAATCTTGACCGCACTTTCTCATGTTCTGAACCATTATGAGAAAGATATTGAACTGGCAACCTTAATTCTCACCCTTCCAAAAGAAATGGAATTTTCGGAAGGTTTCAAAACCATCGATCCTGATGGCATTTCAGCCGCAAGAGCATTTATGCAAGCGCAAATTGCCGAGACTTTAAAAGATGATTTCTTGCGCGTTTATACTCATATTCGTCTTGATGATTATCAAGTTACGCAACAAGACATCGCCTTACGCGCAATGCGTAATCTTTGCTTAACTTATTTGGCTTATACCAATTTGGGTAACAACTTAGTCCAAAAACACTACAATAATGCGAATAATATGACCGATACATTGGCTGCATTAAGTGTTGCGACTAAAGCGGCATTACCTTGCAGAGATGCGTTATTAGCTGATTTTGAACAAAAATGGCAACATGATGGATTAGTGATGGATAAATGGTTTGCATTACAAGCCACTCGCCCAGATGAAAATGTGTTGGAAATTATTCAGTTATTAATGGATCACCCAAGTTTTAACTTCAACAATCCAAACCGTTTGCGTGCATTAGTAGGTAGCTTTGCAAATCACAACTTAAAAGCATTCCATAATGTAAGTGGATCAGGCTATCGTTTCTTAACTGATGTGTTAATTCGTTTAAATGAAAGCAATCCGCAAGTGGCTGCGCGTTTAATAGAGCCATTAATTCGTTTTTCTCGCTTTGATGCTCAACGCCAAACCTTGATGAAACGTGCTTTAGAACGCTTAAGCATTGTAGAAAATCTTTCAAAAGATTTATTTGAAAAAATTGAGAAAGCGTTGCAGTAAAAGTGTGGTAAATTTTGCAATAGTTTTGGGGCATTTAGTATGCCCCTTTATTTTATACGTGGTTTTAGTATTAATTTATTTCATACAAATCCTGAAAATAATAAGTTTGCATAATACACTGAGATGACGCATTCTATACCCGTACAGACGTTTAGCCGTCTAAATGATTAAGAAGATTACTTTAAAACGGGAGTTATTATGACAACATCACATATCTTAGGCTTTCCTCGTGTAGGTGCAAAACGTGAATTAAAATTTGCACAAGAACGTTATTGGCGTAAAGAATTAGCAGAGCAAGATTTATTAGATTTAGCGAAAGCGTTGCGTGAAAAAAACTGGAAACATCAAGCAGCGGCGAATGCGGATTTTGTGGCTGTGGGCGATTTCACGTTCTACGATCATATTTTAGATTTACAAGTGGCAACAGGGGCAATTCCTGCTCGTTTTGGTTTTGATAGCCAAAATTTAACCCTTGATCAATATTTCCAACTTGCACGTGGTAACAAAGATCAATTCGCAATTGAAATGACTAAATGGTTCGATACGAACTATCACTATCTCGTGCCAGAATTTCATAAAAATACACAATTCAAAGCTAATCCAGCACATTATGTAAATCAAATTCGTGAAGCAAAAGCCTTAGGTTTAAACTTCAAACCTGTGATTGTTGGCCCATTAACATTCTTATGGTTGGGTAAAGAAAAAGGCGAAGCATTTAACCGTTTCGATTTATTAAATCAATTAGTGCCTGTTTATGTTGAAATCTTAAATGCATTAGTGGCTGAAGGTGCGGAGTGGATTCAAATTGATGAACCTGCATTAGCATTGGATTTACCTGCAGAATGGGTTGAAGCCTATAAATCTGTGTATGCTGAATTAAGCAAGGTGAATGCAAAATTATTGTTAGCCACTTATTTTGGTTCCGTTGCACAACACGCTGAGTTATTAAAAGCCTTACCTGTTGCGGGCTTGCATTTAGATTTAGTTCGTGCACCAGAACAACTTGCAGCCTTTGAAGATTACAGCAAAGTGTTATCTGCAGGTGTGATTGAAGGCCGTAATATCTGGCGTGCAAACTTAAACAAAGTGTTAGATGTATTAGAGCCATTAAAAGAAAAATTAGGCGAGCGTTTATGGATTGCACCAAGCTGTTCATTATTGCACACCCCATTTGATTTAGAAGTGGAAGTACAATTAAAAGAAAAAAATCCTGCACTTTACAGCTGGTTATCTTTCACACTACAAAAAGTAGAAGAATTAAATGTATTAAAACAAGCCTTAAATCATGGCAGAGCCTCTGTACAAGCGGCATTAGATGCAAGCCAAGCGGCAGCAGATGCACGTGCAACCTCAAAAGAAATTCATCGTCCTGAAGTGGCAGATCGATTAGCAAACTTGCCAAAAGGTGCGGATCAACGTAAATCGCCATTTGCAGAACGTATTGTTAAGCAAAATGCGTGGTTAAATTTACCGCTTCTTCCAACCACAAACATTGGTTCATTCCCACAAACGACTGAAATTCGTCACGCCCGTGCAAGTTTCAAAAAAGGTGAATTATCCCTTGCAGATTACGAAGCGGCAATGAAAAAAGAGATCGAATATGTGGTACGTCGCCAAGAAGAATTAGATTTAGATGTATTAGTTCACGGCGAAGCAGAACGCAACGACATGGTGGAATACTTTGGGGAATTATTAGATGGTTTCGCATTCACTAAATTTGGTTGGGTACAAAGCTACGGTTCACGTTGTGTGAAACCACCAGTAATTTACGGTGATGTAACTCGCCCAGAGCCAATGACAGTACGCTGGTCACAATATGCACAAAGCTTAACAAACCGCGTGATGAAAGGGATGTTAACAGGCCCTGTGACAATTCTTCAATGGTCATTCGTGCGTAACGACATTCCACGTTCAACCGTATGTAAACAAATCGGCGTGGCATTATCTGATGAAGTGTTAGATTTAGAAGCAGCAGGCATTAAAGTTATCCAAATTGATGAGCCAGCTATTCGTGAAGGTTTACCACTTAAACGTGCAGATTGGGATTCATACTTACAATGGGCAGGCGAAGCATTCCGTTTAAGCTCAATGGGCGTGCAAGATGATACGCAAATTCACACTCATATGTGTTATTCCGAGTTTAACGACATCTTACCAGCGATTGCTGCATTAGATGCGGACGTGATTACCATCGAAACTTCACGTTCAGATATGGAATTATTAGATGCCTTCGTGAAATTCAACTACCCGAATGACATCGGTCCAGGTGTGTATGATATTCACAGCCCACGTGTACCAACCGCAGGTGAAATCGAACACTTATTACGCAAAGCGTTAAATGTCATTCCAAAAGAACGCTTATGGGTAAACCCAGACTGCGGTTTAAAAACTCGCGGCTGGACAGAAACTATCGATCAACTAAAAGTGATGGTGGATGTAACCAAAAAATTACGTGCGGAATTAGCGTAAATTTTAAGTTTATTACTTAACTGTAACTTAAGGACTGAGGTTGTATTTTACCATTTCAGTCCTTTATATTTATGGTGAAACATAAAATAGATGATTGTTATAATTATGTTGTTGTTGTTGTTGTTGTGTACAATCCGTGTTCAATTTTTTACTGTTACTATTTAAAGAGGAAAATTATGAATAAAATTTTTAGAATTGTATGGAACGAAGCAGCTCAAGCCTGGGTCGCCGTATCTGAACTGACTAAAAAACACAAAAAACGTGCTTCTGTAACCGCCGTTGCAGCTACTCTTGTTGCTGGCATGCTTTCTCCTTTCGCGCAGGCGAGTACGACGGACTCGGATGTGGCTAAGAATCTTCAACCTTCTGAGTTGGGAACAGACTATTATTTTCGTGTTACGACAGCTAACACTGGTGAGCCAGACGATCTTGATTATTATAATGGATGCAAGAATGGAAATGTAGACAGTGCATGCCCAGATACAGAGATGAATATAGGCGTATTAGATAAAGATTCAGTTATAACAGAAGAGACAAAGGATAAGAGCGATAATTCCAGATTGATTTTAGAAGGGAATAAAGGGATTAGACTTACAAGAAAGAACGATAACTATACGGCTCATAAAATCACCTTTGATGCGCCAGTCGAGGTTGCTAGCGGTAGCGGTGCGGTATCAATAGAGCAGCCTGTGGAAGGTGATAACGCAGGCCATACAATTATTAAATCTGAAATCATATCCGGTACTCCAGATAAAATAGGAGTGGAATCTAAAGATGGTGTAACCAAAATTACCTGGGTAGGTGGTGCTGGTGGTGCAAAAGGTGCTGACGGTAAATCGGCTTACGACCTCTGGAAAGCAAAAGATGGCAATGCTGATAAATCTGAAGCAGACTTCTTAGCTTCACTTAAAGGTGATAAAGGTTAGAACGGTACTAATGGTACTAACGGTAAATCAGCTTACGACCTCTGGAAAGCAAAAGATGGCAATGCTAATAAATCTGAAGCAGACTTCTTAGCGTCCCTTAAAGGTGAGAACGGTACTAACGGTAAATCGGCTTACGACCTTTGGAAAGCAAAAGATGGCAATGCTGATAAATCTGAAGCAGACTTCTTAGCTTCACTTAAAGGTGATGCTGGCCGTCAAGTAGTTGCGGGTAAGGGTATTACTGCTACAGTAAATACAGATGATACATTAAGGATTGAAGCAAAAACCAAACCAAACGGTGGTATTAGCGCACAAGAAGAAGGTCTTTCTATCGATACTGATGGCACAACAATCACATTGAAGTCAGGTAAAGTTTCAGCGGCAACGGGTACGATTACAGCGGGAGAGACTCCATCTGTTGCTACAGCTGATGCGAATAAACTGGCGAAAGCTGGCGAAGTAGCGGAAGCGATTAAGGCTGCGAAAACTAAAGTAGTTGCTGGTAGTGGCATTAAAGTCACATCTAGTGGCAATGGATATACTGTTTCTGCCGACTTACCGTTTACTAAAAATGCAGATAAGTCAATTAGCTTAAATGAGGAAGGTGTAATCCGTAATGTGGCTAATGGACGTGTAGCTAAAGACAGTAAAGATGCCGTGAATGGTAGTCAGTTACATGCTGTTGAACGCCGTTTGAGTGGCAATATGGATAAGTTAAACCATCGCATCGATAAAATGGGCAAACGTGCAGATGCTGGTACGGCAAGTGCAATTGCTACGGCAAACTTGCTCCAATCTTATCGACCTGGTTTGTCAGCTGCTACTGCTGCAGTAGGTGAATATCGTGGCCAATCTGCGGTTGCTGTTGGTTATAGTCGCCTTTCTGATAATGGAAAATATGGTGTGAAATTATCACTAGGTGCTAATACACAAGGTAATGTTGGTGCCGGTGCTGGTGTAGCATATTTCTGGTAATAACCTGATTTTCCTTTAACTTTCGAATGAAAGGTTGATATTAAAATGTGATGATTGCGTTGTGATCATCACATTTTTTATTATTTGCACATTATTCCTGTTCCTCGTAGAATACGAGCAATCTTACCTTTAAAGTGCGGTGAAAATTAACCGCACTTTTCTTACAGTCAACTATCCTGAGAGATAAACGAGTATGTATCAATTATTCCGTCACGGCATTTTCCAAAAGCTCGGTTTTTTTGATAATCATTTATCTAAGATAAAAATTGTAAAGAAAAAAGAACCCACGCTTTGAAAGAGCGTGGGCTTTGAATATTAAATAAGTCGTATATTAGCTAGGTCTTACACCTAACATATGACAAATTGCATAAGTTAATTCACTACGATTTAGCGTATAGAAATGGAAGTCATTCACTCCTTCGCGAGATAAAATTTTCACCATATCCATCGCAACACTTGCTGCTACAAGATTACGAGTAGTTTGATCATCGTCTAATCCTTCATAAGCGTTAACAAGCCATGCAGGAATTTTCACATTAGTGAAAGAAGCCATTTTTTGTAATTGCTTAAAGTTAGTTACAGGTAAAATGCCCGGCACGATTTCAGTATCAATACCAATTGATGCACAACGATCACGGAAACGTAGGTAGTTTTCAATATCAAAGAAAAATTGAGTGATAACATGATTTGCACCTGCATCAATTTTACGTTTTAAATTAATCAAGTCTGCTTGTGCTGATTTTGCTTCTGGATGAACTTCTGGATAAGCAGCCACAGAAATATCAAAATCAGCGACAGAACGGAGTAATTCCACGAGATCTGACGCATAAAATGGTTTTTTGGCATATCCTTTGGGTTCGTCACCGCGTAACGCAACGATACGACGAATACCACTGTTCCAGTAATCTTTAGCAATTTGTTTTAATTCTTCAGGTGTGGCATCAATACCAGTTAAATGCGGAGCCGCTTCTAATCCAGTTTCTTGTTTGATTGCTTTTACAATGCTATGAGTGCGGTCACGCTCGCCTGAGTTTGCGCCATAAGTAACAGAAACGAATTTCGGTTTTAACACTTTTAAACGATGAATCGAATCCCATAAAAGCGTTTCCATTTTTTCATTTTTGGGTGGGAAAAATTCAAAAGAAACATTAATTTTTTTATTGAAGTCAGCGATGTGCTGATTAAGTATGTCAATTTCTTTAGCGTAGCTCATAAAAATTCCTATAACTAGTATGATGATATTTGAGTTAACAATAAAATAACTTTATGTATGAGTCAATTTTAATAAATTCATTAAAAATATTAATTTAGTTAATGTAAATAGGTTTCAGCAAAAATACTAAAATATTGCATAAAAAATTAGCATTCATGAAATAAATATGTATAATACACCGACCCTGTAAATGTGCGAATTCCCATCGTACATTATTTTATCGAGATCTCACTCGAAGGGGTGGCGATTAAGATCAATGGTTGTGTTCGTAAGAACACTGGGTATCAAACTAATTTTTGGTAATTAATTAATGAAAACTTTTGTAGCAAAACCAGAAACGGTTAAACGCGACTGGTACGTAGTAGATGCGACAGGTAAAACTTTAGGTCGTTTAGCGACTGAATTAGCACGTCGTCTTCGTGGTAAACACAAGGCTGAGTACACTCCACACGTAGATACTGGTGATTACATCATCGTTATCAACGCAGACAAAGTGGCAGTAACTGGTCGTAAAGAAACAGATAAACTTTACTACTGGCACACTGGCTATGTAGGTGGTATTAAACAAGCGACTTTCAAAGAAATGATCGCTCGCCGTCCTGAAGCAGTGATTGAAATTGCGGTTAAAGGTATGTTGCCAAAAGGTCCATTAGGCCGTGCAATGTTCCGTAAATTAAAAGTGTACGCAGGTGCTGAACACCAACACGCTGCACAACAACCACAAGTATTAGATATTTAATCACGAGGTTTAGAAAATGGCAGAGAATCAAAACTACGGCACAGGTCGCCGCAAAAGCTCTTCAGCTCGTGTATTTATCAAACCGGGCAGTGGTAAAATCACTATCAACCAACGTGAATTAGACGTTTACTTCGGCCGTGAAACTGCGCGCATGGTAGTACGTCAACCATTAGAATTGGTTGAATTAACTGATAAATTAGACCTATACATCACTGTTAAAGGTGGTGGTATTTCTGGTCAAGCGGGTGCAATCCGTCACGGTATCACTCGTGCATTGATGGAATACGATGAAACATTACGCCCAGCACTTCGTGCAGCTGGTTTCGTTACTCGTGACGCACGTCGCGTTGAACGTAAAAAAGTGGGTTTACACAAAGCACGTCGTCGTCCACAATACTCAAAACGTTAATTTTTATTTTCGTTTCGAAAAAGAAAAGCAGAGAGAAATCTCTGCTTTTTTGTTATCTAACTTATTGATTATAAAACAATAAAAAAGAATTGTTTGGCAAATGACTTACGCTTTGTGGTAGAATACACACCCCTTATAAAATATAGAATATTTTTGGATCTTCGGAGGAATAAATGTCCAGCGCATCAAGTAAACGTTCAGTAATGACCCTTTTTTCAAATAAAGATGATATTTACTGTCATCAGGTAAAAATTGTTTTAGCTGAAAAAGGTGTACTTTATGAGAACGAAGAAGTTGATTTGCAAGCATTACCAGAAGATTTAATGGAATTAAATCCGTATGCTACGGTGCCTACGTTAGTTGATCGTGATCTTGTTTTGTTTAGTTCACGAATTATTATGGAATATCTTGACGAGCGTTTTCCGCATCCACCATTAATGCAAGTGTATCCAGTTTCTCGAGCAAAAGATCGTCTTTTGATGTTACGAATTGAACAAGATTGGTATCCAACTCTCAAGAAAGCAGAAAATGGTACAGAAAGTGAAAAAGCTGAAGCACTCAAACAATTAAAAGAAGAACTTTTAGCGATCACACCAGTTTTCCAGCAAACACCTTATTTCATGAATGAAGAGTTTGGTTTAGTGGATTGTTACGTTGCGCCATTGTTATGGAAATTAAAACATTTAGGCGTGGAATTTACAGGTCCAGGTAGTAAACCAATTAAGGGATATATGGATCGTGTATTTAGTCGAGATTCATTCTTGCAGTCTGTAGGTGAGGCTGCACCAAAAAATTTAATGGATGATAAGTAATGGAATATAAAGCTTCCCCTAAGCGCCCCTATTTATTACGCGCCTATTATGATTGGCTAGTAGATAATAATTTCACGCCTTATTTAGTTGTTGATGCGACTTACTTAGGTGTGAATGTTCCGGTCGAATATGTAAAAGATGGACAGATTGTATTGAACTTGTCTGCCAATGCTACGGGCAATTTACAACTTACAAATGATTTCATTCAGTTTAATGCCCGGTTTAAAGGTGTTTCTCGTGAACTGTATATTCCAATGGGCGCAGCGCTCGCGATCTATGCTCGTGAAAATGGCGATGGGGTGATGTTTGAGCCAGAAGAGGTTTACGATGAACTTAATTCTGAGCCAGATACTGAACAGCCAACTAGTTTTCATGAGGCTGTAGATAGCCCTAGAAAACGAGAAGAAAAAAAGAAAACAAAATCAGCTTCTCATTTAAGAATTATTGATTAAGAAAAAACGCGATGAAGTTATCATCGCGTTTATTTTTACAAATTGTCCTGTTTTGCAATAAAGTTGAGAATTTTTTCTTCAATTCCTTTTGAATCTAATCCTAAATCTTTCAATGCTTCTTGCTGTGTTGCTTGTGGAATAAAATAATCTGGCAAACCAAGCTGTAAAAGTGCGGTTGATTTTCCAGATGAATTTAGCACTTCCGCTACAGCAGATCCCGCTCCACCTTGAATTGCATTTTCTTCTAATGTGACTAAATAATCGTGAGTTTGTGCAAGCACATTAATCATTTCAATATCAATCGGTTTCACAAAACGCATATCGACAACTGTTGCATTGAGTTTTTCTGCTGCCTCTAAAGCGGACGGTAAAAGGGTACCAAAATTTAAAATCGCAATTTTTTGACCTTCTCGAATTAAACGTGATTTACCGATAGGAAGTATCTCTAAAGGAGTTAGTTCAACACCAATGGCATTTCCGCGAGGATAGCGCACTGCTGCAGGTTTCCCACATTGATAACCTGTATAGAGCATTTGACGGCATTCATTTTCATCACTTGGTGTCATGATAATCATATTGGGAATGCAACGCATAAAGCTAAGATCAAATGCCCCTTGATGTGTTGGGCCATCAGCCCCTACGATACCCGCTCGATCAATCGCAAATAATACAGGGAGATTTTGAATAGCCACATCGTGAATCAATTGGTCGTAAGCACGTTGTAGAAATGTCGAGTAAATCGCAACTACGGGTTTATATCCGCCAATAGCAAGTCCAGTGGCAAACGTAACGGCGTGTTGCTCTGCAATCGCTACATCAAAATATTGTTCTGGGAAACGCTGAGAAAATTCCACCATGCCAGAACCTTCGCGCATTGCAGGTGTAATACCAATAATTTTGGAGTCTTTTTCTGCCATTTCGCATAGCCAATCACCAAAAATTTTCGAATAAGTTGATTTAGTATTGTGTTTAGGCAATTCACCACTGATTGGGTCAAATTTTGGTACGCCGTGGAAACCAATTGGATCTTTTTCTGCAGGGGCGTATCCTTTACCTTTTTTAGTTTTGATATGTAAGAATTGTGGTCCCTTCAGATTACGCATATTCGTAAGTGTTGCCACTAATTCGTCAATATTATGCCCATCCACTGGGCCAATATAATTAAAACCGAGCTCTTCAAATAATGTACTTTCTGGTGAGAACATCACTCCTTTCATATGTTCTTCGGTTTTTTTCATAAAGTTTTTTACAGGTGGAACTTTATCGAGAATTTTTTTACTTCCATCTCGTAATGTGGAGTAGATAGAACCAGAGAAAATACGAGCAAGGTGATTATTTAACGCGCCAACATTTTCTGAAATAGACATTTCATTGTCATTTAAAATGACCAACATATCAGTGTGAACAGAACCTGCATGATTCAGCGCTTCAAAAGCCATTCCCGCAGTAATTGCGCCATCACCGATTACGCATACCGTTTTTCTACCTGCATTTTCTCGTTCTGCGGCGACAGCAATACCTAATCCAGCACTAATAGAAGTAGAGGAGTGGCCAACGCTTAATACGTCAAATTCACTTTCTTCACGCCAAGGGAAAGGATGAATACCGTCTTTTTGGCGAATTGTGGACATTTGATCTCGACGACCCGTTAAAATTTTGTGGGGATAAGCTTGATGTCCAACATCCCAAATTAACTGATCAAATGGTGTTTTATACACGTAGTGTAGTGCAACAGTTAGCTCTACAGTGCCTAAACCTGATGCTAAATGCCCGCTAGTTTGACTAACAGATTCTAAAAGATAACCACGTAATTCTTGGCAGAGTTGTGGTAGCTGCTCTTTATTTAAAAGACGCAAATCTTCTGGTGAATTAATCAAAGATAATAAGGGGTAATTGTTCATATTGTTAGTCATTTTAAAAACTTTATAATGTTTGACCGCACTTTGTCAGCATTGACGCGGTCGGTATTAACTTTTTCTTGTAATAATGAATTCAGCTAATGCACGAAGTGCGGTCGTATCAAAAGGAATTTTTTCTAATTCAGACAAAGCACTTTGATATAGATCTTGCGCTTTTTGTTTTGCGCCGCTTAACCCAAGTAATTTTGGATACGTACTTTTATCTAAATCAAGATCCGCGCCGACTTGTTTGCCAGTTTCTGCACTATCACCCTCAATATCTAAAATATCGTCTTGAACTTGAAAGGCTAAGCCAATGGCTTCCGCATATTGTGTTAAGGATTGTTCTAACCTTTTGTCGGCAAAATGCGGAGAACAAATAAAACCTAATTTTAATGCGGCAATCAGCAATGCGCCCGTTTTGTTACGATGGATTAATTCTAATTCGCTTAAACTAATTTGTTTATGCTCAGAGATAAGATCTAAACTTTGCCCTAAGCACATTCCTTGTACGCCAGAGCCTTGAGCTAAAATTTTAACTAAAGCCAGTTTTTGTTCAGAAGAAATATTTGGCGTTTTAGTTAACATTTCAAAAGCAAAACTTTGCAGTGCATCGCCCGCAAGAATAGCCGTAGCTTCATCAAATTGGATATGACAAGTAGGGTGCCCACGACGTAGATTGTCATCATCCATTGCAGGTAAATCATCGTGAATTAAGGAATAGGCATGAATGGCTTCAATAGCGGCAGCTGCGTAATCTAAGGTTTGTTTTTCAGCACCAAGCATTTGACCTGTTGCGTAAACTAAAAAAGGTCTAACTCGTTTACCACCAAGTAATAATGCGTATTTCATCGCGTCAAGCAAAGGTGCATTATGACTTTCAATGCCTTCAAATTGAGCTTCTAAAAAGCGATTGATACGAGTTTGAACCTGTTGTAATTCTTCAGAAAAGTTACCCATTAAGCATTCCCTTCATAATCATTCAATGGGGCATCTTCAGTTTTTTGCAATAAGATCTGAATACGTTGTTCTGCTTGTTGTAAACGTTCTTGTCCTAACTTAGCGAGTTGCACACCTTGTTCAAATTTTTTTAACGCTTCTTCTAACGGTAGATCGCCATTTTCTAAATGTGTAACAATATTTTCTAACTGCGCTAACGTTGTTTCAAAATCTTGTGAAGATGCGGGTTTACGCGCCATGGAATTATCCTTTTTCACGGTAAAAATTGCTTGCCATTGTACTGTATTTTACTTGAGTTGTTAAAAAATTATTTCAAGCTAGGACCAGTGGACTTTTCACTATCTTTGCGTAAAATACTAGCCACTTTAAATACCCAAGAAATGCCCAAGCTATTTATATGAAATTTATCGTTAAACTTTTTCCTGAAATTATGATTAAGAGCGAAACTGTTCGTAAACGTTTCTCAAAAATTTTAACCTCTAATATCCGCAATATTTTACAGAAATATGATGAAGAAACAGCAGTTGTACGTCACTGGGATTACATTGAAGTGCGGTCAAAAAATGAAGAAAATCGTGAAGAATTAATCGCCTTGTTACAACGTATTCCTGGTATTCATCATTTTTTAGAAGTTGAAGAAAAACCGTTTACCGATTTACATCATATTTTTGAATTGACGCTTGCTTATGTCGCGCAACAACTTCAAGGCAAAACCTTTTGCGTTCGAGTAAAACGTAAGGGGAAACATAAATTTAGTTCGATTGAAGCAGAACGTTATATCGGCGGTGGATTAAATCAACATATTGAAAGCGCAAAAGTGCGGTTGAAAAATCCAGAGGTGACAGTTCGTATTGATATTGAAGATGACAAAATGATGTTAGTTAAAGCACGTCATGCAGGCATTGGCGGTTATCCGATTGGGACGCAAGAGGATGTGCTTTCTTTGATTTCTGGGGGATTTGATTCAGGTGTATCGAGTTATATGTTGATTCGTCGTGGTTCCCGAGTTCATTATTGTTTCTTTAATCTTGGTGGCGCAGCCCATGAAATTGGCGTAAAACAAATGGCTTATCATATTTGGCAACGCTATAGCGCTTCACATAAAGTACGCTTTATTGCGATTAACTTTGAAGGGGTTGTCGGTGAGATTTTAGAGAAAGTCGATAATGGCCAAATGGGCGTTGTATTAAAACGGATGATGGTGCGAGCAGCAAGTAAAGTCGCTCAACGTTTTAATATTGAAGCGATTGTGACAGGGGAGGCATTAGGACAAGTTTCTAGCCAAACTTTAACCAATTTACGCTTGATTGATGAAGCCGCTGATGCCTTAGTATTACGCCCGTTAATTACGCATGATAAAGAACAAATTATCGCGATGGCGAAAGAAATTGGCACTGACGATATTGCAAAATCTATGCCGGAATTTTGTGGAGTGATTTCAAAAAATCCTACGATTAAAGCTGTTCGTGAAAAGATTCTAGAAGAAGAAGGGCATTTTAATTTTGAGATTCTTGAAAGTGCGGTGCAAAATGCAAAATATTTAGATATTCGCCAGATTGCAGAAGAAACAGAAAAAGAAGTGGTAGAAGTCGAGGCAATTTCTGTATTAGGTGAAAATGAAGTGATTTTGGATATTCGTAGCCCAGAAGAAACGGATGAAAATCCATTTGAATCGGATACACATGAAGTCATTCAAATGCCGTTCTACAAACTTTCTTCTCAATTTGCTAGCCTTGATCAAAGTAAAAATTACGTGTTGTATTGCGAGCGTGGCGTGATGAGCAAATTACAAGCCTTATATTTGAAAGAAAATGGTTTTTCAAATGTGCAAGTTTTCTCAAAAAAATAATGTTTAAATTTACTATATATTAGTAAGCATATATGTTGTTTTAAAATACCATTATATATTTTTTTATATAGTTTATTTTTAAGAATTTATATAAATTTTGTTTTTCATCAAAATTAGTAATTGTGTTAGCGAAGTGAAATCTTTTAAAATCACGAGTAATAAATTTTACGCATAACTCCGAGCTTGTTGACCTACGTTTATATTCAAAATAGGGTCGCAATGCCAATAACGATGTTTGTTATTCAGGGATACGCTGGAAACGGTTTATCCTCTCCATATTAGAAAGGTGTCACATGCAATCAATTCCCATTAAAAACGTAGGGAACGTGGGATTAGTCGATGCGTTCCAGCGTGCCTATTATTATTTACGACTGTCAATAACTGATCAGTGTAACTTTCGTTGTAACTATTGTTTACCCAATGGTTATCAGCCTGAAGCAAACAAGCCAAGTTTTCTTACCTTAAGTGAGATTGTTCGTGTCGCAGAAGCATTTGCTGCTATGGGGACAGAAAAGATTCGTTTAACTGGTGGAGAACCCACTTTACGTAAAGATTTTATTACGATTGCTGAAAATGTAGCGAATGTAAGTGGCATTCGTCAGTTAGCTTTAACTACAAATGGCTATCGTATGGCAAAAGATGTAGATGCTTGGCAACGTGCGGGCATTACTTCCATTAATGTTAGTGTTGATAGTCTTGATCCTAAAATGTTTCATCAAATTACAGGAATTAATAAGTTTGATGAGGTGATGAGAGGAATTGAGCGAGCCTTTGAGATTGGTTATAAAAAAGTTAAAGTCAATTCAGTATTGATGAAAAATTTAAATGATCATGAATTCAATCAATTTTTAGCTTGGGTAAAGAATCGTCCAATCCAAATGCGCTTTATTGAGCTAATGCAAACGGGAGAAATGGATACTTTCTTTCATCATCACCATCTTTCTGGTGAAATTTTAGTCAAGAAATTATTAGAGCAAGGTTGGCAATTACAACAAAAAGCTATAACAGATGGTCCTGCAAAGGTATTTAAACATCCTGATTATATGGGTGAGATAGGATTGATCATGCCATATGAAAAGAATTTCTGTGCAAGTTGTAATCGTCTTCGTGTGTCAGCAAAAGGAAAATTACATCTTTGTTTATTTGGTGAAGAGGGGATTGAACTGCGCGATCTTTTACGTTCAGATGATCAGCAATCAATTTTACAGGCTCGGATTTTTTCTGCGCTTCAAGGTAAGCGTGAACACCATTACTTACACCAAGGCGACACTGGCATTCGTCAGCATTTAGCATCTATCGGTGGATAAATTTCTTAAAATTAACCTCACTTTTAAATTATGAAAACATTTACGCATATCAATAGCCAAGGTGAAGCCAATATGGTGGATGTTTCTGGCAAAATAGAAACCGTACGCGAAGCACGTGCAGAAGCTTTGGTGACAATGGCGCCTGAAACTTTAACTATGATTCTTAGTGGGCAGCATCATAAAGGTGATGTTTTTGCAACTGCGCGTATTGCAGGCATTCAAGCAGCTAAACGAACATGGGAATTAATTCCGCTTTGTCATCCTTTGCTACTTTCTAAAGTAGAGGTCAGTCTTGAACCTTTAGTGGAAAAACACCAAGTACGAATTGAGTCTTTATGTAAACTTTCGGGAAAAACTGGCGTAGAAATGGAAGCATTAACAGCGGTAAGTGTTGCTGCTTTAACTATTTATGACATGTGTAAGGCTGTTCAAAAAGATATGGTTATTGAATATGTACGTTTATTGGAAAAAAGTGGTGGAAAATCAGGTCACTTTGTTGCCCAACATAAATAGGGAAATAACATGCTAAAAGTATTATTTTTTGCTCAAACACGAGAATTAATTGGTGTAGATGAACTTTCTATTGAGGCAGAATTTACTACAGCTGATAAATTACGTGAACATTTAGCGCAAAAAGGTGATAAATGGGCATTAGCTTTAGAAAAAGAAAAACTGCTAGTTGCGATAAATCAAACCTTAATGCCTCTTGAAAGTGCGGTAAAATCAGGTGATGAAATTGCATTTTTTCCACCAGTAACAGGGGGATAAGATGAGTAATATTCATATTTCAGTACAGGAAGCTGAGTTTGATCAAAATGCAGTTTATCATTGGCTTTCTGAATCTCACTCTGTTGGTGCAACAGTAATTTTTGTTGGAAAAGTTCGTGATCTTAATTTAGGTGATGATGTTTCGAGTCTATACTTAGAACATTATCCTGCAATGACCGAAAAAGCACTACAAGAAATTATTTCTGAAGCTCAATCCCGTTGGAATATCCAACGAGTTAGTGTGATTCATCGAGTAGGATTATTGCATACGGGAGATGAAATTGTATTAGTAGGAATAAGCTCTTCTCACCGTGGCGATGCCTATCATGCAAATGAATTTATTATGGATTATCTAAAATCTAAGGCACCTTTTTGGAAAAAAGAACAAACCAACAAAGGGGATCGCTGGATAAAGGCGAGAGATTCAGATAAAGAAGCATTAAAGAAATGGTAATAAAAAAGCGGTGGATTTCACCGCTTTTTTTGTATTTTATAAGTTATTTTGTTGCTGCTTTCATCGCTTGAACAAATTCAGCTAATTCAGCTAAACATTGCTCGTGATTATCCAGATTCCGCTCAATGATTTTCACCGTTGCAGAACCTGAAATCGCACCCGCTGCCCCCAAAGTCAATGTTTCTTTAACTTGCTCTGGTTGAGCAATACCGAAGCCTTGTAAAATTGGCGGAGCATTATGTGCCTTAAGCTGTTCTACAAGGGTATCTAAATTTGCTGCATGAGCTTGATTTTCAGCACTCGTTACGCCTGCGCGTGAGACTAAATAGGTATATCCTTCGCTATTTTGTGCTACACCTTGGATCGTTTTCTCATCCGCATTTGGCGGGCAAATAAATACCGGTTGAATGCCGTGTTTTTTGGCTGCTTGTACATAATCTTCTTTTGCGAGTAACGGAATATCTGCCACAAGCACAGCATCAACACCGACTTCTGCACAACGTTGATAAAAAGTATCTAGTCCTTTGGCAAAAATTAAATTGGCACAAAGTAACAAGCTAATCGGAATCTCTGGATATTTTGACCGCACTTTTTCTAATAACTTAAAGCTATCTTCAGTACTATGGCCTGCAGTTAAAGCACGATTATTCGCAGCTTGGATCACGGGGCCATCGAGTAGTGGATCAGAAAAAGGGAAGCCAAGCTCTAAAGCATCTGCACCGTTATCCACAAGCGTACAAATAATGTCAAAAGAGCGGTCAAAAGTAGGGTCACATAAGGTGACGAAAGGAACAAATGCCCCTTCATTTTTTGCTTTAAGCGCAGCAAATTGAGTTTCAAAACGGCTCATTATTTCATTCCTTTTTCTGTCAAAATTTTATCTACGGTGAAAATATCTTTATCACCACGGCCAGATAGATTCACGACTAAAATTTGTTCTTTGTTAGGTTCTTGATGAATCATTTTTAATGCTTGAGCAAGGGCGTGTGAGCTTTCTAATGCAGGAATAATACCCTCATGTTTAGCTAACTCTTGGAAAGCATTCAATGCTTCATCATCGGTAATACTTGGATATTCTGCTCGTCCAATACTTTGTAAATAAGCATGTTGAGGACCAACAGAAGGGAAGTCTAACCCGGCTGAAACAGAGTAGGATTCCTCTACTTGACCATCTTCAGTTTGCATTAAAGGGGATTTCATCCCGAAATAAATACCCACTTTTGCATGACCTAATGGTGCGCCATGTTCACCGCTTTCAATGCCTTTACCCGCAGGTTCAACGCCAATCAAATGCACATTTGCTTCATCAATAAAATCAGTAAACATGCCAATTGCATTCGAACCACCGCCAACAGCAGCAATTACTGCATCAGGTAAACGACCTTCTCGTTCGAGAATTTGACGTTTCGTCTCAATTCCAATCATTTTTTGAAATTCTCTCACAATCGTTGGGAAGGGATGAGGGCCTGCCGCCGTTCCAAGTAAATAATGGGTGGTTTCATAGTTTGCTGACCAATCACGCATAGCTTCGCAACAAGCGTCTTTTAAAGAGCAAGAGCCTTTTTGTACAGGAATCACTTCCGCGCCCATTAAACGCATACGAAATACATTCGGCGATTGACGCTCAACATCTTTTGCGCCCATATAAATACGGCATGGCATATTTAACATAGCACAAGCTAGGGCAGTAGCAACACCATGTTGACCCGCACCTGTTTCGGCTATAATACGTGTTTTACCCATACGTTTAGCTAATAAAATTTGCCCTAATACTTGGTTAGTTTTATGGGCACCACCGTGTAATAAATCTTCACGTTTAAGATAGATTTTCGCTTTAGTACCTTTTGTTAGGTTACGACAAAGGGTGAGTGCGGTCGGTCTTCCCGCATAATTTTTGAGTAAATCTTGAAATTCACATTGGAATTCAGGATCGTCTTTCGCTTCTACAAATGCTTTCTCAAGCTGTTTAAGCACTGGCACGAGTATTTCTGGTACGTACATCCCCCCAAACTCGCCAAAATAGGGGTTTAAAAGAGTTTCTGACATTGTGTTTCCTTATTGTTTTAATTTGAATTTCTTGCCACATTAAGCGGTGCAAAAGTTTGAGCAGTTGGCATCACTTCAATGCGATTAATATTAACGTGTTCTGGTTGTTGATTGAGCCATAAAACCATATTTGCAATATCTTGTGGTGTAACGTATTGCACATTTTCATAAACTTTTTCTGCTCGTTTATCATCACCTTTAAAGCGCACATTAGAAAATTCTGTTCCACCACAAAGGCCTGGCTCTAAGTTTGTTACACGAATATTTTTACCCGCGAGATCGGCCCTTAGATTTAAACTAAATTGCTTCACAAAAGCTTTCGTACCACCATATACATTACCACCCGGGTAAGCATAATTGCCTGCTATTGAACCAATATTTATAATATGGCCCGTATTTCGTACAACCATTTGAGGCAAAACAAATCGAGTAATATTTACCAATCCTTTAATATTGGTATCAATCATTTGTTCCCAATCATCAAGATTCGCTTTATCGGCAGATTCTAAGCCAAGAGCCAATCCTGCGTTATTAACGAGTAAATCAATATTTTTCCATTGTGTAGGTAAAGATGTAATTGCTTCTTGAGTCGCTAGTCGATCAGATATATCGAAAGCAAGAGGAAGAAATTTTTCACCCAATTCAGCTTTTAGTGAAGTTAAACGTTCAGTACGACGGCCAGTACCAATTACAAAATATCCAGCTTGAATAAGCGCTCTACAAATTGCAGTACCAAATCCTGCAGTAGCACCAGTAATAAGGGCAATTTTAGACATCATTTTCTCCTTTCTTATGTAGAATATTTTTATACTACTACACTAGTACAAAAAAATATATAAATTTATGAAGAAAATGTAGGAATTTTATTTTCTATAAAAAAACTACACTAGAAGTATTTGAATCTATCTAGTGTAGTCATTTTATAAGTTTCAGATGAAATAAAATGAAGGCTTAAAGAGCGGTAATAATTTCATTAATTTTTGCTTTTGCTGATACTTGTGCTTTTTCAATGGCTTCAGCGCCTAGTCCGATGCCTTTTGCATAGACAAATTTTACATCGGTGATACCAATAAAGCCCAAAATAGCTTTCATATACTGGGTCACCAAATTTTCTTCATCATACAGCCCACCAAATGCACATAACACAATCGCTTTTTTACCTTTTAATAACCCTTCTGGCCCATTTGCCGTATATTGGAAAGTGACGCGTGGGCGTGCGATAAAATCAAAATAAGTCTTTAATTGTGTTGGGATACCAAGATTATACATTGGAGCACCAATAACCAGAGTCTCTGCATTTTTTAATTCGGAGACTAATTCATCGGAAAGTGCAAGAAGTTGTTTTTCTTCATTATTTTTAGGTTCACCGCGTACAGCCGTTGCTGCTGTGGCATCAAAATATGGAAGTGGTTGTTGGGCTAGATCGCGTACCACAATGTGATTACCTTGTAATTTTTCGATAACATAATCGGCTAATTGATTGGTCTGGGCGTTATTTCCTGAAATGCTAGATTTTAATACTAATACGTTGCTCATTTTTATTCCTTAACTGTGTATTTAAAAGTGCGGTTATTCTATCCTTTATTTTTAGGATATAAAGTCCCTAGCCAGAAAAACATTATTTCCTTTTTGTAAAATATGGGCATTTATTTAACAATGTCTTAAGAAAGTGATAGAATTTGCCACTCATTTTTTGCCTAATTTCGCTCGTTCAATGGTAGGAATGAAGCCAAGTAGGGCAAAAGTGCGGTTAATTTTTATAGAATTTTAAACGAACACGTCACCTTTCGTATGGGTGACCACTGTATAAGGAAAAAACAATGCCAATTATTACTTTACCTGACGGTTCCCAACGTCAATTCGATCATCCTGTTTCTGTTCTTGAAGTCGCACAAGATATTGGTGCAGGTCTTGCTAAAGCTACTATCGCAGGCCGTGTAAATGGTGAGCGTCGTGATGCATGCGATATTATCGACCAAGATGCAACGCTTGAAATCATTACCGCTAAAGATGAAGATGGTTTAGAAATTATTCGCCATTCATGTGCACACTTGTTTGGTCATGCCATTAAACAATTATTCCCAGATGTAAAAATGGCAATCGGTCCAACTATTGAAAACGGTTTCTACTATGACATTGATTTAGACCGTTCTTTAACGCAAGAAGATTTAGATGCAATCGAAAAACGTATGTTGGAATTGGCAAAAACCAATTATGACGTCGTGAAAAAACGTGTTACTTGGCAAGAAGCGCGTGATACCTTTGAAAAACGCGGCGAGCCATACAAAATGGCAATTTTAGATGAAAACATTGAACGTACTGCAACGCCTGCGTTATATCATCATTTAGAATATATTGATATGTGCCGTGGCCCACACGTGCCAAATATGCGTTTCTGTCAGCATTTCAAATTACAAAAAGTTGCAGGTGCGTACTGGCGTGGTGACAGTAAAAATAAAATGTTACAACGTATCTATGGTACAGCTTGGGCGGATAAAAAACAACTTGCTGAATACTTAACACGCTTAGAAGAAGCAGCAAAACGCGATCACCGTAAAATTGGTAAAGCATTAGATTTATATCATATGCAAGAAGAAGCGCCGGGTATGGTGTTCTGGCACAATGATGGCTGGACAATTTTCCGTGAGCTTGAAACGTTTGTGCGTACTAAATTAAAACAATACGATTACCAAGAAGTGAAAGGTCCGTTTATGATGGATCGCGTATTGTGGGAAAAAACAGGTCACTGGCAAAATTACGCAGATTTAATGTTTACCACTCAATCTGAAAACCGTGAATATGCAATTAAACCGATGAACTGTCCAGGACACGTTCAAATTTTTAATCAAGGTTTAAAATCTTACCGTGATTTACCAATCCGTATGGCGGAATTTGGTTCTTGCCATCGTAATGAACCATCAGGTTCTTTACACGGTTTAATGCGTGTTCGTGGCTTTACCCAAGATGATGCGCATATTTTCTGTACTGAAGATCAAATTGAGAGCGAAGTAACTAGCTGTATCAAAATGGTGTACGACATTTATAGCACTTTTGGTTTCACTAATATCGCAGTAAAACTTTCTACTCGCCCTGAAAATCGTATCGGTTCAGATGAAATGTGGGATCGTGCAGAAGCAGGTCTTGCTGCAGCGTTAGCGCATAACGGTCTTGAATATGAAATTCAAGAAGGTGAAGGTGCATTCTATGGTCCGAAAATTGAATTTGCATTACGTGATAGCATTGGCCGTGAATGGCAATGTGGTACCGTGCAATTAGACTTCGCATTACCTGGTCGTTTAGATGCAACTTATGTGGCAGAAGATAATAGCCGTAAAACCCCTGTCATGATTCACCGTGCAATTTTAGGTTCTATTGAGCGCTTTATTGGTATCATTACCGAAGAATATGCAGGTTTCTTCCCTGCATGGTTAGCGCCAACCCAAGCAGTTGTAATGAATATCACCGATAGCCAAGCCGACTACGTACAAAAAGTCGCAAAACAGCTTTCTGATGTAGGTTTACGTGTGAAAACTGATTTACGTAACGAAAAAGTGGGTTTCAAAATTCGTGAACATACTTTACGTCGCGTGCCTTATATGCTTGTTTGTGGTGATAAAGAAATCTCAGAAGGCAAAGTGGCCGTACGTACCCGTAAAGGTGCTGATTTAGGTACATTTACAGTGGAAGAATTTGCGGAAATCTTGAAAAATCAAGTAAGAAATCGTGAATTAAAATTACTTAATGAAGAATAAAAAACTTTGAAAAAAGAGACCGCACTTTAGTGCGGTTTTTTCATCTCATATAGGGAATAAATATGAAGATTACTTTTCTTAAAACATTAACGTCAGAGCTAAATTTAGTTCAATATAATGATATCCCTGTTCTTCACTTAAAACATGCTGTTGGAACGGCAAAAATTTCCTTGCAAGGCGCACAGCTTATCAGTTGGAAACCGCAAAATGCGAAGCAAGATGTATTATGGTTAAGTGAAGTAGAACCATTCGAAAATGGCAATGCTATTCGTGGTGGTGTCCCGATTTGTTATCCTTGGTTTGGTGGTGTAAAACAACCTGCACACGGCACAGCTCGTATTCGCTTATGGCAGTTGAGTCATTACGATATTTCAGCGCATAAAGTGCGGTTAGAATTTGAGTTGTTTTCTGATTTAAATCTTATCGAAGCTAAAATTGTAATGGTGTTCACAGACAAATGTCATTTAACCTTTACACATTATGGCGAAGAACCTGCACAAGCAGCATTGCATACCTATTTCAATATTGGGGATATTAATCAAGTGGAAGTACAAGGTTTACCTGAAACTTGTTTTAATAGCTTAAACCAACAACAAGAAAATGTTCCGTCACCGCGTCACATTTCTGAACATGTTGATTGCATTTATTCCGCAGAAAACATGCGGAATCAAATTCTAGATAAAAGTTTTAATCGCACAATTGCACTGTATCATCATAATGCAAGCCAATTTGTCCTTTGGAATCCTTGGCACAAAAAAATGAGTGGAATGAGTGAAATTGGCTATCAAACAATGTTGTGCTTAGAAACTGCACGCATTCATCATTTGCTTGAATTTGGCGAAAGTTTAAGCGTAGAAATTTCGCTTAAAGGCTAAATTTTGTTGCATAAGTGGTGTGAATACTATAGAATTCGCGGGATTTTGCTCGTTCCTTACGGGCAACAAATTTGAAATCTTTTATTTTTAGCGAAAAGATTTTTACGATTAACCAATAGAAGGAATACGATTATTAAAACCGTAAAAAAAGCGCCGGCAGTAAATCGCCCAAACCGTATCAATGAAGAGATTCGTGTAAAAGAAGTTCGTTTAATTGACCAAGATGGTGAACAAGCAGGGATTGTTTCTATTCAACAAGCCCTAGAAATGGCAGAGCAAGTAGAGCTTGATCTTGTTGAAATTAGCCCAAATGCAGAGCCGCCGGTTTGTCGCATTATGAACTACGGTAAATTCCTTTACGAGAAAAGTAAAACCGCTAAAGAACAAAAGAAAAAACAAAAAGTTGTGCAAGTTAAGGAAATTAAATTCCGTCCAGGCACAGACGAAGGTGACTATCAAGTTAAATTACGTAGCTTAATCCGTTTCTTAGAAGAAGGTGACAAAGCGAAAATTACCGTGCGTTTCCGCGGTCGTGAAATGGCTCACCAAGACATCGGTTTTGATGTGTTGGAGCGCGTAAAAAATGATTTAGCTGAAATTTCTGTTGTTGAATCTGCACCAGGTAAATTAGAAGGCCGTCAGGCTGTAATGGTGTTAGCACCTAAGAAAAAATAAGAATTTTGCTGAGATTTCTCAGCAAATCTTTTTGTTTAAGTTTGACTTAAATGAAAAGACAACTGCATGTTGGGCACACTACGCAGCCTAACTGCTTTTGAAAAGGCAATTTAATTTGCCTTATGATGGAAATGATCAGTGCTTCCAAGTAACTTTTTAAGTTCGCCTGATTATGTTGTTTTAAACGAAAAATGCGGAGTTATTTTAACAATGCCTAAAATCAAAACAGTACGCGGCGCAGCGAAGCGCTTCAAAAAAACTGCTTCTGGTGGTTTCAAGCGTAAACAATCTCACTTACGTCATATTTTGACTAAAAAAACAACTAAACGTAAACGTCATTTACGTCATAAATCAATGGTTGCGAAAGCAGACCAAGTTTTAGTAGTAGCTTGCTTACCATACGCATAAGCCGTTATTTAAGCAAAACGTACGATTAGTTCATTTTAGAAAAATATTACATAGGAGATTAAATAATGGCTCGTGTAAAACGTGGTGTTATTGCAAGAGCACGCCATAAGAAAGTTCTTAAGGCTGCTAAAGGTTATTATGGTGCACGTTCACGCGTGTATCGCGTTGCTTTCCAAGCGGTGATCAAAGCTGGTCAATACGCATATCGTGACCGTCGTCAACGTAAACGTCAATTCCGTCAATTATGGATTGCACGTATCAACGCTGCAGCGCGTCAAAATGGTTTATCTTACAGCAAATTTATCAACGGCTTGAAAAAAGCATCTGTTGAAATCGACCGTAAGATTCTTGCTGATATCGCTGTATTCGACAAAGTAGCGTTCGCTGCATTAGTTGAAAAAGCAAAATCTGCACTTTAATTTTTAAAGTTTAGATAAAGAAGAATTAGGACGCTGAAAAGCGTCCTTTTTTGCATTTGTGACTTTAAATTTTGTAAAATAATGCCATTAGTTCTCATCTATTAAAATCTATGGCCGAAACAATCCCACTTAATCCTATCACGTTGCCTTTAAATCAAATTAGCTTAATCGAAGCGTCCGCTGGTACGGGGAAAACCTACACTATCGGTTCTTTATATCTCCGACTTTTATTAAAGGCTGGAGAAAATAACTTTTCTCGTCCGTTAAATGTGGAAGAAATTCTGGTGGTAACCTTTACGGAAATGGCAACAGAAGAACTCAAGAAAAAAATTCGTGAGCGTATAACAGATGCGATTGATAAACTCACAGCCTTTGCAGAAACCAAAGATAAATCCGCATTTAAAAATGATGAATTTCTTACCGCACTTTATCATGATTTAGATATTTTTGAGGCAATTCATCGCTTGAAATTAGCCGAGCAAAATATGGATTTGGCGGCGATTTATACCATTCATGGCTTTTGTCGCCGTATGTTGATGCAATATGCTTTCCATTCTGGCATTCACTTCAATTTAGAATTAATAAAAGATCAATCTGATTTGTTAGTTCGTTTTGCTAATGAATTTTGGCGAGAACATTTTTATCCATTGCCTTTTGAAATGGCTGATTTTATTGCGAATGAACTAGGTTCACCAGATTACGTGTTATCCCTATTAGAATCTGATTTAGGCAAAAATTTAATTGTTGATTTGGAGAACCAACAGGCATTATCTATTTCTATCACAGAATTTTTACACCAATATCTTGGTGAGTATTTTAAAGATATCAAGGCACTAAAACGCTTTTGGTTAGAAAGTGCGGGTAAAATTTCTGAATTAATCACAGAAGAATTGAATAAAGATTATGCAAAAGGCGAGCCTAAATTCTTAAGCCGTCGAAGTTATAATACATCACGTTTAGCGAAATGGATTGATCAAGTAAACGCCTGGGCAAATGATCCCCGTGATTATGTACTGAATGAAACCTTGATGTCGTATTTCACTCAATCAGCTTTAGATGAAAAAGGTGAGGAGGGCGCATCTCCCTTTATTGCCCCGATTTTTACTGAATTAGAAGAGCGTGCAAATGCTTTAATGTCTCCAGATTTACTTCGTCGAGTTATTCTTTATCATTATCGACAAGCTCTACAACAAAAACTTTTAGACTATAAACTTAATCACCAAGAAAAATCCTTTGATGATTTATTGCGTTTGCTTTGCGAAGCCTTGCAAGGTGCGCAAGGGGATGAATTAGCGGAAATGATTCGTTTCCAATATCCTTTCGCGATGATTGATGAATTTCAGGATACGGATTCACAACAATACGCTATTTTTTCAAAAATTTATCGTGATAATCCCGAAAAAAATACTGGTTTTATTATGATTGGTGATCCGAAGCAGGCGATTTATCGTTTCCGTGGCGCAGATATTTTTACTTATCTAAAAGCATCGGATGAAGCCCAATCTCGCTTTGAACTCACTAAAAATTATCGTTCAGAGAAGAATCTGGTTGATGGCGTCAATGCGTTGTTTGATTTTCCTCAATCGCCATTTATTTATCAAAATATTAACTTTACTGCTGTTGATTCTCGTGATGATCATCTGCGATTTTATTTAAACGGTAAAGCCGAACCAGCTTATCGTTTTTATCTAACCGAAAGTGACAAAGTGAATAAAACTGAAATGGCAAAAATATGTGCTATTTCTATTCAACATTGGCTGAAAAGTGCGGCAGAAAATCAGGCAGTTTTTCAAAATGAAGATACTTGTAAAACATTGCAAGCGGCAAATATTGCTGTACTTGTAAAAAATCGTTATGAAGCCGAGGATGTTATTCAAGAGCTACAAAAACTTGGTATTGCCTCAGTTTATCTTTCAGATCAAAGTAGTGTTTTTGATAGCCATGTAGCAGTGGAATTACTCAGAATTTTAAAAGCTTGCTTAAATGTTGCTGAACGTCCAATTTTGAATGCTATTGCGACCGCACTTTTCGGCTTAAATGCGGCGGATATTCATCAAATTCAGCAAAATGAGGCAGACTGGCAACGTTGGGCAGATAGCTTTGCTCAATACCAACAAACTTGGCAACGCCAAGGAATATTGGCAATGTTACATCAAATTTTATTGGAGCAAGGCATTTCAGAGCGATTATTAAGCCAAGCCACGGGCGAGCGAGATTTAACGGATTTCCTACATTTGGCAGAAATTTTACAACAAGCTGCCACGCTACACGAAACTGAAGCGGCATTGCTCAGTTGGTTTGAAAAGCAAATTCAAGGCGAAGGTCGTCAAGAGGCTCAAATTCGTTTAGAAAGCGAACGCCAGTTGGTAAAAATCGTGAGTATCCATAAATCCAAAGGCTTAGAATACGATTTAGTTTGGCTACCATTTTTAGCTGTACCAAGCAAAATTCCAACGGCTGGTGACATGAATGTTTATTATTCTAAAGAACGAGATGAAACCTTATGGGATATGGAAAATCGTAATTTAAACGCACTTTATGAAGAAACTTTTGCAGAAGAGTTACGTTTACTTTATGTAGCTTTAACGCGTGCCAAATATCAAATGGCATTCGCTTTGCCTACGCAATTTGATAAAAAATGGAATGCCTTACATTATGTATTAAGCCAAGGTGAAATAGGTAAGGAAATAGCCTTATCAGCGCCTAAAGATACAGAAACATTGTTGCAAACCTTCAAAGAAAAAATGCAAGATAATGTGGAAATCTGCACTAGGCCAAATCTAGAGGCTTTTCCGGCTTTATCTATCAATACAAAAAATGATGAGCTTAAAGCCGCAGAATTTACGGGCAATATTGAGCAAGATTGGCGAATAACCAGTTTTACTTCAATTGAACAAGCACATCGCCGCCAGCATTATTTCACTGAAAGTGCGGGTAAAAAACACACTGTTTTTGATGATGCAAAAGATTACGATAGCCAAAATGCTATTGAAATTTCCACCGCACTTTTAAATGAAAATGAATCAAGCATTTTAGATTTACCACGAGGTAAACAAGTCGGGACGGCATTGCATCGCCATTTTGAAAATTGCTATTTTTCTGATTTAGCAAATACAGAAGAAATTGACAAATTAAGACAATCCTTACAGTTAGATGAAACCTTTACAGAACCGCTACAAAATTGGCTACAACAGATTTCACATACACCACTTTCTAATGAAATAGGAATAGCATTAGCTGATTTGGCAAATAAAGATTGCATTAAAGAAATGCCATTTTATCTGGCTATTCGGGAACATTTTGATGTTGAAGCGTTTAATCACGCGTTGAAAGCCCATCATCATTTGCCAAGTGAGCCACTTCAATTTGAACAAATTCAGGGTATAGTGAGAGGTTCAATTGACTTAGTTTTCCGCCATAATGGGAAATATTATCTTGTTGATTATAAATCTAATTTCTTAGGTTCAACTCTTGCTGATTACAATCAAGAGGCATTGAAAAAAGAAATGTTACACAGTCACTATGATTGGCAATATTTAATTTATACGCTGGCATTACATCGTTATTTGCAAAGCGTTGTGCCTCATTACGATTATGCACGAGATTTCGGCGGGGTATTTTATCTTTTTTTACGAGGAATGAATGGGGAGCCACAATCTGGCGTATTTTACGATCGTCCAAGCGTTGAATTAATCACAGAATTAGACGGGGTGTTTTAATGTTATCTGTATTATACAAACTTAAAGAGCAGGGCATTCTTTCTCAAGGTGATTATTATTTTGCTAAGTTGATAGCTGATAAACAATGTCATACGGATTATGCGGAACCAGTCAAAAATTTAGCCATATTATTAGCCGCACTTTGTAGCTGGCGTTATACGCAGGGAAATACTTGCAACCAATTAGATCGCTATTTAGAACATAATTTATTTGGCTTGGCTTATCGCACAACGGAAGAAGATTATTTAGCTGAAATTCATGAAAAGATTGATTATTTACCAGTGGAAGATTGGCAACGTGCGTTGTGTGGGCATATGGCATTTACGCAAGATCCCGTCAATCAAATTGCGCCAATGGCATTTCAATTTGACGCGTTGTATTTCTATCGCGCTTGGCAAGATGAATACCGTATCGCGCAATATATAAAAAATACTTTAAAAAAACACCGCACTTTAGCCTTTTCTTATGATGAAATTCGCCAAAAACTAAATAAATATTTCCCTGAAAAACAGGAAAAAATAGATTGGCAAAAAGTGGCGGTGGCAACAGCGATTAAAAGTCCATTTTCGATTATTACAGGTGGCCCAGGAACAGGTAAAACCACGACAGTTACGCGTTTATTGCTCGTTCTACAAGAATTATTTGATTGTAAACTACATATCAAATTAGTTGCGCCGACTGGTAAGGCAGCCTCTCGTTTGGAAGAGTCGATTAAAAATGCGTTAGGTTTTATGCAAGAAAAAATGAATTTATCCGATTCACTTTTCAATGCGATTCCGCAAAAAGCCAGTACTTTGCATAGTTTACTGGGCGTGAATGCCTTTAATGATTACACGCGCTATAACAGTCATAATCCCTTGCAGTTAGATGTACTAGTTGTTGATGAAACATCAATGATTGATTTGCCGATGATGGCAAAACTTATCAATGCATTAAAGCCCGAAACCCGATTAATTTTATTAGGCGATCAGGCACAATTAGCCTCTGTTGAGGCAGGGGCGGTATTGGGGGAATTGGCACAATTTGTTAATCAACCTTATAGTCATGAACAAGCTTCATATTTACAATCAACAACAGGCTATAAAGTCGAAGGTTCTGATAGTTCAAATCCAATACGTGATTGCTTATGTCATCTAACAGAAAGTCGCCGTTTTGATAAAGATTCAGGTGTTGGCAAGTTGGCTGAATTCATTCAAAAAGGCAAAGCAGACGATAGCCTTGGGGTATTTGAACATTATCCGCAAGAATTGCACTTTAATGCCTTAAATGATGAACGCGATGCAGTTAATCAAGTAGTGAAAAGTGCGGTGGAAAATTACCACACTTTCTTAAAAATGTTGGACGATTTACGTAAACAAAAAATTGATCCTAATGCCAAAAATGAACAAGGCATTTCCTATGCCGAGGCTATTCAAGCACAATTTAATTCTGTGAGATTTTTAACCGCACTTCGTAATAGCGATTTAGGTGTTGAAAATCTCAATAAAGAAATCGCATTAGCGTTGCGAGAGGAAAAATTGCTTTGGTTCCGTAATGAACAAGATTGGTATATCGGCAAGCCAATTATGATTACTGAAAACGATCATAATGTTCGCCTTTATAACGGCGATATTGGACTGTGCTTGGCGAATGGTAAAGTATGGTTTGGCAATAGAGAAGTGCTGACAAGCCGAATTCCAGCACATGAACCCGCTTTTATGATGACGATTCATAAATCTCAAGGTTCTGAATTTGAACATACCGTCATGGTGCTTCCAACAGAAGTGAATCCAGTATTGTCGCGAGAATTAGTTTTCACAGGCGTGACTCGTGCGAAAAAAGAACTCGCTGTATTTGCCGATGAAAAAATATGGAAAACAGCAATTCGCCAGACAGTGAGACGCCAAAGTGGATTGGGTAAATTATTGGAAGAGTTAAGTAGTCAAAAGGCGGAATAAATCCGCCTTTAAATTTATAAATCCATCACTTATTCATCAACAATATCAGTAAATTCTGCACCTAATACTTTTGCTAAATCTTGTGGCGCAATTTCTACGCTTAGCCCACGTTTTCCGCCTGAAACATAAATCGTTTCAAACTCAAGTGCGGTTGAATTTATCACGGTTTTCACGCGTTTCTTTTGACCCAGCGGGCTAATTCCTCCTACAAGATAGCCCGTACTTTTTTGTGCCGCATCTTTATCTGCCATTTCCACTTTTTTCACACCGATAGATTTTGCAGCTTTCTTTAAATTCAGCATATTAGCCGTTGCAAGCACAAAACAAGCAAGTTTTTTCTGATCGCCATTTTCCGCTACAAGTAAGGTTTTAAAAGAGCGGTTAGGATCAATGCCTAATTTTTCTGCGGCTTCATCACCAAAATGTTGATTGTTTGGATCATGATCATAAGTATGCAAGATAAAAGGAATTTTTTGTTTTTTAAGTAAATCAATTGCTGGTGTCATTATTTCGTTCCTGGTTTTGGTGTAAAATAATGCCGATTATTTTACAGCGGAGAGAAAAATGGACGCAACCTTAAATATTGCGATAGCAGCAGAATTTGAATTAAGTGAAAAAATTGTAGAGCGTTTAGAACAAAGTGCGCTTGAAATTAGTAAAGTTTCTATTGTTGAAATGATACCTTTTGAAGAAGAACAAAATATTCGTTTTCGCAATAAAGGCGTTGAACAACTTTCTCCAAATGAAGTTGAGTGGGCTGATTTTAATTATGTCTTTTTTGCAGGAAAAGTTGAGCAAGTTTCCCATATTGCGCAAGCAGCAGAGCAGGGCTGTATTGTCATTGATATGTTAGGCGTTTGCAGTACGCTTTCGGATGTGCCAGTTGTTGTTCCAACTTTAAATGAATCACAATTATTTGAACTGAGACAACGTAACATTGTTAGCTTGCCTGATCCACAAGTAAGCCAACTTGCCTTAACGCTTGCCCCGATTTTACAAGAGACGAATCTTAATCAAGTGTTTGTCACTTCTTTATTGCCAGCGTCTTATACAGATGCGGAAACCGTGACGAAACTCGCTGGTCAAACAGCCCGTTTATTAAATGGTATTCCATTGGATGAAGAAGAAACGCGCTTAGCATTTGATGTCTATCCGCATCAAGCACCTAGTTTATCGAATCAATTACAACGAATCTTTCCTCAATTAGATCGTGCTACATTCCACGCAATCCAAGTGCCTGTATTTTATGGATTGGCACAAAAAGTTACCGCACTTTCAGACTATGATTTCGACTATCAGCCTCAAAATAGTGATCTTATCGATTTAGAAGAAACCTTAATTACGCCTGTTCTTAATGGAGAACAAGAAAATGGGGAAGAATCAGTAAAACTTCATTTAAGTCAAATAAGTGCGGTAGAAAATGGCGTAGAATTCTGGTCTGTGGCAGATGAACAACGCTTTAATCTCGCCTTACTTTCAGTGAAATTGTTGGAAGGAATTTATCAGCAAGGTTATTAATACCTAGGAAATCAAGGAGAATAGTATGCAAAATATTCTATTTATTATCCATTCATCCCCTTATGGTGACGAACATTTTTTTAGTGCATTACGTTTGGCGTTACAGTTGCAAGAGCAGCATAAAAGTGCGGTTAATTTAAAAGTATTTTTAATGTCTGATGCGGTAACTGGCGGTTTAGCAAAACAAAATCCAGCAGAAGGGTATCATTTACAACAAATGTTGGAAATTTTAACCGCGCAAGGGGCGACAATTAAACTTTGTAAAACCTGTACAAATGCTCGTGGTATCACTGAATTGCCGTTGGCGGATGGGGTGGAAATAGGCACCTTATTAGAGTTGGCAGATTGGACGATGGAAGCCGACAAAGTATTAAATTTTTAATCATTAAAATAGATACATATACTCCCTCATAACTAATGAGGGAATATATATTATAGTCATAAAGTCTGATAAAATAAAAATCCCTGCTCAAAGAGCAGGGATCTATATTTGGTGCCTAGGGTCGGACTCGAACCGACACGGTTATTCACCGGCGGATTTTGAATCCGCTGCGTCTACCAATTTCGCCACCCAGGCCATATTTATGAATCGAATTATACGGATATTTAGTCTATGAGCAAGAAAAAATTTAATAAAAAATCTTATTTGATTTATAAATAGTCAATATAATTTTTTTGAATAAAAAATACCTAGCTAAAAGCTAGGTATTTCAAAAAAGTAAATTTAAGCCGCTGCAAGATTACCTAAGTCTTTATCAACTAAGAATAAACCTTTACCATCGTCACCAAGAAGATTAAGTTTATCCAAAATACTACTGAATAATTTTTCTTCTTCATGCTGTTCAGCTACATACCATTGTAAGAAATTAAATGCAGAGTAGTCTTTTTCTTCAAAAGTTTTACCTACTAATTCATTGATTTTACTAGTAATCAATTTTTCATGTTCATAGGTAATTTCAATCACATCTTTTAATGATTTATATTCATGTGATGGAGCATCAATAGCAGAAATAATTGCTAATGCACCAGTTTCATTTAAATAAGTAAATAACTTACGCATATGTTGCATTTCTTCTGCCGCATGTGCAGATAAAAATTTTGCAGCACCTTCGAAACCTTGCTGTTCACACCATGCGCTCATTTGAAGATATAAATTAGAAGAATAAAATTCTAAATTCATTTGATCGTTTAATAGTTTTACTACATTTGCTGATAACATTTTATTTCTCCTATATTATTCTAAAGTTGCTAAATCACGATCGATAAAGAATAGAGCTTTTCCATCTTCACCAACAAGATTAAATTTATCAATAATACTACTAAATAATTTTTCTTCTTCGTGCTGTTCTGCTACGTACCATTGTAAGAAATTAAAAGTAGAGTAGTCCTTGTTTGCGAAAGTAACTTCAACTAATTCATTAATTTTTGATGTAACTAATTTTTCGTGTTCTAAAGTTATTTCAAACACCTCTTTTAATGAAGCATACTCATGTTTTGGTGCATCAATTTTACCTAAAAGTGGCATACCACTGGTTTCGCTTACATATTGGAACAATTTTTGCATATGTTCTAATTCTTCATCAGCGTGACGAAGCAAAAATGCGGCTGCACCTTCATAACCGTGTTTTGAACACCATGCGCTCATTTGTAGATAAACATTAGAAGAGTAGAACTCTAAATTGATTTGTTCATTGAGTTTGTTTGTGATGGCTTGATTAAGCATAACTAATTCCTTTCCATTTGATTGATAAAAATGCAATAAAGCTCAATTTGCGATTCTCATTTTAGGTATCTAAATGAGAATTTGCAAGTTTTTTCTTTGATTTTTTTTTATAACCTATTAATTTTAAAGAGTAAAATCAATAACAACTATTCTCATTTATGTTGAATTAATGTTCTGATTAATAATACAACGTCACATCTTAATGCTAAGTTTTAAATTGTAATGAGGTTATCCTGCAATAAAGTGCTCAGATTTTACGTAGCGCGATCTTATTTTTTGACTTCCATCGGGCGGACTGAAAAAAGCTTTGAAAGAAGAGTAGAAATTCATCCTATAAGCGTTACTTCACAATCAATTAATTTAACATAATATACATTATGCGAAATTAGTTATCAGGTTAGCGGAAACTACGGATTAAATAAATCACACAGTTATACACAAGTCACAGGTACTAGCAAAACAAGACAAAATAAGGCTGGATAACACGTTGTAACGTGCTATTTTATCGTTTTATTGAATGGTTAGGTTAAAATGTCAATGAAATGTAAAGATTATCTATGTTCAAGGCTGAGCTTGCAACTTGATAGAAAAACCTACATTTATATATAATTCCAACTTAGTTAGATAGAAAGGAGTCAGCATGACTGATAATAAAAATGAAATTATTAAATGCCCATTCTGTTTTACAGAGTCAGAAAGAGGTATTAAGGTTTGCAGAGGTTGCCAAGCTACCGTTAAGTATGGTGAAAGTTTAATGCCTTATTTCATCATCTCATTAATTATCAGCGTTATAGGTGCTTATTTCACCTTACGTTTCTTGGGTGAACATATTTTTACGTCTATACAAAATCTAAGTGGATCTGCAGGCTTTAGCCTTTTTGGCATTCTTGCATTTATTCTGTTTATTTTATCTATGTACATTTTGCTTATTTATGTCAGAAGCCCTGATGCAAGAAAAAAAGTGATGTTCTATAGAAAAATGCCTAAATAAAATATGTATTCGAGCGTTTCGCATTAAGTCCTGTAAGTAGTTAACTATCGCTTTGTTATTTACAGGGGCGAATTTAATGTGGTGATTTTTTGGATAATTCTTCCCAGAAAAAAACAAAAAAGCACGTTTTTATTAAAACGTGCTCTTCTAAAAAAATGTGACAACGTATCGACTAACCTAGTAGTTTTATACCATATTCATATACTTGTTGTAGCAAAGATAGTTTTTCAGGGTTATCTGAATGTTCCTCAGCTAAACGTTGTAAACTTGATTCAAAATCTACCGCTCTTTTTTCAAGTTTATTCTGTCGGTATTTTTGCCATTTAATTTGTTCAGCGCGTGTGAGGGTTTTATAAAAATGGCGCGCTCGATAATGGAATAATAATTCAGGGATACGTTTATCTTCAAAAGCTAAACCATGTTCAGCTAATTTTTCTGCAGGTAAACTACGTAAAATAGACATATTATTTTTATCAGCATTGCTGAAAAAGCCATTGTATAATTCAGTTTCTACATTATCATTCGATTCAAATTGACGTTCTTCATTAAAAATATCTGCCACTTTTTCACGAATATCAAAAGATGCTCGTAATTTTGCAAGATTATCCAAGCATAATTGTCGATCAATGCCCAAGCGATTTGCTGTTTCTGGTAACAAGGTTTTGGCTGGCGCCAAAATAGGACATTTATTGATATGCACAAGCTTTAATGGAACAGATGAAACTCCCCTTTCTTCTAATTCCGATTTTTTGGTATATAAATCTGTCCGCAATTCATCCGCACTTTTGGCTAATAAATTATCGATATTGCCAGTTAAATCACAAACAATGAGTGCGTTTTGATTTGTCGGATGCCAAGCTAAAGGTGCAACCCAAGTGCAATTTCCACGATAATTCCCTAACATACCAGAAACATGGACTAAAGGCGCCATTGCGCCTGTATCAACCAATTTTTCGATTTCTTTTTTACCTCGGTTTTCAAAGAAATATTGAAATAATTTAGGCTGTTTTTCTTTAATTAATTTCGCCATAGCAATAGTTGCATATACATCCGCCATTGCATCGTGAGCATTTTCATGTTCAATACCATTTGCTTTAGTGAGTTTTTCTAAGCGGAAACTTGGCATTCCATCATCGTCATAAGCCCAATTAATCCCTTCTGGACGCAAGGCATAACAAGCTCGCACTAAATCTAACAAATCCCAGCGTGAATTCCCGTTTTTCCAGCTGTATTCGTAAGGATCAATAAAATTACGATAAAATGTATAACGCGTCATTTCATCATCGTATCGAATATTGTTATAGCCCATGACACAAGTATTTGGTTGAGAAAATTCGGCTAAAATATTTGCGGCAAATTCAGGCTCAGAAAGCCCCTTTTCATTACATTCTTGCGGTGTAATTCCTGTCACCATTACCGCTTCAGGAGCCGGTAAATAATCGTTGGTTTGTTTACAATAAAACATTATTGGTTCACCAATGATATTAAAATCAGCATCAGTACGGATACCCGCAAATTGCGCAGGGCGATCTGTTGCTGGATTTACACCAAAACTTTCATAATCGTAAATAAAAAAGCTGAAATCTTTTGCCATGACTACTCTCTTTTACGCGATAAATTTATCTAAATAATATAGGCAGAAAATAGCCGATAAACTAAAAATAATACCAATCCAATTTAGCTTACTGATTTTTTCTTTAAAAACTAATGCGCCAGTTATCGTACCTAGGCAAATTACGCCAATATTCATTCCTGCGAAAACAAGCGTTGGATTTCCAGCAAAACTTTGATGTGCTTTTATGTAGAATAAAATATTAAAGAAATTCAATACACCTAAAACGATGCCGCCAATTACACTTGATGTTGTCCATTGGGTTCGTTTTAAGAATAAATAAATAAAAATAATGCAAGCTGCAAGCGAGAAAGAAATAAACAATGTTGCAGGAAATGCACCGCCGGTTTTCGCCACTTGCTTAAATAAAATATCAATGATGCCGTAACCAAACCATACACCGATTAATCCTAAAACACTTTTAAAATTGACCGCACTTTGCCCTTGATTTGGCTTAGTTAATAAACAAAATAAACCAATAAAGGCTAATACAACGCCAATGATTTTAGATTGGCTTAGTGTTTCATTAAAAATTAAAAACGCTGATAAAATAGGAAGAAATAACGAAAGACGTTGTGCTGCGTCAGAACGTACAATTCCAGCAAACTCCACCGCTTTTGACATAATAATAAACACGCTAGGTAACAATAAACCTAGCACTAAAAAAATGGGTGAGTTTTCGCTTTGTACAATGTAATCAGTAAATGCTAAGCCTTTAAAATCAGGTTTGAGTAAGAAATAACTGAAAGTGATGGCTGTAATGTAGTTGAATGCGATAGCTTGTTCAATAATGATATTTTTTTTACGGGCTATTTTCAGTAAAACTGAAACAGCTACGCTGCAGAGAATGGCAAGAATAAGATTGTGCATTTATTAATCCTTAATAGCTTGTTTAATTAAACTCATAATGTATTCAAGATATTGGGTGCTTTCAATGGTGATTTCATAATCGCCATTCCCCCAGTGACCAGTATTAGATACATTTTTTGCTAAATTTTTAGGATCATCTAACTCTCCATAAGGAAGATTAATCCAAATTTTTAAATTCTTTTGTTGGATACGAATATCTGCAATATTTCGATCTTTTTTGAATGCAATGTAAAGTTTTCTGGTATTAATTTCGATATCAGGATCTAAATTTAAAATGCCTTGTTTAAAATCTTCGTATAGTTCTTGAATAAAATCTGATTTATCACTTAAGTGATCAGATTCTTGATAAACTTTTATTTCTTTTAATGTAGAAAATTCTTCATTTTTTTCAATAGAAACAGCTTTAATATTCGGTGCTGATTTTGATTTATTAATAATATTGAGCGTAATAATATCATTATCAAAGCGATTAACTTCCCATAATTCAATAGGTAAATCTTTAAAATTCGTGGCTTGAATTTGGAAATCATTAAAAGCAGGTGAAACAAAAATCACCTTAGATTGTGACCAATCCACATCATTTCTTTTAAGTGGGAATTTTTGCTTTTCATTATATTCCACAATAAAATCAGCTTTGTATTCAAGCATCAAATTAAGATAAGAAATCCCTTGATCAACCACACTAGAATTTTGTTGTCTTTTATATTCAATAATGACAAAGGCTTGAGTCTCAGGATCAAAAGCTAAGGTATCAATACGTGAATTTTTAATAGAAAATTCCGAGCGAATAAAAATATAGCCACTTAATAAGGTAAGATTTTCTTCAAATAAACGCTGAATATCCTTTTCCAGCTTAAATTTTTGCTGCTTCAGCTGTGATAATTGTCCTTTTTTTGATGTAAAGATTTTCATTATTCCTTCCTTAAAGGCTTAAGTGCGGTAAAAAACACCGAAGTTTTCAACCGCACTTCTCTGCTCCTATTTATATTCTTATTCTGTCGCACCAAATCCGCGTAAACCAACAACGTGTACGTGCTCTTGGTTGCCTGCGATTTTACGCACGAGTTTATAAGTTGTCCCTTTTTCTGGGCTAATGTTTTCTGGTGCCGCAATAAGTAACTGCATATCTAAACGTTCGCAAAGTTCGAATAAGGTAGAAATAGATTTACCGTCTAAACGTGCTGCTTCATCTAAGAACAACAAACGACAAGGCACAATATCTTTACCACGAATTCGACGGCTTTCTTCTTCCCAGCTTTGAACAACCATTAAGAGAATTGACATACCTGTACCAATAGCTTCACCTGTTGATAATGCACCACTTTCAGCACGTAACCAACCATCAGCACCACGGAATACTTCTACTTCAAGTTCAAGATAATTACGGTAATCTAACAATTCTTCACCAATTGTTTGCGCTGTGCGTTGCCCCATATCAATATGTGGATTGATGCGTTGATAGAGCTTCGCCATAGCTTCAGAGAAGGTGATGCGGTTATCGTTGAATAAATCTTGATATTCATCTTGCTGACCAGAAAGCGAATCCAACAACATGGCATGGGTATCACGAATATTCACTACCAAACGAACAGATTTCACCTGACCAAACGCAATGTTTTGTAAGCCTTGGTTGAGCATACGAATACGATTTTGTTCACGCTGAATCGTTTTACGCATAATATTTGCAACACTTTCAGAACTGATAGCCAATTTTTTCTCACGGCCAGTTAATTCAGCCGTTAAACGAGAAAGCTCAATCTCCATTTGTTCAATGGCATCAATCGGATCATCCGTTTTAATGATGTCTTGGCGAATACGTTCACGTAAATGCTGATACACCGCAATAAAGAACCGCACTTTATTTTCAGGTTTGCGACTATCTTCAGACACTCTTAGGCTATCACGTAGATATTCATTATCCGCCACCGCTGTACGCAACGCACCTAATGCTTTATCCGACATTGAACGTAACTCATCTGCAGATAAATAAGCAAGTTCTCGGCGATTGAGGCGTTTTTCCATATCAGAGTTACGTGATAAACGTAAAACCACACACCAACTCACTTTCGCTGCCACAACTAATTCACGTTGAGTTTTATAATCACGTTCGGTTTTGCGGATTAGACGATTTAAGTTGTCAGCTTCGCTTTCAATTAATGTCAGTTGTTTTTCTACATAAGAACGACGCTGACGGCTCGTTGAAAGTTGTTGATGTAATTCATCACGACGGATACGAGCACGTTCTTCAGCACCATCATCAGCTCTCACGCCAAGATCGCTAATTTCACCAATCAACTCATTTAAGAGCTGATATTTACTATCGTAAGAACTTTGTAACTGAATCAATACGCGATTATATTCGGCAAATTGACTTTGTTTTTGACGAACTTGCTCACGTTGCGTATCTCGCTGAGCCTGCATTTGTTCTAAACGTTGGCGAAGTTTTTCGTTGAGTTCAGAAGTTTCAGCCTGCCCTGCATCTTCATAACCAAAATGCTGTTTACGTTGTACAACATCAGCTAACGCAAATACACGTTGTTGAACTTGTTTTTGACGCTCAATCGCTTGAGTTAATTCATTTTTTAAGCCTTCGTAATTTTCTGGATCACTTTGTAAACTATTTGCAATCGGCTCTAATTGTGACAACGTTACGCCATACTGACGAATAAAATATTCATCTTGCTCTGCAATATCTAATTGCTCGCGACATTCTTCAATACGATCAATTAAATCTTCATCAGCCAATACATTTAATTGTGGAATTAACTTATTGAGTAACTGTAGTTTTTCTTTTGCATTATCTAATTGAATGCGTAATTGTTGTTCGCCGCTATTAAATTGGTTTAATTCACGATCAATTTCATTGCGTTCGCGATTAATCTCAGACATTAACTCTTCTGGATTTGGCTGGAATGCCAGCGCCAAATGCAACCCAACAAATTGGCTGAAATGTTCGTGTAAACGTTGGCATTTTTGTACATCAAATGCAATTTGGGCATGTTGTTCTGCCACTTCATCACGTTCAATTTGTAATTCTTCTAAACGTTTTTCACGTGCTGCACGCCCGAATAATGGGATTTCAGGGAATCTTGAATAGCGTAATTCACGATCTGAAACTTGCACGACAACACCTAGCTCAAGTTCTTGTGCGGATAATACGCTGTCGTCAAATGCGGTAGGATCGCCTTCAATTAAATACAAATCATCAGGGCAATCTTCTAATTGCGCAAGTTGTTCACGCACAGCATTGAGATCACGCACAACAATAGCATGACGTGCAGGCCCGTAAAGTGCGGAGAAATAAGGCGCATCTTCAATGGTTACATCATCGTAAAGCTCTGAAAGCAACACCCCACCAAAACGTTCTGCCAACATATTTAAACGAGGATCTTCTGAACCATCTGGCTGACTTAAACGAGAAATTTGTTTATCTAATTGCAAACGTTTTTGTTCAAGTTGATCACGCTGCATCGTGAGTTCACGCTCTTTCACAAGTTGTGATTGCATAAAATTCATCACATCTTGGCTATGTTCAAACGTCTCGCCACTTTGTTGTTCCAAACGTTCTAATGCAGCTTGAGCTGTCAGCCATGCTGGGGCTTTACGCGCATTTTCATCATAAAGTGCGGTTAAATTTTCACGTTTTTGACGAAGCGCAGAACGATTTTCCACTTGTTCTGAAAGTTCAGCAGAAATATCTTCAATTAACGATTCTTGCTCTGCGTGATAATCCTCTAATTCTTCTGCCGTTCGTAAACTTAAATTAGCACGTTGATTAAAATCATTAAGTAATTTGACCGCACTTTGTTGTTGAGCATAACGTTGCTCAAGTTCATGTAATTTTGTACGAAGTTGTGGCGTTTGTTGTGCCTGCAATTTTTGGCTTGGATATTCACGTAATAATTCTTTGGCACTTTCCCACGCCGCAGAACGAGGCATTTCACCCGCAATTTTGCATACTAATTGGTACGCTTTATCAAACTGAGATTTTGCTGCTTCAGAAATAGACATTTTGTGCTCGAGTTCAAGCACGGTTTCCGTCAAACTTTCAGCATGTGCTTCAAATTCTTCGTGATAATCTTCTACATTTTTAACACTTAAATCAGCTAAACCGCATAATGTTTTCGCTTTTTCAAGAGCTGCAATGGCTTGTTGATATTGAAGTGCGCGAGTTTGTTGGGCATCTAATGCTTGTTGATAGTCTGCTAATTGAGCTCGTACCGCATCAATTTCAATTTCGGTTTGTTCAAATTGGGCTTGGCTTTCTTCTAACGCATCATTCGCATCTTCAACCACCATTTTTTGTTCTTCTAAACGCTCGGTGAGTTCTGCAATATCTTCTTGATAACGCGTGATTTTTTCTTGGTGACGCAAAGCATTTAACACTAAGTTAAGATGATCAACCGCACTTTGATGATCAACTTCTAAAGTACGTTCATTTTCTGCCAATTCAGCCGCTTCTCGACTTAAATCAACTAAACGATGTTGAGATAAATTCTGCTCTGCTTTTGCTTTATACCACTCACGACGAGATTCTAATGCAGCCTCAATATTGCCACGGCGTTCATTCGCATTACGCATATAATCCGAAGCAACATAATTAGTGGTTTCAGTAATTAAATGTTTGAATAAATCGCGATCTGATTGCGTGACCTTAATAGCCTCTAAAGTCATACGGTTCTCACGCAATGCACTTTCCATATCTTGGAAAGCTTTGCGCACACCTAAATTTTCTGGCAATAAATAGTCACGTAAAGAGCGTGTGATTGCACTGGAAATACCACCGTATAAAGACGCTTCGATAAGTTTATAGAATTTACTGCGGTCTGATGCTGAACGTAAACGTTTCGGAATAATACCTAAATCAAACATCATGCCGTGATAATCGGTGATGGAATGATATTGTTTGAATTGCGCACCAATATTTTCAATTTTATCTTTGAGTTCGTTTAAATTGAGTACACGAGCTTGACGTTCGCCCACTGTTTCAGTGAAAAGTGCGGTCGGATTTTGAGATAATTCAACACCCTGGATTGAGAACGTTTTTAAATCAACCTTTTTATCACGACCTGCAATTTGCTGCAGACGCACACCGACAAGAATACGTTGATGACGTGAGTTAATGGTGTCTAATACCGCGTAACAAACACCTGGACGCAATTTACCATGTAAACCTTTATCGCGAGAACCGCCTGTGGAGCCAGCTTCAGTTGTGTTTCGGAAATGTAAAAGGGTTAAATCTGGAATTAATGCGGTAACAAACCCAGCCATTGTAGTTGATTTACCTGCACCGTTCCCCCCAGAAAGCGTGGTAACTAATTCGTCTAAATCGAAAGTACGAGCAAAAAAACCATTCCAGTTAATTAAGGTTAAAGAACGGAATTTACCGCGCTCTACACCATTATTTGGTGTCATGCTAAAAGGCATTGGCGTTTCAACGATTTCTTCGACGTGTTCATTTTCCATAATGACTTCATCGCTCTCTAATTCGATTTCATTTTCTAATTCAAAAACATCAGACATTATTCTTGTTCTCCGTCAAATTCTTCGTCAATTTCATCCGCACTTTCCGCATCGTTTTCCACTAATTGCGCTTGTTTTTCCAACGCTAAGGATTCTGGTGTTGCCGCTTCCCCATCACGAATGAGTCGAGCTTGGGCTTCTAATGGATCATCTCCGCTACGTACTTCCGCACCAAAACGAAATACAGATTCAGAAATTGTAAATTTCCCACTATTTTGTTCACCAACAGTTTGAATCATACCTAAACGACGTAAACGACCAATTGCCGCCCGCACTTTTTCTGCCAATTTTTGTTTATCTAAGTCAGAACCACTTGAACGCTGATTAACTGCTTTTAATAATTTTCCTTCATCAGCAAGATTTAATAATTCATCATACACTTCTTGCGTGCTAAAAATGCCCTGTTGAGCTAAACGTTCTGGGCTTAAATAAAGATAACAAAGCACTTTACCAACAAGCATTTCCAACTCAGAAAGTACTGAACGCGCAATTAATGTCGTTGCTTTCGGACGGAGATAGAAAAATCCTTCTGGCGCACGAATTAGTTCCACGTTATAGCGACGATAAAATCCGTCTAATTCATTTTGGAAATCCATTAAAAATGCGTGATTATCTAAATGCTCCGTGCTGATATGGCGACCTGAGCGCAATAGACTATCTACCGCTGGAAATATTGGATTTGCAATCGCCACAGCGAGTTTTGGGGAAATTACATCTTGAAGGTTGTCTGTCATAGGTTATTTCTCTATTAAAACTTTATTCAGTTACTTTCTTCGTTAATCATTATTGCCAAATCTCCCCTAGCCCCTCTTTGCTAAAGAGGGGGATATTCTTTAACAAATCAATTCTTGCAGATTCTTTCAGCATTTTCTAACACAATGAAATAATCTCAATATCGATTATTTCATTATTATTCCCCTATTTAGCAAAGAGGGATTGGGGAGATCTAACAGAAGTAATTCCGTCGAAATTAGCTTTTAAATTATCTTAAAATCAATACTTATCAATCACATGCGCTTGCACTTCTGCACCACGTTCATTAATTGCTTGCCAATCTGGATAAATACCCGATAAATCATCATTTGCCATACCAAGGCGTACTGCTTGATCAACAATGATTCTAGCCACATCAAAATGACGAGAAAGTGGATAATTTTCCAGTTGTTTTTTTAACACTAAACTCAAATCAATCGGACGGTTATTTTCACGATAAGCAATCAGTAAGCCTTGCATATGCTCTACAATTTGATCATGTAAATCAGAAAGGGATTCGTATTGCAATTCTTCTGGTAATTCACCTAAAGCATCATCTTCACGCAACACCATTTCTTCATCGCGTAGATCAACTAAACGCTCAGCTTGCGCTGTCCATAAGAACCAAGGATGCTCAAAATAATGATGAATAGAATTACGTAAACGTTGTGAGAATACACGATTTTTATCCATATCAATGGCTGTACGAATAAATTTATGCACATGGCGGTCATAACCAATCCATAAGTCTATGGCTTGTTGTCCCCAGCTAATAATTCGGTCAAGTTTAGATTGTAAATCTGTAATTAATTGATCAATAAAATACAAATCATCACGCCCAATCACACAATCTTGAATACGCAATAATTGTGCCTGAAGCTTATCCCCAGCTGCATTTAACGTATCTTGCAATTCGCGCAAATTCCCTGATGTTTCATCTAATAAACGTTCACAGCTTGAAATTGCCGCTTGCCAATCTTTAGTAAGAAGCTCTGCAATTTCATCTTTAATACTTTGCTGGTTTTCATCCATAATACGTTGTGAAAGGTCGATGCTATCAAAAATCTCTGCAACGGAATATTTTAATGGTGCAAACACATTACGACGCCAATAATGTTCACTTTCATTATTCTCCACGCCTTCTTCTGCCGAGTCAGAAGCACGTTGAATTTCATCTGCCACTATGGAAAGTTGTACAGAAAGACGCAATGCAGAAAATTCACGCTGACGAATGTAATAATCAGACACACCAACACCTAATGGCGTTAAACGATAAATCGCCAAGCCCTCAGTAAATTCGCTACTAAAACGATTTAACAAACGTTGTTTCACTAATTCATTAATTGCATTATTCGCTCGTGTTGCAATGGCATCCGTGGATTGCTCAAAAGCATTCATCGTGTGGCGGAAAATATCCACAAGATCGGCTTCTAACATTTCGCCATCTAAACGTTCGTTGTTATAAATTGCAATCGCTAGCAGGAAAACCAAGCGTTCGGTAGGTAAATTCAAAGAAAACTCGCGATCTTTTGCCCAAGAGACGAGTTCAGGAATAGTTTGGGATGTTTCAATCATTGAATTGCAAAGCGTTAAAATTGAACAAAAAATTGGAAAGATTATACAGGATTTTTTGCGGATCTTAAAAATCTTCTTTTGAATTGACCGCACTTTTCCTATTTCTAACGCAGGAGAAACACAAATATTACCTATTTTATTAAAAAATAAAGATATTTATAGGTTTCTAAAAATATAATACTTTAGATAATTAATTTCAGGAGATTTCTGCTGTGAAAAGTGGTAGTCGGTAAAATAAAAGAAATAATTTAATTTTTCAGAAATTTTCAAAAAATACTAGAAATAAAAAACATTTGAGCGTTTTTGCACAATTTTAGTTAATAAGATTTCCTATACTGATACCTCATGTACATCAAAAAAGGAAAAATCATGAAAAAAATGATCTCAACAGTATTTTGTTCGCTTATTGCTGGTACATCTTGTGCCAACTCATCAGTTTTTAGCATTAATGTGCCAGATTTACCTAAACACGGATTTCACGCTAAAAACTTGTTAAGTGCCGATTATGGTTTTGGTTGCAATGGAGGAAATCTGTCACCAGCGATTTCTTGGGCAAATGCCCCGAAAGGGACGAAAAGTTTTGTGGTGACGATCTATGATAAAGATGCACCAACAGGCATTGGCTGGATGCATTGGATAGTTGTAAATATTCCTGCAAAAACGACCGCTCTTCCTGAAGGCATTAAAGCTGATGGTACTAATTTACCACAAGGTGCGCTACAAACCCGCACTGATTTTGGCGTGCCAGGCTTTGGCGGAGCTTGTCCACCCGAAGGACAAAAACATCGCTACGAAATTAAAGTTACAGCGGTAAGTGTAGAAACCCTGCCAAATGTGACTGCAGATACAATGCCTGCTGTAGTCGGCTATTTTACTAAAGCTAATGCCCTTGCCGAAGCTTCTATTATTGTAGAACATAGTCGTTAAACAGCACTAGATTGCCGAACCTCTAACGGAGAACAGCCAAAATATTGTTTAAACTTCACAGAAAAACGTGAATGACTTTCATAGCCAACTTCATAGGCGATTTGTGAAATTGGGCGTTGAGTGAGTTGTAACAAATTCAACGCTCGCATCATTCGAACTGTGGTTAATACTTCCCGAAACGATGCTTTTTCTGCGGCGAGATGACGGCGCAATGTAGCTTCACTGGTATTTAACGATTTTGCAATGTCACCAATTTTCCAGTGATACTCAAAATTTTCTGAAATTTTCTTACTAATTTGACACTTTAAAGAAGGTGTAGAAAATGGATTAAATACACCACCCTGTTCAGACAACCAAGCTAGCAATTCCCACAAGCGAATTTCTACAATACGATCAGGAATTTCATCACTGGAAAGTGCTTTTGAAACAATCGAAAAAGCTTGCTGCATAAAGGGATGTGCAGGCAAGTGAAACAGGCTTTCAAAGGGTTTTGGCTCTGAAAGCAGTCCAAAAAATCTCTCAACCACTGCATTATCAATAGATAACCAATCCGCTTGATATATACCTAGTTCATCAGGTTCATTAATCACATCAAAGTGTTGATTTCCTGCCAACATTACCATTTCACCAGCTTGGATAATTTTCTCTCCATTTATCCAACGTAAAATTTTCCGACCGCGCATAACCCAAATAACGGTAGGTTGCGTAAAATAAGATTTATCTAGTTTCAATTTATGTCTTTGTATAATGGTACTTTTTTCAGCAAAATTAGGACGAATGGGCATAAAAATTCCTTGTAAAAGTGCGGTCATTTTAAGTAATTTTTTATGGGTATTCTAGGTTATGCTAAACACTCTCCCAATTTCTAAATGAAGGAGCATTTAGAATAATCTGCTACCTATACAGATAAAATTATCGTTCAGCTATGTAATCAAATAGATGTAGAAGATTACAGAGAATCTAACTTGTTTATAGAATGTCATTATTGTCAGCTCAGAGCTAATCTTCTACAGTTTAAGAACATATTACTCCTAAATTTTAGGAAAATGCGATCTTGCTCTGATTTTTCACGTATAATGTGCGCCTTTCATGAATAACTAAAGATAACAGAATGAGCGAATTAACCCAGTTAGCCCAACAAGAAAAAAAACAAACCTATAATTTCAATAAATTACAAAAACGTCTTCGCCGTAATGTAGGCAACGCCATTGCGGATTTTGGGATGATTGAAGATGGGGATAAAGTCATGGTGTGTTTATCCGGAGGAAAAGACAGTTATACGCTTCTCGATATTTTGTTGAATTTACAGCAAAGTGCACCAATTAAATTTGATATTGTGGCGGTGAACCTCGATCAAAAACAACCGGGTTTTCCAGAACACGTATTGCCTGAATATTTAGAAAGCATTGGCGTAGATTACAAAATTGTACAAGAAAATACTTACGGAATTGTGAAAGAAAAAATTCCTGAGGGAAAAACCACCTGTTCACTCTGCTCTCGCCTACGCCGTGGAATTTTATACCGTACTGCCACAGAACTTGGTGCAACCAAAATCGCTTTAGGACACCACCGAGACGATATGTTAGCGACACTATTTTTAAATATGTTTTATGGCGGCAAAATGAAATCCATGCCACCTAAATTGATTTCTGACGATGGTAAACAAATTGTGATTCGTCCGCTTGCTTACTGCAAAGAAAAAGACATTGAAAAATATGCCATCGCGAAAGAATTTCCGATTATTCCTTGTAACCTATGCGGCTCACAACCAAATCTTCAACGCCAAGTCGTAAAAGAAATGCTCAATACTTGGGATCGCCAATATCCGGGACGCTTAGAAACTATGTTCAGCGCAATGCAAAACATTACATTGTCACATATGTGTGATCCGAAATTATTTGATTTCAAGGGAATCAAACATGGACAACTAATTGATGGCATTGAAGGCGATACCGCATTTGATGAAGAACGAATCACGCCAATGCAATTTGAGGACGAAGATCAAACTGATTTTTCAAACAACGAAATGATTAACTTTAAAGAAGTAAATTAATATGTTGAATATCAATGGAATGGAAATTGAAACTGACAAAGATGGTTATTTGCTTAATAGCCAACAATGGAACGAAGATGTCGCTCGAGCTATTGCCCAGGTAGAAAGTATTGAATTAACTGATGCACATTGGGAAGTAATTTACTTCGTGCGAGACTTTTACCAGGAATATAACACATCCCCTGCCATCCGTATGTTGGTAAAAGCAATGGCGGAAAAGCTTGGGGCAGATAAAGGTAATAGCCGTTATCTGCAACGCTTATTTCCTGAAGGCCCCGCAAAACAAGCTACAAAACTAGCAGGCTTGCCAAAACCTGCCAAATGCCTATAAAAGTGCGGTCAATTTTTTGAGAATTTTAAACTCTAGGTTTATTTACGACTGTCTTTTTGTAAGATAATATATAGGCTCTTTTAAACCCTAACTAACAAGGAAATGTTATGAAAATTAGTGCAAGAAACCAATTAAAAGGCAAAGTTGTTTCAATCGAAAACGGTTCAGTAAACGCAATCGTTCACATCGATATCGGTGGCGGTAACGTGCTTTCTTCTACTGTATCTTTAGCAGCAGTTAAAGAATTAAACTTAGAAGTTGGTAAAGAAGCATATGCAATCATCAAAGCAACTTCTGTAATGGTTGGCGTAGAATAATTTCTCCCATAAAGATAGAACTTAATAAGCCGTACTTTTAAAGTGCGGCTTTTTCATATATTTATAATAATGACAAGATAGTTCTTTAAATTTCTATAATGCGATATATTCTAATTTAATTGTAGATAGCCCCAATAATAAAGATTCGGCCATTGCTCGATGGCTTAGTGTAAGTATTTTTTCAACCATCACAATCCTTTCAATTTCACTTAATTTTTTATCATTTAAATAAGCAAAATTAAGCGCAGTTTGCAAAGCGGGTAAACTTGGGTTAAATGCAGCATTTTCCGCATAGCGTCCAGTTACGACATCTCCATCTTTAAATAAAATCGCAATACCGTGTGGACTATGCGAATAAGGACAATGGGATTGGTTAGCGGCTAAAATTGCATGATTTATAAGCGGATCTTGGGAGTCTGCTGCTAAATGATGCTCTTCTTTCGCTAAAAGATGTGTTTCGATATCTAAATCTTTAGGACCAAATGCATCAGGTAAATAAGTATGCAATAAATTATTTTGGCTATGTGGTAAGTGAATTGATAGTTTATCAGCGCCATCTAATTCATTCATAAATTGGCGGCAATGACCACAAGGCGTATAATTCACCACTATATCCGTAATTCGGCTTTCATTACGTAACCAGGCATGACTAATCGCACTTTGCTCCGCATGAATAGTTTGTTGAATCGCTTTTCCTGCAAATTCTTGATTGGCACCAAAATAAAAGTCTCCTTGTTCACCAATCGCTATTGCACCAACATTAAAATGAGAAACTGCTGTATGGCTATAACAGGCCGCAATTGGTAATAAATGTATCGCAAGTTTTAATGGTGTTAATTCAAAATCACGACAAAGTTGTAACACTTGTGAGTGGCTTAAAAAGCCTGCCCAATGTTGTAAACGAAGTGCTTCTACAATCGCTTGATTCATTATATTTTCTTGTGGTAATGCATTTTTAATAAGTTCTTGCATAAATTATCCTTTTTAAAACATCGAAAATACATGTTACTTATTAGAACAAAATTTATTACTTACTGCGAGTGTCTCACTAAATATTCCTTAAAACTGTGATCTGGATCACTTAATTTGATAGATTTAAATTATTACATTTTATTAACATATAGCTAATAACTATCAATTTTATTGAATAGAACAATTTCACAGTATATTTTAAGGACGTATAATGACTCTCAACAAAGGGAGAGCATTAGCTCAAATTATTAACATTGATAGAAGGAAAATACTATGTCAAAAACATCAATAGGCTTAGATAAAGTTCAATCAGCTGAATTAGCAAATAAACTAAATGAATTACTTGCCACCTATCAAGTTTTCTACACAAATGTACGTGGCTACCACTGGAATATTAAAGGTGTAAATTTCTTCGAATTACATGCAAAATTTGAAGAAATTTATACCGATTTAATCACCAAAGTTGATGAAGTTGCAGAACGTATTCTTACATTAGGCTATGTGCCGAATAATGCTTATAGCCAATATTTAGAAGTTTCACGCATTAAAGAAGATATCGCTGTAAGCAATGCACAAGAATGTTTATCAGGTACATTACAAGGCCTAAAAACACTACTAGAACAACAACGTGAAATTCTTATCCTAGCAGGTGAAGCAGATGATGAAGGTACCGCTTCACAAATGAGTGATTACATTAAAGAACAAGAAAAATTAGTGTGGATGTTCCAAGCAGCTTGTCAAACCTGTCATGCTTAATTTATAAAGTTCTATCGAATAAGCCCGCCATTGCGGGCTTTTATTTTTTCTTCTTTATATACTAAAAAGTGCAGTGATTTACCGCACTTTTCTTCTTATTTTTTTCGTTCAACCCATTTTCCATTGGTGAAATCAACAATCCATTTCGTCGCTTTTCCATCTTTTTCAGAAGTCACATATTGTTTCTTCTCTTTACGACTAAAACGAACAATCGCTTCATTCCCTTCAGGATCTTTTTGTGGTGCATCGGCTAAATAAGCTAATTTTTCAGGTAGACGCTCACGATATTGCACAAGTTCAGCGATTTTAACCGGGCGTGTTTCGCGGGATTTCGGGAAGTTATGTGCTGACATAAATACACCACTCGCACCGTCACGCAATACAAAATATGCATCAGATTTTTCGCATTTTAACTCAGGGAAATGTACAGGCTCTTCTTTCGGTGGGGCGACTTCGCCATTTTTCAAAATTTTGCGCGTGTTATCACAATTTGTACATCCCATATACTTGCCAAAACGACCAAGTTTTAAATGCATATCCGCACCGCATTTATCACACTCAACAACAGGGCCATCATAACCTTTAATTTTGAATGAGCCTTCTTCAATCAAATATCCATCACAATTTGGATTATTACCACAAACATGGATTTTACGATGGGCATCGATTATATAGCTGTCCATTGCCGTTCCACATTTTGTACAACGTTTACGATCCATTAATGCTTTGGTTTCCGAAGATTCATCTAAAACGTTCAGTAATTCCGCTTCAGGAATTAAATTAATCGTCGTTTTGCACCGCTCTTTTGGCGGTAATGCATAACCTGTACATCCTAAAAATACCCCTGTACTTGCCGTACGAATTGCCATTTTTCTGCCACAGGTTGGGCATTTAATATCTGTTTCCACAAGGCTATTTGGGCGCATACCGCCTTCAAGTTCATCCAATTCAGCTTTAGAAAGCTGGCTAGAAAAATCCTTGAAGAATTGATTCAATTCAGTTTTCCAATTCACCGAACCAGAGGCGATTTTATCTAAAGTATCTTCCATATTCGCGGTGAAATCGTAATTCATTAATTCACCAAAAGACTCATTGAGGCGATCAGTCACAATTTCGCCCATCTTTTCCGCATAGAAACGACGATTTTCAGTACGAACATAGCCACGTTCTTGGATAGTAGAAATAATTGCCGCGTAAGTAGAAGGACGGCCAATACCACGTTTTTCCAATTCTTTTACTAAAGCCGCTTCAGTAAAACGAGCAGGTGGTTTAGTAAAATGTTGGGTTGGTTGCACTTCTTTTAAGGCAAGTTTTTCTGAAACAGCAACTGAAGGCAATTCTTGATCTTCAGGATTTTTGCCTATCTGTGGCAATACTTTTGTCCAACCATCAAAACGTAAAATTCTGCCTTTTGCTTTCAAAGTATAATCGCCAGCGGTAACGGTCAGCGTGCTACTATCATATTGTGCGGGTGGCATTTGACATGCTAAGAATTGACGCCAAATTAAATCATAAAGGCGTACTGCATCTTTTTCCATCCCCTCTAAAGATTCAGGCAATACGCGAATGTCTGATGGACGAATAGCCTCATGCGCCTCTTGCGCATTTTCTTTACTAGAATAGAAATTTGGTTTTTCTGGTAAATATTGTGCACCAAAATGATTTTCAATATAGCTACGCGCCATATTCAGCGCATCTTGACTCAAATTAGTTGAGTCCGTACGCATATAAGTAATGTAACCCGCTTCATATAAACGTTGGGCTAGCATCATTGTTTTTTTAACACCAAATCCCAAGCGAGTACTTGCAGTTTGTTGAAGCGTTGATGTAATAAATGGTGCTCGAGGGCGAGAACTTGTTGGCTTAGTTTCTAAATCTGTGACAACGTAATCTGAAACATTCAGAAAATTTACCGCACTTTGCGCCTCTTTTTGATTCTTTGGATCAAATTTCTTGCCTTTATAATCCGTGACATCCAAGCGTATAGTTTGTTTATTCTGATTATTCGTAAGGACGGCAACTTCCCAATATTCTTCAGGCTGGAAGGATTTAATTTCACGCTCACGTTCTACTAATAATTTAACCGCAACCGATTGAACTCGACCTGCAGAAAGCCCGCGCGCGACTTTTTTCCAAAGTAACGGAGATACCATAAAGCCCACTACTCTATCTAAAAAACGACGAGTTTGTTGCGCATTAACGCGGTCCATATTTAATTGTTCTGGCTTTTCAAAAGCCTGTTTAATGGCATTTTTAGTGATTTCGTTAAATACTACTCGGCTAAAGCGCTCATCATCACCACCAATCACTTCACGTAAATGCCATGCAATCGCTTCCCCTTCTCTATCCAAGTCGGTTGCGAGATAAATATGATCTGCTTTTTTAGCAAGCGATTTTAATTCGGAAACCACTTTTTCTTTACCAGGCAAAATCTGATAATTTGCTTTCCAATCGTGATAAGGATCAATCCCCATACGTTTAACTAAGGCGTTACGTTCCTTCTCTGCCTTAATCTTTGCTTTTTCTTCGGCATCCATACCTTTGGTTGAAATTGGTTTAGCTTTTTCACCTGTACTAGAACCAACCGTCGGCAAATCACGAATATGTCCAACACTAGATTTCACCACATATTGGCTACCTAAATATTTATTGATGGTCTTTGCTTTTGCCGGCGACTCCACTATCACCAAGGATTTACTCATTTGATTACCTAATATCACTAGAATTTTGTAAAATTGGGGGTATAGTGCAAAGTTATGTAGGCAAAATCAAGCATTTTTTCAAAAAAGGTCTATAAATGGATAAACTCAACGCGATTTCTATTTTCTGCAAAGTCATTGAAACCCAAAGTTTTACATTGGCGGCAAAGCAACAAAATATTTCTGTGGCGATGGCAAGCAAATTAGTTTCACAGCTAGAAGAAAATTTAAAAATACGATTGTTACAACGTACCACCAGAAAAATTATGCCTACTGAAGCAGGAATGATGTATTACCAACGCTGCCAAGGAATTTTACTTGATTTAGATGAGGCTGATTCTAGCATCACTCATCTCACCAGCTCATTACAAGGAAATTTACTTATTTCTGTTCCTCGTGATTTTGGTTTACTTTTCATCGTACCGAATTTACCATTATTTATTGCCAAGCATCCTAATCTACATGTTGAAATTGAGTTTAATGATAAAAAAATTGACCTTGTGGCAGAAGGCTATGATCTTGCATTACGTATCGGCTATATGGCGGACAGTTCTCTTGTATCACGCAAAATTAGCACTACTACACTCCATTTTGCAGCCTCACAAAGCTATCTTGAGGCGAATAGTATTCCACAAACGCCTGATGATTTAGAGCATCACAATGGCTTACTTTATAAAAATGTAATGAATCAAGTGAATTGGGTTGGCTCACGCATAAATCAAACACAACGTTTCAAAATCCAATCCAAAGTGGTAAGCAATAGCGGTTTAGCCTTATTAGAAATGGCAAAAGCAGGACTAGGCATTGTGAATTTACCTAGATTTATTGTTAGTGAATCTCTCGAAAAAGGGGAACTCATCGAAGTATTGCCAGAATATAAACAACAAAAATTAGAAATTCATGTGGTATATCCAAACAGAAGACATTTACCAATAAAAGTGCGGGCATTTATTGAATTTTTATCTGGATTAGGTTTGTGTAATGAGATCTAATTAAATATATAGGCAAATATTACTTGTCCTACGTACTAAAATAACGTCCAAACTGGGGTAACTTCATCCATTAAGGTTAAATTTTTTCCTAATTCAATCCATCCGCAAGGAAAATGAAAATCAGACCCTACTGAACCAACGAATTTAAATTCACCAGCTAATCGTGTAAGCATTTGACGTTGATCCTTTGTTGTACCGCAATCTACCATCTCCATACCATCACCACCCCAGGTTTTAAAATCGGCCATTAACTTACGTACCCATTTCCCTGTCATATTATAGCGTAATGGATGGGCAATAACGGCGATTCCGCCTGCCGCATGAATAGCTTCAATTGCAGTGGGAATATCAGTCCATTGTGATTTAACAAAAGCAGATTGTCCCTGTCCTAAATAACGCTTAAAGGCTTGTCCATCATTTGATACTTTACCAATATGCACTAAATAGCGTGCATAATGTGCGCGTGTAACCTCTCCATTGGCGAATAATTTTGCACCGTTATAAGCATTCGGTATACCTACCTTTTCTAATTTTTTACCAATTTCAATTGCCCTTTTAGCACGTAGTATTTTTTGACTTTCCAAAAGTGCGGTAATTTTTGGATGCATTTTATTAAAATTTAACCCAACGATATGAATTCCGCGCCCCTCCCAGTTGGTTGAAATCTCAACACCTGTAATTAGCTTGATCCCTATTTCTTTTGCCGCTAATTGTGCCTCATCAATGCCATCAACTGTATCATGATCGCATAATGCTAGTACATTTACGCCCTGTTCATGAGCACGTATAACTACTTCACGAGGTGAAAGTACACCATCAGATGCCGTACTATGGCAATGTAAATCAAATATTTTTGTCATTATTTTATATTTCTTATTAATTCCGCAACCAGTTTAGGACCATGATAAATTAGCCCCGAATAAATCTGCAGTAATATTGCCCCAACATTCATTTTAGCTTGTGCATCTGATACGCTATCAATACCACCACAACCAATAATTGGGATACGCCCTTGTAATTCTTCATGTAATCGTTTGATAATGGCTGTACTTTTATGTTGTAAGGGTTTTCCGCTTAATCCACCTTTTTGTTCTGAATATTTTAATCCAGTGACATTGTCACGGGAAATGGTCGTATTTGTGGCAATCACCCCATCGACTTTATGACGGATTAACCCATCTGCAATTTGGACAAGTTCGGCATTATTCAAATCTGGTGCAATTTTCACTACAATAGGTACATACTTATTATATTGTTTAGCTAAGACTGATTGGCGGGATTTAATCTCTTTTAATAAATCATCAAAATAATCACCATATTGTAATTGACGCAAATCTGGCGTATTAGGTGATGAAATATTCACTGTAATATAACCTGCATAATTATAAGCCTTATTTAAACAGAAAATATAATCGTCCTTGCCTCTTTCCAATGGGGTCCATTTATTTTTGCCAATATTAATGCCTATCACTCCCTTATAATGGGTGTTTTTTACATTTTCAATCAGATAATCAATACCTTTATTATTAAACCCATTATGGTTAATGATACCCTCAGCTTCTATTAAACGAAATTGACGAGGCTTTGCGTTACCATCCTGAGCAAATGGTGTTACCGTACCAACTTCAATAAACCCCAGCCCCAGCATGCCGAAACCATCAATTGCCTCACCATTTTTATCCGCTCCTGCCGCTAAACCAATAAGATTAGAAAAATTTATTCCCATTACTGTTTTAGATAAACCTTTCGGCGTATCAATGAGTGATTTAAAAAGTGGATAAAATAATGGATGAGCAGTCATTTTTAAACACTGAAGAGTAAAATCATGGGATTTTTCAGCATCCATTTGGAAAATGGCATATCGAAATAATTTATACATACGCGTTTATCTCTCAGGATAGTTTACTGTAATAAAGAAAGGAGAATTTTTAATAAAGCTTAATCAAGTATATTTTAAGGTTAAGGATAATAAACTGCAAATAAAAAGGGCATATCACTATGCCCTACATAAATTATCTAGTATTAGATTGAACGTTTAACTTCAACCACTTCAAACACTTCGATTTGATCGCCGACTTTTACATCGTTGTAGTTTTTCACGCCGATACCACATTCCATACCGTTACGAACTTCAGATACGTCGTCTTTGAAACGGCGAAGAGATTCTAATTCCCCTTCAAAGATAACGACATTATCACGTAATACACGGATTGGGTTGTTACGTTTCACTACACCTTCGGTTACCATACAACCTGCGATTGCACCAAATTTCGGATGACGGAATACATCACGAACTTCAGCTAAGCCAATAATTTCTTGTTTAAATTCAGGCTCTAACATACCGCTCATTGCAGCTTTAATTTCATTCAACAATTCATAAATGATTGAGTAGTAGCGTAAATCAATGTTTTCCGCTTCAATGACACGACGCGCAGATGCATCAGCACGAACGTTAAAGCCAACAATGATAGCATTAGATGCTGCTGCTAAAGTTGCATCAGTTTCAGTAATACCACCTACACCAGAACCAACCACTTTAACTTTTACTTCATTGGTAGAAAGTTCATTTAACGCTTGAACAATCGCTTCCACAGAGCCTTGTACGTCTGCTTTCACAATGACGTTCAATTCAGCCACATCGCCTTCAGACATATTGCTAAACATATTTTCAAGTTTCGCTTTTTGCTGACGAGCTAATTTCACTTCACGGAATTTACCTTGACGATATAACGCCACTTCACGTGCTTTTTTCTCATCACGTACAACAGTTGCTTCATCACCTGCTGCAGGCACGCCTGAAAGACCTAATAATTCAACTGGAATGGAAGGACCTGCTTCATCCACTTCTTTCCCGTTTTCATCACGCATTGCGCGCACACGGCCATATTCAAAACCACAAAGTACGATGTCACCTTTACGTAGTGTACCTGATTGAACCAAGATAGTTGCCACAGGGCCACGACCTTTATCCAAGTAAGATTCAATTACTACACCACTTGCCATGCCGTCTTTTACAGCGGTCAATTCAAGTACTTCAGATTGAAGTAAGATTGCATCTAATAAATCATCAACCCCTGTACCTTTCTTCGCAGATACTGGAACGAATTGCACATCACCACCGAATTTTTCAGAAATGACATCATGTTGTAATAATTCTTGCTCAACACGGTCTGGGTTTGCTTCTGGTTTATCTATTTTATTTACTGCAACCACTAAAGGCGCGCCCGCTGCTTTAGCGTGTTGAATCGCTTCAATAGTTTGAGGCATTACACCATCATCCGCAGCAACAACAAGAACAACGATATCCGTTGCTTTTGCACCACGTGCACGCATAGAAGTAAACGCAGCGTGTCCCGGGGTATCCAAGAAGGTGATCATTTTGCCATCATCCATTTCTACGTGATACGCACCGATATGTTGAGTAATACCACCCGCTTCGCCTGCTGCCACTTTCGCTTTACGAATATAGTCAAGTAAAGAGGTTTTACCATGGTCAACGTGACCCATGATGGTTACAACTGGCGCACGCGTTACTTTTTCTGCGTTTACATCGCGATCGCCTAATACAGCTTCTTCAAGCTCATTTTCGTTGCGAAGAATCACTTTATGACCAAGTTCTTCCGCTACTAATTGAGCGGTTTCTTGGTCGATAACTTGGTTGATAGTAACCATTTCGCCCATCTTCATCATCGTTTTGATGATTTCAGTCGCTTTTACAGCCATCTTATTCGCTAATTCAGCAACGGTGATGGTTTCACCAATGACAACATCCGCTTTTACAGCTTGAACTGGTTTAGTAAAGGCTTGTTGAAGTGCGGCACCTTTTTTGCCGTTTTTACCTTTACCAAACTTAGCGTCTTTTTGATTTTTACGATTAGATTCGCGCTCGTTTTTCGAGTTTTTGCTATTTTCATCGTCGCGACCGCCTTTTTTCGCTTTCGCTACCTTATTTTTGCCACGGCCACGATTTTCGTTACGACGATCTTCTTCATCTTCTGCTTCAAGTGCATATCTTGAACTTAAGTTGTAATCAGAATAGTCCTCTGAAGAAGATTCATTGTCTGAATCATCTGCTTCAGCATAACGTTTCGCTTCTTCTGCTGCACGGCGAGCTTGTTCTTCAGCTTTTTGACGAGCTAATTCTTCAGCTTTACGACGAAGTTCTGCTTCTTCTGCTTTACGTTTCTCTTTTTCAGGATCAGCAGATTTAGCTTTAGAATCTACCGAACTTTTTGCAGGCTTAGCTGTTTCTGCTTTCGCTTTTTCAGCTTTTTCAGCTTTTTCATCAGCTTCTTTCTTAGCTGCCGCTTTTTCAGCTTCTAAACGAGCTTTTTCTTCTGCCGCTTTTTGTTCAGCAATTTTTTTCGCTTCCGCTTCTTGCTGTGCTTTTAATTTTGCTTCTTCTTGTTGAGCAATATCAGTTTTTACTGTGCGTTTTTTACGTACTTCTACTTGCACTTCTTTGCTTTTACCACCGGTTGTGGTGCTGCTCACTGTTGTTTTTGTTCTGCGTTGAATACTTAATTTTTTTGGCGCATCAGCCTTAACATCTTCAGTCATTACTACTCTCCTTATTCTTCGCCAAACCAACAGATATTACGTGCAGCCATAATTAAATCTGCTGCCTGTTCTGCTGTTAATTCTTCAATATCTGCTAAATCATCTACACCCTGTTCGGCGAGTTCTTCGAGAGTAGTAATTTGTTTTTCAGCTAATTTGAATGCTACATGGCGATTCATACCATCTAAATTCAATAAGCGATCTTCAATATTTGCTTTTTTCAATGCTTCTTCTTCAGCAACCGCTGCGGCTGTAATCGCATTTTTAGCGCGAGTTTGAAGTTCTTCTACAAGATCTTCATCTTCTAAACCATCGATTGCAGTCAATTCATTCATTGGCACATAAGCAATTTCTTCTAAACTTGTGAAGCCTTCTTCTACAAGGATTTGTGCAAATTCTTCATCAAGTTCTAATGCGTTAATAAATAAGTTTAACACTTTGTTATCTTCTGCTTGATGTTTTGCATTTAATTCATCAGTAGTCATTACGTTTAGTGTCCAACCCGTTAATTGTGTTGCTAAACGCACGTTTTGACCATTACGACCAATTGCTTGTGCCAGGTTAGCTGCTTCAACTGCAATATCCATAGAATGATTATCTTCATCAACGATAATAGAAGACACATCAGCTGGTGCCATTGCATTGATCACGAATTGTGCCGGATTATCATCCCAAAGCACGATATCAACGCGCTCACCACCAAGTTCATTGGTAATGGCTTGAACTCGCGCACCACGCATACCTACACAAGCGCCAACTGGGTCAATACGTTTATCGTTTGATTTCACAGCAATTTTAGCGCGAGAGCCAGGATCGCGAGCCGCACCGCGAATTTCAATCATTTCCTCGCCAATTTCAGGCACTTCAATACGGAATAATTCAATCAACATTTCTGGTTTAGAACGCGTCACAAATAATTGTGCATTTTTGCCTTCAGGGTTCACTTTATAAAGCACACCACGTACGCGGTCACCCGGACGGAAATTTTCACGAGGAAGCATATCTTCACGGGCAATAATGGCTTCTGCTTTATTTCCTAAATCTAGGATAATATTATCACGAGTAACTTTTTTCACCGTACCAGTTACAATTTTACCTTCTTCTGAACGGAATTGTTCAACCACTTTCTCACGCTCTGCTTCACGAATTTTAGTGCTAATGACCTGACGTGCTGTTTGCATTGCAATACGATCAAATGCGATAGATTCGATTTGATCTTCTACATAATCGCCAATTTGAAGATTTGGATCTTCAAATTGTGCCGCTTCTAAAGTGATTTCTTTAGTTGGTACTTTGACTTCATCAACAATTAACCAACGGCGGAAAGTATCAAAATCACCTGTTTTTGGATTGATTGACACTCGGATATCAATTTCGTATTCATATTTTTTCTTGGTTGAGAGCGCAATAGCACTTTCTAACGCTTCAAAAATTTTCTCACGAGGTAATAACTTTTCATTGGATACGGCTTCTGCCGCTAGTAAAATCTCTTTACTCATTTTTTCTTTTACTCCTTTTAAAATTTTGCAACAACATTCGCTTTTTGAATGTTACCAAAGACTAAAACTTGTTCCTGTCCATCAACGATTAAAGTAACCATATCGTTTTCAATACGCTCTAACTTACCTTGCCATTTACGGCGTTCCATCACTGGAATTCGCAAATGCACCGCGATATCTTGCCCAATATAGCGTTCAAATTGTGGCAAGGTAAATAACGGACGATCTAAACCTGGTGACGACACCTCTAGATTGTATTTATCTGCAATTGGATCTTCCACGTCTAAAATTGCGCTCACTTGACGACTTACATCAGCACAATCATCGACAGTTACGCCACCTTCTTTATCAATAAATAAACGCACAGTCATAAAACGGCCTGTACGTTGACATTCAATGCCCCAAAGTTCACAGCCTAAATCCTCTACTGCGCCTTGTAGCATTTCTTGTAAATTTTGTTCTAATGTAGCCAATTTCTACTCCTATACTGTAGTGTCGGTTTTTAGTCAAAATAACTTCTTTTGATTAATCTAAAAACTTCTACAAAAAATTTTAGGCATAAAAAAAGGGTTAGGTTCACAGGAACCTAAGCCCAGTTTTTATTAAATTTCTTATAGAAAAAAACCCCAAAACTGGGGTTCTTTTACTGAACTTATTATTGGTTGCGGGGGCCGGATTTGAACCGACGGCCTTCGGGTTATGAGCCCGACGAGCTACCAAGCTGCTCCACCCCGCGTCCGAAATATGAGGGTTATTATAGTGATAAAAATTTAAAATGCAAGAAGTTTTACTAAGTTCCTTAAAAACTTTGTCAAAACTTACCGCACTTTCCATCATCACTAAAATCGAATACCAGAGCCAATCCCTAGTCCTAATCCAACACTGTTACTTCCGCCACCAGCGCTGACGCCACCACCTACAGTACAAGCCGCTAATATGCTTGATAATACAATAATAAAAAGTGTTTTCTTCATCATTTTTCCTTTATTAATAAAATCTCAAATAAGCGATAAACTGCAATTAGATCTTTCTTTGCAAGAGGTTTAAAAGGCAGTAAAAGATAATAAACCCAGCGAAAACGGTTCAAAAATACGATCATATTCTGCCAATTTTCTACTCTACAATGAGCTTGATAATACAATGCCACTTTTTGAATAAAATCGTCTGAAATATCTTCTTCTCGACATAAACTATCAAAGAAAAATAGCATATCTCGAACGATTAACCAATCTTGATTTTGATTACTTGAACGAGATTCAAAATCAAGAAAAGTAACTTTTCCCTTATCCCAAGTAATATCTCGAATAGCAGGACGGCCATGTACCAGATTTTTAGCATGTAAATTAATCAAAGCGAGACAAGCATCATAAATGATAGAAAATTTTTGCTGATTATTTGTACTCTTATCACATAACCATTGTGATAAAGTGATTCCCACATCTTCCAATACAAAAAAATCCTCATTATGATAAGAGACTTTTGGTACAGGTGCTTTTTTTTCAGCAAGATTCAACAAAGTTTGTAGTTCATTTTTAAAAGATTGCTTCGGATACGGTTTCAATAGCAGCCAAATCCCCTTCAACTTTTCAGGTTGCTTCAACCAGAATTTTTTGCCTTCATAGTGAAAAGGATAAATTCGTTCACCACGATGCTCTATAACTAATTGATTAACATATTGCCTAAACTCATGACTCATAACTACATCACTCTATTACTATTTATGGTATATTTGTCCACCATTTTTATTTTGCTTTTAACTAAAATATGAAAAAAATTAAATTATTATTTCTTACGTTAACGTCTATTTTAGCGGTATCCCCTAATATATCGGCCTCACCTTTTTCAATAACTGAATCTCAAATCAATCAATATCTACAAGAAAAAGGAGCTATTGCGGATAAATTTGGCTTACCAGGATTATTTTTTCTTGATTATCAAGTAAGAAATTTGAGTACTAAAATTGGGCAAGCTAATAATAAACGCGTAGAAATGAGCGGTACTTTAGAAGGTTTATTTCAATTTGGCAATAAAAAATTGCCAGGAAAATTAAATCTGACCTTCGATACAGTTCCTTATTATAACCCCGAAGAAGGTGCCCTTTATTTAAAGGAGATGCGTATTTTACATTGGTCAGGAGAACCACAACAATATATGCAACAAATGCAAGCAATCATGCCTTTTTTAAATGAGAATGTCGCTAAATTACTGGAGCATATTCCGGTTTATACATTAGATAAAAACAATATGCGTGATGTCTTTATCAAAAAATTTGCAAAAAAGATTTTAATTGAACAAGGTAAACTTACATTGGATACAGGAATTTTTTAAATAATAAGTAGCACTCTTTATTGAGAATTTATTTAACTAATTCCGTTTTCATATACATCAAACGTTCAATATTTGTTAAATAATGCCCTAATTCCTGTTCTTCTGGTTTATGTAAATAGGGTATTTGTCCTAATAGAGGTGCCTCAATATGCTTCTCTAAAAGACTAATTATTTCAGCATAATGACCTAATAAAGGATTAACACGATTGGCTACCCATCCTAATAAAGGTACGCCTAGCTGTTGAATTGCTTGAACTGTCAATAAAGCATGATTAACACAACCGTCTTTAATTCCCACCACAAGCACTAAAGGCATTTTATGGGAAACAATCCAATCTGCAAAACTTTTTTCTTCTGACATCGGAGTCATTAATCCAAAGGATCCCTCTACCGCAACAGACTGATACTGGGAAGTTAAACGCATAAGATCCTGATTGATCTTCTCTAACTTAATTCTCGTTCTATCTTCTGTAAGCATCGGAAAACGATGAGTAAATGTATAGCTATTAATATCTTGATACTTTACATCCTGATTTGTTGAAGCCATCAATGTTAAAACATCAGAATTGCTGAAACTGTCATAATCTGAATCATTTTTCTCAACTTGAACGGTAGGATAAACCCCCTCCTCTCCACAGCAGGCAATAGGTTTATATCCTACTATTTGAACACCCTTATTTTGTAAGGCTTGTATAATTGCTCGACAAGCAGTGGTTTTTCCCACATTTGTATCAGTCCCCGCAACAAAAAAGCTACTCATTTCGTTCTCCTTAAAAAAAGTGCGGGCGATTTTAAAAGAATTTTTGAAGAAAGAAATTGAGGTAACGCAAACTTTTGCTTTTTAGATTCAAAAATAAACAGATTATTTGATCTCACTCAAACTATTAAATAAACCATCATCCTGTTTAGGTATTTGTAAATAAAATCCCTGTTGTTTAATTTTTTCCAAAATCTCTTGATTATCTACAGAATGCAATCTTTTTGAGCCTAATAAATTAAACATCATCACGATTTCAGGTTTACCAAATTGCTCTAACAGTGCTTCAGGCAAAGAAGAAAAATCATCGCGTTTTGCTAAATATAAATAACTTCCTGGTTTCTTTTTACTTTTATAAATTGCACACAACATAAATTAATCTATTCCTTTCATTTTAATATATGTTTTTAATGCAATTTTATCTTCTATACTAAGAAATGATGCATTAATAGCATTATTCAGCAATTTTTTTGCTTCAAATTCAGTTAATTGATAATCAGACTCTAATAATTCAAATTCCTGTTTAATTTCAGTTTGTGATACGGTCATATTATCTGTGTTTAGCGTCGCCATAATCCCCTTTTGTAAAAAAGTTCTAAGTGGATAATTTTTTAAATTATCAATTGCTTTTGTCTGTAAATTACTACAAGGACACATCTCTACTGCAATATGCCTTATAGCTAAATCAGACATAACTTGCTCAGATTCTACCGCTCGAATACCATGACCAATACGACTAGCCCCAAGATCGATTGCCTGTTGCACATTTTCGGCCCCGGCTGCTTCACCTGCATGAATCGTAAAAGGAATACCAAGTTGATTAGCAAGCTGAAATTCTTGGGAAAAATTTTGGGTTGGATAACCTGCCTCTGGTCCAGCTAAATCCACCGCAACGACCCCGGCATCTTTTATAGTCAGATATTTTTTGGCTATATTAATAGTTTCTAAGTTATTTTCTAAAGAGCCAATTCCTCTTAAACAACATAAAATTAAATTTACTTTAAAAAGTGCGGTATCTTTTAGTCCTTGTTTTAAGCCAACTAATGCTGCTTCCACCACTTCTGATTGATTTAATCCCTTTTTTATATGAAGCTGTGGTGCAAAACGAATTTCAGCATAAACTACACCTTGTTTATCTAAACGTTTTACCAAGTCAAAAATCGCAGAAGAAATGGAATCTTGTGTTTGTAATAAAGAAACGGGAATTGCAAAACAATTTAAATATTGATTTAAATCACTACAATCTTTGGGCGCTGAAATTAATCTAAGAAGTGATTCAATGTCATTTACAGGTAAGTTGATGTTTTGTTTTTCCGCCCACTCAAAAATCCATTCAGGAGAAAGCGAACCATCCAAATGAAGATGGAGGTCTATCAAAGCATATTTTGATATATTTTTCATCATAATGATCCACCAAATAAGAAATTGCTCTAGATTTTATTGAGAAACAGTAAGAAGATCAACCTAGGAAAAAAAGGGCTGCACATGCAGCCCTATCTTTTTTTCGATTATTTCACTTCTTTAAATAAAATCTCACTTGGGATGACGGAACCTTGCCAATAAAGTTCTGTAGAGACTTTTTCTGCGAGTTGTAGGAATGCTTGTGAAATTTCATTTTCAGGCACTCGCACAACAGTCGGATTGCCCGCATCTAAATCTTCACGGATACGAATGTGTAAAGGAAGTTGACCTAATACTTTCACATTATATTTTTCAGCCATTTTCTCTGCACCGCCTGTGCCAAAAATTGCTTCGTGATGACCGCACTTGCTACAAATGTGCATTGACATATTTTCCACAATACCTAATACGGGGACAGATACTCGCTCAAACATTGAAATACCTTTCACCGCATCAAGCAAAGCAATATCTTGTGGGGTTGTCACTACCACTGCACCCGTCACAGGGATTTGTTGTGATAAGGTAAGTTGAATATCACCAGTACCTGGAGGCATATCGATAACAAGATAATCTAAACTATCCCATAGGGTTTCATTTAATAATTGGCTTAGTGCGCTACTCGCCATTGGGCCACGCCAAATTGTTGCGCTATCTTCATTCATTAAAAAACCAATGGAGTTTGCAGATAAACCATGTGCTTTAATTGGGGTGATGTGTTGATTATCTGGCGAAGTCGGGCGTTGATCCGCTGCGCCTAACATATGTGGAATGGAAGGGCCATAAATATCCGCATCTAAAATCCCAACACGTGCGCCTTGTGCCTGTAATGCTAAAGCTAGATTAACAGAAACCGATGATTTCCCTACACCACCTTTACCTGAACTCACCGCAATAATATTTTTCACACCTTTTACGGCTGGTTGATTATTCGCACGTTTGAGTGTAGCGATTTGATAAGACACCGCCCATTTAATTGCTTTGCAATCTGTTGCTTTCAACAACGCATCTGAAACCGCTTGTTTTAACTGTTCTGCACCAGAATTCCACGCAAAAGGTAATTTCAATTCAATGCGTAAAGTATCGCCGCCCTTTTCCACTTTTTTCAAAGTATTAAGCGCAATCAGATCCTTTTGCAGGGTTGGATGCTGAAATTGTTGGATAATCTGCTGAACTTGATTTTGCTGCTCAGCAGTCAAATTATCAGAAAAGTAGGTTGCCATAATAACTTCCTGTTTAGTAGAGTAAATTTGTCGGGCATATTTAATCACGGAAAGTGCGGTATGTTAAGTTAAAGTTTTTCAAACTAGAAAAAAAGCCCTGTATCAGGTAAGATGTCCACAATTTTTATATGCTAAAAAAGAGAATAATAAATGACAACTCAACCCCGTAAAATTTTAGTCACTTGCGCTTTGCCTTATGCCAATGGGGCAATTCATTTAGGCCATATGTTAGAACATATCCAGGCGGATATTTGGGTGCGTTTTCAACGTATGCGTGGCAATAAAATCCATTTTGTCTGTGCAGACGATGCACACGGTACTCCGATTATGCTGAATGCCGATAAACTTGGCATTACACCTGAAGAATTAATTGCTAAAGCAAAAGCCGATCACGTGCGTGATTTTGCAGGTTTTAATATTAGTTTTGATAACTACCATTCCACTCACAGCGAAGAAAACAAACAGCTCACCGCAGAAATTTACAATAAACTCAAAGCCAATGGCTTTATTAAGAGTAAAGTTATTTCTCAGCTATTCGACCCTGAAAAAAATATGTTCTTGCCTGATCGTTTTGTGAAAGGCACTTGCCCAAAATGTAAAGCAGAAGATCAATATGGCGATAACTGCGAAGTTTGTGCTTCAACTTATAGCCCAATGGATTTAATTAATCCTCGTTCAGCTGTTTCTGGCGCAACTCCTGTTGTAAAAGAATCTGAACACTTTTTCTTTGACTTACCTGCATTTGAAGGCATGTTAAAAGAATGGACACGTTCTGGCTCACTTCAATCTGAAATTGCGAACAAAATGCAAGAATGGTTTGAAAGCGGTTTACAACAATGGGATATTTCACGCGATGCGCCTTATTTCGGTTTTGAAATTCCAGGTGCAAAAGATAAATTCTTCTATGTTTGGTTAGATGCGCCAATCGGCTATATGGCTTCATTCAAAAATCTATGCGATCATAAAGGCATTGATTTCAATGAATTTTGGGCTGAAGGCAGCGATGCGGAGCTTTATCATTTCATCGGTAAAGACATCGTTTATTTCCACAGTCTATTCTGGCCTGCAATGCTTGAAGGTAGTGGCTACCGTAAACCGACTAATGTGTTCACTCATGGCTATGTCACGGTGGATGGGGCGAAGATGTCAAAATCTCGCGGGACTTTCATTCAAGCCAGCACTTATTTGAATCATATCGATCCTGAATGTTTGCGTTATTACTATGCAGCAAAATTAAATGATCGCATTGAAGATTTAGACTTTAACCTTGAAGATTTCGTACAACGTGTAAATACGGATATTGTAAACAAATTAGTGAATTTAGCTTCACGCAATGCAGGCTTTATTACGAAACGCTTTGAAGGCAAACTTGCGGATAAACTGGAAGATGAAACATTATTTGCAGAATTTACCGCTCAAGCCGAGCAAATCGCCGCTTATTACGAAAGCCGTGAATACAATAAAGCCATTCGTGAAATTATGGCATTAACCGATAAAGCCAATAAATACATTGATGAAAAAGCCCCTTGGGTGATTGCAAAAGAAGAAGGCAAAGAGGCAGAATTGCAAGCCGTATGTTCAATGGGAATTGAGCTTTTCCGCGTGTTGATGTCTTACTTAAAACCAGTTCTTCCAAAACTAGCAGAACGTTCAGAAGCCTTCTTACAAGCTGAATTACGTTGGGATAATATTCATCAACCATTACTTGGCCATACTCTTGCACCGTTCAAAGCCTTATTCTCTCGTTTAGAGAAAAAACAAATTGATGCCGTTGTGGAAGAAACTAAAGCCTTATTTGCTGCAGCCAATAAAGCAGCAGAAAAAACCGAAGCAAAACCAACCGCACTTTCCGCCGTTGAACCTATTGCTGAAACCATCACTATTGATGATTTCGCTAAACTTGATATGCGTGTAGCAAAAGTGTTGAAATGCGAAGCGGTGCCAGAATCTAATAAACTTTTACGTTTTGAATTAGATCTTGGCGATCATACTCGTCAAGTCTTCTCTGGCATTAAAGCGGCTTACAATAAACCTGAAGAATTAGAAGGTCGTTTTGTGATTATGGTGGCAAACCTTGCACCACGTAAAATGAAATTCGGTGTATCTGAGGGAATGATTCTATCCGCAGGAACAGGCGGTAGTGATTTATTCTTGTTATCTGCCGATAGCGGTGTCACTGCGGGCATGCAAGTAAAATAATCAATTCAATCTAAATGAGGGCAACATTACGTTGCCCTTTTATTTTCTTGTTGAAAATAGGTGGCTTATAACCTACTATAACACTCAACTATTTACCTATTTGGAGAATATTATGAAAAACGAATTAATTTGCTATAAACAAATGCCAGTGTGGACAAAAGACAAATTGCCACAAATGTTCCAAGAAAAGCACAACACAAAAGTCGGCACTTGGGGGAAATTAACCGTATTAAAAGGTAAGCTCAAATTTTATGAGCTAACCGAAAATAGCGATGTGATTGCCGAGCATATTTTTACCCCAGAAAGCAACATTCCTTTTGTTGAACCTCAAGCATGGCATCGTGTTGAAGCGCTTTCTGATGACTTAGAATGTACTCTAGGTTTCTATTGCAAAAAAGAAGATTACTTCAGTAAAAAATACAATATGACTGCCACTCACGGCGATGTGGTGGATGCTGCAAAAATTATCTCGCCTTGTAAAGTATTAGATTTAGGTTGCGGACAAGGGCGTAATTCACTTTATTTAAGTTTATTGGGCTATGATGTGACCTCTTGGGATCACAATGAAAACAGCATTGCCTTTTTAAATGAAACCAAAGAGAAAGAAAATCTTAATATTTCTACCGCACTTTATGATATTAACGCCGCCAATATTCAAGAAAACTATGATTTTATTGTTTCAACAGTGGTGTTTATGTTCTTAAATCGTGAGCGAGTGCCGTCAATCATTAAAAATATGCAAGAACACACCAATGTTGGCGGGTATAACTTAATCGTTGCCGCCATGTCCACAGATGATGTGCCTTGCCCGCTTCCATTCTCCTTCACCTTCGCTGAAAACGAATTGAAAGAATATTACAAAGATTGGGAATTCTTAGAATATAACGAAAATATGGGCGAATTACATAAAACCGATGAAAACGGCAATCGCATTAAAATGAAATTTGCCACAATGTTAGCGAGAAAGAAATAATCACTCATTTATAAAAAATGACCGCCTTTATGAAAAAAGAGCGGTCATTATTTTATTTACGTTCTATTATTCTTCAATAGAACGTAATAATTCGTTGATACCAACTTTACCTAAAGTTTTTGCATCCACTTTTTTCACAATCACTGCGCAATATAAGCTATATTTTCCACATTTTGATGGAAGGCTACCAGATACCACCACAGAACCAGCTGGTACACGGCCGTAGTGAATTTCACCCGTTTCACGATCATAAATTTTGGTTGATTGACCAATGAATACCCCCATTGAAATAACACAGCCATCTTCTACAATAACGCCTTCTACCACTTCTGAACGAGCTCCGATAAAGCAGTTATCGCCGATAATGGTTGGGTTAGCTTGCAATGGTTCTAATACACCGCCGATGCCTACGCCGCCAGATAAGTGAACGTTTTTACCGATTTGTGCACATGAACCAACCGTTGCCCAAGTATCTACCATGCTGCCTTCGCCAACGTAAGCACCAATATTTACATAGGATGGCATTAATACGCAGTTTTTAGAAATGTATGCACCTTTACGCACCGTTGCAGAAGGCACAACACGGAAACCTTCTTCAGCAAAACGTTCTTCGGTGTAATCCGCAAATTTTAATGCTACTTTGTCGTAATATTTTGTTTCTGCTCCGTCAATGATTTGGTTGTCATTAATACGGAATGAAAGTAAAACCGCTTTTTTTAACCATTGATGTGTTACCCATTCGCCATCAATTTTTTCTGCAACACGGTATTTACCCGAATCTAATCCTTCGATCACTTCCTCAATTGCCGCACGCGTTTCTGCATCAACGGTTTTTGGTGTAATTTCTGCACGTTTCTCAAATGCAGCTTCAATAATTTGTTGTAAATTTGACATGATAATTCCTATTAGTTAATGAATAAAACGTTGTTATTTTTACCATACTTTTGCGTCTCAAGCAAAAACCTAAAAAAATACCGCCCTTTGTTTTCTAACAAAGCGCGGTAATTCATAAAATAAACACAATTAAAAAATTGATAGTGCTAGCCCTACAACAATAGTCATACTAAAAACAACCATTATCATGGCGTAACCAAAATCACTCATCTTTTTCTCCTAAATAAAAAATTTGCGTACATTCTAGCAATATTTATTAGAAAAAATCATCTCTTTTACAAAAAAATTATAATAAAAGTAACGAAATATTCTATAAACCTTTATAATAGGAAAAATTTTCTAGGGGTAAATGTATGGCAACAATTAAAGATGTCGCAAAAATGGCTGGCGTATCTACCACGACAGTATCACATGTAATAAATAAAACGCGTTTTGTTGCAAAAGAAACAGAAGAATCTGTATTACTTGCAATTAAACAACTGAATTATTCACCAAGCGCTGTTGCAAGAAGTTTAAAAGTGAATACAACCAAATCGATCGGCATGATTGTCACCACTAGTGAAGCCCCCTACTTTGCTGAGATCATTCATTCCGTCGAAGAACATTGTTATCGTCAAGGTTATTCCCTTTTCTTATGTAATACACAAAATGAACCTGAAAAAGTCAAAAACCATTTGGAAATGTTGGCGAAGAAACGGGTAGATGGTTTGCTTGTGATGTGTTCTGAATATACTCAAGACTCCTTGGATTTGCTTTCGTCATTTTCCAGTATACCAATGGTTGTAATGGACTGGGGCCCAAATGCGAATACCGATGTGATTGATGATCATAGTTTTGATGGCGGTTATTTAGCAACCCAACACCTCATTGAGTGCGGTCATAAAAAAATCGGGATTATCTGCGGTGAACTCAATAAAACTACGGCAAAAACTCGTTATGAAGGCTTTTTAAAAGCGATGGCAGATGCGAATCTTGAAGTGCATAAACCTTGGATTTTCGAAGGTGCATTTGAGCCTGAAGACGGTTATGAATGTATGAATCGCTTACTGGCTCAAGAGGAATTACCGACCGCCCTATTCTGTTGTAACGATGTGATGGCGCTCGGTGCAATTTCTGCACTGACAGAAAAAGGGTTACGCGTGCCAGATGATATGTCCATTATCGGCTATGATGATATTCATGCTTCACGTTTCTATGCGCCACCATTAACCACCATTCACCAATCGAAGCTACGATTAGGCAGACAGGCGGTGAATATCTTATTAGAGCGTATTAGCCAAAAAGATCAAGGCGTTCAGCAATATAGCCGTATTGACATTGGCCCTGAGCTTATTATTCGAAAATCCGTTAAATCAATTTTATAAAACTTATCAAAAATAAACCGAACTTTTTAAATAATCTATAAAAAGTGCGGTTCTTTTTTATCTATTTTTTAGCTTTTCTTGATTATCTTCAAGGTTTCCTTGAATAGCATTTGCCCTATCTTCCGTTTTTAGCTATATCTATCGCCAACTTACGAATTTTATTTTTACTTTTAGGAGTTCCTATGACACAAGAGTACACCACTCTGCGCAATAACATTAGTATGTTAGGGCGTTTTCTCGGAGAAACCATCAACGATGCCCAAGGTGCCGATATTCTCGAATTAATCGAAAATATTCGTAAACTTTCTCGTAATTCTCGTGCGGGTGATGATAAAGCAAGACAAGAATTGCTCGACACGCTCGGTAGTATTTCTAATGACAATATTATTCCCGTCGCGCGTGCTTTCAGCCAATTTTTAAACCTCACGAATATTGCGGAACAATATCAAACGATTTCGCGTGAACATTCTCTAGCACAAAGTTCTTCTCAATCCTTAAGCGAACTTTTCAAACGCTTAAAAGAACAAAATGCCTCTGTGGAAGACGTGCATAAAACCGTTGAAAAATTATTAATTGAGCTTGTTCTGACCGCACATCCAACAGAAACAACACGTCGTTCACTCATTCATAAACACATTGAAATCAATAAATGTTTAAGCAAGCTAGAACATCATGATTTAACTGAAAAAGAACGTAATATTATTGAACGTCTATTACTTCGCTTAATCGCAGAAGCATGGCATACCAATGAAATTCGCACTGTTCGTCCAACACCATTCGATGAAGCCAAATGGGGCTTTGCGATGTTGGAAAACAGTTTGTGGCAAGCTGTGCCAGAGTTTTTACGCCAATTAAACGAAACTGCCCGTGAATTTTTAGGTTACGATTTGCCAGTAGGATTAAAACCCGTACGAATTTCCTCTTGGATGGGCGGCGACCGCGATGGAAACCCATTTGTCACCGCACAAATCACCAAAAAAGTGCTTTATTTTGCCCGTTGGAAAGCGGCGGATTTATTCTTACAAGACATCAGCAAATTAGCCGATGAACTTTCAATGGTGAAATGTAGCGATGAGTTTCGTGCTAAATATGGCGAGCATTTAGAACCCTATCGCTTTGTGGTGAAAAATTTACGCAATCAACTTACGGCAACATTAGCTTATTTTGATGATCACCTATCAGATCGCACACCGCGCGTATCTGAAAGCGAGATTATTTTAGAAGATAATCAACTTTGGGAGCCGCTTTACGATTGTTATCAATCTTTAATTCAATGCGGTATGCGCATTATTGCAAATGGTTCATTGTTGAATATTTTGCACCGTATTAGTTGTTTTGGCGTAACGCTTTCTCAAATGGATATTCGCCAAGAAAGCACACGTCACACCGATGCCATTGCTGAAATCACACGCTATATTGGTTTAGGCGATTACTCTCAATGGACGGAAGACGATAAACAGGCTTTCTTAATTCGGGAATTAAGCTCACGCCGTCCATTGATTCCGCAAAACTGGACGCCATCACCTGAAACCAAAGAAATTTTAGATACTTGCAAGGTCATTGCTCAACAAAAACAAGGTGTCATTGCGTGTTATGTTATTTCGATGGCACGCAGTGCATCTGATGTTTTAGCCGTTCATTTACTCTTAAAAGAAGCAGGCGTGCCATATCATATTCCTGTTGTGCCATTATTCGAAACCTTAGATGATTTAGATGCAGCCGAAAAAGTGATGACTCAACTTTTCAATGTGGGTTGGTATCGTGGCGTGATCAATAATCGTCAAATGGTGATGATTGGCTATTCAGATTCGGCAAAAGATGCGGGAATGATGGCTGCATCTTGGGCGCAATATCGAGCCCAAGAAGCCTTAGTGAATTTAACAGAAAAACTTGGCATTGAACTCACCTTATTCCATGGACGAGGTGGCACGATTGGTCGTGGCGGTGCGCCAGCACATGCGGCATTACTTTCTCAACCACCTCGTTCACTAAAAAATGGTTTACGCGTGACAGAACAAGGCGAAATGATTCGCTTCAAACTGGGTTTACCGGCTGTAGCGGTAGAAACCTTTGATCTCTACGCCAGTGCCATTTTAGAAGCAAATCTTTTACCGCCACCAGAACCGAAACCAGAATGGCGCACTATAATGGATGAGCTTTCCACTATCTCTTGCGACATTTATCGCGGCGTGGTTCGTGGTGATAAAGATTTTGTTCCTTATTTCCGCAGTGCGACGCCAGAACAGGAGCTCTCCAAATTGCCACTTGGTTCTCGCCCTGCAAAACGCAATCCAAATGGCGGCGTGGAAAGTTTACGCGCCATTCCTTGGATTTTTGCATGGATGCAAAATCGCTTAATGCTACCCGCTTGGTTGGGCGCTGGAGCATCTATCCGTCAGATTATTGAACAAGGCAAAGGCGATGTCATTCATGAAATGTGCGAAAACTGGCCGTTCTTTTCAACGCGAATCGGTATGTTGGAAATGGTATTTAGTAAATCGGATACTTGGCTTTCCCAACAATATGATCAACGATTGGTGAAAAAAGAACTTTGGTATTTAGGCGAAAATTTACGTAAGCAACTTGAAGATGATATTCAAACTGTGCTTTCACTTTCTCACCAAAGTGAATTGATGTCTGATTTACCTTGGATTGCAGATTCAATCGCATTGCGTAATATCTACACGGATCCGCTCAATCTACTGCAAGTGGAATTGCTTCACCGTTTCCGTGAAAATCCTGAGCAAGTCAATCCCGATGTGGAACAAGCATTGATGATTACCATCACAGGTATCGCGGCTGGGATGCGCAATACGGGCTAGAAAGATGAAAAAAGTGCGGAAAATTTTCCGCACTTTTTTATTCAAATCGATCACTTAATAAAAATTGTAAAACCGCATCCATTCTCAAATGAGGAATGTTCTCCCCTTGTTCTAAAGGCTGAGGTTCAAAACTATCAAAATCAAAGTGCGGTTGTTTTTGCCAGAATTCTGATCTTGGTAATTTGCTCGGTACAGTGCCTGGATAAAGCGTAATCGGCTGTTTATCAATAGAACGAATCCCTTGAATTGCTTTAATTTCTTTTCCTTGCTGATTCACAATCACTTGCTTTGTGGTACGAACAGCAGCAATGGCGGTATATTCTGTATCGATTCCTTCAAATTCCACATGGCGCCCCCCCTCTTGCACAATTTGGCGCATTAAACTCACTAAATTAGGAATTTGATCACGAGTAATATGATCCGCCTTCGTCGCAACAAACATTAATCGATCAATTCGCGGAGAAAACAAACGATGAAGAAAATTTCTGCTGCCATAATGGAAATTATTAAATAACTGGTTTAAACCCATTTGCATATCTAAAAAGGCTTGCTGACTGTGATTTAAAGGCGTTAAACAATCCGCCAAAATCACTTGGCGATCAAAGGTAGAAAAATAATTTTCGTAAAAACCTTTCACAATTTTATTGCGATAATAATTATAACGTGTTGTCAGCACGGTAAAATAGCTATTCGATTTGGCAGTTTTTTTCAAGGTTTGCCACTGTTCTTCCGAAAGATGAATTAATGGAAAAAATTGTAATGCGGGCGCCCCCTCTAAATCACTCGGCAATACAAATCGTCCTGGCTGAATAAATTGCATGGCTTGCGACTTACATTGGTGTAAATAATCCGTATAACTTTTCGCTATCTTAGCTAAAACATCTTCATTTGCGACCGCACTTAAATCCAAATCCTGCAACATAGCAAGCCAATTCTGCGCCAATTCTTCACGAACGCCAGTGGTGACCTTGATTTGTTCTTGTGACCATTGTTGAAAATCTAGATTTAACAACGGTAAATCGAGCAGCCACTCCCCTGGATAATCAAAAATATCTAAATAAAGCGTGCCGCGTTCTTTCAAATGACGTAGCAAGCCAGATTGACGTTGAAAACGAATTGCTAAACGTGTTTCACTCACACCCCGAGTAGATTGAAACCATTGCGGCGGATTTTGTGACAAATCATTTAAATTACTTTCATAATCAAAACGTGGCACGCTGAGATCTTGTTGAGATACTCGTTTAACCGCCAAGATTGCCCCATTTCTAGCGGCTTCGAACAAGGGCAAATGCTGTGATGAATTTTGATTAATGGAGAGAAGTTGATTGATTAAACTTGTAATAAACGCCGTTTTTCCACTCCGACTTAACCCTGTTACCGCCAAGCGCAAAGTGCGGTCAAAACCACGATTAATAATTTGATTGATTTCGTTTTGAACCCTATTAAACATTCAATATCCTAGCCATTTTTACTAATATGCCTTACAATTTGGTACATAATTTATCACAATGCATTTGTTATGTTACGCAAAAATCTTACGTTTTTCTGTTTTCTATTTGGTATTGGCTTGAACTCCGGACTTCAAGCTGCTCCGCGCGTACCAGAACACCTAACAGAAAACGGACTAACTTATTGTACTAATGCCTCTGGATTTTCTTTTAATCCGCAAACTGCGGATGCAGGCACGAGTATGAATGTCGTCACAGAGCAAATTTATAATAAACTTTTTGAAATAAAAAACCATAGCGCGAATGTTACGCCTGTTCTTGCTCAGTCTTATACTATTTCACCTGATGGAAAAGAAATATTAATCAATTTGCGTCGTGGTGTTAAATTTCACCAAACGCCATGGTTTACCCCAACACGCGATTTTAATGCAGAAGATGTAGTATTTTCTATTAATCGGGTACTTGGTCATACAACTTATTTGCCACAATTAAGCGAAAACCTTATTACGTATAAAAATCCACAGTATCGTGTATTTCATGAACAAGCTAAGAAGGTACATTTCCCATACTTTGAAAGTATAAAGCTAAACGAAAAAATTAAATCCGTTACCGCTCTTTCACCTTACCAAGTCAAAATTGAGTTATTTACACAAGACTCATCTATTTTGTCACATCTTGCTAGCCAATATGCAATTATTTTCTCACAAGAATATGCGTATCAACTGAGTGCCGATGATAATCTTGCCCAATTAGATACCCACCCTGTTGGTACGGGGCCCTATCAAGTGAAAGACTATGTATATAACCAACATGTCCGCTTAGTGCGTAATGAAAATTACTGGAAAAAAGAAGCGAAAATCAAAAATATTGTTGTTGATCTTTCTACTGACCGAAATGGTCGTTTAGTTAAATTTTTTAACAACGAATGCCAAATTGCTTCTTATCCTGATGTTAGCCAAATTGGTTTATTAAAAAGCGATGACAAACACTATTATATGCAATCTACTGATGGAATGAACTTGGCATATTTAGCATTTAATTTTGATAAGCCGATCATGCAGGATCGTACTATTCGGGAAGCTATCTCGCAAAGTTTAAATCGGGCGCGTATTATTCACAATATTTATCATAATACAGCAACTGTTGCGAATAATATTATTCCTGAGGTTTCTTGGGCATCAAATGTGAATAGCCCAGAATTTGAGTTTGATTATAATCCAAAAATTGCTCAAAAAGTCTTAAAAAATAAACATCTTTCACTTAATTTATGGGTCATTAATGAAGAACAAGTATATAATCCCGCACCGTTTAAAATGGCTGAAATGATAAAATGGGATTTAGCACAAGCAGGAGTTGAAATTAACGTTCGAGCAGTGACACGTACTTTTTTGAGTGAACAACTTCGTAATAAAACAGAAAATTATGATTTAATTCTTACAGGATGGTTAGCGGGGAATCTTGATCCTGATGGTTTTATGCGACCAATTTTAAGTTGTAATACACAAAATGAAGTAACTAACTTATCTAATTGGTGTAATCAGGATTTTAATCATTTAATGGATAGTGCTATTGCAACAACACACTTAGCAGAACGTGTTCGTTTTTATAACGATGCTCAAAACCTCGTATTACATGAATTACCCATTATTCCCATTGCGAATGTAAAACGCATCTTAGTTGCCAATACTCGTGTAAAAGGTGTTGAAATGACACCTTTTGGTAGCCTAAATTTTTCGACTTTACATTTAAGTAAGGAGAAACCTTAATGTTGTGGTCTGCTATTCGTCATATTATCTGGGTAATCATATTATTATTAGTATTATCCTTAATCAGTTTTATGATCTTATTGCGTGATCCACTCAATGCTGATCTTGTCACACAAAATATCTATAACGCTTATTACATCTATTTAAAAACATTGTTACAGGGTGATTTTGGCATCACTTATAACGGAGGAAAATCCTTAATTGATTTAATTTTGACTGTATTACCTCCTACTCTAGAACTTTGCTTTACAGCACTCTTATTAGCTTTTATCTTTGGCTTACCTCTCGGTATCATCAGAGCGGTCAGCTCCCAACAAATTTTTGCTAAAAGTTTACAAAGCTTATCCTATTTAGGTTTATCCATTCCTATATTTTGGCTTGCACCTCTTTTACTTTACAGCGCATCCATCAATCATTGGGAGATTGCCGCTATAGGACAATATAATTTACTCTATGAAATCATACCGATTACAGGCTTTCCAGTTATTGATGTTTGGTTCGTTAATGAGCCATATCGCACTAAGATTATACAAAACGTTTTACAACATCTAGCATTACCTACGCTTGTTTTATGTATTTTACCTACAATGGAAATTATTCGTCTTATTCAACAACGGGCTGAATACATTCTTTGTCAAAACTTTGCTAAAGTAGCAACAACACGAGGTTGGTCAAAATGGAAAATTTTACATCAATATGTTTTTCGTAATACCCTTCCATTATTGATACCCCAAGTGCCACGTGTATTTACACTTGTGCTAACGCAATGTATGTTAGTCGAAACAGCACTTGGTTGGCCTGGTATTGGTCGTTGGCTTATTAATGCTGTAGCTGAACAAGACTATAACAGTATTGCAGCAGGCGTTATAGTTATTGGTATATGTATTATTTTAATTGATACCTTAATTAAAAGTATCACTTTTATACTCGATCCATTTAAAAAGAAAGGTTGGTATGCAAGATAAAGAACCTGAAGAATTTCGAGAAAATACCTCAATATTCCAAATTTGGCTACTATTTCGCAAAAATACCATTGCGCTATTCAGCTTTTATTTATTAACGTTATTAACTCTGACCGCACTTTTCAGCAGTTGGATAGCACCTTATTCTGATAACACGCAGTTTGTTGGACAAGAATTAATGCCGCCATCTTGGGTTGATAAAGGACAAATAGCTTTTTTCTTTGGCACAGATGATCTAGGACGAGATATTTTAAGTCGCTTAATTATGGGTACTCGCTATACCCTGGGTTCTTCCTTATTAGTACTCATTGCCACCGCACTCATCGGGGGAGCTCTTGGCATTATTGCTGGTATGTTAAAAGGGATAAAGGCACGTTTTGTAGGGCATATTTTCGATGCTTTTTTATCTTTACCGATTTTACTTATTGCAATCATCATTTCCACATTAATGGAACCTAGTTTATGGAATGCTATGTTTGCAACGCTATTCGCAATTTTACCTTATTTTATTCATGCTATTTATCGCGCAATTCAAGAAGAATTAAAAAAAGATTATGTCATCATGCTCAAACTTGAAGGGATTTCTAACTGGACATTATTAAAAACCACTATTTTGCCTAATATCACGATTGTGTATATTCAAGAAATCTCACGGGCTTTTATTGTTGCTGTACTAGATATCAGCGCACTAAGTTTTATATCTCTTGGCGCTCAACGTCCTACACCAGAATGGGGAGCGATGATCAAAGATTCACTTGAGCTACTCTATCTTGCGCCATGGACAGTACTTTTACCTGGTTTTGCTATTATTTTCACCATTTTACTCAGTATTATTTTTAGTAACGGCTTAATTAAAGCCATTAATCAATATTATGAATAACTTATGGCACTATTAGATATTCGCAACTTAAATATTGAAATAAAAACACCAAACGGTCGCATTAAAATTGTGGACGGTATTAATTTATCACTCAATGAAGGAGAAATCGGTGGACTTGTGGGTGAATCAGGTTCTGGTAAAAGTTTAATCGCCAAAGTTATTTGTAATGCGGTCAAAGAAAACTGGATTATCACCGCAGATCGTTTTCGATTTGACGATGTAGAATTACTAAAGCTTAATCCAAATCAACGTCGTAAACTTGTCGGTAAAGAAATATCTATGATTTTCCAAGATCCTCTTTCTTGCCTTGAACCAAGTCGAAAAGTCGGTAAGCAGCTTATCCAAAATATTCCTAATTGGACATTTAAGGGAAAATGGTGGCAATGGTTCGGATGGAAAAAACGCCGTGCTATTGAATTATTACACCGTGTTGGTATTAAAGATCACCATGATATTATGTCCAGCTATCCAAGCGAACTTACTGAAGGTGAAGGTCAGAAAGTAATGATTGCTATTGCCGTAGCAAACCAACCTCGTCTACTCATTGCAGATGAACCTACAAATACTCTAGAATCTACGACTGCGCTACAAGTTTTTCGATTACTTTCTAGCATGAACAAAAACCAAGGTACGACTATTTTACTTGCAAGTAACGATATTAAAAGCATCAGTGAATGGTGTGATCACATTTCTGTTCTTTATTGTGGACAAAATGCTGAATCTGCCCCAACAGAAATATTATTAGCATCGCCACACCACCCCTACACTCAATCATTAATTAATGCGATCCCGGATTTTACTCAGCCTTTAGGATTCAAAACTAAATTAGGTACATTAGAAGGAACAGTACCAATTCTAGAACAAATGCCTATAGGTTGTCGTCTTGGACCACGTTGTCCTTTCGCACAAAAGAAATGTATTGAAAAGCCGAACAAGACCAAAATTAAGCAACATGAATTTTCTTGCCATTACCCCGTTAATCTTCGCGAGAAAAATTTCAAAGAAAAAACCACTACTACACCATTAACGCTCCATCGTAAAGGAAATGAATAATGCCGTTATTAAAAGTAGAAGATTTAACTAAAACCTTCAAAGGTCGAAAACGCTTATTTGGTACCAGCTATTTTAATGCAGTAGAAAATATAAGTTTTTCTCTTGAACGCCAGCAAACAATCGCTATTATTGGGAAAAATGGCTCGGGAAAATCCACATTGGTCAAAATGATCGCGGGTATAATTCCACCCTCTTCAGGTCGTATTATATTTAATCATCATGAATTACAACATGATGATATCCAATATCGAGCCCAGCATATTCGCATGCTCTTCCAAGATGCTAATTCAGCTTTCAATCCACGATTAAATATTGGTGAGATACTTGATACCCCTTTACGTCTGGCTACTAATTGGGATGAGTCGCACCGTAATCAAAAAATCTTTGATACACTTTTACTTGTTGGACTTTATCCTGATTACACCAATTTAAAAATCAAAAACCTTTCTGTAAGCCAGAAACAACGAATTGCATTAGCTCGAGCTCTTATTCTATCACCTGAAATTATCATTATTGATGATGCACTGGGTAATCTTGATGCTTCCGTACGCATACAACTACTCAACTTAACATTAGATTTACAACAACGGCTTGGTATTTCCTATATTTATGTTGGACAAGATCTTGGCATGATTAAACATATTGCCGATCAAGTTATTGTGATGGATGAGGGAAAAATGATTGAATATGGGCCACCAAGAACATTATTTAGCGCACCACAAACTGAAATTACTCGTCGTTTAGTTGAAAGTCATTTTGGAAAAATTCTTGATGAGAATGCTTGGATAAATAATTAGAAAAATTGAGTTGGTCGATAAGCCGAGTTCTGTCGTGGACAATCATTCCTCTAGGCGACAAATTACTCTGCCGCTCAAGCAACCTACCCGAATCCTGAGCGGGCCACTCATTGGATTCCTATTTGGTCTTGCTACGAGTGGAGTTTACCCTGCTGCCAACCGTTACCGGTGGCACGGTGCGCTCTTACCGCACCCTTTCACCCTTACCGTTTACACGGCGGTCTACTCTCTGTTGCACTGGTCGTCGGCTCACGCCGCCCGGACGTTATCCGGCACTCTGCCCTGTGTAGCTCGGACTTTCCTCTCGTTTACTTGTCCCACTAGGTCGTATAAATACGGTTAAGGGCTTCAATAAACCAGCGATTGTCTAACCAACTCGGCGCGTAGTATAGGGGCAATCATTAGTGAGGTCAATAAAATCCCCAATTTTTGAATATTGCTCATCAATTTTATAAATAATAACGCCTAATTTTTCATTCGTATTTTTTTATGATTCCGTTAAAATAGCGCCAATTTCAACCGCTCTTTTAGGAAGAAGAATGAACTATCTAAAAATTGCACAGGATTCCCTTTCAGTGGAAAGCAACGCACTTTTGCAACTCAGCCAACGTTTAGGCGAGGATTTTAATCAAGTCATAGATTTAATTCTTGCTTGCGAAGGACGATTAGTCATCGGCGGGATAGGGAAATCTGGTTTAATCGGTAAAAAAATGGTAGCGACATTTGCCTCTACGGGCACGCCAAGTTTCTTTTTACATCCGACAGAAGCCTTCCACGGCGATTTAGGTATGTTGAAACCAATTGATATCGTGATGTTAATTTCCTATAGCGGTGAAACTGATGATGTCAATAAACTGATTCCAAGTTTAAAAAATTTCGGTAATAAAATTATTGCTGTGACGAGTAACAAGAATTCCACGCTCGCACGCCATGCAGATTATGTTTTAGACATTACTGTTGAGCGAGAAGTATGTCCAAATAATCTCGCACCAACAACGTCCGCACTTGTGACGCTTGCGCTTGGTGATGCGCTCGCCGTGTCACTCATTACGGCACGCAATTTCCAACCAGCTGACTTTGCCAAATTCCATCCAGGTGGCAGTCTTGGTCGTCGATTATTATGTAAAGTAAAAGATCAAATGCAAACTCGTTTACCAATTATCAAACCGGAAACCAATTTCACTGATTGCTTAACTATAATGAATGAAGGCCGAATGGGCGTTGCATTAGTCATGGAGAATAATCAATTAAAAGGCATTATTACGGATGGCGATATTCGTCGAGCATTAACGACAAATGGCGCTGATACCTTAAATAAAACTGCACAAGATTTTATGACAAACTCACCTAAGACAATTCACCAAGATGAATTCCTAGCAAAAGCAGAAGACTTTATGAAAGCGAAAAAAATTCACTCGCTAGTTGTTGTTAATGATGAAAATCACGTGGTGGGTTTAGTGGAATTTTCAAGCTAAGGAATCCCAATGCAACAAAAATTAGAAAATATTAAATTTGTTATTACTGATGTGGATGGCGTGCTCACCGATGGACAACTCCATTATGATGCTAATGGTGAAGCGATTAAAAGTTTTCATGTGCGAGATGGTTTAGGCATAAAAATGCTGATGGATGCAGGTATTCAAGTAGCAGTGCTTTCTGGTCGAGACTCCCCTATTTTACGTCGTCGTATTGCCGATCTAGGCATTAAATTATACTTTCTTGGCAAACTTGAAAAAGAAACCGCTTGTTTTGATCTTATGAAACAAGCTGGCGTCACTGCCGAGCAAACCGCTTATATTGGCGATGATAGCGTAGATCTCCCCGCCTTTGCAGTGTGTGGAACTTCTTTTACTGTGGCAGACTCCCCTATTTATGTGAAGAATGCCGTTGATCATGTACTTTCCACTAATGGAGGAAAAGGCGCATTCCGTGAAATGTCCGATATGATTTTACAAGCTCAGGGAAAATCTTCTGTGTTTGATAGCGCCCAAGGTTTTCTAAAATCAGTGAAAAACATGGGACAATAAAATACCTAAAAATAAACCGCACTTAGGTAACCCCAAGGGCGGTTATTTTTATGCGTGTTTTTTATAATGCTTTTAAGATATCTTCAACACGATCTTTTGCATCACCAAAGAGCATTTGCGTATTCTCTTTGAAGAATAATGGGTTTTGTACGCCAGCATAACCCACTGCCATTGAACGTTTGAACACAATCACATTTTGTGCTTTCCATACTTCCAACACAGGCATTCCCGCGATTGGACTATTTGGATCTTCCATCGCAGCTGGGTTTACCGTATCGTTCGCACCGATAACCAATACCACATCGGTATCAGCAAAATCATCGTTGATTTCATCCATTTCAAGTACGACATCGTAAGGCACTTTCGCTTCGGCTAAAAGTACGTTCATATGGCCAGGTAAACGTCCTGCAACTGGGTGAATACCAAAACGAACATTCACACCACGTTCACGCAATTTTGCCGTAATATCCGCTACTGGATATTGTGCTTGTGCAACCGCCATACCATATCCTGGAGTGATAATTACAGAACTAGCATTTTTCAACAATTCAGCCACTTCTTCCGCTGTAGTTTCACGGTGTTCGCCTTGTTCTTCGCTTGAAGAAACTTGAACATCGTTACCAAAACCACCTGCAATTACGCTCACAAATGAACGGTTCATTGCTTTACACATAATGTAAGAAAGGATTGCACCAGAAGAACCGACAAGGGCGCCTGTAACGATTAGCAAGTCATTATTCAACATAAAACCTGCTGCCGCCGCTGCCCAGCCTGAATAGGAGTTAAGCATTGATACCACAACTGGCATATCTGCCCCACCGATTGAAGCCACTAAGTGCCAGCCGAATGCAAGCGCAATCGCTGTCATTAATAACACAGGGAAAATGCTTTCTGGATTATTCAAGAATGCAACCATCAATAATGCAGATACCACAAGCGCGGCTAAATTTAATTTATGGCGATGCGGTAACATTAATGCTTTTGAATTAATTTTTCCGCTTAATTTACCAAATGCAACAACAGACCCAGTGAAAGTTACTGCACCGATAAAAATACCTAAAAATACTTCAACATTATGGATATTCGTTAATACCGCTTGTTCAGCTACAAATGCGGCTTGTGCTGCTGCATCTAATCCTTCTGGCATTAATGCCTCATGGTGTAAACCATAGCTATTAAAGCCGACGAGTACAGCTGCTAAACCGACGAAACTGTGAAGAATCGCCACAAGTTCTGGCATTTCAGTCATTTCTACTTTTAATGCACGTTGAACACCGATTGCACCACCGATGATCATCGCAATAATGATCCAAAATGTTCCTTCAGAATGAGGTCCAAAAATGGTTGCGATAAGGGCAATTGTCATACCAACAATACCGAACCAACAACCCGCTTTAGCAGTTTCATGTTTAGAAAGTCCTGCCAAGCTCATAATGAAAAGTAATGCTGCTAAAATATACGCAGCCTGTACTAAACCTTCAGACATTGTGCGCTCCTTAACCTTTTCTAAACATTGCTAACATACGTTGTGTGACACGGAAACCACCAAAAATATTGATGCTTGCCACCAAAATCGCCACAAAAGCTAACGCATCAATAAAGAGGTTGCCTGTTGGCTGACGAATTTGTAATAACGCACCTACAATAATAATGCCTGAAATTGCATTTGTTACTGCCATTAATGGTGTGTGAAGTGCATGGCTAACATTCCAAACCACGTAATAACCCACCACACAAGCTAAAACAAATACAGTGAAATGTGATAAAAATGCAGCTGGTGCAACAGAAGCTAACCAAAGGAATAACACGCCAACACCTGCCATCACACCGTATTTCACACGAGGATCTGTTGGTTTAGATTCTTTTTTCTCTGCCACTGGTGCAGCTTTGGCTTCTTGTTTTGGTTGTGCAGACACTTGAATTTGTGCTGGTGGAATTTCTTCCCCATCACGAACAACGGTTACCCCACGAAGAACCACATCTTCAAAATCAATATTGATATTGCCATCTTTCTCTTTGCACAAAAGTTTTAATAAATTGACTAAGTTTGTGCCATAAAGTTGAGACGATTGCGTTGGTAAACGGCTTGGGAAATCTGTATAACCAATCACTTTCACTTGGTTTTCAGTTGTAACAACTTTCCCTGCTTGCGTATATTCACAGTTACCGCCAGTTGCAGCGGCTAAATCCACAATCACCGAACCTGGTTTCATTGAATCCACCATTTCTTTGGTGATTAAACGAGGCGCTGGTTTACCCGGAATGGCTGCCGTAGTAATAATAATATCGACTTCTTTAGCTTGTTCTGCATAAAGCTCCATTGCACGACGGTTAAATTCTTCCGACATCACTTTCGCATAACCATCACCACTGCCGCCTTCTTCTTTAAAATCAATTTCTAAGAAGCTTGCACCCATACTTTGAACTTGCTCTTTCACTTCAGGACGAGAGTCAAAAGCACGAACAATCGCCCCAAGGCTATTTGCCGCACCAATTGCCGCTAAACCAGCCACACCAGCACCAATCACCAACACTTTTGCTGGTGGAACTTTACCTGCAGCAGTAATTTGCCCGGTAAAGAAACTACCGAATTCATGCGCCGCTTCAATAACAGCACGATAACCAGAAATATTAGCCATAGAAGAAAGCGCATCCAATGCTTGCGCACGAGAAATACGAGGCACCGCATCCATTGCTAACACATTAATTTTCTTCGCGGTGAGTTTTTTCATTAACTCAGGATTTTGCATACGCCAAATAAAGCTCACAAGCGTTGCGCCTTCCTTCATTTGAGCGATTTCTTCATCTGTCGGTGCATTTACTTTGAAGATAATATCTGATTGCCAAATTTCAGCCGACGTACCGATCTTAGCGCCTGCCTCTAAAAATGCTTGATCTTCAAAACTAGCTTTAAAACCTGCATCGTGTTCCACGATCACGTCAAAGCCCAATTTCAATATTTGCTGAACCGTTTTCGGCGTTGCCGCCACACGGCTCTCATTCTCAAGCAGCTCTCTAGGTACACCAATTAACATACTGTTTCCCTCTGATTGATGATTGGGTTGATGAGATTAATGAACAAACCTTCGCCTATTCATCGTTAAAATGACAAAAAGTCAAACGGATACAACTGTATCATTGATTGAATAAAAATAGGTAACGTTTTTAAGTGGTTTTACAAGATATTGTGATAGGGATCACGAAAAATCTCATATAAAAACACCTCAAATTAGGTGTCCAGGTTTTGGGGGGCAGATCAAAGTGCGGTCAAAATCGCTTATGTTTTTGACCGCACTTTTATTATCATTCCCGACTTATCTACCAAACAGCGAAGCCCAAAATCCTTTTTTATTTTCAACTTTCTTTTTCTTCGCTTCTTCCATTCTTTGTTTGACATAATTTACCCAAACTTGATGGGGCGCATCAAAATCAAATGATTTCATAAAATCATAAGGAATTTTATATTCCGCTAATGGATTTATATCAATCAATTCTTTTGGCGCCATAGGGCTATCAATACCTAAATCAAAACCGTGGATTGCTGCAATTTTGGCATACATTAAAACTTGCGGTTGCAAGTAAAAATCAAAATGTAAAATTGTATCTTTTGTTGCTCGTTTAGCAAACTTAAGTTCGAGTAATTTATCTAAAGCCTCTTGCATTCCTTTTATATTTTTATCTGCTAGTGCCACATAAAATTCATGATCAGGTGTTAAAATTACAAATAACTGTCAAACGATACAAATAATTGTCGCCTTATAACCCAAATCATTTATAATCTACTTATCTATTTAAGTGACTGAAAAGGAAGTAGATTATGCGATTCGTAGATGAACTTATTACAAACACATTCACCTATGAACCTTATGATGGTTTCTGTCCTGATTTTTCAGTATTCTTTAATAAGATGAAATATCTAGAAAACCATTCTGAATTAAATCCACGCCCTCACCCACCAATTAAAGGTAGTAGTTGGTATTTTCCTTCTTATGAATATATCGTTGTTTGGTACGATAGTAGCTTGATTTTTCAAAGAAAAAACACTCAATCACACATTAAAGTTAAGTTGGTAAACCTAAAGAATCCTACCTATAAAAAGGAAGGTATCACTCATTTAAGCATTCTGTATATTTCTGTGCCTATTAATATTCTTCATTACTTCTTTATTGGTAGTGTTTGGAAAGATGGTAAGGCAATAAAACAGGTAAAACTCAAAGAATATCTTGTTACAGCTAATCAAGCATTTGAAGGAAACAGAGATAACGTAAATTATCAACCTTTCTATGATAAAGAAAACCATAAATACAACGAGCCATTCTCACCAAATTTATATACTATTGAATCAGACTGTAACAACTATAAGTATGATAAAAATCAACTAATCAAAATTCAGCAAAATGGTATAGATTTCATTATTCATCCATTACATCTTTTCTGTGCTCATTATGGAATGTCAGCAGATATTAAGAGAATTTTGACAACCTACGATTGGAATGAAGTCAAAAAACGGTTTTATTTAGATATAAATGAACCATCTTTATATCATGAAAAACACGTTGTTGTATCAAAGTATTTTGTGAAGAAAGATGCAATTTTCCTTTACCATCTCAAATATGATAAAGCAGTAACACTAGAACGAACAAAAACGCTTAATAATGAAATTAAGATTTCAGATGAGAATCCAAAGCCAATAAAAGTTCAATTTTGGCACGACCAAAAAGTGCAACTAAAAATTCGTGGTATTGAGTTAAATGGAGTTATTTTATGTGCAGAAATTGTAGGTATAAATCAACCTATCGGCGATGATATTACTCTTGTATTACATCGCAATAAAAATGAAGAAGAAAAAAATATCCAATCAAACGGAAATGAAAAACCTGCCATCAAAAAGTATAAACGAGAAGTAAATACAGAATATCTCAGCACAAAAATTACAGATAGCGAGCCTAATAATAGAACATCTCAAAGTATCAGAAAAAAATTTGAAGAACTAGGACAAAAAAGAATCATGAACACGGTTCATGTTCAACACCAAAATAACAATTCACATCAAACTAAAGGAATGCAACCCAAAGAGGCTGATGAGATTGGATTCGGAGACCATTATGGTGCGGAAGGTAATATAGGCTTAGCGGCTTGTTTCCTAGATGATACAAGTGAAAATAAAGATATAAAGCTATTTCGACTTTGGGATATGGCAAAAGACTTTGGTTTAAAGAATGGCGGGCGGGTCCACTGGTTTACTCCCCAATTAGGATTCAGAGATGACAATGATTTGGTGTTCATATCATTAGATCAAGATAATGCTATTGCCTACCCTGAAATCGCATTGGTAATTCGTATCATCCTAGACGATGAAAAATTCTATATTATAGATTTTTCTCAAAAATCACATGACATTTCAATGAGCGGTATTACTTATAAAGAAAGCTACGATGAAGACTTTATTTCATTAGATGACACTCAAAGTAGTAAATTAATGGAAATAATTTGTGAAGTGATACTTTCAGAGCAACTACCTACTGAGTATATTTCACAACAGAATGAGAAAGAAATAAAGATTGCAACATTCAAACACCCAACAGCAGAAAGTAGTAATTGGGTGTTTAATTCTATTAGTAAACTCACATATAAAACATTATATAAATAATGAAAGAACTAAATTTTACAGATAATATTATTATTAATTCAGCCGAAATACAAAGTTGGTTAGAACAATTTAATAAAGAAATAAGGGATCGAGAAATTGCTATTAACATCCTTAAACAATTACGTTTTGTCACCATTAGTGATTTTAGAATTTTTATTAAAGAATCACTTACAAATTTAATTAATAGCATGTCAGAAGAGAGAGCTAAATTAGCTATCTATCCTATTATGAAACTTGATACTACATATAGTAATCTTTGGATGATTGATTCTGATAATAAAGATAATTTTATTATTAGAGATAGAAAACCTAAAGGTCGAGGAAGTGAAGATTTAGTCATTAATATAATTTATGATTTATGTAAATCAGATAACAGTTTTCTACTAGAAACTCCAGATATAGAAACGTTAAAGAAATATAGAGTTAAAGATATAATTTTTGTTGTGGATAATAGTATTTCTGGAGAGCAAGTAAATAAATACCTTGATGAATTTTTTAATAATAAAACTATAAAGAGTTATTGGTCATTAAATTATTTTAGAATAACTATATTAAGCCTATACCTTTCAGAACTAGCAAAAAGTACAATTAAGTGCAATAAATTTATAGCTGAAAAAGTAAAAAAAGAACAGCCTTGTGTTTTTTTTGAGTATTTGTTCGGTGAAGAAGAATGGAATGATTTTGATAATATAATTGATCTAGTTAGTAGATACACTCAAATCCCTAAGAAATATAGATTTGGTTATAATGGATCTGCAAGTAATGTTATTTTTGAACATAGCGTACCTAATAATGTTTTTGGTATTTTTTATTGCAAGTCAAAAAACAAATGGAATCCTCTATTTAAAGATAAAAGAGTATCAAATAATTTAATAAAAATGTTAAAAAATGAAGATCCTCCAAATTTTTCAGAGATATCAAAGTCACATTTAAAGGTATTGTATTTTATTCACAATAAATGCAATACTTTAAAAAAAATTTCTATTAAAATTGGATTTTCAGAGAAATATACTAGAGTTTTATGTGAATGGCTAATTAAGATAAAGTTTATTACTTTAACTGATGTTAAAAAACTTTATAAGTTAACGCCATCAGGTAAAGCTTATCTTATTAATAAAACAGTTATAGATACGATTGACAGTTTTGATTTTGGAATTTATACTCCTAGAAATATGGAGGGCCATAATCAATTTCTTTTTAGCGAATTACAGGAAGATTTTTTTCTGTGATGACACAGTTACCTGTGTGGGAATATTTCGAGAAATATTCTTTGACCAAGCTGACGCTGAGCTTTTCTTGTTTGTAGTTCAATTTTATGTTCTACGAACAACGCTCGAAGTCTCGCTTAAAATTGAACTACAGACATGGCTCCCTTTGTCGCCATGTCATACAAAATTGGATGGTAAATGGAAAATTGGTCTCTCCATACTCTTAATCAGAAATTAGAAGAAGATTTCTCTGATGAGCAATTAAATACATGGATTCAATATGCACGAAACTTGCGTAAGCAAAATTTACCAATAATCTTCAATCTAAAACACCTTTCAAAAATCACTAATATAAATCAGCACCTTCTTTATTCTGTTATATGCAGATTTAAAGAAAAAGATTACTATAAAATCTTTAGAATAAAGAAAAAAACAGGGGGATATAGATTTATTCATTCTCCAAATAATGAATTAAAAAAAGTTCAATATTTCATTAATAAATACATTTTATCTAAATTAGATATACATAAATCATGTTTTTCCTATCACAAAGATGGGGGAGTTTTAAGATGTGCTGAACAACATACAAATGCGAAAATTCTATTTAAATATGACTTAAAGGACTTTTTCTTTTGTATCAATGAAATGTCGGTATATCATCTTTTTAAGAGTTTAGGGTACACGAAAAAGTTATCCTTTCAAATGGCTAGATTGTGTACAATTATTTTAATAAAAGATCATGGAAAGTATATAAAAAAATACAAAGTAAAAGATAAAGAAATAGAATTAGGTGTTTTACCTCAAGGAGCTCCTACTAGCCCAATGCTTAGTAATCTTTTGGCTAATCAATTAGATGTAAAACTTAGTCAGCTAGCTGATACTAATAACCTTATTTATACAAGATATGCTGATGATCTTACTTTTAGTTCTAATAAGAAATTATCAAAAATAGAAATAAGAACAATTAACTCTAAAATACTAAAAATAATAAAATATGAAAAGTTTATTATTAATAAGAATAAAATTTCTATATCTAGACAAGGCTCTAGAAAACAAGTCTTAGGATTAATAGTAAATAATGACACTCCTAAGCTATCTAAAGATAGAAAGAAGAAAATTGACACTTTTCTATATGCTATTGAAAAGTTTGGATGGGAGTCAACTACTGAGCATTATGGTTTCAGAGATTCACTAGGTTTTTTTCATCATTTAGATGGAATTATTATTTATGCGGAACATATTGATAAAGATTTAGGAAAAAAATATAGGAACAAACTGGATAAATTATTACCCAAGTTATTTAGGTAATAAGAATACCAGTTATTGGACTCATTAGGACATATATTTTTATTTTTTACAACAGATAAGCTACCCCAAAATACTAATAGTTAATATAGTGCCATAAAAACACTACGACTCACGCTATATATACAATTACCGTGCGGGAGGAACTGGAAATTATACATACAACTACAAAAGTAAGAAGTCTTATAGCGAGACATCAGGTCTACTTATTTATAAGAACACGCTTTTACCAAATAAAGAAAAGGTGGAGAAATTGCATAAAATGTTAAGTGAGCGGGATACATTACTCCGCCTAAACAAACCGTTAGAAACAAAAAATCAATTTATTAGGTGAATTAGCTTTATTAGTTACCTTTGTCAAATAGATACTAAATATATGAAATTAAAATGTAAAGTTATAAAGGAATATAATAATAAAAAATAGGGAAATGTACTTGCAATATATCAAGATAGAATACATTGCCTTCAAATCGTGAAACATCGTTACGGGCACTAAATGAACAGCATGAAGAAATAAATAGATTGATAAAAAAATTTATCTAAACTAAATAAAAAATACCTAACACTATATAAAAAGATAAAATACGAGCATGAAAAATTTAAAAAGCATAAAAGATCATCCACTGGAAGGTTTTTTAGTGCTTCTAATAAATACTTAGTTTAATGAAATATATTGATATAACTCTGCTATATAATACCAGAAAAATGTCGTCTGAAAAATTTTAGGGTTTCAGACGACATCAATTAATATTGGATGTTTAACCAAGTTTTGAACCATTACAACGTTATCTGCTTACTTGGAGCTATTTTTTTCTAATTTAGAAAAGGTATTTGGGAATTTTTCATGATATTTATCAATTTGTTCATGAGAAAGATTTTCTGAGTTTTTTAAACCCAATTTGTCTTTAACCTTATCAATTATTTCAATCAATTGTGTTTGGTTATCTTTTGTTTCTCGATATCCATGCTTACTTAAAAAATGCTTTAATTCCCAGTCTTCAGACGTATTTATGTATTTTCCTCTTGGCTTAGACATGATGATTTCCTCTATAAAAACTAGCACCTAAACAAATGTCTTAGTTTCATTAAAGCTAGCTAGTGTATATATTGGGGCTAATAGATAAATATCAAGTTATGTTATACTACTTGACCTAAGTGGAGTTTTTAGTCGTCATCTAGGACTGATCTGCCCCCAAAAAGTTGGACAGTTAGTTAACTTAAATATTGAGCTCTGTATTGTACTGGGCTCAATCCTTTGAAACCAAGTTTAATTCGTTTTTGGTTGTAATACACTAAATATTCTTCAATTTCAGCCTGTAATTCAGCGATTGAATGATAAGTCCGTGAATAAAAACACTCTGATTTTAATATCGCAAAAAAAACTTTCAATCACCGCATTATCGTAGCAATTTCCTCGGCGGCTCATACTTTGCACCGCTTTACCCTCCAACATTTTCCCCCATTCCGCCGAGCCATACAATACGCCTTGGTCGCTATGAATAATCGGGCATTCTGTCTCTTTAAGCCGACTAAGCCCTTGTGCTAACATCTTTTTTACCAATGAAAATTTGGGGCGTGTTGAAAAGTTATAGGCAATAATTTCTCGGTTAGCCAAGTCCATCAACTGTGAAAAATAAAGCTTTTCTTGCCCAACATGAAACTCCGTTACATCCGTTACCCATTTTTGATTGAGTGCCGTTGCAGTAAAATCACGATTCAGTAAATTCGGGGCAATATGCGATGTTTTTCCATGTTTTCCATGTCTTTTCTTGCGTAAAATGGAATGAATACCTAACTCGTTCATTAGCTTTAACACCGTTTTATGATTCAAATTAAAACCTATTTGACGTAATTTAAACGTCATGGGGCGATAACCATCTCGTTTTCTGTTCTTTTTTTAGCTTTGCGACTCGCTGTCTCAAAATTATCTCGTGCTTGTTTGACTAAAGTGCGGTTAGTTTCGTTGTTGTTTTCTGCCTTGGCTTTTTCTGCTTCTTCTAACGCAATTGCAGCTTCATGACGTTTCGCTTTCGCTTCTTCGCCAAATTTATTAGCAAGCAAACTCCCTGCTTCCACGACATTCTGTCCAAATTTCTCTGTCACCTCACGTTGGAAATCAAGTTCTTTTTGAACATCATCTTTATTAAAACGGTTCTCTAATTTACCACTTTGACTTTGTGCACTCTCTGTAGTGATATCGGTTTTAATCGCAGCAATTTCTTCTTGTACCGTTTTACCTGTACGTTTTAATTGCTCTGCTTCATCTTTAATAATGATATTTTGTGTATTAATACCACTTTTTGTTGTGCTAGATTGACTATCGGAATCTTTACTATACACCAATGCAGTGTTTAGGTTTAATAGTAATATTCACATTTTCGGCAAAAGAGAAATAAATGGTCATTGCCGTTTAGATGCGTTACTCGCTCGTGATATTTCTGTGGAAAAAACATTGGAAAAAGTGGAGCGAGCTTACGCGAAGTTGGACGTGAAATTATAAGCTCTACTTAACATAAGCATCGTTGAAAATAAAAAGTGCAATCAATTTCTGAAAGTTTTAAAAACTCTTTGAAAATTGACCGCACTTTATATCCCAATTCAAACTGTATGCGTCTTAAGTATCAAACAGCACTGGTATCTTAGTCGAACTTAACATTCTTTGAGCATAGTTTTCGAAGCTGCCAAGTGGTTAATATTCTCAGAAAAAACCACCTCAAACTTATCATCTTTTGAGCAAAAATTTAAGAATTCTATCGCCTTATTACAGTCATCACTTAAAGAAATGCAACCATACCCAATATCTTCATGCGGATATATTGCTAATTCAAGCTCTGGAAATATAAAAAAGCAGGCATCTCCAAGAACATCATCACTCAACATAACTAGCTTACTTAGAATAATAAATGCTCTCTGATTAAATGAAATAGATATATTATGAGCAAATAAATCATGATCTCCTATTAAATACTCATCAATATCATTTGTTAGTTTTTGTATAAGATTATACTTCTTAGCCTTTAAAAATAAAAAATCAATATCTTTGCTTAGAATAGTACTTTTTGTATAAGCAAGTGCACTGATAGTAAAGAATCTTTTATTTATAAAATAACTATAAACTAGTCTCAGTGCATGATTACATGCTGTAACTCTATCATTCTCACCATCTTTTATAAGTTCAAAATAACCTATCCAATTTTTACTTGATGAGAATCCTAAAAAATTAATTTTGCTTAATTCAATTGTTTTATTTGTTAACTTTAATAATCTTTCCATTACTAATCCCAATTGTTATTTTTGAATTTTTATTAGGTTCTTTATTCCCTATACCAACTTTCCATTCACCAGTTTTATCTGAATGCGATGTATTACTCTTAGACCATATTTCATTTGTATATTTATTTACAAAGATTGTCCTTCCCTGACTATCTTTCTTGCGAAGAAAATCATCTGGATGTGTTGTTGGTGTTCTTACTATATCACCCACACTTGCACTGTTAACCTTTTGTTTTGGCATATCAAGGAAACAATCATTATGCACCCAAACCCCATCAAGGTCAGAATTCGCTCCTTTAATGAAGTAAGTATGGTCAGTCTCAACTGTCAGGTTATATGCACTTAACTTCTCAGCCTTGATGCTAACACCTTTCACAGTTTGCCAGTGATTATTTTCTGATAACAGTTTATAACCCGCTTTCAGATTTTGTGCATCTACCCACTGAGCGTTTTGGATTTCTCCGTTGTAGTGATGCCCCTCAGAACTCGGTACTAGCTCACCTTGATTTATCTGGGTAAAGAATGGGTGAATTTTGTTTGAAACAATGGTTTGATGTTTGCCTTGTTCATCAATCACTTCTACATATACCGTAAAATCATACGGATTGTTGTAGTGCGCTTGTACACGCTGATAGGTCATTTGTCCTGTCAGTTCATTTTTCGCATAAACCTTATCTCCGACTTTAATAGACGCTATCGGCTTATAACCTTGCTCTGTTTTTACTTCCATGTCACCACGGAAAGAACAAGTTTTAGGTTTTATCTTCGCGACATTAATACCTGAATGAGCTACATCAATCGTGCCATTTTTTAATTTGGCAATAGACTTAGCTATCCCCAATCCCGCACCACTTAGAACTACTCCTCCAGTTGAAATGCCTTTCATTTTACCTTGGCGGTAACCTTGCATTTCTCCCGCGAGTTTTGGATTCTCTTGAAGGGCAAGCGCATAAGCCTCATCCCAATCTTTCAACGAGACCACAACATTATTATAGGTTTTCTCTGGGTTTGAAATAGCTTCCCATAAAGACACAACGGTATCATCTAAATTAACAACTGCATCTGCTGTTTCTTTAACGCTATCAATTTGCCCTTTAGCCTCTGCAATCTCTAGGCCTTCTTGATATTCTTTAGCTTTATCCTCATCTCCATTGAATAAAACCTTGGCATACATTTCAATGTTTTGCTTACGCTCATCACTAGGATGAAGATTTTACTAATTAGAAAAAGAAAAAAATACCGGTATTAGAATTTAATGCAAGTTTAACCAAGCGATATAATTCACGAAAAAAGGTATGGATATGTATATACCTTGATATTATATTTAACAACCTATTTAATCGGTTATTATCACAAATACTTTCATCTTCATAATCATCAATATTTTTATCTAACTCCTTATTAATCACATCAAAAAAATTAGTACTCCATATTTCTCTATAAACATCATCATCTAACTCTAATTCCTCAAGATCTCCAGGTATACACTGGTTATAATTAAGTCGATGCATAGCCTCTCTAGTAAGTGGAACAGAAATTAACTTCATAATTTACTCCTTAATTTTAAAATGAGTAACTTGATTGTATTCACTTTGAGTTCTACCTATTTTCTTTCCATTATCAAGAGTTTTATTATTAGGAACAACTCCATTAAGATCTAAATAATTTCTCTTACCTCTTATACTTGGATCATATATACGGAAATATTTCCCATTAATATCTTCAACAACTTGAACTTTAGTTGTAGGATTTTCATATATTCTTTTCCTTTGTCTGTCATTGTAATGATAGGATTCTTTCCTGCAAACTTCTCTATGGACTTATGCAAATTAGCTTCGGTCCAATTTTTAGGTTCCAATCTTATTCATATTTTTCATGGCGCTTATATACACATATATAATTATCAAAAGATAAATATTTAGGGTAATCAATCCTAACTAAATTCTCATCAATAGTATAATCCTCACTAAAATTAGAAATAATATCTGTACCAACTTCATAAATCTCTTCATTCCAATAGGTAGAGATATCTCCATCAATAACGATATAAATACTTATACAATTTTCATTGATTCTTACATAAACACCTCTAACCTCTTTGGTAATTTTACCTATCAAGGCATTTTGGGTAACAATTCTTAATCTTATAATGTCATTATTCATAGACTATTATTCCTTTGGTTTAGCCGGAACTACATGATATCCATTTTTACTATAATGAATAATCCCCATAGTTGTTGGGGTTTGATTTCCTGTAACAGGATCGATATAAATACCGATATTTTTATTGAAGTTCACCCTTTCTTTAGAACCAGGAAGCCCAATTTCAGTTTTTCCCACCTGCTGTCCAGTTCCTACATAACCTTTTAAAGAATCTAAACTTACAGTGATGATGCTTTTCTGTTGTCCATTAGAAAGAGAAACTTTATACTCATTTGTGTTTTCTAAATGCTTATTTTGCTTAGATATCTCAATTTCTAAGTTATTTAAATTAACTTTTGTAGTGCGATATCCCTTAGTCTCCCCAACAATCGGCAATTTTTCGTTTGCATTGGCTCCTTTTGGCAACTTAGTTAAGGCTATCCCCCCTAACCCCACAGCTTCCGCAGCACCTAAAGCAAGAGTTGCATAGTGTACGCTCTTTGGTAACTGGTTTCTTGTTTTACCGTTTTCCAATTCCACAAAATCACTCAATTTAACCTGGGTCTCTCTACTTAAATTATTAAAATAGGATCCAAACCTTAAATAACTAGAGTTTTCATATGCTGCTTCATCTCCCGATTGCATCATCTGAATATGTGGTATATAACAAACTGGATTATCACCACAATCCTTCAATATTTTTCTTCTATTTTTCTCACTTAATTTCGCGTATTTCTCAAAAATAGGTCGAGTATCTTTTCCTTCCTTCTCTGCTTTAGCTAACTCTTTAACGAGGCTGTTTACCTCTCCGTTGTATAAATAATTATTCTCCACAGCATTCTTCGCCGTCTTAGCCGCAATAATCGCCCCATCAGAGCTATCTGATAAACTACCACCGGCAATACCTGCTGCTACTTGACTTAAAGACGATACCGTACGTTTTTCTTCTTCGCTGAGCTTTTCAGGTGATTTATTATAAAGTGTTGACGCTAAGAAATGAGCCGCAACCTCTCCACCTGCAGCACCCGCCACGCCCGCAGCAACATTACGGTTGCCCGCATAAGCCTCTACCGCGCCCCAAAGTGCATGAGCAGTCAAATTGAGCGCGGTATTCACATTGCCTTTTGCATCTGTTGTCGCTTTCTTAATTTGGTTATTCACCGCAGGTGATAATCCTGAAGCCACCACTTCCGCTGCCGGTCTGCCGGCTAAAGCGGTGCTGATAACATTTAATGCTGAATCAATGATAAGACGTTGACTTCCACCTGTTTCCCATTCTTTAGCTTTGCGACTCGCTGTCTCAAAATTATCTCGTGCTTGTTTGACTAAAGCGCGGTTAGTTTCGTTGTTGTTTTCTGCCTTGGCTTTTTCTGCTTCTTCTAATGCAATTGCGGCTTCATGACGCTTCGCTTTCGCTTCTTCGCCAAATTTATTAGCAAGCAAACTTCCTGCTTCCGCGACATTTGGTCCAAATTTCTCTGTCACCTCACGTTGGAAATCAAGTTCTTTTTGAACATCATCTTTATTAAAACGGTTCTCTAATTTACCACTTTGACTTTGTGCACTCTCTGTAGTGATATCGGTTTTAATCGCAGCAATTTCTTCTTGTACCGTTTTACCTGTACGTTTTAATTGCTCTGCTTCATCTTTAATAATGATATTTTGTGTATTAATACCACTTTTTGTTGTGCTAGATTGGCTATCGGAATCTTTACCATAGCCCATGCCATAAGAAAATTGAAGAGATTCCTTGCCTTCAGCTAATTTCTTGGTGTTCTCTTGTCCATTTACTCCTTTAGAATTAACAGTTGTGTTGCCATTTTTATCGGTATAAAGCAGGTTACCATCTTTATCCGTGGCTTGTTTTGTACTTTGAGCTGCACCATTTTTACCAAATGGTATTTCAAAGTTAGCTGACACACTACCACTCACACCAAAACTGCTGCCACTATAATTTGAGTGATTTTCAATATCTGAATGGGTAATGCTACCAGTGCTAAAATGATTTTTGCCATCAGCTTCTGCCTTTTGTGTAGAGGTAATCAATGCACCTTTTAAATCTGTATGATTTTTTACATTCACATCATAGCCTTCATCACCAGCATAAATTCCTGCCTGTTCATTCACACTCGCATGATCAGCATTGATTTTCGATTTACTGAAACTGCCTCCAACGGATGCGCCATACCCCACTGTCACACTACCATTTACATTCATTTGTTTACCATGATAGCTAGATTTATCTTGCAAACTTTCGATATTCAATTTTTCAGCATTAAGTTCTACTCGTTTGCCTTTTACTTGGCTACCAATAATATTGGCATCACCACCGGCTTGAATCACGGTTTTGCTTTGACTATCACCTACATGGCTTGCAACATAAGTGGTTTCATCACCATTGCCGTAACCTTTTCCAGAATTACCGCCTAAAGTAGCCCCAGCAACCGCACCATTACTCACTTTAATGGCTACCCCTGCATTAAAACCACTCGATTTATTCGTGCTACGTTCTTGGTGGTTTTGTTCTGTGGCTTTAATATTGACTTGGTTATCTGCAATCAATGTTGTGCCTTGTTTGCCTGAGATATCCGAACCTTTAATATTAATGTCAGAATTCTTTCCAGCACCCGTTGCCACAATATTCACCTTGCCGCCTGCATTAACTTGAGATTTGGCTGCGGTTTTTCCTTCAGTATGAGTACGTGATTCGCTCTTTTGTTGGCCGTAAGTGATTTGTGCCCCTACTACGGAATCCACATCGCTATTACTCATTGCTTTTTGAATAGAGTCGCTAGCTTTCATTACGCTATCAGCTGCACGATAAGCATCAAAACCAGCATTAGCTGCAGCCATCGCATTAACACGACCATGCTTACTCTCACCTACTTGTCTAGTTGATTGCACTGCGCCTTGTACTGCTTGCATAGCAGAAATAACAGGAGAGGTAATAGCAATCGTTAAACCTTTTTGCTCAAATTTTTGTTTGGTATTAGTTTCATATTTATCATCTGCCGCTTTAATATCGACTTTTTTCGCCAGAATATTCACATCGCCGTCTTTGATTGCACTCACCTTGCTAGCAGTTTGAGTATAAGTGTTTTCCGCAATCATCGTAGTATTACCGTTCAAGCTACCTACTTGACTACCTTGTGCATAAAGCTTAGTCTGATCACTTTCCGTGGTTTGTTTTTGAGAACCAAAGGTTACGCCAATACCACCTCCCAACACGCCTGATTTTTTCTTGCTGTAATAATCATCAGAGTAGACTCGGTTCTCAGCTTCACGAATATCAATATTTTTGGCTTTCACCGTCAAGCCATTACCAGCTGCTACATTTGAGCCCTGAATAGTGACATTACCTTTGCTTGAATGAAGATAAATCTTATCTGCATCTAAATTTGAGGCTTCCGCAACATCATAATTATGATTATGACGACGAGTTTCGCCTTTTGATTGGAATACACCATGCTTAGTCCATTTTGTTGCCTCTGATAAACGTTCTTGCTGACGACTTTCATGAATATTAATATCACCTTCTGAAAGCACGCTCATTGTGCCATTACTTACCGCAGAAGCCCCGCGCATTTCAATAGCATTTTTACCCACAAAATGAGCATCGCCTTCAATATTAAATTCTGACCCAATCTCATTATTCTGGTTGAGTTTATAATAGTTATTACTGTCTTTTACAAAAGATTGTTTATTTTCAGTTTCTACCGTACCAACATTAAGCGTATTTCCAGCTTGAATATCCGCATTCCCTTTCACATTAATCTGTGCACCTTTGAAAGTAATATCTTCCGTGGCTTGTAATAACAACTGCCCTGGATTATTTTTCTCTCCTACATTAATTGCACCAACACGATTAATCGTTTTATGCTTAAAGTGTTCATTATCTGCTGTTTCAGAAAGTGTGCTGGCAATGTTGATATTTTTCGCATGACCAACCAAATTTTCTGTAGCGTTAAGTTCACCCCCTAAATTATCTAGGCGATTTTTCGCAAACAAATAAAGTTCTCTGCCTTGCAGTTTTCCACCCAAGTTTTCAATATTATTGGCACTTAAGTGGGTAAGGTTACGACCTGCAATCACACCACTATTTTTCATATCGCCTTGCGTATTGATAATCACATCATTTGCAGAAATCACTGCACCACGACTGTCAATATCCGTATTACGCCCAACAATATAAACTTGTGGTACCAGTACCTCTGCTTTACTACCATCTTTGAGTGTAACTTCACGTTTAACCATCCACACCATATCAGATGTTAGTTCTTTCATCTGTTCTGATGTTAATGCTACGCCTGGAATCAAATTTAAACGCTTAGCATATTGTGCACCATTATCCATCAGAGCTTTATATTGATCATAATCTGATAAATACCCATCAAGGAAACGTCTTCCTGTCAGCTTATTAACTTGTTCATTCACCAAGCGTTGCTCATAGAAACCATCACCTAAACGTTTAAGCAAATTTTGAGGATCATTGCGTAATTGCTTAAACATATAATCAGAACTTAGCCATTTTGATTTCTGTGTAAAACGTGGATCTGTTTCAACTAAAAACTGTCCTGATGCTGCTGGGTTAATTTTATAAAGACTTGCCTGTGGTAATGAAATATCCGGTAAGTGTGTTTTTATACCAAGATTATCTTTATTTTTTACCACACCAGAGGTAAGTGCTGATAAATCAACACGATTTGTATTGAGATCTGTTTTTAAAGGTGTTTTCTGTTCAAGAGATACTCCTTGAAAATCAGATTTACCATTAACAGTTGTCCGTGTTTTTTCAACAGGTTCGCCAATTGTCAATAATTTCAAACCAAAACTAAAATCTTGGGTTGGATGAACATCAGTAAAATCACTATAATTATGATAGTGATGATGTCCCTTTCTACCGCGTTTACGTCTCACTTTATATTCTTGAACGAATTGACCTTCATCTGTGATATTAATCGTACCGTGTATATCATCATTATCTAATTTAGAAATTGCGCCACTTAAACGTTCATTTGTTGATTGAGTAAAGACCTTATCGTCGAGTAATAATTTTTTCCCTACAAAAATTTGACTTTGTTTATTATTCAGATCTTCACCTGAAAGGTGTAATTCTCCACCAATTAATATTTTTGCTGGATCCTGATGTTCTATTGTTGAAGTAGTCGTTGTTCTCGTATAGCGCCATTCTTTCCAACCAAATCCTTCTATACGTGTTCCATTGTTTAATTGGAAATATGAATTTGGATTACGACTACCATTATTCAGGTTATAGTAGCCGTCAACACCACCCCGATAACGATGTGAATCACTTCCCAATGAATATTCATTAATCTGTTCTTTTTCTACTTTTTTACCTAATTTTAAGTGTAAATCTTGGTTTAAAAGATGATGTGTGTTAATCCAACCACTTCCTAAAGCTTCAATAGTCGCACTTCCGTTATCAATGCTATTTGCGTAACCAATTGCTTGATTATTTTCATCTAACTGTCCACCAATATAGATATTACCTAAACTCATAATAAGTGAATGATTACGGTTTACTAAATTGCCGACACCTAAATCAAGTCTCTCACGAGCAGCAATAGTGGCTGCAGTTCCATCAGCATTCTCAAGATTATTTAAATTATTTGCTTGAATCGCAAGATGACTACCATAAATACGTGCAGTACCGATATTATTGACATCATTGGCTTTAATCACTGTGGTATCACCATCTATTAAACCAAAGTTATCCAGTTTATTAGCTTGAATGCGAGTGTTTATCGAGGAAATTTCTGCATTAGCATTATTTTGAATAGTCGCGCCTTCAACTGAGGCTGAATGACCTACCACAAGGTCAGAATTATTAACAAAATCACCTTTTGTTTTAAAAGTAAGATTATTGCCTACACTAAAGGTTTTATTTAGGATAAGGCTATCATTTAACTCAATACCCAAATCTCCTTTTGTACTAATAGATCCCTCATCAACTAATGTTTTAGCTTGCAATGTTGTGCCAATCACTGATTCAATTTTTCCTAGTGCATTATTTACAACTAAGGTCAAATCTGGATTTACAATATCAACTCGACCAGCCGATAAGATCTCACCTTTTTGATTATCAAGAGATTGATTAATTGTAAGCTTTGCTGATTTTCCAACATAAATACCGCCAGATTGGTTTTCAATATGATCCGCATTCATTACTAAATTAGCTGTTTGAATACCTTGAATCGGACTCTCTTGCTTAGCTTTTGTATTTTTATTATTTACATTTGTAATATTTAACACTAAACGATTTGTTGCACTAACCAAAGAGCCTTTATCACCTTCAGCTTGGTTATCAAGTGCGGTCAAATTTAATGTTGAATTTGCACTTTGAATAATTCCACCTTTGTTATTTAAATCTGAACCAGATAATGTTAAATCCTGAGATGAAATTACACCTTGTGCATTATTTATTGCAGCAGAAGAAATCGCTGCTGTTTTCGCTGAAATATCACCTTGTGTATTGTTCAAATTTTGGGTTTGAATCGTTAAATTAGACTCTCCCTGAATCACGCCTTTAAGGTTATTTAAATCATTTGCAAGCAATGTCGCACGAGAAACCGATGAAATAAGGCCATCTTGATTATGTAAATTTTCTGTTTTTAATGATAGTTCACCTTGGCTATAAACAATACCACGCTGATTATTAAATTGATTAACTGATAAATCTGCGCGATTTCCAGCAATCAGTTTTCCATCTTCATTATTAACTTGCTGCGCAGTCAATAAAACTTGTCCACCTAACATTTCACCTTTCTGGTTATTTAATGTTGAGGTACTAATATCAAGGCTATTTTTCCCAAATAAATAACCAGATTGAGATTCAACATGTCCTGCATTCGTATTAAGTTTCACACCTTGGTTTGACCAAATCACACCTTGATTGTTTTGAATTAACGGACTTTGAATAGAGATCAAACCTTCAGCAGCAATCTTTCCTTCAGTATTATCTAACCCTTTTTTCAAATTCAATGAAAAAGCTTCTTTACCACGCTGAACCCAGCTACTCTTCTTATTATTAAGTTGTGCGGTATCTATCGCAAAATAACTTGCATTTAGGTTAGCATTCTCCGCTAAAATAATATCAGGACTGCTTAATGCAGTACTCCCCTCACTGTATAATGTTGCTTGATTCAAATTTAAAGGTGATTGAGTAGATTGGAAAGCAATACTATCAGCTGTTGATTGACTTTCAGATAAATCAAGGGTACCTGCTTTAGCATTAATTTGACCACTCGCTAGATGCTGAGCTTTAGATGAAACAGAATTTTCAGCTAAGAGCGTAATGATAGCACCTTTGGCACTTTGACTATCTAATGAACGAGTCTCACCCAGTGTTGTTTCTTGAGCAGTTACACCTGCAGCAATTAACGCACCTTTACTAGCCTCAATATTCTTCGCTTGGTAAGTAACATTACCCTTCACTACAGTTTCGCCTGTTTGAGTAACTTTATCCTTAGCTTGAACAAAGCTCCCCCCTTGACGTGAAACTATCGAACCATGTTGTGCTACATTAGCCTCAGAGCGTAATGATACATTACCTTTCTTTGTTTCAATTTTACCTGTATTTTCAATGGATTTTTTGGCGTTAATCTCAGCTTGTTGTGTCGAACTGATAGTACCACTATTGATAACTTTTCCTTGGCTATCAATCTTCACCTCACCCGCTGATGCACCAATATGCCCCGCATTACGCACACCAAGACCCTGACCGTTATCCACTAAATGGATTTTCTCTGCATACATCCCGCCTAATTGGCCCACATCCACACTGTAAGCTTGAGCTTGGTCATTTTGGCTCTCTGAAGTGCGGTCAGTTTCGTTTGTATTTTTATCACCGACATAAACCACCGAATCATTGGTGCGGTCTACTTTATTTTTACCAGTGGTAACCTTAACTTTATTACCCCACACACCACCTTTGATTTCAGCTTTATCTGCAATAATATCGGTGTAATCTGCTTTAGAGGTATCCATCCCCTTTTGACCTACAGAGACCTTACCACCCTGTACGCGATAGCCTTTTAATTCACCATTTTCAACTTCTGCCTTACCCGTAGTAAACGTTGCACGCCCTGCATTTATCACACCACAGCCATCACATTGGATACCACTTGGGTTCGCAATCACCACATCCGCTTTTTTACCCGCTACTTCTACATAGCCTTTTAAACGGCTTGGATTCGCTGAATTGACTTCATTCAAAATCACTTTCGCTTCACCACGAGCAAGATTCGGGTTACCTTGCACCCAGCCTGCCATTTGCGTTTGTGCTGCTTTACGAGCATTGTTTAATACAGCCCCTTTCTCCGCCACATCAAATTGCGAATATTGGTTACGCGATACTCCAGCCTGACTTGGTGCTTGAATATTAACTTGTGGAATACCATTACCTGTTTGCAATACTGTCGGCTGTTGATTACCTGGTGCTGATTTATCCGCACGAATAGCCATATCTTCAGCTTGAACTGAAGGTGAAAGGAACACAAAGCCTAATGCTAGCATTAAGCTAAAATGAATAGGGTTGAGTGAGAGTGCGGTTGAAAACAGCCCTGTTTTTTCTTGTTCTGGACTCACATTTTCACTTTGCGCTTTACCTTGAGATTTTGCTAACTCAGAGACCACCACAAGCTGGTTTAATACACGGCTAAAAATAACTTTATAGTGACGTTTATTCATTTTTTAATTTCCTTTAAATTTTAAATTCGGTTTGGGTTTAATCAATTTATTCATCTAAAAGCGTGAGCATTAAAAACGGTAGCTCACATTAAATCCGGTTGTCACATGACTGGTTCTAAATCCTTCCGGTTTTTTAATTGGAACACCTACGAAATAATCATAGTTAATGCCCCATAATTTACCGCGAAGTCCAATTACGCCGCCCATTAAGCTATCACCAATTTGAAGCTCTTCTTGGCTAGAGTGCACTTTTCCTCGGTCAATCCCTAAATAAAGCTCATGTCCCTTATTGGCGATATTCCAACCTAATTCATTTCGCCATAACCAACCTTTTTCACCGGAAAGTGATAGCTCGCCATCAAACCCTCGCACGGTATAACGACCACCAATACTAAATTTATCTTGTTGTGTTAAAGGTGTGCCGTTCCATTGTCCATTCCAGCTGGTGTTAAAGCGGAAAGGTTGATTGCCGATAGTGAAAGGATAGGTAAAATCAACGCCTGCAGTAAAAATCTGCATGCGGGAAGTCCCTTCACCAAACTCTTCTTCCGGAGCGGGTAAGGATTTATTCCCACCCGTACCACGTTTATAGTTCGCAAACAGTTGTAGCACTGTATCACCAATGTATTGAGTGTGATTAAGCCCCACTTCCCAACCTGCTGTTCGACGACGTTGTACTTCAACTTCTGTATCATCAATATAGTTATGAGATTTTTTCGTCCATAATGCACCATTGATATACGTTTTATGTTGACTACCACGAGAGAGTAAGCGACTTAAATTCGCTTTCATTTGTTGGCTTTCGCCAGAATAGACATAAGACTCAAAAGCCCCTGCGACTGTTTGATGATAAGAATATTTAGAGCCTGAAAGAGTTAAAAGGTAGTTTCTCCAAGGAATTGAATAATAGAGTGTTACGTTTTTACTGCCATAATCGCCTTCAACATCATCACTATGACGCTTAAAGCTGCGTGTACCGCTGATATAGAACATATCATTAAGTGTTAGCACGTTATCCCAGGAAAACGTGGCAGAACCCTGTAAACGCCCCGTAGCTTTACTGCCTGAATCATCTAATCCCAAAGTCAAATGAAAAGGTAAGCTTTGCTTATAAGCAATCACCACGTCTGTTTCACCGACTGCATCCGTTGGCACAAGCTCCATATTTGCATCAGCACTCTGTACACGTTTTAAGTTTTCTAAACCTTGTTCAATGTTGCGAATATTTAATATATCCCCCTGCGCCATTGGCATGGCAAACCATAAGGTACCACGGGTCGCAAACGGAATCGCACTTTGGTCTTGTAATTGAATACGGCCTACTTTACCTGGAATCACGGTGAGTACGAGCATGCCTGAACGCAAATCCTGCGGCTCCACCACCACGCGTGTAGTGACATATCCCAAATCAATTAAACGATTTTGAATACGACGAAGTAATACATTAATCCCCTCAGAGCCAATACAAGCAGGCAGCGCAAAATCACGCTCAGCATAAACTGACTTTAATACCCAAGAGAATTGGCTTGGTTGGATTAATTTAAGAGAAGAAGCTGATGAATTTTCTTCTTCAGCTTGATAATCGGTCAGCACCAATTGATTGATAGGAAAACATTGTGCCTCATTCTGAGGGAAGCTAAGCGAAGCCTCTTTTTCACCCTCTAAACGCACATTCGCGGATTGCGTTTGCTGCGCTAAAATGGCGGCATCTTGTTCCGCTTGTTGCTTTTGTTGTTGGGCATCGATTTGTTTTTCTACATTTGCATTTGGTGAGCTTGGCGCTGCCAAAGCAAAAGAGGAAATAAATAATAAACTAGAAAGAAAAAAGTGTGAGGATTTTTTCATTGTTACCCTAAAGATAAAGTGATTAATAAATTATGGTTGATAAGATATCAAAATCTATTTAAAAAGACTATAAAGTTTACATCGGTAATTTCTGTTATTTTTCATTAGTTTAAATATAAAAAAATCTGCATCAAACTCGTGCTTGATGCAGATAATTTATTTATTGGCTATGAATAGAAAATTAATCACCTAATTGAACTGGCTCAACTTTCCAAATTCTCTCTGCGTACTCTTTAATCGTGCGGTCAGATGAGAAGAAGCCCATATTCACGATATTTTGAATGGTGCTTTCAATCCATTTGTCGCGTTGTTTGTATTTTTCATCTACGGCTTTTTGAGTTTCTACATAACTACGGAAATCAGCAAAAGCTTGATAATAATCGTGGTATTGCAAGCCTTGTAATAGTTGATGATAACGTTGAGGATCTTCTGGTGAGAATTTACCCTCAATAATTTGATCCACGACTGTGCGTAATTGAGCATCGTTTTGATAGTATTCAAATGATCGATACCCTTCTCGACGAAGTTGCTCAACTTGTTCCACAGTGTTACCGAAAATAAAGATGTTATCTTCACCCACGTTTTCCAAAATCTCCACGTTCGCACCGTCAAGTGTACCGAGTGTCAATGCACCATTTAAGGCAAACTTCATATTACTGGTGCCAGAAGCCTCTGTGCCTGCAAGTGAAATTTGCTCTGAAATATCCGCTGCTGGAATAATTAACTGGGCAAGGCTCACACTGTAATTTGGAATAAACACTACTTTTAAACGGCCTTTCAAACGCTCATCATTATTGATGACATTAGCAACATCATTAATTAAATGGATCGTTTGTTTCGCTGCATAATAAGCCGAAGCAGCTTTACCAGCTAAAATAAATACGCGCGGTTGCCAATCTTTTTCAGGATGAGCAAGCATTTCATTATAGCGAGCAATAATATGCAATACGTTCAACATTTGACGTTTATATTCGTGAATACGTTTGACTTGAACATCAAATAACGCATGTGGATCAAGTTCAACACCTAATTCAGATTTCACGTATTCCGCCAATTTCACTTTGTTCGCAAATTTAATATCCGCAATCGCTTCTTTAAATGCTTTTTCTTGCGTAAATGGTTTAAGTTTTTCGATTTGACTTAAATCACAACGCCATTCTGAACCAATGTATTTATCGAATAAGTCTGCTAACTGTGGATTCGCAACGGCTAACCAACGACGAGGGGTAATACCGTTTGTCACATTGGTAAAGCGTTCTGGGAAAATACGAGCGAAATCTGCAAAGGTTGAAGTCACCATTAAATCGGAATGAATTTCGGCAACTCCGTTAATTTTGTGTGAACCTACCACGGATAGCCATCCCATACGCACTTTACGTTGATAACCTTCTTCAATCAATGAAACACGACGAATAAAATCGTTATCCGTGGTGACGTAAGAACGAACATACTCTAAGAAATGATCATTGATTTCAAAAATCATCTGTAAATGACGTGGCAAGATTTTTGCCATCATTTCCACTGGCCAAGTTTCTAATGCTTCTGACATTAAAGTATGGCAGGTGTAAGAGAAAATATTACGCGTCATCTCCCAAGCTTTTTTCCATTCGAAACCTTCGTCGTCCACTAAAATTCGCATTAACTCAGGAATTGCTAAAGCTGGATGTGTGTCATTTAAATGAATTGCCACTTTATCAGCCAAGTTTTCAAGGCTATCATGGGTGCGTTTGTGACGGCGTAAAATATCTTGAAGTGATGCAGATACTAAGAAATACTCTTGACGTAAACGTAATTCGCGACCATTCCAAGTAGAATCATCAGGATAAAGTACGCGAGATAAGTTTTTATTTGCGGAGTGTTCTTCTAATGCTGCTAGGTGTTCACCACGGTTGAAGTCTGCAAGATTAAATACTTCACCTGCATGAGCAGACCATAAGCGTAATGTTGCTGCAGAATTGTTTTGATAACCCGGAATCATTTGGTCGTAAGCAAGCGCAGTCACTTTTTCGGTATCTTGCCAAATACATTTTTTGCCTTCGAAATGAATGTTTCCACCAAATTCTACGGTAAAGCGTTTAGATGGACGAATGAACTCCCAAGGTGCTCCTTTTTCAAGCCATGCATCTGGGCACTCAACTTGCTGACCATTTTCGATTTTTTGGCGGAACATACCATATTCATAACGAATCCCGTAGCCCATACCGGGTAAGCCTAAAGTGGCGATAGAGTCCATAAAGCAAGCAGCCAAACGACCTAAACCGCCATTACCCAAGCCAGGATCAACTTCTTTTTCCAACACTTCTTCTAAATCCACATTTAATTCAGACAAGGCTTCTTGTGCTAATCCATAAATACCTTCTGCAATCATGGCATTAGAAAGGGTACGTCCAATTAAGAATTCCATTGAAAGGTAGTAAACACGGCGGGAATCTTCCGCTCGAGTTTGACGCGCAGTGGTGATCCAACCCTCTGTTACTAAGTCACGCACAGCGTGGAGTGTTGCGTTAAGCCAATCGCGTTGGCTCGCTTCACGCGGTGATCGACCAATTAAAAAAATAAGCTTATAAACAATTGATTTTTTGATTGCCTCAACAGTCATTTGTGGGCGATTGTATAGGAATGGAGAATCAAAATTATCCATTATCATAAGTAAAACCTCGGTTTGAATGTTAAAAAATTATCTATAATAAAAGAGATGTTGATTTAAAAATTCACGCACATTTCAAAAAATCAATCGAAATAGACCGCTCTTTGTATCCGAGAACCTTTATACCTCTAATAAATTCGTTCAAATTTTATGCTTATCTTGTCGAAAAACAAGCACAATCACAGAGCTTGCAACAATAATCTACAAACAGACTATTGCTCTTAACGTTTATAAATAAAACTACAAACGTTCATAAAGTGCACGATATTGTTCTGCTGCTTTACGCCAGCTGAAATCTTGCGCCATCGCATTCGCTCGTAATGCTGACCACACTCTCGTTTTTTGCCAAATATCAAACGCTTGCTGAATGCTTCTGCGTAAATCTTCAGCGGTAGCTTGCTCAAAAACAAAACCAGTTGCCGTGCGATCTTTAATATTTTCAGGAGTGCTATCCACCACCGTATCGGCTAAACCACCCGTTTTACGAACAAGAGGCAGGGTGCCATATTGCAAACCATAAAGTTGTGTTAAGCCACAAGGCTCAAAACGGCTTGGCACTAAAATCACATCACCACCGGCCACTAATAAATGTGACAGTGTTTCATCATAACCAATTTTGACTGCAACATGTTGTGGATAACGTTCAGCAAGCTCACGAATACCTTGTTCAAAGTGCGGTGCGCCAGACCCTAAAATCATCAACTGGCCACCTTGTTTTACAATTTCATCCGCACTTTCAATCAATAAATCCACGCCTTTTTGTTCGGTTAAGCGGGTTACCATCACAAATGCCAATGCATTTTCATCTTGCGGTAAATTAAAATAAGCTTGCAGTTCAGCTTTATTCTGTTTTTTACCTGCCATATGTTTCAATTTGTAACGATGCTTAATATATTGATCGGCATTTGGATGCCAAATATTTTCATCTACACCATTAAGAATCCCTACTAAACGCCCTTGAGATTTTAAGCCAGAAAGTAAACCTTCCAATCCATAGGCAAATTCAGGTGTTGTAATCTCTTTGGCATACGTCGGGCTCACTGCAGTGCTGGCATCGGAGTAAAATAAGCCTGCTTTTAAATAGGAAATCTGTCCAAATAGCTCTAAACCATCAACATTAAACATGCCTGCAGGCAAGCCAATTTCAAATAAATGCTGATAATGAAATTGTCCTTGATACGCTAAATTGTGGATCGTAAATACGGATTTTGCTGGGCGACCTTTATTAAATAAGTAAGCGGCACATAAACCTGCATGCCAATCATGAGCATGAACCACATCTGCACGCCACCAGCTATCTAAACCAGTAGATAATTCAGCGCCAACCCAACCAAGTAAGGCAAAACGTTTATAGTTATCACCATAATCATTATAGTAACAATCGTGATATGGATTCCCCTCACGCGCATATAAATGTGGTGCATCGATTAAATAAACACCTACACCATTATATTCGCCATAACGCAACACAACGTGTCCCGCAAAATTATCAAATTCAGCAACAACTTGTGTATTAGAAATACCTGCAGAAATCGCTGGATAAGCAGGCAATAAAATGCGTGCATCAAGTCCTATTTGATTTTGGGCTTGTGGCAAAGCTCCTAAAACATCGGCTAAACCGCCTGTTTTAAGGAGCGGATAAAATTCAGAGCAAACGTGTAAAACTTTCATTTAATTTTTATTTTCCCTATAAAACATAAATAATGCTCGATCAATTTCCCTCTTTAGAAAAGAGGGGGTTATAAAGTGCGGTCAAAATTAACCGCACTTTTCATCATCAATCTAAATGCTCTTCAGATACGACTTCTTCCCCTTCTAATTTTTTCAGCATTTTCGGGGTAACTAAAATCACTTTACCGGTTGAACTGATACGGAAACGTTTTTTATCTTCTTCTATATTCACACCAATTTCCATGCCATCTGGAATGATACATTCACGGTCGAGAATACAGTTTTTCAATATACAATTCTTACCGATTTTAACTTGTGGCAATACCACGCAATGATCCACTTTTGAGAAAGCATCAATTTTAACGCGATCGAATAGCACGGAATTACTGATAGAGGCATCAGTAATCACACAACCACCGCCAATTAAAGAATTATCGACTGGATGAACATTTGAATTTTTGTAGAAGAATTTTGACGGATAAGCTTGAATTGGATTACCGCGAATTGGCCAACTTTGATCATAAATATCAAGCTGTGGATTTTCAGAGACTAAGTCAATATTAGATTGCCAAAAGCTATCTAATGTACCCACATCACGCCAATAAATTTCACCTTCAGTATTACGTCCCATGCAAGAACGGCTGAAAGGATGCGCATAAAGGGTTTCTTCTGCTAAACATTTTGGTAATACATCTTTACCAAAATCGTGGCTAGTTTGTGGTGTATTGACCTCTCTCTCCAACATTTTATAAAGATAATCCGCATCAAATACATAAATCCCCATTGATGCTAGTGAAATATCGGGTTTACCTACCATTGAAGGCGGATCTTTTGGTTTTTCAACAAAGGCTTTGACTTTTAAATTTTCGTTTACTGCCATGACACCAAATTCATGTGCTTCAGAGCGTGGTACTTCAATACAGCCCACCGTACATTTTGCACCGCTATTCACATGGTCCATCAACATGACGCTATAGTCTTGTTTGTAAATATGGTCACCCGCCAAGATCAAAACATATTTAGGGCGATAGTGATCACGAATAATCGCCATATTTTGATAAACAGCATCCGCAGTACCACGATACCAAGTTGAATCATCAATTTGTTGGCGTGCGGGAAGCATATCAACAAACTCCCCTTTTTCTTGTGGTAAGAAAGACCAACCTGTTTGCAAATGACGAAGTAAAGAATGTGCTGCGTATTGAGTCACTACCCCAATTCGGTTCAAACCAGAGTTAATACAATTAGAAAGTGCAAAGTCAATAATACGGCGGTTACCACCAAAATAAAGAGCGGGTTTTGCGCGTTTATCCGTAAGTTCATGCAAGCGTGAACCACGTCCACCCGCAAGAATAAGCACCAAAGTATTTTTAACTAAATCATATTTGTTAAGGTCGCCAGCTTTCATAAGGATCTCCATAGTCTTATAGTTATTCGTCACTCAGCATACAAAAGCCCATTGAGCTAAGCTCTGCTTGTTGTGCATCGAGGGTTAAATTATGTGTGCCGATTTGAGGTTTCCATTTTCCATCGGATAAATGAAAAACCTGCCCTTCGGCTTTGGCATTAATCAATAAAAGACAATGCTTATCTAAAACTACTTGTAATGCTTTGGTTTGTTGATTTTGCCAATTGTCAACTGTCATCTGGTTACCGTGAATGTTAAGCCATTGCACATTGTCACCTGACCACCATTGATTCCGGTTTAAACTACCAATTTGCTTACGCGCTGCAATCGTTTGCTTGGTAAGTTCAAATAATTCCTTGTTAAAATTTGCCCATTTCAGCCAAGTAATTTCGTTATCTTGGCAATAGGCATTATTGTTACCATATTGAGTGTTGCCGAACTCATCACCCGCCAAAAGCATAGGTGTGCCATTCGCCAGCAATAAACTCATTAATAATCCGCTTTGTGCAAAAGTGCGGTTATTTTCCACCGCACTTTTTTGCGGCTCAGAAAGGGATTCAGTAGAACCTTCTACCCCATGGTTATAACTGTAATTTTCGTTGCGACCATCACGATTTTCTTCGCCATTCGCTTCGTTATGTTTTTGGTTATAACTCACCAAATCTTGCATGACGAAACCATCATGAGCAGTAATAAAATTAAGCGTTGTGTGTGGCAAGCGATCATTTTTCTTAAATAAATCGCTAGAACCCGCAAAGCGTTCTGCAAATGCGCCAATTTCACCACTTTTCCATAACCAAAAACGGCAAAGATCATCACGAAAACGATCATTCCATTCTGCAAAATAATTTGGGAAATTTCCGACTTGATAACCGTAATGTCCTATATCCCAAGGCTCTACAATCAATTTAATATTTTGTAAACTTGGCTCATTTCTTATGTCAGTAAAAAGTTGAGCTTGTGGATTAAAATCGGGTGTATCACGCCCGAGCACGGAGGCTAAATCAAATCGAAAACCATCAACATGACAGTGTTCAACCCAATAACGTAAACAATCTACGACCCATTTTCGCCCAACATCAGAGGATAAATTGAGCATATTGCCGCAGCCTGTCCAATTGATATAACGCCCTTGATCGTTGCGCCAATAGTAAGTTTGATCATCAATGCCACGCTGGCAGAATGTTGGGTAAGTTTGCTCTGATTCTGCGGAATGGTTAAATACCACATCTAAAATAACTTCAATGCCCTCTTTATGAAACGCCTTCACCATCGCTTTAAATTCAGCTAATGGATTATTTGTTGCCGCATATTTAGGTTCCACCGCAAACATGGCTAAGGGATTGTATCCCCAATAATTTTGTAAGCCTCGTGCCTGTAAGTGCGGTTCATTTATATAAAAATTTACAGGCAGCAATTCCACTGCTGTCACGCCTAATTCTTTTAAATAAGCTAAATTGATAGGATGACTTAAGCCCGCATAGGTGCCCCGTAATTCAGCGGGAATCTTGTCGTTAAGTTGACTAAAACCTTTAACGTGCAATTCATATACAATGGTTTCCGCCCAAGGCGTATTGGGTGCAGTATCATTTTCCCAATCAAAATCTTCAGAAATAATCACCGCTCTTGGCGCAATATGAGCATTATCGCGATGATCATTCATTAAAAACCAAGAACGACTTTCTTCGCTACTTAAATCAGGTTTACCATTCACGGCTTTCGCATAGGGATCGAGCATTAACTTATTCGGATTGGCATATTCACCATTAATGCGGAATCCATATTCTGTCCCAACCTCAACGCCTGCTACAGCTAAATGCCATACATTATTTGTGCGAACCATAGGAAAGCGCGTTTCCTTATCCCCATCAAACAGGCAAAGTTCCACACCACTCGCTGCAGCAGAGAACAGTGCAAAATTAGTCACCTTCACGCCATTCTCGGTAAATATTGAATAGCCCATTGGCGCTGGTTTGCCGTTGTTATAAATCGTAAACATATCTTACAAATTGTATTTCAAATAAACTGTCGCCAATGGTGGAATAGAAATCGAAATAGAATTTTCTCGTCCATGGCTTTCAATTTCTTCACTTGTTACATAGCCGAAATTGCCCACGTTAGAGCCTTGATAATACATAGAATCAGTATTCAGAATTTCTTCATAAGTGCCTGCAACATTTACCCCAATACGGTAATTATGGCGAAGCACAGGAGTGAAGTTGCTGATGACGATAATACGCTCACCATTTGAGCTGCGACGTTCAAAAGCAAATACAGAATTTGCCGCATCATCAACGACAAGCCAATCAAAGCCTTCAGGTGAATAATCCAGTTCAAAGAGCGGTAAGTTTTCTCGGTAAATATGATTCAAGTCTTTTACTAATTTCAATATGCCTTTATGCCAGCCACCACCGATATTTTCATCAAGTAAGAACCAGTCCAAACTTTCTTCGTAATTCCACTCACGACCTTGAGCAAATTCATTACCCATAAAGAGCAATTTTTTACCCGGATGGCCCCACATATAGCCGTAGTAAGCACGTAAGTTCGCAAATTTTTGCCATGCGTCTCCTGGCATTTTATCGAGAAGTGAATATTTGCCATGCACCACTTCATCATGGGAAAGCGGTAGCACAAAATTTTCGCTGTATTGATACATCATCCCAAAAGTCATTTTATTGTGATGATATTGGCGGTAAATTGGGTCAAGCTGCATATAGGCGAGCGTATCGTTCATCCAGCCCATATTCCATTTAAAATTAAAGCCCAAGCCACCGTTTTCACTCGGATGAGTCACACCAACAAAAGAGGTCGATTCTTCCGCAATAGAAATCGCACCCGCAATTTCGCTGTGGATTTTCCAGTTGGTATGTTTTAAAAATTCAATGGCTTCTAAGTTTTCACGTCCACCATATTGATTTGGAATCCACTCCCCTTCCGCACGGCTGTAATCTCGGTAAATCATCGAAGCCACGGCATCCACACGAATACCATCTACACCAAAACGTTCAAGCCAATACAGCGCATTACTGGATAAGAAATTTTTGACCTCATTACGTCCATAGTTATAAATTAAGGTATTCCAGTCTTGATGATAGCCTTCGCGAGGGTCTTCATGCTCATACAAAGCCGTGCCATCAAACGCGACTAAACCATGCGTATCACTTGGGAAATGACCAGGCACCCAATCTAAAATCACATTAATTCCTGCTTCATGTGCACGTTTTACTAAACGACGGAATGCCTCAGGTGAACCAAAGCGACTGGTTGGCGAATAAAGCCCAAGTGGTTGATAACCCCAAGAACCATCAAATGGAAATTCAGAAAGCGGTAAAAATTCTATATGGGTGAAGCCCATATCTTTTACATAAGGAATCAATTCATCAGCAATTTGATCGTAATCTAGCCAAAAATTATTTTCTAAATTACGACGCCAAGATCCTAAATGTACTTCATAAATGGAAATCGGTTGATTCGCTTGATTTGCTTGACGGCGTTGTTCCGTCATTTCGACAACATTTGGTAATGCACTCACTTGCGATGCAGTATCAGGGCGAAGTTGCGAACTAAAGGCAAATGGATCGGCTTTCAAACGAAGATTGCCATGGCAATCAATTAATTCAAACTTATAGAGCTGTCCTAAACTGGCTTTTGGTAAAAAGAGCTCCCACACACCACTTTTTAGATGAAAACGCATAGGATGACGGCGACCATCCCAATAATTGAAATCACCCACAATAGAAACTCGTCTTGCATTAGGTGCCCACAAGCGGAAATTCACCCCGCTCACACCATCACATTCCATAAAATGCGCACCAAGTATTTCATATGGGCGAAGCATAGAACCTTCAGAAAGTAGCCATTGTTCTAAATCATCAATCATAGGATGAAAACGATAAGGATCTTCGACTATTTGCGATTCATTGCCCCAAAAAACTTGTAATTGATAAGCAAAAAAATGACGACAAGTTGGAATAACACCAACAAAAAAACCACGCTCATCGACACAATCCAGTTCCGTTATTTCTTTACCACTTTCACGCTCAATTACCACCACTCGATTGGCATCTGGCAATAACGTACGAATTTCAATTCCTTGCTCGGTTTCGTGCATACCAAGCGTAGCAAAAGGATCGCCATTGCTCGCATCAAAAAAACCATCAATAATTGCTTGGGTTACTGCGGTTGTCATATTTACTCCTTATACATTTCGCCCTTGGTTAATTTGCACAAAGAACGTTTTTAAAGCTTCATTACTAAAAATAAACTCTAACGGTTGAGAAAGTTTCTTACACCAGTTTGGGTATTCATTTGAGGTGCCCGGCAAATTAAAACTGATTTCTTGGCTAAGTAAATTTTCTAATTGCACACCAATCAATCGGCTGTTACTTTCCGCTAAATAATGATGGATCATTAGGTTTAAATGATCGTGCATCGCCATAGAAAGCGCATCGCCTTCATAATGCGGCGGTAAATAATTATCACGATGTAAACTATTTAATAAGGCTTGTTTATCCATGACGCGTTGATCATATTTTTGCTTGAGCACTTCCCCATTCAGAATACCGAGTTGATTAAATAATTCTAAATCACGGCAATGCCAAAAACTTTGTAATGAGGGAACATCATGCGTGCCAATAGTGGCATAAGCATTTCGAGGATAATCAGATATACGAGGAAATTCGCCATTTCGTTGGGCGAAATACAATACAAAATAAGAGAAAATTTGAAACTCGTTTAATTTCCACCGCACTTCATCAGGCACAGTGCCGAGATCTTCACCGATAATCAAACATTCATTGCGTACACTTTCAATGGCAAGAATCGCCATTAATTCATCAAAAGGATAATGCACATAAGCACCGTCAGCCGCGTTTTTTCCTTCTGGAATCCACCACAAACGGAATAAGCCCATAACATGATCGATGCGTAGCACACCGAAATATTGCATATTGGCACGTAGCATATCGATAAATGGTGCAAAGCCACGTGCTTTTAGCACCGTTGGATTATAAGGTGGCAAATTCCAATTTTGCCCGACAGGGCCTAACGGATCGGGTGGCGCGCCAATAGAGGCATTTACACAATATAAATCAGGATCGCTCCATACATCAGCACTGCCACGAGAACTATTCACAGCTAAATCGCCATAAATACCCAACTTCATACCAGACTGTTTACAAAGATTTTGTAATGCGGAAAGTTGTTCTTCCGTGAGCCATTGTAACCAAGCAAAAAATTGGATTTGCTCATGGTGTGTTTTTAATAGTGCTTTTCTTTTTGCCGCACTTAAATGTTGCCATTCCTTACGCCAGCCAAGCCAACCGATGGTATTTTCTTCTGCTTGATGATCAGCGTGTTCTTGTAAATCTAATACATTAAATAAGCCCTGTAACAACAAAGGTTCACCTTTATTTTTTAGATAATCGGCAAAGATTTTTCGGCGTGTCACAATTTCAGCGGATTGACTACGTTGAAAGAAATCAAACAGGGACTCAAGTGCGGTTAATTTTAAAGCCAATATTGAAGAATAATCGACGCAATCACTTTCACGTAAAGCAGCAATTTTTGCTTGAATATCCTCACGCTTAAACCAATTTTGAACTGAACGGCAACGCTTAAATTCTGGTAACGCTGGAATCGCTAAATATAAAAAATTCAACCAACGACGAGAGGAGGAACTATAAGGGCTAGACCAGTTTGGCACAGCAGGATATGGCAAATGTAATGGATTAATTCCTACATAATCTGCGCCTAATTTTGCACTTTGTTCGATCAAATAAGCTAAATCACCAAAATCGCCAATGCCCCAGTTTTGTTCTGAGCGTAAACTGTAAAGTTGCACATTCACGCCCCACACTTTTTTATTTTTTAATACGGGTGGTTGAAAAGCTGTTTTAGGGGAAATAAGTAAACGAACGCGGTACTGTTCAGTATAGGAAAAAATAGATAATTGATAATAGCCAAAAGGAAGTGGAGGTAAGGAAAGTGCGGATAAATTTGAAAATGTTTTTTCTAGCAGAATTGCATTAGATTCATTAATTAGCTGATAACGATATTCATCGGTAGGCGACAAATCTAGACGATTGAGTCGATAATCAATCGGTTCATTTTCAAATGCAGCGAGTACATCGTCAAACTGTCCTTTCTCTTTTGGCGGAGGTTGCAAAAGCTCAACAAAAGTTGAAACCGTCTTTTCATCTGCGAAAATAAGATGTCCATCAATATCATAATGAGAAAGGGCGATACCGCATTTTTCTGCTTTTTGTTTGAGAGAATCCGAGATTTGCATAGACACCACATGACAACTGTATAACTCTTGTTAGGGATTATAACCAAGCTGAAAGTGATGACAATCGGCTTTATTTAAAAGTGTGATCTTCGTCAATAATAAATTCAAACCAATCAATCACATTGCGTTCATGCACACCATTTTTGATTAAAACATCAGCATTTTTCAAGGAATCTGAATGACCAGAAATGAGTGGATGCCATTCAGGGAGTGTTTTTCCTTCATAAAGCAAACGATAGGCACAAGTATCAGGCAACCAATGAAAATCAGGTAAATTCTTTTTGGTGAGTTTGGTGCAGTCGGTTTCAATTTTAAAACGCTCTGAATAATTACCGCACTTTCCAGTTTCCACATCTAAAAGGTTGCAAGCAATTCGGGTGTAATAAAGTTTTTGGCGTTTTCCTCGTCCTTGAATATATTTGCGATAACAGCATTTACCACAGCCATCACATAACGCTTCCCATTCTGATTCGGTCATTTCAAGCAGGGATTTTGTTTGCCAAAAATTAGGTTCAAGTTGCATAGTTGATACAAATAAAAAGTGCGGTCAAAATCGCATTTATTTTGACCGCACTTGGTTGATTAAAATTAGAAGCCTTCTTTTAAGCTTACTGTTAAGTTAAATACCAAATGTTCAGAACGGCTATCTTTACTATCTGCACAGAAATAACCTTCACGTTCAAATTGATAACCTTTCTCTGCTTCTGCTTTAGCCAAGCTTTGTTCAACAAAACCATGTTTTACCACGAGTGAATGTGGATTTAACACGCTTTCAATATCATCTTCAGCACCTGGATTTGGCACGGTAAATAAGCGATCATACAAACGGAATTCAGCTGGATGATTATGTGCAGCAGAAACCCAGTGAATGACACCTTTCACTTTACGGCCATCCGCTGGATTTTTACCTAAAGTTTCAGGATCGTAAGTACAGAAGATCGTGGTGATTTCACCATTTGCATCTTTCTCTACACGTTCAGCTTTAATCACATAAGCATTACGTAAACGCACTTCTTTACCCAATACTAAGCGTTTATATTGTTTGTTTGCTTCTTCACGGAAATCTGCGCGATCAATATAAAGCTCTTTCGTAAACGGTAATTGACGCTCCCCTAATTCAGGACGATTAGGGTGATTTGGTGCCGTTAAGGTTTCTTCCCCTTCAAAGTTTTCAATCACAACACGAACAGGATCAATCACCGCCATTGCGCGTGGTGCATTTTCGTTTAAATCTTCACGAATGCAGGCTTCAAGTGCAGAATACTCTACGACGTTATCTTGTTTAGTCACACCAATACGACGGCAGAATTCACGTAATGAAGCTGGGGTATAACCGCGACGACGTAAACCAGAAATCGTTGGCATACGCGGATCATTCCAACCATCTACGATTTCATCATTGACTAATTTCAATAATTTACGTTTAGACGTTAACGTGCCTTCTAAATTTAAACGTGAGAATTCATATTGATGCGGTAATGGGCGTTCAATACTGATATTTTCTAACACCCAGTCATATAAACGACGGTTATCTTGGAATTCTAATGTACAGATTGAGTGTGTAATACGCTCGATTGCATCAGAAATACAGTGGGTGAAATCGTACATTGGATAAATGCACCATTTATCACCTGTTTGGTGATGGCTAGCGAATTTAATACGATAAATTACTGGATCACGCATGACCATAAATGGCGATGCCATATCAATTTTTGCACGTAAACTTGCTTTACCCTCTGCAAACTCACCGTTCTTCATTTTTTCAAATAAAGCTAAGTTTTCTTCAATAGTGCGGTCACGATATGGGCTGTTTTTACCAGGCTCGGTTAAGGTACCACGATATTCACGCATTTCTTCTGGAGAAAGCTCATCCACATAGGCCAAACCTTTTTTGATTAATTCAATCGCATAGCCATAAAGCGCATCGAAGTAATCAGATGCATAACGCGGTTCACCTTCCCATTTGAAACCTAACCATTCCACGTCAGCTTTGATGGAATCCACATATTCCACATCTTCTTTCACCGGATTGGTGTCATCAAAACGTAGGTTACATAAACCTTGATATTCTTTGGCTAAGCCAAAGTTTAAACAAATAGATTTCGCATGACCAATATGTAAATAGCCGTTCGGCTCAGGCGGAAAACGGGTATGCACACTTTTGTGTTTACCCGAAGCTAAATCTTCATCAATAATTTGGGTAATAAAATTGTGAGTGCGAGTATTTTCTGCACTTTCTAGAATTTCTGTATTGCTCATAACTTTCTCATAAATAGAAAAAATAATTTTGCCATTCTATACGAAAAGCAAGGCTTTGTGAATTTGATCGCCAAACTAACCGCACTTTATACTTAATAACTTATGACTTTTTCAGCATTTTGTGTTTAACAGCAAGATTTTTCGTGCAAAAAATAGAATAAATCATTACAATGCCGCCTTTCATGAACAATCGTTCAGTGGATTGTTTTATAATTGGGTTCGCAAGGGAATAATTTTGTAAAACACAAAAGTGCGGTTAAAATCATCCGCACTTTCCACTCATTTTCGTAAGAAGGAAAACTCAATGTTTAAAATGAAAAATATCACGCTTACTTTGTTGATGTCTGGTGCATTAGTGGGATGTGCCAATATTGGCGATTCTTATCAAGCTAGCCTTGAAGATTACAAGCAATATGAAGAAATTACCAAGCAATATAATGTAAAAGAAAATTGGTGGTCATTATATAACGATACACAATTAAATCGCCTCGTAGAACAAGCTTTAATAAACAATAAAGATTTAGCTAAAGCAGCCGTGGCGGTAAACCGTGCGCTTTATAGTGCAAATTTAGTGGGCGCAAATTTAGTACCTGCATTTAATGGTTCAACTTCATCTGCGGCACAACGTCGAGTTGATACAAGTGCAAACTCTGCTATTTCACACAAAGGTTCTCTAAATGTGAGCTATACATTGGATCTTTGGCAACGTTTAGCCAATGCAGCTGATGCTGCGGAATGGTCGCACAAAGCAACCGCAGAAGACATGGAATCGGCTCGTTTATCATTAATCAATTCTGTGGTTACGACTTATTATCAAATTGCTTATTTAAATGATGCAATTAGCACAACCAACGAAACGATCAAATATTACACTGACATTGGTAATATTATGCAAACGCGTTTAGCACAAGGTGTGGCTGATGCGGTCAGCGTAGATCAAGCGCAACAAGCAGTATTAACGGCGCGTAATAACAAATTAAATTTTGAAACCCAACGCAAAACGGCTGAACAAACCTTACGCAACCTGCTGAACTTAAAACCAAACGATGCGTTAAATATCACTTTCCCACACATTATGAATGTGAAAACTGCTGGCGTAAATTTGAATGTTCCTGTATCTGTGATTGCAAATCGTCCTGATGTAAAAGCAGCACAATTCCGTTTAAGTAGTGCATTCAAAAATGCCAAAGCAACTCAAAAAAGTTGGTTCCCAGAGGTTAATTTAGGTGGAAGTCTATCTTCAACAGCAAGTACTGTTGGCACTGCGTTACACAATCCTGTGGCTGCTGGCACAGTGGGAATTAGCTTGCCATTCTTAAATTGGAACACCGTAAAATGGAACGTTAAAATTTCTGAAGCTGACTATGAAACCGCGCGTTTAAATTACGAACAACGTATTACCACCGCTCTCAATAATGTGGATACCAACTACTTTGCATTTACCCAAGCGCAAAGCACATTAAGTAATTTACAGCAAACCCATAGTTACAATCAGCGTATCACACAATATTATCGAAATCGCTATAATGCAGGCGTGTCCGAATTGCGCGAATGGTTAGTTGCAGCCAATACTGAAAAATCATCACAACTTGCAATTTTGAATGCAAAATATCAAGTGTTGCAAAGTGAAAATGCGGTATATAGCTCAATGGCGGGATATTACTCTCGTTAATAAAACTAAACATAGGGCGTTTTTAAGCGCCCTTTTTAATATTACATTCCTCACTTAAGGTATAAACCTTACCAATAAATATTCCTAAAAATGAAAAAACAACTGACCTTTTATTTTATTCGTCACGGCCGCACTGTTTGGAATGAACAAGGATTAATGCAAGGCAGTGGGGATTCTCCATTAACAGAAGAAGGCATTAAAAGTGCGGTAAAAACTGGGCAAGCTTTACAAAATGTCGATTTTATTGCGGCCTATTCGAGCTGTTTACAACGCACCATTGACACGGCCAATTATATTATTGGAGATCGTGACATTCCCTTATTCCAACATCGTGGATTAAATGAACATTATTTTGGTAGTTGGGAAGGAACAAATGTGGAACTGATCCGACCTTTGCCCGAATTCCAACAAATGATTAATGATCCTGCAAACTATAAAGCTGAATCGAATGGTGGAGAAACTTATGAACAACTAGCCAAACGAGCTATCGCATCTTTACAAGATATTATTAAAGTTCATCAAGAAGGAAATATTTTAGTGGTATCGCATGGGCATACCTTGCGTCTATTAATTGCTTTACTCAATGGCGCAACTTGGCAAAATCACCGAGATAAAGACAAATCAGTATCTTTATTAAATACTGCCATTAGCATTATTCATTATGACAATGAAAAAGGCTTTAGCCTTGAAAAACTAAATGACACAACGCATTTACAGTAGATAAAAAAAAGCCCCTAAATCATTAGGGGCATCAAAAAGGAATTTATGAATAAAATCTCTAAAGTTTAGCTTTATCAAAGGAATCTCGATAAAACGGGGTCATTATATTGACTAATCTAAAGAATAGCAAGAGAAATCTTTACATTTCTTTACAAATCTTTACGTTTCTTTACAGATCTTTACATTTCAACATTTCGATAATTACTTGGACAGTCTTTTCCATGCCTTGTAAAGAAACTAACTCGTGTTTACTATGGAAATTATAGCCACCAGTAAAAATATTTGGGCATGCTAAACCTTTAGAGGCTAAAAATGCCCCATCTGTACCGCCTCGAATCGGCTTATGATTTGGTTTAACCCCTACCGCTTTCATTGCGCGATCAGCAAGTTCAATTGATTCAGGAACCTTTCTTACCACATCATACATATTTTGGTAGCTATCTTGAATTTCTAACTCAATAGGCTTTTTCAAACCTTTCTTAGCATTAAATTTTTCCACCTGACTTTGAATAAAGGCTTTTCTTTGTGCAAAATTCTGCTCATCAAAATCACGAATCAAATAAGTGAGCTCTACTTGCTCAATATCGCCAGAAAAATCTTCTAAATGATAAAAGCCCGCTTTCCCATCTGTTTTTTCTGGTACTTCATCAACAGGAAAAACTTGCTGAAATTCACAAGCTAAAGTCAGTGCATTCACCATTTTTCCCTTTGCATAACCAGGATGAATACTCCGCCCGAAAAACCGCACTTTTGCCGTTGCAGCATTAAAGTTTTCGTATTCTAATTCCCCTACTTCTCCCCCATCAATGGTATATACCCAATCACAGGAAAACTTTTCCATTGGGAAATAATGGATTCCCAAGCCAATTTCTTCATCCGGCGTAAAAGCAACGCGAATATTACAATGAGGAATATTCTCTTTTTGAAGAATGGAAAGTGCGGTCATAATTTCTGCAATTCCCGCTTTATTATCAGCCCCAAGCAAAGTGGTTCCATCGGCAACAATCAGAGTCTGCCCGACCAATTTTTGCATAAAAGAATAATAAACAGGACTAATAAACTCCTCGCCAATACCTAATGCAATATCTCCGCCACGATATTGCTCTATCACTTCAGGGCGTACATTTTTACCACTACATTGCGGAGATGTATCAAGATGCGCAATTAAACCAATGGTTTTCGTTAAGTTAGGATCATTAGCGGGTAAAAATGCTGTCACAACTGCATATTTACTTACTTCAACATCCTCTAAACCAAGTTGAATGAGATCTTTTTGCAACTGCATGGCTAACTTCATTTGCCCGACTGAGCTGGGGGAATGCTTAGCATTAGGTTTTGATTGGGTGTCAAAAGACACATAATGTAAAAATCGTTCTAAAAGTTCTGTTTTATCTATTTGAGAAATCATATTCTCACTCCTTTTAAAAATATCTTTTTTAGTTTAACGAGAAAAATAGAAAACATCTTGATATATAACAATATTTATAAAATTAACGAAGTAAAATTCATCTAAAGTGCGGTTAAATTTCTTGTTATTTTTATGAACGGCAGTTTTTTTACTTTCTAAGGTATTAAGTCCTTTTAATTATTAACAATTCACTATATCATAGGCGTCTATTTTTATATGTCGCCCCTGCAGTCTTGCAGGTTTTATTTCTACTCAGTACCAAATCATTGGTGAAATTAGGGAGAAAACCAAAGCTAGTGGAAAATCAGCTTCAAAACAAGCCTATTATTGAGCTTCGTTCAATCAAAAAATCCTATGGTTCTAACACCATTATTAACGATTTCAATCTTACAATTAATAACGGTGAATTTGTCACTATTCTCGGCCCTTCAGGCTGTGGTAAGACCACAGTTTTGCGCTTACTTGCAGGCTTAGAAGAATTGGATTCAGGTAGCATTATTTTAGATGGTGAAGATATCACCAATGTCCCTGCGGAAAAACGTCATATTAATACGGTTTTCCAAAGCTATGCGCTATTTCCACATATGACAATTTTTGAGAACGTGGCTTTTGGTTTGCGTATGCAAAAAGTACCAAGCGACGAAATTAAACCGCGTGTTTTAGAAGCCTTGCGTATGGTACAGCTAGAAGAAATGGCAGATCGTAAGCCAACCCAACTTTCTGGCGGACAGCAACAACGTATTGCCATCGCTCGCGCCGTAGTAAATAAACCAAAAGTGTTGTTACTTGATGAGTCTTTATCCGCATTGGATTACAAATTGCGTAAACAAATGCAAAATGAACTCAAAATGTTACAACGTCAGCTTGGCATTACCTTTATTTTCGTCACCCACGATCAAGAAGAAGCAATTACAATGTCTGATCGTATCGTGTTGTTGCGTAAAGGTAAAATCGCACAAGATGGTTCTCCACGTGAAATCTATGAAGATCCAGCGAACTTATTCGTTGCTCGTTTCATTGGTGAAATTAACGTATTTGAAGCCACTGTGATTGAACGCAAATCAGAACAAGTTGTACTGGCAAATGTTGAAGGTCGTATTTGTGATATTTATACGGATATGCCTGTGGAAAAAGATCAAAAACTTCAAGTACTACTTCGCCCTGAAGATATTGTGATTGAAGAATTAGATGAAAATGAACATTCTAAAGCAATTATCGGCCACATTGTTGACCGCACTTACAAAGGCATGACATTAGAATCGACGGTAGAATTTGATCATAATGGCATGCGTGTACTTGTAAGTGAATTCTTTAACGAAGACGACCCACATATGGATCATAGCGTAGGTCAACGCGTAGGCATCACATGGCATGAAGGCTGGGAGGTTGTTCTCAACGATGAAGATAATCAATAATAAATTCCAGAAAATTACTGTTGCGATTATCTTCAGTTGGCTCATCTTCTTTGTGTTGATTCCAAACTTATTGGTATTCGCCGTAAGTTTTCTGACTAGAGACGGTAGCGACTTTTACGCTTTCCCAATCACCATTGAAAACTACACAAACTTGTTTAATCCGCTTTATGCACAAGTTGTGTGGAATTCATTGTATATGTCGGGCATAGCTACCATTATTTGCTTATTAGTTGGCTATCCATTTGCTTTCATGATGAGCAAAATTAATCCTAAATATCGACCGCTCTTATTATTCCTTGTAGTTTTACCATTCTGGACAAACTCATTGATCCGTATTTATGGAATGAAAGTGTTTCTTGGTGTGAAAGGTGTGCTTAATACCATGTTGATGGATATGGGAATTTTGAGTGAACCAATTCGTATTTTAAATACAGAAATTGCGGTAATCATTGGCTTGGTTTATTTACTATTACCATTTATGATTTTGCCGCTCTACTCTGCGATTGAAAAATTAGATAATCGCTTATTAGAGGCTGCAAGAGATTTAGGCGCAAATGCATTCCAACGTTTCTTCCGTGTCATTTTACCATTAACCATGCCAGGCATTATCGCGGGGTGTTTATTAGTATTATTACCAGCAATGGGTATGTTCTACGTAGCAGACTTACTTGGCGGAGCAAAAGTATTGCTAGTTGGTAACGTAATTAAGAGCGAATTCTTAATTTCCCGTAACTGGCCATTTGGTTCTGCAATCAGTATTGGTTTAACTGTTCTAATGGCATTGTTGATTTTCGTGTACTACCGAGCGAACAAACTATTGAATAAGAAAGTGGAGTTAGAATAATGAGTCGTTTACTACGTAATGCATTTATGTTTGTGGTATACGCTTATTTGTATATCCCAATTATTATTTTGGTCACCAATTCCTTTAACGAAGATCGTTATGGTTTAAGTTGGAAAGGTTTTAGCTGGAACTGGTACGAGCGTTTATTTAATAATGACACTTTAATACAAGCTGCAATTCATTCGGTAACTATTGCATTTTTTGCGGCAACACTGGCTACTATTGTAGGTGGATTAACTGCAATCGCACTTTACCGCTATCGATTCCGCGGTAAACAAGCGGTAAGCGGCATGTTATTTATCGTCATGATGTCACCAGATATTGTAATGGCAGTATCTTTGCTTGCATTATTTATGGTTGTGGGTATTTCATTAGGTTTCTGGTCTTTATTACTGGCCCATGTGACCTTCTGTTTACCGTATGTGACCGTAACTATCTTCTCTCGCTTAAATGGCTTTGATTCTAGAATGTTAGAAGCGGCGAAAGACTTAGGTGCAAGCGAAGTGACTATTTTACGTAAAATTATCCTTCCTTTAGCATTACCTGCTGTTGTATCAGGTTGGTTATTAAGTTTCACTATTTCATTAGATGATGTTGTGGTTTCATCATTCGTCAGTGGTGTAAGTTATGAAATCTTACCATTGAGAATATTCTCTTTAGTGAAAACCGGTGTAACACCTGAAGTTAATGCTTTAGCAACGATTATGATTGTGCTTTCGTTAGCTCTTGTGATTTTGAGTCAGCTTATTACACGAAAAAATAACCATTAATAAACAAAAGGTTTCACAAACCTTTGAATTTAAAATAGAATACGCCTTGACGCACAATCAAGGCGTTTTTTTATGCCTGTCATTCGGCAGGTGGTTTTTTTACGACTCTTTACGGAGAACAAACAAAAATGAAAAAATTCGCAGGTTTAATTACTGCAGGCTTAGTAGCTGCAACTTTAACTGCTTGTAATGATAAAGATAGCAAAGCTGAAGCTGCAAAATCTCCGGCTACTGCCAATGACACCGTGTACCTCTACACATGGACTGAATACGTACCAGATGGCCTTTTAGATGACTTTACCAAAGAAACTGGCATCAAAGTTATCGTTTCAAGCCTAGAATCAAATGAAACGATGTATGCAAAACTCAAAACTCAAGGTGCTGCTGGTGGCTATGATGTGATTGCACCATCTAACTACTTTGTTTCTAAGATGGCTAGAGAAGGCATGTTAATGGAGCTCGATCACAGTAAATTACCTGTTATTAAAGAATTAGACCCTGATTGGCTTGATAAACCTTATGATAAAGGTAACAAATACTCTCTCCCACAATTATTAGGTGCACCAGGTATTGCATTCAATACCAACACTTATAAAGGCGCTCAATTCACTTCTTGGGCTGACTTGTGGAAACCTGAATTTGCAAACAAAGTTCAGTTATTAGACGATGCACGCGAAGTATTTAACATCGCTTTATTGAAAATTGGTCAAGATCCAAATACTCAAGATCCTGCCATTATCAAACAAGCCTATGAAGAATTATTAAAACTACGTCCAAACGTACTTTCTTTCAATTCCGATAACCCTGCGAACTCTTTCATCTCGGGTGAAGTTGAAGTCGGTCAATTATGGAATGGTTCTGTACGTATTGCTAAAAAAGAAAAAGCACCTTTAGACATGGTATTCCCGAAAGAAGGCCCGGTACTTTGGGTTGATACTCTAGCAATTCCTAAAACTGCTAAAAACCCAGATGGTGCACATAAACTTATTAACTATATGTTAGGTGCTAAAGCTGCAGAAAAATTAACCTTAGCAATTGGCTATCCAACAGCTAACTTAGAAGCGAAGAAAGCATTACCAAAAGAAATCACTGAAGATCCAGCGATTTATCCACCGGCTGATGTATTAAAAAATAGCCACTGGCAAGATGACGTTGGCGATGCAATTCAATTCTATGAGCAATATTATCAAGAATTAAAAGCAGCTAAATAATTCTAATAAATACAAGTGCGGTTAAAACCGCACTTATACTTAAATCATCTAAATCCGTCTAACCTGCCAAAATGCCTTAGACCAATAAGGGTTATGCATTGAAGAATAGACAACTCCCCCTCTGGTGGAAGCATGAAGGAATTTATCTTCTTTTACATAAATCCCCACATGATAACCATTAGGGCCTCGGCCAGTTTTAAAGAAAATTAAATCACCCGTTTGAATATCTTCTTTGCGTACATGTTTACCATAATTGGCTTGTTCAGTTGTACTTCTTGGCAAACGAAGATTAAAACGATCGAAGAAAGTTTTCTGCACAAAACCGGAACAATCTACGCCACGACGTGAAACACCACCGAGCACATAAGGTGTACCCGCCCATTCATGTTGTTGTTCGCTCAACATGGCTATGGCCATAATAGGATCACCGATTTGACCTTTATAGTTCATCGCATAATCATCGTTTTGAAAGCTGGAACAAGCGAATAAAAACAGCGAGGCAGTAGCGATTAAAAATGATTTATATACTTTCATACCTTTTCATATGAAAAGTGCGGTAGAAATTCACCGCACTTTTTGTTGCTTACTATTTAGTTTTTTCTACACGAGCACGTAACTTTTGCCCTGGTTTAAATGTTACCACTCGGCGAGCAGAAACTGCCACTACATCTCCAGTTTTAGGATTACGTCCTGGACGTGAAGCTTTATTACGTAATTCAAAGTTACCAAACCCTGATAATTTTACATCATGACCAGATTCAAGTGATACCCGGACTTCCTCAAAAAAGTTTTCTACAACTTTTTTTGCTTCATTTTTAGGTAACTGATATTTTTCAATTAAATTCTCAGTAATATCAATTTTAGTTATCGTAGCCATATTAATCCCTTAATTCAGCATTAAAGCGTTGTTTTACCTCCGCTAATACTGCTGAAATCACTGCATTAATTTCTTCATCTTCAAGTGTTTTTTCATTATCTTGGACAGTCAAGCTAATGGCTAAACTCTTATAGCCTTCAGCGACGCCCACACCTTGATATACATCGAACAAGTTCACTTGCACCAATTTTTCGCCGCCTGCTTGTTTACATGCTGCGATTAATTCCCCTGCTGGTACGCTATCCGCGACGACTAAAGCTAAATCACGACGGTTTGCTGGGAATTTAGAAATTTCTTTTGCTTGCACCACATTACGTGCCGCAATTGCATTCCAAAGAATTTCAAATACAAAAGTTTTGCCATTTAAGCCAAGTTTTTGACTAATAGATGGATGAATTGCACCAATAAAACCAATTTCTTGACCATCTAATTCAATAACAGCTGATTGGCCAGGGTGTAATGCATCAAATTGTTTTGCAACAAAACGAACTCTATTACCACCTTCTGTTAAAGAAAGTACTGATTCTAAATCACCTTTAAGATCAAAGAAATCAACAGACTCTGCTTTGCCTGCCCAATGTTCAGATTTTGCCGTTCCAGTAATCACCGCACTTAAAACAAATTCTTGACGCACGCCAAATTCAGCATTGGCATCTGGTACAAAACGTAATCCTGTTTCAAATAAACGAACACGAGATTGTTGGCGATTTTGGTTATAAAGCACCGCACCTAATAAACCACTCATTAAAGACACGCGCATTGCTGACATTTCCACAGAAATTGGGTTTGGCAATACAAGTGCTTCTTGATGTGGATGTAATAAACTTTGAATTTTTGGATCTACAAAGCTATAAGTAATGGCTTCTTGGTAATCAGCATCCACAAGTGCAGTCTTAATTCGAGCTAAATCTAAATCAGATTCTTTATGCTCACGCATGCGGAGATGCGCTAATGGCGCATTGTTTGGAATGCTGTTATAACCATAAATACGCGCCACTTCCTCAATTAAATCTTCTTCGATTTCAATATCAAAACGCCAGCTTGCAGAAGTTACCGTCCAAATATCATTTGCATAAGTAACATCGAAACCAAGACGATGGAAAATTTCTGTTACGCTTTCTGTTTCAATATGATGACCTAAAAGTGCATCTAATTTACTACGGCGAAGTTGAACGGTATTGACTTTAGGAAGATGAGCTTCACTGCTTGCTTCACAAATCTCACCCGCTTCACCACCACAGATTTCAAGCAATAATGCGGTTGCGCGTTCCATTGCTTTACGTGCTAATTCAAAATCCACACCACGTTCAAAACGGTGTGATGCATCCGTATGTAAACCATATTGTCTTGCACGGCCAGCAATAGCTAATGGAGCGAAAAATGCGGATTCTAAAATCACATCTTTCGTTTCGCTATTCACGCCACTGGCTGCACCACCAAAGATTCCTGCCATTGCTAAAGGACCATTTTGGTCGGCAATTAATAAAGTATTTGATTGAAGTTTTGCTGTTGAGCCATCTAATAATACTAATTCTTCACCTTCTTTTGCGAATCGAACTTGAACAGGTTGCGCAACTTTAGCCGCATCAAACGCATGCATTGGCTGACCAAGCTCAAGCAAAATATAGTTAGTAATATCAACAATAGGATCAATAGAACGAATACCACAACGGCGCAATTTTTCTTGCATCCACATTGGCGATTCAGCCTTCACATTAACGTTTTTCACCGCACGCAATAAATAACGCGGGCAGGCTTCTGGTGCTTGTAAATCAATTTGAACTTTATCAGAAATTGTTGCGGGAACCGCTTCAAAGTGCGGTTGATTTACTGGCTGTTTATTTACCACACCAATTTCACGCGCAATACCCGCAATGCTCAAACAATCCGCACGATTTGGCGTTAAGCTAATTTCGATGGCATTATCGTTTAAACCTAAATATTCACGTAAATCTGTACCGATTGGTGCATCAACTGGCAGCTCAATAATACCGTCTGCTTCAACATCAATACCTAATTCAGAAAATGAACAAAGCATTCCTTCTGATGGTTGACCGCGTAATTTCGTTTTCTTAATTTTGAAATCGCCCGGTAATACCGCACCTTCTGTTGCACAAGCGACTTTTAAGCCTTGACGACAATTTGGTGCGCCACACACGATATCCAATAAACGATCACCACCTACGTTCACTTTAGTTACACGTAATTTATCTGCATCTGGATGTTGTGCACATTCCACTACTTCACCAACAACGACACCATTAAATTTACCCGCAACGGTTTCCACGCCATCTACTTCTAAGCCAAGCATGGTAATTTGCTCGCATAATTGCTCGGTGGACACCGCAGGGTTCACCCATTCTCTTACCCACTGTTCACTAAATTTCATTTGTTGTTATCCTTTTAATTCAAATCCGAGAAATTACTTAAATTGTTTTAAGAAACGTAAGTCGTTTTCAAAGAACGAACGTAAATCTGTTACGTTATAACGTAACATTGTTAAACGCTCAACGCCCATTCCCACGGCAAAACCAGAATATTCATTCGGATCAATACCAACGTTACGCAACACATTTGGGTGCACCATACCGCAGCCCAACACCTCTAACCATTTACCGTTTTTCCCCATCACATCCACTTCGGCTGAAGGTTCTGTAAACGGGAAATAAGATGGACGGAAACGTACTTGTAAATCTTCTTCAAAGAAAGCGCGTAAGAAATCGTGCAATAAACCTTTCAATTCTGTGAAATTTGCTTTTTTATCCACATAAAGTAGTTCAATTTGATGGAACATTGGCGTATGCGTTTGATCGTAGTCATTACGATATACACGTCCTGGAGCCATAATGCGAATTGGTGGCTGCATTTTTTCCATAGTACGAATTTGCACGCCAGAAGTTTGAGTGCGGAGTAATAATTCTGGATTAAACCAGAAAGTATCGTGATCGGCACGTGCTGGGTGATGTTTAGGAATATTTAAAGCATCAAAGTTGTAATAATCACTTTCAATTTCAGGGCCATTTTCAACTGAAAAGCCAAGTTCTGAGAAAAATTTTGTTACGCGATTAATCGTCATAGTGACTGGGTGTAAGCCACCTGTTTCAACTTTGCGACCAGGTAAACTGACATCAACACGTTCTTTTTCTAATTTTGCGTTAAGTTCAGCCTGTTCCCACTCCGTTTTTTTTGCATTTAAAAATTCTAACGCAGCTTGTTTTGCTTCGTTAATTTTTGCACCCATAGCCGGACGTTCTTCTGCTGACACATTACGCAATTCTTGCATTAATTGAGTAAAATGCCCTTTCTTACCAAAATATTCGACACGGATTTCATCCAAAGCCGTTAAACTTTTATCCTGAATGGATTCAATCGCTAATTTCGCTTTCTCAACAAGCTCGTTCAGATGTTGCATAGTTTCCCCTGCTTCTCTTTTCTCTATAAAATAAAAAACCGAGTAATGATAATACCAAGTACTTAAAAAGTAAAAGAATAATACGAAAAATCATTGGTTTATCAGATGATAATATTTAAAGTATTTAAATGTTGACTCAAACTCTAAAAACAAAAATTGTGATCATCTTCTCATTTTTAATGTAAAACCAAGTTATATAGTAGGATTTTCATTAACTTAAGCGTATGATAAGCGTTATCATTCTCAAAATTAAGGGGTTTATATGAATGATCCACAAAAACGATATAACACTGCTACTTTATTATTTTTATCTTTAATCGGAATCCTCCCATCTCTTAGCCAAGCTGAGTCGATACGTCAATTAGACACAATTAATGTTAATGCTTCATCAGATGATATAGCATTAAAAGGAAAAGATTCCATTTATAGCAAAAACAACGTAACAGAATATAAAAGCAAAAAAGAAATTGAAACTTATCATTCTCAATCTGTATCTGATTTATTAAGTGGTATTACAGGCGTCTATAGTGGCGATGCGCGTAATGGCGGTGCGATTGATCCAATCATTCGAAGTTCTTGGGGGCAAGGGCGAATTCCTGTATTAGTTGATGATACTGAACAAGCGATTACCGTTTGGCGTGGTTATTCTGGAGTAAGCAATCGTAACTATCTTGATCCATTTTTAGTGAGTGAAGTGAATGTGGAAAAAGGCCCAAATTTAGACCGCACTTTGCGCTCTGGGGCGGCAGGCACGATTCGTATGTCGACGCTAAATCCTAATGAGATCATTAAGCCTGGCAAAAAATGGGGTATTGAACTTAAAACGGAGACAGCCAACAATTCCATTAAGGCTCATCCTTATGAAGGTGTACCTATTGGTCAGGATTATCGACTTGTTTCACCAGACGGGCGTGCAGAATTAGCTGAATGGGCGTTGTATTTTAAAGATGATGATCGGATTAGCCCAAGAAAAAAAGGCAGAAACAAACCTTTACACGATAATGCCGTACGTTTGGCGTTAGCCGCAAAAGATGATGGTTATGAAGTCTTAGGGGCGTATGCTTATCGCAACAAAGGCAATTATTTTGCTGGTAAACGGGGAGGGAAAAAATACGGTGAAGGAACAACTGGCCCGCTTGATTTAGATAAAAACTCCGATGACCCTTATATTCCACTCATTGCTCGAATTTATAAACCGGGTGAAGAAGTACCAAATACATCTTATGAAAGCCGATCTTGGTTATTAAAGGGGAAACTCCACTTTAATAAATATGCTTCACTTTCTGCGAACTTCCGAGACACGCAAATAAATTACGGCGACATTATGCCTTCCCGACTTGGCTATAACTATGCTGCGCGTAATACCGTCACACAATGGCCACTAGCAGATGTAAAACAAAAAACAGGTAATGTTGAGTTTTCCTATAACCCGCCGGATAACAAATGGCTTGATTTAAAAATAGGTGTATGGGCAGTAAAAAATGATACGGCAACTAATACATCGGGCGGCTCACCGGGTGATGTACTTTTTAGTGATTATAATACTCAACTGATTGGTACTTTATCTCAATTTGATCTCGCAAATGAGTTTGGTGATAAAGCCTATGAATTAGATCAAGTGAAAGATCCCGTTGAATATAAACGTATAAAAGATCGTTTTTACGAAATTTTTAATAGCAAAATAAAGGAATATATGAAAAATCCTAAATTTAAAAATATTGATGGGATTTTTAATACTCAACCCGCGCAAGTGCAATTTGCCCGTGATAATCATATGGGAATAACCTTTAGCAATGTCACGGAACTAAGTCCAAAACTTCGTTTAAGTGTCATGACAAATTATCGTCGTGAAACTTTAGACAGTACCAATGTTTATGAACTTTGGGATAAATATCAACTTACTGCATTTAATCAATACGAGACTGATGCTAAAATAGAAGGGGAAAATTATACCTGTGTGGAAGGCGATATACATGGTATTTGCCGAGTATCAAACACTGCTCGTTCAGGAAATCGAAAAGGCAACCGAAATGAATTTAATGCAGGCTTCAAATTTGAATATTCACCAACCGATTGGTTATTACTGACTGCTGGGATGAAATATACCCATTACAAATCTAAAGATCGCGGTTTGCAGGAAAAAATTGCACACTTAAAACAGGAAGAGGTATTAACCGAATCACGTATTCCATTTACAGTAAGAAAATTGAAGCAAGTCGCCCCTAAAATAACACAAGACTATATAAATTTTGAAAGGAAAAATGATTTAATAATTTCACTTCAGGAAAAATTTAAAGAATTATATCCAATACCTGCTGATGATTCACCAGAATTACAAAAATGGCTTGATGATCGTGATGAGTATGTTGTTTCACATGGCGGGACTCCAACCACAGATGAGGAATATGATAGTTGGTCACAGCTCAGTGGTGATAAAGGTGAATGGGATCAATCTGCAACGCAGACCATTTATTGGGAACGAGACGAATATGGTAATTTTTCTGTTGAGCATTTTCCGCTTACGGATGGACGCATTACAAAAGAAATGTTAGAAAAAAAAGTAATCCATCCACAAACTGGGAAAGAAGATTATTTATATGACATTAGTACTGATTTTTCCGGTTCGCCAGAAAAAACACCAGTAACCAAAGAACAGTGGGAAAAAATGAAAAAGGCGGAGCGTAAAGATCACGCTTGGGCACCTTCCTTTAGTGCTACCGCATTTTTAAGTGATAACGCCAGAATTTATGTGCGCTATGATGAAACCAAACGTATGCCGAGTATTTTTGAAGATACCATTGGCTATTCCATTGATATTCTCACGCCGCTCTATAAACGTAAACCGGAACACAGCAAAAATATTGAAGTGGGATATGTGCATGATTTACGTGGTTTCTTCCCAAGTTTACGCCGTGCGGATATTCGACTAAATTGGTACAAAAATACCACGAAAAATATTTTTGACCGTGATATTAATTATGAGATGAAGCAGTTTGATAAACGGATTTTAGAAGGTGTAGAATTATCCGCTCGTTATGATCAAGGTCGAATCTTCGGTGATATCGGTATTAGCTACAACATCAAAAATAAATTCTGCGATAAAAGTTCAGCAATTCGAGATGTTGGTGGTATAGGTGATATACATACATTTGAAGCCTATCCTGAATGCGTTAATGGTGGTAATGAAAACGGCTACTTAAAAAATGCCATTTTGCCGAAATACAGCATTACCTCAAATCTCGGTGTACGTTTCTTAGATGAGCGATTAGAAGTTGGCACCCGTATGGTATATCACACTAATGTGAAAGAAACTCGTAACAAATCTTTACGTGATGCAGGCTGGTTTGCCAATAGCAATAACAACCCACGTTGGCAGCCAGTGTTCTTGGTTGATGCGTATATGAACTACAAAGTGAATGAGAATCTTGCGCTGTCATTGTCTGCGACAAACTTAACTGATCGTTATTATCTTGATCCAATGACTCGTTCATCTATGCCAGCGCCAGGAAGAACCATTAAATTTGGTTTAACAAGTACATTCTAACCATATATGGTTTATCATACTAAAAATGGAATAACGTTATCGCTATTCCATTTTTTCTTATTACCAACAAAATCGTTCATTCACAAAATTTTCTGACCGCTCTTTTTGCCATTTTTCTTTATTGTTTGGATTGGCAAAAAAATGTGCTTGTTCCTGTAAACGTTGAACTAATTTTTCTTCTGCTTCTTTTAACGCTTTTCTACGATCTGCAAATTTTGCGGACAATGTTGGTAAGAAAATAACTTCATAAGGATGCGTAATTGTCCATTTCACCGCATTTTCGGCGGCACGACTTTGTTTATCAAAATTGCAAAACGCATAAGCATTAATAAACTGCCCTACAACATGGCTGAACCCTGTATTATCCTGCACCGTTTGTTTTGGTAAATCCAACACATAAAGTGCGGTAATCAAACGGTTTTGTCCACGATAAAACCAAGTAACAGCTTCATCTCTTAATCCAAAATCGTACGCCCGCGCGGCTAACGTGAACATCGTCATTGGTGAAATGCGAGCCGGATTTTCTTCTACAAATTTCACCGCACTTTCATAACCTTTTATCGTATTTTCACGTAGCATAGGATCGATTTCTTTATGTACAAATACATTTTCTGCTTTTCCATTTTCAGCAGAATAATAAGGTTTAATATAAACATCCACCGTCTTCACTGGTTCTTTGCTAATAGAACTACAAGCCGTAATAAAAAGTGCGGTTATAAAACACAGTATTTTTAACATATGGATTTTCCTTATATAATGCCCAGCAAATTTCACTGCATTGTTATTATGAAAATTCATCTAATCTACAGTAAAACCACATTAGAATTCAATAATGAAACAAGTTTACTCGATCATCTCGAGAAAAATAATATTCATCATGAATATCAATGCCGTAGTGGCTATTGTGGTTCTTGTCGTGTGAAGATCAAAAAAGGCAAGGTATCATATAAAGATACGCCCCTTGCCTTTATTCAACCTGATGAGATTTTATTATGCTGCTGTCACGTAGAAAGTGACATTGAAATTGATTTATAAATTATTTAAATCTAATACATCGGTCATATCAAATAAGCCATTCGCTTTATTTTCTAACCATTTACCAGCACGCACTGCACCATTAGCGAAAGTCATACGACTTGATGCTTTATGGGAAATCTCTACACGCTCGCCGATATCAGCAAACCACACCGTGTGTTCCCCCACCACATCCGAAGCGCGAATAGTTGAAAAACCAATTTCATCGCGTTTACGTTCGCCTGTGATTCCTTCTCGGCAGAAGACTCCGTGAGTTTTTAAATCGCGACCTAAGGTTTTTGCGATATGTTCGCCCATAGAAAGTGCGGTGCCAGATGGCGCATCAACTTTATGACGGTGATGTGCTTCGATCACTTCAATATCGCAATAATCGCCCATCACTTTTGCTGCTTTTTCTAAAAGCTTGAAGACTAAATTCACACCAACACTGAAATTTGATGCAAACACAATAGCAATTTTATCTGAAGCGGTTTTAATCGCCGCTTTACCATTCTCATCAAAACCTGTTGTACCGATTACCATTTTTTTATTATTCGCTACGCAAAATGCAATATGTTCAAGGGTGCCTTCTGGTCGAGTGAAATCGATTAATAAATCGAATTTATCTTTTTGGCTTTCAAGATCATCCGAAACTGTTACACCTAGATGACCAATGCCCGCCAATTCTCCCGCATCTGTTCCGACTAAAGATGATCCTTTGCGTTCAAAAGCTGCTCCTAGCTCTACTCCTTCCGCAGAATGAACCGCTTGAATTAATTGACGCCCCATTCTTCCGCCAGCACCAGCGATTGCAATTTTTAATGTCATGTTACTTCCTTTTTTATTAATGAATTATTTCGTTGATGCCGCTATAAACAAGCACACAACCAAAAAATAAAAATACAATACCAGCCATATTATCAATATAACGGCTGTATTGACTGTATAAACGCTTGGCAATATTACGTGAAAAAATCAATGAAATCACATAAAAATAACAAAATGTTTCTACCACAATTACCATAAAAGCCAAGATAATTTGCCACATTTCAGTAATATTTACTAAGACAAGCGACATCACGCTACTAAAATACACCACGACTTTTGCATTGGATAAATTCACTAAAAGCCCTTTCACAATTTCTTTTTTGATTGTGGTTTGCTGATTAAATTCAGTATCAGAGTGCGGTTCAAATTGAGCGTATTTTTTACTGCGAGCCATTAAAAAACCGAGATATGCTAAGTAACTACCGCCTAGCAACATAATAACGCCATGTAATGCTGGAATAGTAACGAATAACACCGCCAATCCCAACATAGAAAGCATCCCCCAAAAAGCGATGCCAAGCGTTATGCCTAAAATGCCACAAACTGTATTACGACGAGAGTTACTTGCCGCCATTCGGCTTACATAGAAGAAATCTGGCCCTGGCGTCATTAAGCCAAATAAATGCACAATGATTAAATTCAGCATCACAACATCCAATACTGAATAGCAAATACGACAATCACGGCATAAATTGCTGCTAATACATCATCGACCATAATGCCAAAACCACTTTCGAGTTTTTCGTCAAAATAACGAATTGGGAACGGTTTTAAAATATCGAAAAAGCGGAATAACACAAAAGCAGCCAAAATCCATTGCCAAGATAATGACGGGATCGCCGCTAATACAATAAATACGCCGACAAATTCATCCCAAACGATAGAACCGTGATCATGCACGCCCATATCAGCTGTAGTTTTTTGACAAAGGTAGCAACCGAGTAGAAAACAAAGTGCGGTGAAAATTAAAAAGGTTTTTACACCTAACAAAGAAAGCAAAATCACGCCTAAAATTGTTCCGGTTAAGCTCCCCCACGTGCCTGGAGCTGGATGAATTAAGCCCGAGCCAAAACCAACGGCAAGCAAATGAATAGGATTTAAAAGAGAGATTTTTTTAAGAGGATTATTTTCTGTCATTTTGATTCCTTAAAATGATCGAAACCACTTGAAAAAGTTATATTCACAGATTTTCCATCCCGTAAAAAACGGGGAGAAAAGTCGCCGCACTTTTCATTAATTTTACCAATACAAGTGCAAGACACGTTCAGTTTTTTCACGCGTAATTCTAATTCATCTTTATATTCGGGCGGTATGGTAAAACAAAGTTCATAATCTTCTCCACCACTTAAGGCAAATTGTTCCGCTAGAGTGCGATCATATTTATTTAAAATCGATAATGAAAGAGGTAAAGCTGTAAGCTCAACTTCAGCACAACATTGACTTCGTTCAAGAATATGCCCTAAATCAGAGATTAACCCATCGGAAAGATCAATGGCTGCATGGGCAATATCAATTAACGCCCGCCCAAGTTCAATTCTAGGTGTGGGTCTAAGATGACGTTGTTGCAAAAAAACATCATCAGAATCAACCGCACTTTTGCCCGATAAAATTTGTGTTAAACCTGCAGCGCTATCGCCTAAAGTGCCTGAAACATAAATTAAATCGCCAACTCGCGCTTTATGCCGACAAATCCCTTTACCTTTTTCGACAAAACCTTGTGCCGTAATCGTAATAGACAAATTGCCTTTTGTGGTATCACCACCAATTAATGTGACGTTGTATTGTTTTAACGTGTGCAATAAACTTTGGCTAAATGTTGAAATCCAATTTTCATCTACATTTGGCAAAGTTAATGCCAGAGAGACCCATTTGGGCTGTGCCCCCATTGCAGCAAGATCACTTAAATTAGTTGCAACGGCCTTATAAGCTAAATCTTCAGGTGAAATGGTTGGTAAAAAATGCGCATTTTCTACCATTGTATCGGTCGTAATGGCAAGCTGATAATTCTCTGGCACGGAAACCAGCGCACAATCGTCTCCAATAGATAATTGAACGGAATCATCAACTAATATTTGTTGCTGAAAATATCGTTTAATTAAATCAAATTCACCCATTGCCATTTTTTACCTATCTTATAAAAGAAAAGGCACGCGTTAAAAACGCGCGCCATTTTCAGTTTAAAAGGATTATTTACGCCCTAATGCGGGTGCGATTTTATCAAGTACGCCATTGATATATTTATGGCTTTCATCTGCACCGAATACTTTTGCCACTTCAATCGCTTCATTGATAACCACTTTATATGGCACATCTAATTCAAAGCGTAATTCATAAACAGCCAAACGTAAAATTGCAGTTTCAATAGGATCAAGCTCATCAAAAGCGCGGTCAATATAAGGCGAAATTGAAAAATCAATGGTTTCAATATTTTCTACTGTTTGACGAAACAATTTACGGAAGTAAGATTTATCTACCCCATCCATATCTTGATCTAACACAAAGGCTAATTCCACTTGTTCTGCAGTATTGCCGGATACCGCCCAAGAATACAAGGCTTGCACAGTACATTCACGCGCACGACGACGAGCAGAAGGCTTTTTCACTTGTTTTTGTTCTGTCATGATTTATGCCGCATCAATTTGTTGAATAAGATTAACCATTTCAAGTGCGGTTAAGGCTGCTTCTGCACCTTTATTACCTGCTTTAGTACCAGCACGTTCAATCGCTTGTTCAATATTTTCTGTGGTTAATACTCCAAAAGCGACAGGGATTTCAGCATCCATTGCAACTTTTCCTAAACCACTGCTTGCTTCCCCTGCTACATATTCAAAGTGTGCAGTACCACCACGGATAACTGTGCCTAATGCCACAATCGCATCAAATTTTTTACTTTCAGCTAAACGACGAGCAACTAATGGCAACTCATACGCACCAGGAGCACGCACGATAGTGATATTTTCATCTTTCACTTGGCCGATACGTTTTAATGCATCAATTGCGCCTTCTAATAAACTTTCATTAATAAAACTGTTAAAACGAGCAATTGCTACTGCAACTTTTGCATTAGGTGCTGCGACTGAGCCTTCTAAAACTTTCATATTTTTTCCTATTAAAAAATCGCTATCGTTAATTTGGTAGAGAATTCTAGCATAAAAAAACTTTTTTAAAACCAACCGCACTTTTTTATTTTCATTTTAGTGAATTTAGCATAGCATAAGCATTGTACTCATTTTCATCTATTAAAAGGAGCAATTATGAAATTACGCACTATTGCATTAAGCCTAGCGGTATTATGTGCTAGCTCAACGAGCTTTGCTGGAATGGTTTCAACGTCATCTAATCTTGAGTTTTTAGCCATTGATGGACAAAAAGCATCAAAAGCATTATTAAAAGAAACAAAATCATTTAACATTAATGATACTGAAACACATCAAGTGGTTGTTCGTTTAGGTGATATTGTTGGTTCAGGTTCTAATCAATCTTTATTTGAATCTAGTCCTATCATTGTTACATTCAAAGGTTCCCCAGAAGATATTACTATCTCTGCACCTTCAATCCGTAGCCGCTCCGAAGGTGAAAAATTTAATAGTACACCAACAATTAATATTACTAGCAAATCAGGTAATACTATTGCAGCGAAAGTGGATGTTTTAAAACAAGAGGGTTTATTTCCTAGTGCAAACGTGGTAAACGATCTTTCTACATATAATTCCTCAGGTGCAATCGCATCTGTTGCAGCATTTTCGACTGCAGCAATACCAACCACAATGCCAGTTGCTTCTGCAAGCAATGCTAAAATAAACAAAGGGAAAGTCGTTGTTCAAGGTGAGAATGTTGCAGAACAGCAACTTCAATACTGGTTCCAACAAGCAGATAAGGAAACTCAAATACGTTTCTTAAACTGGGCAAAATCCCACAAGTAACGTATTATCTCGTTCAAAAAGCTTTGATGTTTGAGTACGCTTATATAGATAATAAAAGTGAGCCTTGCTGCTCACTTTTTCTATTGTAATAAGGATGAATAATGAACAACTGGTTAAATGCTAAAGTAATTGCTACTATTCCTATTTTTATTGCTGTAAATATTGCCGCAATTAGCGTATGGGCATTTAATATCTCTCAACAATCTATGCCTTTAATTCTAGGTATTATTGCAGGAGGATTAGTTGATTTAGACAATCGTTTAACTGGGCGTTTAAAAAATGTCTTTTATACATTGATAGCTTTCTCTATTTCATCCTTTATTGTCCAATTAAATATCGGCAAGCCAATACAATATATTGCCTTGATGACTGCGCTTACATTTATTTTTACTATGATAGGTGCTGTTGGGCAACGCTATAGTACCATTGCATTTGGTACACTAGTTGTGGCACTTTATACTACACTAACCTATACACCTGAAATACATGAATGGTTTATCAACCCTGTCATGATTCTATGCGGTACGCTACTTTATAGTGTAATAACACTCATTGTCTATTTATTCTTTCCAAATCGTCCCGTACAAGAAAGTGTTGCTAAAGCTTTCTGTGCGCTAGGTGATTACTTAGATGCCAAATCTTATTTTTTTGATCCCGATGAAATAAATGAAATAGAAAAAAAACATCTTCATTTCGCTATGAAAAATGCAAATGTAGTTTCTGCATTTAATATTGTTCGTACAGCACTATTCTATCGTATTCGTGGTCAACATCGACATCCTCGCACACAACGAATGCTCCGCTATTATTTTGCTGCGCAAGATATCCATGAACGTGTAAATTCTACTCATTTTGATTATCAGCAAATTACTGAAAAACTAAAAAATACAGACTTAATTTTTCGTATTCAGCGCTTACTAGAATTACAAGCACAATCTTGCCGAGAAGTAACAACGAGTTTACGCCAAAATAAAAACTATCAATTCAATGAACGGGTTGAGCGCGCACTATCGGGGACATTGCACTCATTCCAGCTATATCGAGAACAACACATCCACGATAAAGATCAGCTTATTGAGATTCAGACCCTACTAGACAACTTGCAAAGTATTAACTGGCAACTTCGACAACTTACTCAAGAAACAGATGATGCTGATCATTTAGCAAGAATTCATACGGATCAAATTACTGGCTTAAAAAATATCTCTACTGCAATTTTTAGCCACTTTACCTTTGAATCTCAACTCTTTCGCCATGCAATACGTTTATCGATAGTGGTTTTTTTATGCTGTGTCATCGTAGAGTTTTTCCAATTTAATCTTGGTTATTGGATTTTACTTACCGCTGTCTTTGTCTGCCAACCAAACTATTCTGCCACCAAAACACGTTTACGCCAGCGGATTATCGGCACTTTTCTTGGCGTGGTGATAGGATCGCTTTTACCCTATTTTAATCCAACCTTAGAACTTAAGCTGGGTCTTGTAGTCCTTACTAGTACACTATTTTTCTTCTTTCGCAGTAATAATTACAGCTTCTCTACCTTTTTTATCACATTACAGGTCTTGTTAAGCTTTGATGTTATGGGGTTTAATACTTCAGCTGCACTCATGCCTCGTTTACTTGATACATTACTAGGTTCGGCTATCTCATGGTTTGCTGTTTCTTATTTATGGCCTGATTGGAAATATTTACAATTAGACAAAGTTAGCCATAAAGCGGTTCAAAGTGATGCAACTTATCTTTTACATATTATTAGTCAACTACAATTTGGTAAAAGTGATGATCTAAAGTATCGCATTGCTCGTCGTAATGCACATCAATATGCAGCAGCACTTAGTACAACACTTTCAAACATGAATAATGAACCTGAAAAATATAAAGCATTTTTACAACAAGGGTTTGATTTACTTAAACTGAATTATTCCTTATTAAGTTATATTTCTGCGCTAGGTTCCTATCGTGAAAAAATGAATACTCTACAACAAACTACACAATTTTTATCTGGTTTCTATCCTGTTGCCAAAAAAATTATTTATTCTCTTGAAAATATCGAAAAAATACCACCAGATATATTTGCTAAACTCCAAAAAAACATTGAAACCCACCTAAAGGAGTTAGAGAAACAGGAAATGACAGAACAAGATCGCACAGCATTTAGCTTGCCTTATCAGCAACTAAATTTAATCACACAATTATTGCCTGCTTTTTATGGTTATTTTCACAAAGAATACTGATAAATAGTAGGGTTTATCGCATTTAAAAATACCTATTGTTCTTCAATTCATAAATAGCGATAATACTTCCCTACATAAAAGGCAAAGAAAAATGACAAATTATATTTTATTGATTATCGGTACTGCATTAATTAACAACTTTGTACTTGTAAAGTTTTTAGGACTATGTCCGTTTATGGGGGTATCAAAGAAAATTGAAACCGCAGTAGGTATGGGACTAGCAACAATGTTTGTATTAACTGTCGCCTCCCTTTGCGCATATTTAGTTGATCATTATATTCTTGTTCCCTTGAATGCTACTTTTTTGCGTACATTAGTATTTATTTTGGTTATTGCCGTAGTGGTACAATTTACCGAAATGGTAATAAATAAAACTAGCCCAACACTATATCGTTTACTTGGAATTTTCTTGCCTTTGATAACCACAAACTGTGCAGTTCTCGGTGTCGCATTATTAAATGTAAATCTTGCTCATGATTTAACGGAATCTGTCGTTTATGGTTTTGGTGCATCTCTTGGATTTGCACTTGTATTAGTACTTTTTGCTGCGCTTCGTGAACGTCTTGTTGCGGCCGATGTACCTTTAACTTTCAAAGGTTCATCTATTGCCCTTATCACAGCTGGCTTAATGTCTCTCGCATTTATGGGATTTGCAGGACTTGTGAAGTAATAAAATGATTTATCTTTTAATGGCTATTACCATTTTGATTTTATTTATTGGGTTCTCTCAGTATTTTTCAGGAAAAAGAAAGAAATAATGACCCTTCTATTCATCGTAATCACTTTACTCGCTTTAATTTTCGGTGCGATTTTAGGCTTTGCTTCACTTAAACTCAAAGTTGAAGCTGATCCCATTGTGGAAAAAATTGATTCTATTTTGCCACAAAGCCAATGTGGACAATGTGGTTATCCTGGCTGCAAACCATACGCTGAAGCTATTTGCAATGGAGATGACATCACAAAATGTATTCCTGGTGGTCAACCTACCATCGTAAAAATCGCAGAGATTTTAGGTGTTGATGTGCCTGCTATGGACGGCGTAGAAGAACCTATCGAGAAAGTCGCCTTTATTGATGAAAATATGTGTATTGGCTGCACAAAATGCATTCAAGCCTGCCCTGTTGATGCCATTATTGGTACAAATAAATTCATGCATACGATTATTCCAGATCTCTGTACAGGTTGTGAACTTTGTGTAGCACCCTGCCCGACAGATTGTATATCAATGATTCCCGTGAAAAAAAATATCGATAATTGGGATTGGAAGTTTGATGCAAAATTAGTCATTCCAGTAATGAATGTAAATGGTACTGAGAAAAAATTGGTTGTGGGGGAATAAATGGCGGACGTATTATCTCGTTTCAATTCCGGTAAATTATGGGATTTCAAAGGTGGCATTCATCCGCCTGAAATGAAATCACAATCTAATTCACAACCATTACGTCATCACCCTTTAGTCACGGATTTTTACATTCCTCTTAAACAGCACGCAGGAACAATAGGTAACCTTTTAGTAAAGGAAGGCGATTACGTATTAAAAGGTCAACCTTTAACGCAAGGTGATGGCTTACGTATGCTACCCGTTCATGCGCCAACTTCAGGCACAATTAAATTGATTAAACCTTATGTCGCTGCACATCCGTCTGGTCTTGATGAACCTGCAATTCATTTGCAAGCGGATGGCTTAGATCAATGGCTAGAGCGTAATCCTATTGATGACTTTTTAACACTCTCGCCAGAACAACTTATTAACAAAATCTATCAAGCTGGTATAGCTGGCTTGGGCGGTGCAGTGTTTCCGACTGCAGCTAAAATTCAATCAGCAGAGAAAAAAGTTAAACTCTTAATTATCAATGGTGCAGAATGTGAGCCTTATATTACTTGTGATGATCGTCTTATGCGTGAACGCGCTGATGAAATCATCAAAGGCATTCGTATTTTGCGTTATATCCTACGACCTGAAAACGTAGTCATTGCCATTGAAGATAACAAACCTGAAGCAATAGAGGCAATTAGCAAAGCGCTACAGGGAGCAAATGACATTAGCGTTCGAGTAATTCCAACAAAATATCCTTCGGGTGCCGCAAAACAGCTTATTTATTTGCTTACAGGAATGGAAGTCCCAAGTGGTGCACGTTCTTCTAGTATTGGCGTACTGATGCATAATGTTGGTACAGCCTTTGCAATTAAAAGAGCGGTGATAAATGACGAACCTTTAATTGAACGAGTGGTCACCCTTACTGGTGATAAAATTCCTGAAAAAGGTAATTATTGGGTCCGACTTGGTACACCAATTTCTCAAGTATTGACGCGCGCTGGCTATCAGTTTGATGAACGTTATCCAGTATTTGCGGGGGGCCCAATGATGGGATTGGAACTTTCCAATCTCAATGCACCAGTGACAAAAATTGTCAACTGCTTGCTTGCACCAGACTATTTTGAGTATGCAGAACCAGAGCCTGAACAAGCTTGTATTCGCTGTTCTAGCTGTTCTGATGCCTGCCCAGTCAACTTGATGCCACAACAACTCTACTGGTTTGCTCGTAGTGAAGATCACAAAAAATCGGAAGAATACGCCCTCAAAGATTGTATCGAGTGCGGGATTTGCGCTTACGTATGCCCAAGCCATATTCCGCTGATTCAGTATTTCCGCCAAGAAAAAGCAAAAATTTGGCAAATAAAAGAAAAACAGAAAAAATCAGATGAAGCCAAAATTCGCTTTGAAGCTAAACAAGCGCGAATGGAACGTGAAGAACAAGAGCGTAAAGCACGTTCACAACGTGCAGCAGAAGCACGTCGAGAAGAATTAGCGCAAACCAAAGGTGAAGATCCTGTTAAAGCGGCGCTAGAACGCTTGAAAGCGAAAAAAGCCAATGAAACAGAATCAGTACAAGTTAAAACAATTATCTCAGAAAAAGGGGAAGTTTTACCTGATAACGCTGATTTAATGGCACAACGTAAAGCTCGTCGTCTGGCTCGTCAGCAAGCGGAATCTCAAGTCGAAAACCAAGAACAACAAACTCAACCAACCGATGCGAAAAAAGCAGTTGCAGCCGCGCTTGCTCGAGCAAAAGCGAAAAAACTTGCACAAGCAAATGAAACCGCTGAATCAGTCTCAAATACTCAAACCGTAGAAAGTGCGGTAGAAAAAACAGACGAAAATTCAGCCGCACTTGATCCGAAAAAAGCGGCTGTAGCTGCAGCGATTGCTCGTGCAAAAGCAAAAAAACTTGCTCAAGCGAATGGAACCGCTGAATCAGTCTCAAACACACAAACCGTAGAATGTGCGGTAGAAAAAACAGACGAAAATTTAACCGTACTTGATCCAAAAAAAGCAGCGGTTGCAGCCGCACTTGCTCGAGCAAAAGCGAAAAAACTTGCGCAATTGAATGAAACCGCTGAATCAGTCTCAAACACTCAAGCCATAGAAAGTGCGGTAGAAAAAACAGACGAAAATTCAACCGCACTTGATCCGAAAAAAGCAGCCGTAGCCGCTGCGATTGCTCGTGCAAAAGCAAAAAAACTTGCCCAAGTGAATGGAACTACAGAATTAGTTCCAAGCACTCAAGACATAGAAAATGCGGTAGAAAAAAAAGAAGAAAATTCAACCGCACTCGATCCGAAAAAAGCGGCTGTAGCGGCTGCCATTGCTCGAGCAAAAGCAAAGAAATTGGCAAAAACACAAGCAACATTAGAAAATAATCAGGAATAAAATAATGTTTAAAATGGTTAGCTCTCCTCATACTCATTCAGGGAAACTCACAGCGCGTATTATGCTTTGGGTAATGTTGGCAATGATGCCAGCTTTTTTCACGCAAATTTATTATTTTGGATTTGGTGTGGTGCTTCAATCTGTATTAGCCATTGGTACAGCTATCATTGCGGAATTTATTGCAATAAAATTACGTAGTAAAAAACCGCTAAATTATCTTTCAGATTTCAGCGTATCCCTGACTGCTTTAATTTTGGCGATGGCTATTCCACCTTATGCACCTTATTGGGTCATCATCATTGGAACACTTTGTGCAGTTTTATTAGGTAAACAGGTTTATGGTGGCTTAGGACAAAACCCATTCAATCCTGCGATGATTGGCTATGTAATTCTTTTAATTTCATTCCCGTTACAAATGACAACTTGGATGCCTCCAATTAATTTATTACAGGAACCACCGACTTTTTCAGATGCGTTTTCATTAATATTTTCAGGTTTAACCACTGATGGATTTACGCTTTCACAACTTACACATAACATTGATGGCATCACCCAAGCAACGCCTTTGGATAGCGCAAAAATTTTCTATAAAAGTCACACTCAATTAAATGATTTTTATAAATTGATTAAACTGCCGATTTTTATGGGTAATGGAACTGACTTTGCTCAAGGCTGGTGGCAAGTCAACGTGGCTTTCTTACTGGGCGGAATTTTCCTTATTGTAAAACGTGTCATTCACTGGCAAATTCCAGTGGCGATGCTTGTCACCTTTTTCTGTTTAGCCACCGTGACCGCTTTTACTGGCTTCACGCATTTAAGTGCGATGAGTCAACTCGTTAGTGGCGCAATGATGTTTGGCGCATTTTTTATTGCGACAGATCCTGTCACAGCCTCCATTACACCACGAGGAAAAATTATTTTTGGCGCATTAGTGGGGTTATTTGTCTATCTCATTCGCTATCACGGAAACTTTCCAGATGGTGTAGCATTCGCAATTTTATTAAGTAATATTTGCGTTCCACTTATCGATCATTACACACGTCCTCGAGTATCTGGTTATCCAACAAAAGGAAAAAAATAATGGGCACAGTAAAAATTACATCGCGTTACGGGATATTATTAGGCTCTGTAGCCCTACTCTGCACAGCAATTTCTGCGGGTATTTTTTTCCTAACAAAAGATAAAATTGACGCTGTGATGGCGGCACAACAACGAGAATTGCTTTTACAGGTCATTCCACAAGATTATTTCAATAATAATCTGTTAGAAAGTGCGGTTATTCCTCAAGATAAAAATTTGGTGGGCATTCAGAAAATTTATTTTGCGAAAAAAGATGGAAATGTTTCTGCCTATGCCTATGAAACCACCGCACCTGATGGGTATTCTGGCGATATTCGCTTGCTTGTGGGATTAGATCCGAAAGGTGAAGTGTTAGGCGTACGAGTTATTGAACACCATGAAACACCTGGCTTAGGCGATAAAATTGAACTTCGTATTTCCAACTGGATTTTAAATTTCACTCATCAGTCGATTAATGAGCATAATTTAAGCGAATGGGCGGTAAAAAAAGATGGCGGGAAATTTGATCAATTTTCTGGTGCAACCATTACACCTCGCGCAGTGGTGAATCAAACTAAACGCTCAGCATTAATCATGCTAAATAACCAAGCCTTGTTACAACAGCTTTCAACACAAGTGAAATAATATGACAGATTTAACTGAAAAAAATACCGCACTTGAAGAAGAAAAAATAGAAAGTGCGGTTGAAAATCAACAAAAGTCCATGTGGAAAGAAATCTTTACTCAAGGAATTTGGAAAAATAATCCAGCGGTTGTTCAACTTCTCGGGCTTTGTCCGCTTTTAGCGGTGTCTAGCACCGCCACCAATGCACTGGGTTTAGGTTTAGCGACAATGCTTGTGCTCACTTGCACAAATACGGTCATTTCACTTTTCCGTAAATATATTCCGAATGAAATCCGCATTCCAATCTACGTGATGATTATTGCGACGACAGTAACTGTCGTTCAACTTTTAATGAATGCTTATACCTATACGCTTTATCAATCACTTGGAATTTTTATTCCACTCATCGTTACCAACTGTATTGTGATAGGTCGGGCAGAAGCGTTCGCCTCAAAAAACAGCTTACTCCATTCAGTTTGGGACGGTTTCTCAATGGGATTAGGGATGGCACTTAGCTTGACAGTACTTGGTGCATTGCGTGAAATCATTGGACAAGGTACGGTTTTTGATGGCATCGAAAATCTATTTGGCGAACAAGCTCAATTTTTAACGCTCCATATTTACCATACAGACAGTAGCTTTTTACTTTTCATTCTGCCACCAGGCGCATTTATAGGATTAGGCTTGCTCCTTGCAATAAAAAATCGAATTGATAAATAAGATGAATAAATTAAAAAGAATCGAAATATTAACCCGATTAAGAGATCAAAATCCCCACCCGACCACAGAATTACAGTATAATTCGCCTTTCGAATTATTAATTGCGGTAATTCTATCGGCACAAGCAACCGATAAAGGCGTGAATAAAGCGACAGAAAAACTATTCCCTGTTGCAAACACACCACAAGCAATTTTAGATTTAGGATTAGATGGTTTAAAAAGCTATATTAAAACTATCGGGCTTTTTAATAGCAAAGCAGAAAATATTATCAAAACCTGCCGTGATTTAATTGAAAAGCACAACGGTGAAGTGCCCGAAAATCGCGAAGCCTTAGAAGCATTAGCAGGTGTGGGCAGAAAAACAGCCAATGTTGTACTAAATACGGCATTTGGTCATCCAACCATTGCGGTGGATACCCATATTTTTCGTGTATGCAATCGAACTAATTTTGCACCAGGTAAAGACGTGGTAAAAGTAGAAGAAAAACTACTTAAAGTCGTACCTGATGAATTTAAAGTGGATGTTCACCATTGGTTAATTTTACACGGGCGCTACACTTGTATCGCACGGAAACCTCGTTGTGGCTCATGCATTATTGAAGATCTGTGTGAATATAAAGAAAAAATTGAGTTTTAATTTTTGCGATAAAACACTCTAATTATTTACCGCACTTTTTATTAAAAATAGGAAAACAAATGACAACAAATAATAAACAGCGACAAACTTGGTCTAGCCGACTCACTTATGTCATGACTGTCGCAGGCGCAACTGTCGGTTTCGGCGCTACTTGGCGCTTCCCTTACCTTGTGGGCGAAAATGGTGGCGGAGCCTACGTTCTACTTTTCTGTATCGCAATGATTGTAATCGGTATTCCGATGATTCTCGTTGAAAACGTGATCGGCCGCCGCTTACGTGTAAACTCCATTGATGCCTTTGGTGATAAAATTCTGGATAAAGGAAAAGGTATTTCCAAATATTGGAAAATCCTTGGCTACATGGGATTACTCGGTTCATTCGGTATCATGGCGTATTATATGGTGCTTGGTGGCTGGGTTATTTCTTATATCATTAGCTTAATCAGCGGTACCTTAGATATCTCAGCCCCCATTACTAAAGATGTCGCCAAAGATTTCTACGAGCTACATATTGGCAATAGCCCTTATGAAATTATGCTATACACCTTCTTATTTGTTGTGGTGAATTACATTATTTTAGCTAAAGGGATCATTGGTGGAATCGAGCGTTCTGTAAAATATTTAATGCCATTACTATTCATCTTCCTCATTGGAATGGTTATTCGCAACGTCACATTACCAGGTGCAATGGAAGGAATTACATTTTATTTAAAACCAGATTTCAGCAAAATTACACCACAATTATTTATCTTCGTTTTAGGTCAAGTATTCTTCGCATTAAGCCTTGGTTTTGGCGTATTAATTACGCTTTCAAGCTACTTAAATAAAGAAGAAGACTTAATACAAACTGCAGTTATTACTGGTTTTACCAATACAATTATTGCCGTACTTGCGGGCTTTATGATCTTCCCATCACTTTTCACCTTTGGGATTGAACCAAATGCAGGCCCAACTTTAGTATTCCAAAGTTTACCTATCGTATTCTCTCACTTATGGGCGGGTAAATTCTTTGCAATTATTTTCTTCGGCTTATTATTAATAGCTGCGCTAACTACTTCTATCACAATTTATGAAGTAATCATTACCGCATTACAAGAAAAGCTCAGAATGCGCCGTGGCAAAGCGATTGTCTTAACCCTTGGTGGTATTTTTGTCTTAGGTAATATTCCAGCAATTTTAGGGGATAATGTATGGAAAGATGTCACCATTTTCGGCAAAAGCATTTTTGATTTCTATGATTATGTCAGTGGAAATATTCTCTTTATGCTGACCGCACTTGGTTGTGCTATTTTTGTTGGTTTTGTGTTAAAAGATGAAGCGAAAAAAGAACTTTCTCCAACACCTAACTCAACATTCACTAAAATCTGGTTTAACTATGTGAAATTCGTTGTGCCAGTGATTATTTTAGTCATCTTTATCAGCAACCTATTTTAAAAAAGAAAAACCGAGTCTTTACTCGGTTTTATTTTTTAAAGGACATGTCTATAAAAATATTTGAGCCTTTAAGCCAATTCGCTGCCCTTCTTTTAAAACATTTTCTAACCGCACTTTGAATCCATGTAATTCCGCAATTCGCATGACAATAGAAAGCCCCAAGCCACTACCCTTTTCATTTTGCCCAGCTGGGCGATAAAAACGCTGACCAAGTTTTTTCAAATCTTCAGAGTCAACACCACCACCATTATCTTCAATAATAATCTGAGAAGATGCGATTTTCACTGAAACAGTTGTGTCTTCTGGGCAATATTTAATGGCATTATCTAGTAAATTTCTAAGCATCAATGAAACTAAAATTGGTTGCCCTTGTTTCTGCTTTGGTTCAGATTCTTTCTCAAAAGCCAAGGTAATTTTACGTTTTTCTGCCACAAAATAGCGCTCAGCAATCAGCGATTGAATGATGCCTTCCCAATCAATAGGCTGTAATTCTTCCAATTCTTGTAAATTATCCAGTTTTGAAAGCGTCAAAAGTTGCTCAATTAACTGCGATGCACGATCAATCCCTTGTGTTAAATGCAAAAGTGCTTGTTCTCGCAATTCCCCATCATCACCCGCCAGTTGAGCAACTTCAGTTTGAATACGCAATGCCGCCAATGGACTACGCAATTCATGGGCGGCATCAGAGGTAAAACGGCGTTCACGTTGTAGCATAGCCGAAGTGCGGTCAAAAAATTGATTTAAATTTTTTACTAAGGGTAAAATCTCAACAGGTAAGCCCTCTGTATTCAACAATGACACATCACCAGATTTTCTCGTTTGAACTTCTTGGCTTAAACGTTTAATCGGTCGAAGTTCTTTATGAATCAACCATCCTAAAACGATGATCAAAATAGGCAAACTTGCAAACCAAATCCACATTTGCCCAAAGATCATTTCCTCAATTAGATCTTCTCGATAATCAAGCTCTTGCCCAACGGCAATAATCAAATTTCCATTTGCTACAGGCTGCCAGAAAATACGCCATTCATCGTCATCATTCAGCATATAGCCTTTCGCAAATCCAATTTCATTATCAAACACAAAATTATCGCCATTACGTCCATCTGTTAATAAACGTTTGCCATCCTTAGAAAAAATAGCAAAAGCTAATGCGTCATCATCATAGTTTTTCTTGAACGAATGTGGCTGGATTTTATTAATATCTTCCACATGCTCTAACAGAATATGACTAAGATCTGAATTGGCAAGGCGTTCAGCAAAAAGGATTTGTTGGGCATCGAAAACATCATTCACTTCACTACGCACCTGCCACCATGCGACAGCAGTAGATACGCCCCACACAAAAAGTGCGGTGAAAGAAAGAACAGAAATAAGACGAAAACTTAAACGTTTGTTTTTCATTTATTGGGTTACTCCCAACGCATATCCAACGCCGTGTACTGTTCGAATAAATTGCTTACCTAATTTCTGACGCAAATTATAAATATGCACGTCTAACGCTCCGCTGCTAATTTCTTCATCCCAGCTTGATAATTTTTCTTCAATAGATGCGCGAGACAGTACGCGATCTTTATTCAGCATAAATAATTCAAGTAATTTATATTCACGGCTTGTTAAAGAAATGGGTTGATTATTCAACCAAACAGAACGCTGATTTGGATCGAGTTTAACGCCAGCATGCTCAATCACAGAATGATGATGACCATAACGACGACGAATAAGCGCTTGCAAGCGCGCTGCAACTTCAGCCAAAGCAAAAGGCTTGCAAAGATAATCATCCGCTCCACTTTGCAATCCTTTTACACGTTCATCTAAGGTATCACGGGCAGTCAAAATTAATACTGGGACATCTTGATGCTTGGAGCGCCATTGTTGCAATACATCTAATCCATCAAGCTTCGGCAAAGTTAAATCTAACACAACCGCATCATAAGGCGCAGAGGTTAAGGCATCCATTCCTGTTTTTCCATCCGTAAACCAATCCACAGCAAAACCTAGTTTCGTTAAACCAATCTGTAAACCATTGCCGATTAGATTATCGTCTTCTATCAATAAAATTCTCATAAAAAATTGACCGCTCTTTATAAACAAAAACAGCGAGCTAATGCTCGCCATTTTCAAAGAATGATTATTTTACTTTTTCGATACGTAATACTTCAAGATCTGCTTTCTCGAATGCTTCGTTATCTAGTTTACCGTAAACCTTCACTTTATCGCTTGGATCTACATTTAATCCATTCCAAACGTGACGTTCAATTTCTACTTTGATTTGACCTGTGCCATCGCTAAACCAGAATTCATCGTCATCAATTTGTTGTGTGATATTACCCACTAAAGTAATCATTGAATTATCTGCTGCAGATAAAGCTTGTTTTACACTAATTGCTGAAGGGGTTGCTTGTTGAAAACCGCCTTGAGTATTTCCGCCGTTAAAACCCGCGAATGCAGAAGTGGTTGCTAATGCGAAGATTGTTGCTAATGCAAATTTTTTCATAATGTTTCCTTTTTAATTAAGTTAATTTCAAGCACCATTGCTTGGATGTGTGTATTAAAACAAATAAATCTTAAGAAAAAGTTAAGAAACATAAAAAAACCTAAATTTTTTTAATTTAGGTTTTTCATAAATTAAAGTTTATTCAACTGCTCAATAGATGGTGCGTAATAATAAGCGCCCGTTACAGCCTTGGTGAAACCTAAAATGCGGTCAGTTTTTCCGTCTTTTTCACCAAACATATTAAGCAACTGTTGTTCAATGTTATAAAGCGTTGCACAGTAAGCAATAAAGAATAATCCGTGCGTACCGCTCGCTGTACCATAAGGTAAGCTTTGACGTAAGATTTTTAATCCCTTGCCATTCTCTTTCAAATCTGTACGACCAACATGAGAAGTATCCGCCTTGTCTTCCATTTCTACGCTATCCGTTTTAGTGCGTCCAAACACATTTTCTTGTTTTGCTGTATTTAATTTTTCCCATTTAGCGAGATTATGTTCATAACGTTGAGTAAACACATAACTCCCATCTTTATCATTGCCATTTGAAATTAAGGCAACTTCTGCTCGCTTTGCATCTTTTGGGTTTTCAGTTCCGTCAATAAAACCGGTGAGATCTCGTTCCTCCACCCAACGGAAACCATGAATTTCTTGCTGAACATCAATAGCTTGAGCAAAAGCATTCACTGCAGCTTGTGCCACAGAAAAATTAACATCAGGGCGTAACGATTGAATATGCACTAAAAGATCAGTTTGCGTACTAGGCGCAGATAGATCACCTTTGCCTAAGGTTACGAAAGGTTTAAGCTCTGCCGCACTTTGACCACCTAACTTTTTCCATGCGCTATCACCAAAAGCGAGCACAGCACCTAGACGAGCATCAGGATACGCTTGTTGTAACTGTTCAAGACTATCAAGGAATTGATGAATAGCTTTAGAGGCAACAGAATAATCCGTAATATTTGCTTCTAAAAATACACCTGCTTTACAAGATTCAAGTAAAATACCCGTTTGCGCAGTCATAAAAATCTCCGTACATCAATAAAAAAACGGTCAAATTATACAAAAACACTGTATAAAAATCCTAAATATTTCAGCATAAATTGATTTCCATCACAAAAATACGATTTCATTATTGCGGTTTTTTATTATTTAATATAACCTCTAAATAAGAATAAATTTCATTTAAAGGATTAACTCTTATGTTTCGCGTTTTTCGTTACGTAATGATTCCCTTCCTCTTTCTTTTGTCTCAATCTGTTTTTGCAAACAACTATCAAAAATGGGTAGATGACATCACTCAACGCTTGAATCACACCGAACAACTTCTTAAAGAAAACAAAATTGATGATGCCAAAACAGAAGTACAAATGGCCTATTTTGAAATATTTGAAAATTTAGAAGGTCCGATTCGCATTAATTTTTCAGCGCAAAAAAGCTATCAAATGGAAGCCACTTTTGGTGAGATTCGCAAGATGATTGGCGAAGGTAAACCAATGAATGAGGTTCAAGCCAAAATCAACGGTTTAAAAAATGAATTACAGCAAGTTTTACCTTCTCTTGTTGAAGGGCATCAACTCAATGCTGATAGTCAGCACGGCGTTTATGATAATCAAGCCATCAAACCTTATTGGCAACAAAGTTTCAAAACCATTGATGATTTTATTGCACAAGCCATTACCGCTTATGAAAGCGGTGATTTTGCCAATGCTAAAAAAGCATTCCAACAAGCTCAATATGACGGCTACAAAAACTCTGAAATGGAAATGTCGGTTAGAACTAACCGCTCTTCTGAAATTTCAGCCGCGATCAATCAACAATTCTATAATTTGATTCGTTTGAGTGAACAACCTGATCAAATGACAGAAATTGCTTACCAAAGCACACAACTCTTGCAAGATATTGAAGAGCAGCTTCCTAATTTGCCTACCACTCGCGATGAACAAAACGCTCAAGCGACACAATCACAAGCGCAAACTTCAGATAACGTTGCGGAGCAAGATTGGGCAAAAATTACGACTGAAATCAACCAACGTATTCAACAAGCTATTGCCCTTTATGAACAAGGCGATGCAAAAAAAGCCATGCTTTCTGTACAAGACACTTACTTTGATGTATTTGAAAATTCTGGTATGGAAAATAAAGTGGGCTCGCGCGATAGCAATTTTAAAGCAGAATTAGAAGGTTATTTCACCCGTTTAGTCAGTCTGATGAAAGCGGGAAATGGCGACAAATTACAGGAACAAGCTACAGGTTTAAGCCAAAACTTAGCGAAAGCCGTTCAAATATTACAAGGCAGAGAACAAAGTGATTGGTCCATGTTCTTATATAGCTTGCTTATTATTTTACGTGAAGGCTTAGAGGCATTATTAATTGTTGCCGCTATTGTGGCTTATATGGTAAAAAATAATCATCACGATAAATTGCCACTTATTCGCCAATCCGTTTATGTGGCGTTAGGGGCAAGCGTCGTTACCGCATTCATATTCCAACTTATTTTTGAAAACTCAGGCCAAAACCGCGAATTGCTTGAAGGTTTCACAATGATTATTGCAGTCTTCATGTTGTTTAGTATGAGTTACTGGTTGCTTTCTAAAGTCGAAGCACAAAACTGGAAACGCTATCTCGAAGGTAAACTATCAACGGCATTAACAGCAGGCTCTCTATTCGGCTTATGGCTGACCAGTTTCCTTGCTGTATATCGTGAAGGCGCAGAAACCGTATTGTTCTATTATGCCCTAGTTGGCGATGCGAAAAGTGCGGTTAGTTTAGCCTATCTTTTTGCCGGCTTTATTTGCGGGGTGATTTTACTCGCGATTTGCTACTTTATAATGCGTTACACCGTGGTTAAATTGCCATTAAAACCATTCTTTATGTTTACTGGTTCATTTATGTATTTAATGGCATTTGTATTCGCTGGCAAATCTGTACTTGAACTTATTGAAGGTAAACTGTTTGAACCGACATTAATTAACGGTGTACCAGAAATCTCGTGGTTAGGTGTTTATCCTTATGTGGAAACCCTTGTACCACAAGCAATCTTAATTCTTGCTGCTATTTTTGCTTTGTTTGTTATGAAATATCAAAGCAAAAAAGCGGTTTCAAATTAACTCAAAACTCATCTCAGGAGAGAAACTATGAAAAAAGCACTTCTTAGCGCAAGTTTATTAGCAGGAATGTTTGCAGCAACTTCTGCTTACGCATTCCAAGAATATCCAATCGGTGAAGCAGTTACTATGAATGACATGGAAATTGCAGCGGTTTACTTAAAACCAGTAGATATGGAACCTCGCGGCATGGGCTTACCTGCAGCAAAATCTGACATTCACTTAGAAGCAGACATTCATGCAGTGAAAGGTAACAAAAACGGTTTTGGTGAAGGTGAATGGATGCCTTATTTAACCATCAACTATACCTTAGTTAATACCGATACTGGTGCTAAACAAGAAGGTACCTTCATGCCAATGGTTGCTGGCGATGGCCCACACTATGGCGCAAACATCAAAATGATGGGCGTGGGTAACTACAAATTAACTTACCATATCGATCCGCCACCAAAAGCTGGTATGCACCGCCACACTGACGAAGAAACTGGCGTGGGTCGTTGGTGGAAACCATTTGATGTAAATTATGAATTTAAATTTACTGGTTTAAAATAATAGTGCTGTAGGGTGGGCTTCAGCCCACCAATTAACAATCAGACATAAAAAAACGGTGGGCTAAAGCCCACCCTACCATTTAAAAATCCGCTTTCTATGACTTATTTTTTCATTTTTGTTTTGCAAGCTCTTTTGCCAATTTCGCTTTTACTCGGTGCATCTTGGGCAATTAAAAAAGGCAATATTTCGCCTAAAACGCTTATTTGGTTAAGCCTTATTGGCTTGGCTTTGGGTGTTGTCCTACGACTAAATATTCCTAATGGACAAACCACCAATCTTATTCTAACCATCGGCTTTTTAATTATCTTTTTACTTTTTGCAATCAGCCAATGGAGCAAATCATCAAACCTTGCCGCATTCTGGCAATTTGCATTAATGCTTATCGCGGGAGCAACTTGGGCGAAAGATCCAAACATCACCGCACTCACCAACACAGATGTCATCAACACTGATTTTATTTTAAATATAAGTGCGGTCATTTTTGGCGTAATTTTTAGTTTAGCCTCAAGTGCATGGCTCTATTTCTTACTTAAACAGCAACAAAAAACACAAGGAAAATCTACCGCACTTTTAGCACTCAGCTTTTTACTTTTTATCGCGTTAATTCTTCCGATTGTAGCAGAACTACTGCTTACCCTAATGAAATTACAACTCATTGAACTCACCAAAGTGCGGTTAAGTTTTGTGGCAAAATCAGGGGAAATCACCGCTTGGCTCAATATCATTTGTGTTGTGTTAATGCTCGCTGTTTTGTGTATTTTTACCATTCAAACACATTCAAAACGTTTAAGAGAAGCTAAAGCCGAAAAAGATCTGATTGAAAAACGCAAAAAATTAGCCTTCGTACAAACATCAAAACGCACCATTTACTGGGGCATATTGGGTATTTTATTTGTTGCTGCAAGCCAACTTTATTGGGAAAAAGTTGCCTCTCAACCACCACAGCTTTCTGAAGCAGTTCCAGTACAACTTAATGACAAAAATGAAGTGCATTTAGCTCTAGAGCCACTTAAAGACGGTAAACTTCACCGCTTTGTTTGGATTGCTGATGATGGCAAAGCCGTACGCTTTTTCATTATCAATCGCCAACCGAATAAAGTCAGTATGGCGGCAGTATTCGATGCTTGCCTACTCTGCGGCGATCAAGGCTATGTCATGCAAGGCAATCAAGTAGTCTGTGTTGGTTGTGGCGTGCATCTCTTTATTCCATCTATCGGTAAACCGGGCGGTTGCAACCCTGTACCGATTGAAAATTGGCAACAAACTGACAATGAAATCGTGATTTCTCGTAAAAGCCTTGAAGATGGCTTAAATCTATTCAGTACGATTGTGGAAATTGAAGTGCAAGATCCGATTAGTGGCGCCAAACTCAAAAACACTAAAACTGAATATAAATATAGCCACGAAGGGCATACTTATTTCTTTGAGAACGAAAAAAATCTCGATTTATTCCGCGATAATCCCGATAACTATCTCGGTATTAACAAAAACGAAAATCCAAAAGGGGAATAACAATGCTTGCTCGAATGTTATTTCAATCTTGGCGATTTGGTATCAAACGTAAATTGCTCGCCATTATCACTATTTTCTTAGCCGCTGGCTTAGTCTCCGCGCTGCTTGCCGTTTCCATTGATATTGGTGACAAAATGGCAAAAGAGCTGAAATCTTACGGTGCCAATATTTTGGTGGAGCCAGCCAGCAATGCAGCATTGCCTGATGAACTCAGTCATAGTGCTTCATTATCTAGCCAAGATTTTTTAGATGAAAAAGAGCTTCCCAATATCAAAGATATTTTCTGGCGAAATAATATCGTGGGTTTTGCCCCATTGCTTTCAGCAAATGTACAGGTGACAAAATCTTCACAAAATTCCACCGCACTTTCAGCGCCGAAAACGATTAATGTGCTTGGTACCTTCTTTGATCATAATATTGCCGTGCCTGATGAAGAAGATTACCACACAGGACAACGAATCATTAGCCCTTACTGGAAAGTAGAAGGGGAATGGGTTGATGATTTAAACAATGACTTTGGAGAAATCGCCCCTGCTCTTGCTGGCGAACAACTTGCCAAAAGTAATGGTTGGAAAATTGGCGATAAACTTAGCTTAAGCTACACAAACGATAACGGCGAAAGCCAACAAAGTGCGGTAGAAATTAAAGGCATTTTAAGTACGGGGGGAACAGAAGATAATCAGCTTGTGATGCCCCTCAGTGCGGTGCAAAATTTGCTAGGTTTAGAAGGCAAAGTGCAATCCGTCCGCGTATCTGCCCTCACTGTGCCAGAAAACGATCTTTCCCGTAAAGCGCGCGCCAATACGGATGCCTTAGATGCGGAAGCCTATGACCGTTGGTATTGCACCGCTTATGTTTCTTCAATTTCTCATCAATTAGAAGAAGCAATTTCTGGCGCAATGGTTCGCCCAATTTGGCAAGTTGCAGCTTCTGAAGGTGTAGTGATTGGTAAAATCCAACTCTTACTAGCGGTCGTTACCTTCGCGGCATTAATCGCCGCAGCAATGGGTATTGCTTCCTTAATGAGTGCAGGAATTATAGAACGCTCAAAAGAAATTGGCTTAATGAAAGCACTAGGCGCTTATCAATGGCAAATTACCTTACTGTTCTACTGCGAAGCGGTGTTAAGTGCATTAGTAGGCGGAATATTTGGCTGTTTAGCCGGATGGGGATTAGCCAAATTTATCGGTGCTGCACTATTTGGTGCACCTCTTGATTTTGCTTGGATCGTCGTACCTTGTGTTCTCGTACTCTCCATTCTTATTGCTGTAATTGGCACTTGGTTCCCTGCGCATAAAATCGCTAAACTTTACCCTGTCGAGGTGCTTTATGGCAGAGCATAAAAGCGCGAATACTCAAAGCATGTTCTGGCGATTAATTTTCCGCGCATTGCGACTACGCCTCCAACGAGTATTGATTATTTTCACTGCACTTACTGTGGGCGCAAGTATTGTCACTGCAATGGCTGCCGTTTACTTCGACATCAATACCAAAATGAGCCAAGAACTGCGTACTTTCGGAGCAAATTTCTACATTGGTTCAGCCGATGGCGGAATGATGAATCAAGCAGAATTAAACGCAATTTTGCAAAAAGCACCAGATGGTTTTATCACGGCTGCCAGTCCTTACCTTTATGGCGTCACACGCAGTGATTTAGAAAAAATTGTTCTGATGGGCGTAAATTTTGATGCCATGCGCATCCTCGCCCCTTACTGGCAAGTTACGGGATCCGAAATCAACGTAAACTTTGACGACCGCAATGCAATGATTGGGAAAACCCTTGCTGAACGATTACATGTTAAAGTGGGAGATAGCCTACAACTGTCTAAAAATGCCGTAGAAAAACATAGTTTTAACATTAAAGGAATTGTAGAAGCTGGTGATGCAACTGACAATATGCTTATTGTGAATGTTGAATTTGCACAAAATTGGTTAGATAAAGAAGGCGTAGTCAACAACGCATTACTCAATGTGCAAAATGAGCAAGGCGCTAATACAGTGGATCAATTTGCCGAAAAAATCATGCAACAATATCCCGATTTAACCGCTCGCCCGATCCGTAAAGTTTCCGCCTCAGAAGGACAAATTTTAGAAAAAATTAAAGGCTTAATGGGCTTAATTTCCCTTGTGATTTTGGTGCTTGCAACCTTATGTGTGAACACTACATTAATTGCAATTGTCGGTGAACGATCCAAAGAATTTGCCTTACAAAAATCACTAGGTGCAAAAAAATTTGACATCATTCGCCAAATCAGCACCGAAATTTTAATTATCGCGTTTTGTGCGATTATTATCGGGCTTGGCTTGGGGTATTTATTAGCTCAAGTATTAGGAATAACCGTGTTCAAATCTTATATTGATATGCGATTACCAGTGTTACCAATTACGGTTGTACTTTCGTTATTAGTGGCATTTGTAGCTGTTATTATTCCAACACGTCGAGCATTGAGTATTAATGTTGCGAATGTGTTGAAGGGTGAGTAAAACTGAAACGCCTATAAATTAGATAATAAAAGAGAAAAACCATGACCAACTTTGTAATAGAAACCCAACATTTATATAAACGCTTCGGGCAAGTTACCGCTCTGGAAGACATTAATATTCAAATTAAACAAGGGGAATTTGTGGCGATTATGGGGGCTTCAGGCTCTGGAAAAACCACACTGATGAATATTTTAACAGGCTTAGATACCGCTAGTGAAGGTAAAGTCATTTTAGATGGCGTGGATGCCGCTCAATTAGATGAAGTCGGTCGACAACGTTTCCGCGCTGAAAAAATCGGCTTGGTATTTCAACAATTCCATTTAATCCCTTATTTGACCGCACTTGAAAACGTTATGCTGGCACAACATTATCACAGCGTGATTGATGAAGCATCCGCCAAAGCGGTATTGGAACAAGTAGGCTTAGGCCATCGCATTGATCACCGACCAAGCCAACTTTCAGGCGGCGAGCAACAACGTGTTTGCATTGCGCGTGCGTTAGTTAATCAACCGCCCGTTATCTTTGCTGATGAACCAACAGGAAATTTAGATGAACAAAACGAATCTTTAGTGCTAGATTTGCTCACAAAACTAAATCAACAAGGGCGCACCATTGTGATGGTGACACATAATCCAGAGTTAGGTGAACTCACCGATCGTGTTATTTATTTACATCATGGAAAATTTGTAAAGGAAGAAAATCATGCGAACAAATAAACTATTGAAATTAGTTGCCATAAGTGCGGTTATTTTTGGTGCTGTTTCTTGTAAAGATGAAGTTGCCTCAGTAGGGCAAAAAGCGCCTGATATTGCCGCCTATGATCTTCAAGGCAATCCTGCAAACCTTGAGAATTGGAAAGGCACACGATTATTAGTTTTTTGGTCAGAAACCTGTGGACATTGTATTGCAGAGTTAAAAGAATTTGAAAAACTCGTAGAAGACAATCCTGGCAAAGTTTCGCTCATTGCAATTAATGTGGATGGCGATAAAATGGACACCAAAGCCGTAGTGGCTAAACGTGAACTCCACTTGCCTGTAATTAAAGATCAAATGAAAATTACCGCAGAGCGTTATCAGCTTATGGGTACGCCCACTTCATTTATTATTAGCCCTGAAGGAAACATTCAAGCTAAATATGAAGGCGCAATTCCATCTAATGATTTAGATAAATTGTTTAAAGGATAAACAATGAAAAAAACTAACCCAATAATTCTGATTATGATTTTCGGCCTTAGCTTAACTAAAGTGGCCTTTGCTGATACTAATCTTGCCCAAGGCGAAAAACTCTACAAACGAAGCTGCACTACATGCCATGGAAAATCTGGTGAGAAATCTGCTATGGGAGAATCAAGAATTATCAATAACCTGACTCCTCAAGAAATTTATACCGCACTTTCTGAGCGAAAAAGTGGAAAAATTGAAGGAGCGGGCAATAGGATAAAAAGCCAATTAAGTGAAGAGGATATAAAAAACTTATCTGAACTTGTTCCTACATTAAAAAAATAAAGAAAATGCGATTAATTTTTTGAAATTAATCGCATTTAAATTTTATTCTGTGTATGCCTTAATATTAGTACGAATTAAAAAATAAATTATCAAACTGATGAAAGCACAAACTAAAATCACCACAGCTGTTGCATAGAAAATATTACCAATACCGACTAATGGTGAAACAACGCCCCCTAGAAAAAAGGGAGTAAAACCAAGTAATGCAGAAGCACTTCCGGCATATTGACGTTCACTTTCCATTGCCAATGAAGAAATTGCAGGAAAGGTAAGCCCCATCATCAATAGCATAAGAAAGAAGCCAATTTCAACTAAAAACCAGTTAGGTTGAATAATAAGTGTCGAAATGGTGTAAAGAACGACAATCCCAAAACCTAATACCCCAAAAGAAAGTGCAGTACGATTTGACAACTTACCACCTATATTTGCTCCCATAACTAATGCAGCACCATTTGCTCCAAAACATAAGCTAAAGGTAAACACACTTAATCCGTAAAAACTTTGCAAAATAAAAGGTGAAGCGGCAATATACGCAAACATGGCAGCAAGCAAAAAGCTTTCAATACCAACATAACTCATAAACATTCTATTTTTTATAATCTTGCCAAATGTAAAGAATGTGGAAAGTACAGAACCTTTCAAACGTTTTTCAATAATTAGGCTTTCTTTTAAACGAAGACAAAATAGTAATACAACAATACCAATAATTGCTAAAAAGAAAAATACGCCTTTCCAACCAATATATTCTAATAATAAGCTGCCTAAAATAGGTGAAATGATCGGTGCGATACCATTAATCGTCATTAATAGCCCAAAAAAACGTGTCATTTCACGACCACGATATAAGTCCGTCGCTATCGCACGAGAAATTACTACACTTCCAGCAGAGGAAAGCCCTTGTACCGCTCTTAATACAATCATCGTTTCAATATTCGGTGAGAAAATCAGTAAAATCGTACTGATGATATAAATTAAAAGTGAAATAATCAGCGGTATTTTGCGTCCAAATTTATCACTCATCGGGCCAAGTAATAGCTGCCCAACGGCTAAACCGATCATTGCCGTTGTGAGCGTTAATTGCGTCATGGAAGCCGTTGTATCAAAAAATTGTGCAAGCTGTGGCAATGATGGCAAATAAAGATCGACAACAAATGGTCCAAAGGCAGAAAGTACACCAAGTAAAATCACTAAAAAGGCTTTTGAATTTGTTTTTTGCATTTATATATCCTAAATAAAGATTATTTATACCGTTTTTTCACCGCACTTTTATCTTGCTCACGTAATCGTTCTAATTTTTCCTTAATCTGAATTTCCATACCTCTATTCGTCGGAAAATAATATTGAGTGTCTTTTAATTCAGGCGGGAAATAATTTTCACCTGCTGCATAAGCGTTAGGTTCATCGTGGGCATAACGATATTCAGCACCGTAGCCAAGTTCTTTCATTAAATTAGTTGGTGCATTACGTAAATGTGGTGGAACATCATAATCGGGTAAATCTTTCGCTTGCTGTTTGGCGGTGTTAAATGCGGTATAAACCGCATTACTTTTTGGCGCAACTGCAAGATAGATAATGGCTTGGGCAATGGCCCTCTCTCCTTCATAAGCCCCCACGCAAGTAAAGCAATCCCATGCAGCCAATGCCACTTGCATAGCGCGAGGATCCGCATTTCCCACATCTTCTGAAGCAATAGCAAGTAATCGGCGCGCAACATATAAAGGATCACCACCTGCCGTTAAAATTCGTGCATACCAATACAATGCCGCATCTGGTGCAGAACCTCGAACAGATTTATGTAGAGCAGAAATTAAATCATAGAAACGATCACCTTGTTTATCAAATCTTGCTTGACGTTCGCCTAAGACTTCTTTTAATAAAGTGCGGTCAATTTTCTTTCCATTTTCCGTTTCATCCGCCATATCCACCATTAATTCGAGGCAATTCAAAGCTAATCGTGCATCCCCACTAACATATTCAGCAAGTACTTGCAGTAAATTCTCTTCTAAAATTAAGCGCTCTTTACCCAATCCACGTTCAGGATCTTCTACAGCTTGCTGCAAAACTTGTTCAATTTCAGCCGTTGTAAGTGATTTCATCACATACACTCGTGCACGAGAAAGCAACGCATTATTTAGCTCAAAAGAGGGATTTTCTGTTGTCGCCCCAATGAAAATAACGGTTCCATTTTCAATGTGCGGTAAAAATGCATCTTGCTGGCTTTTATTAAAACGATGGACTTCATCCACAAACAAGATAGTTTTACGATCTGCAAGACGATTTTGTTTTGCACGATCAATGGCTTCACGAATTTCTTTGATACCACTCGTCACCGCAGAAATTCGCTCAACTTCAGCATTAATACGTTGCGCAATAATTTCTGCGAGCGTTGTTTTTCCTGTACCTGGTGGCCCCCAGAAAATCATAGAATGAATATGCCCAGCTTGAATAGCTTTACGCAGCGGCTTACCTTCACCAATAAGATGAGTTTGCCCAAAATACTGCTCTAGACTCGTTGGGCGCATCTTGGCTGCCAGTGGACGAAAATCATTTTCGGCAAAATCAAAGTTGAGGTTCGACATGTTTATTTCTCACAAAATTGAAGGGCGTATTTCTACGCCCTTATTTCAAATAATCATTTGTTATTTTTTACGTTGGTCATCCACTTCAACACCTTTTTCTGGCTTGAATTGGAACAAGCTGTCAGACAACGTCTGATTCGTAATATTACGTAAAACATAAAGATTGGTTTGCCCATCTTTCTCGGTCGTACTGAAATTTCTTAATACGCCATTAGCATCAACGCGAATATCAAATTGCTTGATATTACTTTTTGAAGATTTAGGTTTCAATACGAAAGTATCCACTTGTTGCATAACCGAATATTGATCCCAATGGCTTTTATCGTTACTTGTAAGCAATACGAATGGTGTGTTATTCACCGCATCTTTCACCCATTGCGCGGTCACTTGTTGCACAAATGGATCGTAGAACCACAAGGTTTTACCATCAGAAATAATCTGGGTTTCTTGAGGAGTTTTAGTATCCATACGGAATAAATTCGGGCGTTTAATTTGAAGTTTTCCACTTCCTTGTTGAACATTTTTGCCACTTCCTGAGGTCACTGTTTGCACAAATTCAGCGCTTAACACATCGACTTTAGCTAAACGCATTTGCAATTCACTTGCCGCATCAGCCAATGCCAAATTACTCAAACCAAGTAAGGCAAGTGCGGCAAATTTTAACGTTGTTTTTTTCATTTTACTTTCCTTTTAAATTAGTATTCTGGACGACGCGATAAAATCTCACGCTTACCATTTTGCATTGGGCTAACAATTCCTTGCTCTTCCATTTGATCCATAATACGCGCGGCTCGGTTAAAGCCTACGCTGAATTTACGTTGAATAGAAGATACTGAAGTTGTACCGGTATTAATAACAAAATCCATTACTTCATCAAAAAGTGGATCTAATTCTCCACCGCTTGATATTCCTTTTTCCGCACTTTCCTCATCGTCTGCGCTTTCTAAAATGCCATCAATATAGTCAGGTTTACCACGTGCTCGCCAATCATCCGCAATACGAATAACTTCATCATCACTCATAAAGGCACCATGAACACGCACCAAATCCGATGAACCTTGCCCAGAATAAAGCATATCACCACGACCTAAAAGCGCCTCTGCCCCACCTTGATCAAGAATAGTTCGTGAGTCAATTTTACTTGCAACCGTAAAGGCAATACGACTTGGGATATTCGCTTTAATTAAACCGGTAATTACATCTACAGAAGGACGTTGCGTCGCTAAAATTAAATGGATACCGATAGCTCGCGCTTTTTGTGCTAAGCGAGCAATAAGTTCCTCAATTTGCTTACCCGCTACCATCATTAAATCAGCAAACTCATCGACAATAACCACAATATAACTCAACTTTTTCAATGCAGGTGGCATCGTATCCATTGTATCGCCAGGTCGCCAAATTGGATTTGGCACTGGCATTCCCATTGCTTCATATTCATCAATTTTTTCGTTAAAGCCTTCAATATTGCGTACACGGAGAGCAGAAAGCAGCTGATAACGGCGTTCCATTTCATCTACACACCAGCGCAACGCATTAGCGGCTTTTTTCATATCTGTTACAACAGGCGTCAACAAGTGCGGAATATCATTATAAACAGAAAGTTCGACGACTTTTGGATCGATCATGATGAATTTCACATCTTCTGGTTGAACACGATAAAGTAAACTTAAGATCATCGTATTCACGCCAACAGACTTACCTGATCCTGTTGAACCTGCTACCAACAAATGTGGCATTTTCGCTAAATCAACAATCACAGCCTTTCCGCTAATATCTTTACCTAAAGCCATTGGCAAAGTGGCATGAGTATCACGGAATTCGCTACTATCTAACACATCACGTAATGGCACCATTTGACGATGAAGATTAGGTGTTTCAATACCGATATAAGGCTTGCCAGGAATAGCCTCAGCCACACGAATCGAGCGGAACATTAATGCACGCGCCAAATCGGTATCAATACTCGTGACTTTTGACGCTTTCACCCCAGGTTGTAATTCTAATTCATAACGCGTCACAACAGGGCCAACAAGCACATCTTTTACAGTCGCTTTCACATTAAAATTACGTAATTGTTGCTCAATACGTTGAGATGTTTCCAAAACTTCTTCTTGCGTAATATTTTGTTCCACTGCTGGATGTTTTGACAATAACTCTAAACTTGGCAATGGCGTGCTAGGCTTTTCACGTTTAGTTGTCGGCTGTTGGAATGCTGGATGAATTAGTGAACCACTATAACCTTGATAATGAGGTGTATTCTCTGTGGTTTTAACTTGTTCTTCAGTCACTTCATTCTGTAAAGAAACCATCATTTCTGAATTATTATCCGCTAAACGAACTTGTTCATCAGCTTGAGCAAAACGTACTGCTTCACGAGCTGCAAATTCTTCAGCAAGATGTGAAAAATTATTTTCTTCATCATTCTGATGCGCTAAACCTTCACGCAAGGAAACCGTTGGGATTTCATCATCTTGTAGTAAAGAAATTTCTGAAAAATTATCCGCACTTATTTCATGTTCTGATTTATTCAACTGTCCCTTTTCTTTTTTATTATTAATCCACACCGGGACAAAATCATTTTCATTCGGCATTTGATGATTTAATTCATTTGAAATATGAACACTAGGCAATTTTTCCATACCTAAATCAGAAATAAATTGTTCATCAATATTTTGTGAATTAAGTTCGTTATAATCTGTTTGAATAGCGATATTCTGTGTTAATCCACTAATATTTATCATTTGCTCATTAGATAACTTTTCGTTTTCTCCAAGCTCACGATCATTCTTATCTTCCACAAGTTTTGGATTATGTTCATTTTGTTCCGCAACTTCTGGCAATATCATATTTTGAATAAAATCTGGTTTCTGAATCAAAATTTGCTCTAATTCCTCTCCCGATTCATCTTGTTTAACATCTTCAGTTTGTTCATTTTTCATAGTAAGCCAATGATAAAACGTCACAAGCAATCGAATAAATGAGGCACCAGAACAAAAAATGAATCCAATGACAGCAAAGACCAACCCAATTAATATTGCACCTAATTTACCGAGTACAGGATAAATCCAATTCACTACAAGTGAACCACCAAGCACACCGCCACTCAAATAAAAAGAATTACTTGATAAAAGCAACATGCTCATCACACAAAGACCGATGATTAAAGTAAAAAAACCAAAACTACGTAAAATAATTCGCGTACATGAAAGCTGTTTAACCGCTTTAATTTTTAATAGATAAACTGGTACTAAAAACGTAGCAAAAGGAAAAATATGTGCAACATATCCGAAAAAGACAAAAAGGAGATCAATTACCCAAGCGCCGAATGCTCCAGCCTTGTTAATTGTTCCATCATGAGATGCAGCCGTTGCCCAAGAATTATCTAAAGGTGTATAACTAGACCAAGCAATAATTAAATAAAGTCCCAAAAGTGCGGTTAATGCTAATAATAATTCAGCTAAATACTGTCTTGGTGTAAAGCGTTCTGTAATTCGTTTAATCATATAGTTTATTATTTCAATACAAGATAATTAGTTTGTTTTACTTCTTCCATCACCACATAAGTGCGCGTATCATTTACACCCGGTAAGCGCAATAAAGTTGAACCAAGCAATTTACGATACTCTGCCATATCAGCAACTCGAGTTTTTAGAAGATAATCAAAATCACCCGACACTAAGTGGCATTCTTGAATTTCATCTAACTCTTGAATCGCCGCATTAAATTCTTCAAATACATCTGGCTTACCACGTACTAAAGTGATTTCAACAATTACAAGTAACGGCGCATCTAATAATTCTGGATTGAGTAGAGCTCGGTATCCCATAATGACACCTTGTTTTTCTAAACGTTTCACACGTTCTAAACAAGGCGTAGGTGAAAGCCCTACTTTTTTTGACAAATCAATATTAGAAATTTTACCGTTGCGTTGTAATTCATTAAGAATTTTTATATCAATCGCATCCAGCGCTTTATTCAGTTTTTTTTCCATTTTCTTATTTTTCTTTGAATAAAAAGTATGTTTATTTTAACAAATTTTGCTAATGTTTTCAGTACAACGGAATTAGATAATTCATTTCCATTGAGGCTATTAATTATCTCTAATGGAAGTATTTAGAAATTATCCAACACAGCTAACGCATCGGAAAGTTTCTTCACCGTAAAAACTTGCATATTTTCGACCGCACTTTTCGGCTTGTTCCCAAAAGGAACAATCGCGCGTTTAAAGCCATGCTTTGCCGCTTCACTAATACGTTCTTGTCCACTTGGCACAGGGCGAATTTCTCCCGCTAATCCAACTTCACCAAAAATCACTAAATCTTGTGGCAAGGGGCGATTACGGAAACTAGAAATTAATGCAAGCAACAAAGCCAAATCTGCACTTGTTTCACTGACTTTTACACCACCAACGACATTGACAAAGACATCTTGATCAGCCATTTGTAAGCCTCCATGTCGATGTAACACCGCCAATAATAGTGCTAAGCGATTTTGCTCTAATCCCACCGCAACACGGCGAGGATTTGCTAGCATTGAATGATCCACTAAAGCTTGAATTTCCACTAAAAGAGGACGAGTGCCTTCCCAAAGTACCATAACGGAACTACCCGATGTAATCTCATCCCCGCGACTTAAAAAGATCGCCGATGGATTTTTTACTTCTCGCAAACCTTGCTCGGTCATACCAAATACGCCTAATTCATTCACCGCACCAAAACGGTTTTTATGACTACGTAAAGTGCGATAGCGAGAATCGGCTTCGCCTTCTAATAGTAATGAACAGTCAATCGCATGCTCTAACACTTTCGGCCCTGCAAGCGTACCGTCTTTCGTTACATGCCCCACCATAATAATGGCAACTTGTCGGGTTTTCGCATAACGAGTGAGGAAAGAAGCACATTCACGCACTTGTGCCACACTACCTGGCGATGATTGAATATCCGCCAGATGCATTACTTGGATCGAGTCTACCACTATAATTTGCGGTTTTAACTGATCCGCCAAATTACAAATCTGTTCCACAGAGGTTTCTGACAACATTTTTAATTGATCGTTTGGTAACCCCAATCGACTTGCACGCATCGCAACCTGTTGTAACGACTCCTCTCCCGTCACATAAAGTGCGGTCATGTTTTTCGCTAAACCACACATGACTTGTAATAACAAGGTGCTTTTCCCTGCACCAGGATGTCCACCAATTAAAATCGCACTTCCCGGTACAATCCCGCCACCCAGTACGCGATCTAATTCATTAAAGCCACTGGAAAAACGTGGTGTTTCTTGCAAACTAATTTCAGAGAGCGTTTGAATTTTTGCCTGAGTTTCCCCCGCGTAGCCACTAAAACGATCATTTTTTGATTTTGCCGTGGAAATTAACCGCACTTCGGTGATTGTATTCCACGCTTTACAAGCCGAGCATTGCCCTTGCCAACGAGAAAACTCTGCACCACAATCGTTACATACATAAGCTGTTTTCGGGGCTTTAGCCATTTTTCATCCTTCTCATTCTTTAACCGAGTATTCATATACCTACGGCTAAATATCGTTATATTATTCAGGGCAAGCTGACATAATACCTAGAAGTATAGCTTACCCATTTGCACGGTTGATTCGTATTATGCCGAGAATCTCATTAATTTGATCATTCGCTCAAAATAAACTCGACTTTTCAAAAGTGCAGTCAATTTTTCAATAGTTTTTTCATTGTCTTTCGTTTCACTATGAAAACGAATCAAATCGCGAATTTCAGCAAAAATTTTCTGATTGCTTTCTAACAAAGCTGGTAATAGCGCTTCTTTTTGTTTCTCTATTGCCACCACTTCTAGGATTTTTCCATTTTCATCATAATAATGATAAAGATTAAAAAATGCCCCAACTCGCTCCACTGTTTTCATAAAATCTTGGCTAAAAAGTGCGGGAGAAAAGGATAAGGTTTCTTCCAAAAGTTTCTGTTCCATTTTCAACACGGAATTAAATTTTGCACAAAAATCTACCGCACTTTCTTCTCGTTCTTCTTTTAAGAAATCACGCCATTTATTTAACCAATCTGTTAAAAATTGTTTTGAACTCAGCAAATAACCACGCTTTGCTTTACTTGCACTACTAAAATAAATATCTCTTTCGAACGGCAAAGTTTCCACAAAATCAAAAAGATCCTGCACATTGCCAGATTTCAATTCAAACTCAATTTCACAAATTGGTTGCTCAGATTCGCCTGCAATAATTTTACCTTGATCGAACGCCACTTCAATTTTGGATTGTTGAAATTCAACTAACCAAAAAGTGCGGTTAAAATCTGTGGAGAAAATAGGTTGTAGTGTAGAACTAGGTAATTGTTCAAAAGAATAAAGTTCTCTTAATTGGGCATTAGTTGGCGTTTCTTTTTCGGTTAATGGTAAATTATATTCTGGGCGACTATGCAATCCACCAACAACTTCACCGTTAGTTTTAAGCGTTAATGTAAGTTCCTGATCTTCCTGACGAATACGTAATCCCATCTTTTGTTTAGCAAGAAAATGATCAGGATAATCATAATAAGTATTGCTCAAAAACTGTTTTTTATGCGCTAAACAAGTAAAGTTTTTTAAATGTTCTTCTAATTCATTAAACGCTTGGTCAGATACCGCTAATTTAATTTCAATTTCATTACTCATAAAATTATGCTCCCTTTAACTTAAAACTGTTTAAATATACAGATAAAAATAGATAAATCAAGCATTTTATATTCCTTAAAATTAAACATCAAAAAATAGATATAAAGGGATATAATTTGACTTAATTTTAAATAACCAATTAATAAAAGATCTCTATGAAAAAATTGTTTCTATTTTCTATGCTTCTAACCATCACATTGCCTATAAATGCTGGCGTTCGTTGTTCAGATTTTAATACACAAGAAGAAGCACAACGCTATTATGAAAACCACCATGCTTATCATTTGGATCGAGATCGCGATGGTGAAGCCTGTGAATGCTTGCCTGGCGGTAGTAAATACGGCTCATCGCGTTGTAAGAAATATTAATGATACATTGAAAAGATGAAAAATTCGGCTTTTCCTTTTCAGTGAAGGAATCGCCCCCTAAAATACATTTAATTATTAATAAAAATCGGGTAATATGCGCACGAATTTTTAACCCCTTATGGAGTAAATCACTTATGGCAATGAATAATATTCTCGGATTATTTGCCCATTCGCCTTTAAAACCATTACAAAAGCATTCGGAAAAAGTCACTGAATGTTGCGATCTTTTAATTCCTTTTTTTGAAACCACCTTCTCAAAGGATTGGGAAAAAGCGGAAGAAAAACGCTTAGAAATCTCTCAGTGTGAACGTGAAGCGGATAGCTTGAAACGTGAGATTCGTTTGAAATTGCCACGTGGTTTATTCTTACCTATTGATCGTACTGATCTCTTAGAATTAGTCACGCAACAAGATAAATTAGCAAATTTTGCTAAAGATATTGCAGGCCGTATGATTGGCCGTCAATTTGGTATACCTGAAGAAATGCAGGAAGAATTCTTACATTACGTAAAACGTAGTTTAGACGCGATTCACCAAGCACATCGAGTAATCGAAGAAATGGATCAACTTTTAGAAACCGGTTTTAAAGGCCGTGAACTAAAATTAGTTAACGATATGATTCAAGAACTCGATGCAATTGAAGACGATACCGACCAAATGCAGATCAAATTGCGTAAAATGCTTTACACCATCGAAAGCCGTTATAACCCAATTGATGTGATGTTCTTATATAAAATTATTGAATGGGTTGGCGTGCTAGCTGACCAAGCACAACGTGTTGGCTCACGCATCGAATTAATGCTGGCGCGTTCATAATCAACAAAACATAGGAAATTAACTATGGAAGTTATTAGTCAATATGGTTCATGGTTGGTGTGGATTACAGCAGCCTTCGGCTTTTTTATGGCTTTCGGTATTGGAGCCAATGATGTTTCAAACTCAATGGGTACATCCGTAGGTTCCGGTACTGTAACAGCCAAACAAGCAATTATTATCGCGTTAATTTTTGAATCTGCTGGCGCATATCTAGCCGGTGGTGAAGTAACAGAAACCATTAAAAGTGGCGTAATCGATCCAATGCAATTTGTTGATACGCCCGATATTTTAGCACTGGGTATGCTTTCTGCTTTATTTGCATCTGGTGCTTGGTTATTTATCGCAACAAAAATGGGATGGCCGGTTTCAGGTACTCACACTATCATCGGTGCAATTATTGGATTTGCGTGCATTACGATTGGCCCTGGCGCAGTAGATTGGTCAAATATTGGTAGCATCGTTGGTAGCTGGTTCATCACGCCTGTCATTGCAGGTATTCTCGCCTATGCAATCTTTGCAAGTACGCAAAAGCTTATTTTTGATACCGAATATCCTCTGAAAAACGCACAAAAATATGGTCCTTATTACATGGGGATAACCGTATTTGTACTGTGTATCGTAACAATGACAAAAGGTTTAAAACATGTTGGTTTAAATCTTTCCAATAAAGAAACTTTGGTCATTTCACTTGTCATTAGCCTTGTAGGCATGCTGTTTTTCCACTTCTATTTTAAAAGCAAAACATTCACCCAATCTGCAAGCAAAGGGACTTTTGGTGCGGTAGAAAAAGTCTTCAGCATTTTAATGTTATTAACCGCCTGTGCGATGGCTTTCGCTCATGGTTCGAATGATGTAGCGAATGCAATTGGCCCACTTTCAGCGGTTGTATCTATCGTTGAACAAGGCGGTAAAATTGTTTCAGGTGGAGCCTTAACTTGGTGGATTTTACCACTAGGTGCATTAGGTATTGCTGTAGGCTTAATTACTATGGGGCAAAAAGTAATGGCGACTGTTGGATCTGGGATCACCGATTTAACGCCAAGCCGTGGCTTTGCTGCTCAATTTGCTACTGCGATGACTGTTGTAGTTGCATCAGGTACAGGCTTACCGATCTCAACAACACAAACACTTGTTGGGGCAATTTTAGGTATCGGTTTTGCTCGCGGTATCGCGGCACTCAATTTAACGGTTATCCGAAACATCATTAGTTCTTGGATAATCACGTTACCAGCCGGCGCATTCTTCGCAATTATTATCTTCTATTTATTGCGTGCGGTGTTTAATTAATTTATTGCAACAAAAAGTGCGGTTTATTTAGCCGCACTTTTGTTGTTTTTGTTTTTAAGGAGAAAGCATGAAAAAAATCTACAATACACTTTTATCTTGCGCTTTACTTGGTACAGGTATTGCAACTGCTCATGCAGAAACGCAATATGTTACTGAAAATCTCAGTACCTTCTTACGCCGTGGTGCTGGTGAACAATTTAAAATTGCAGGTTCAATTCAAGCTGGAGAAGCGGTGAATGTATTAGATCGCCAAGGCAAATACACACTCATTCGCGACAATAAAAATCGTGAAGCTTGGATTTTAAATTCAGACTTAAGCAACACGCCAAGTAGTAAAGAAGAAAATCCAAAATTAAAAGCTCAAGTTCAAGAATTAACTTTAAAACTTAGTCGTTTAGATGGCGATTGGCAACAACGTACTGTCGAAATGCAACGTCGAACCAAACAAGCTGAGCAACAAAGTGCAGATCTTTTAGAACAAAATTCACAATTGAAACGTGAACTTGAAATGACCAAAAATAAAAATCGTGATTTAGAAGCGATGCTTGATGCAGGTAAACGAGAAATTGCTATCCAATGGTTTATTTATGGCGGTTCAGTATTGGGCGTAGGCTTACTCTTCGGCTTACTTATTCCTTATGTTTTACCAAAACGTCGCCGTCGCGATGGCTGGGCATAATCACGAATGAAAGTTTATTTAGTTGGTGGGGCTGTTCGCGATCAATTATTGGGTTTACCGGTAAAAGATCGTGATTGGATTGTGGTAGATGCAACCCCCGCTACGCTACTCTCTCTCGGTTATCAACAAGTAGGCAAAGATTTTCCGGTTTTTCTCAATCCTAAAACAAAAGAAGAATATGCGCTTGCCCGAACAGAACGTAAATCTAGCGCAGGTTACACTGGCTTTATTTGTGATTTCTCCCCAACAATTACATTAGAACAAGATTTAATTCGACGAGATCTCACTATTAACGCCATGGCTCAAAGCGAAGACGGTGAAATTATCGATCCTTATGGAGGAAAACAAGATTTAGAAAATCGAATTTTGCGCCATATTTCTCCCGCTTTTTCAGAAGACCCTTTACGAGTATTACGCGTGGCACGCTTTGCTGCCCGTTATCATTCTCTCGGTTTCAAAATTGCATCGGAAACGATATCCCTAATGGCAGAACTTGCCCAATCAGGAGAATTACAACATCTCACGGCGGAACGAGTTTGGTTAGAAACAGAAAAAGCCTTAAACGAAAAAAATCCTGAAATTTATTTTGAAACCTTACATAAAACAGGCGCATTAAGAGTTTTATTTCCTGAAATCGATGCCCTTTATGGCGTGCCAAATCCAGTAAAACATCATCCAGAAGTGGATAGTTTTATTCATACCATGTTGGTATTAGAACAAGCGGTTAATTTGACTGAAAATAACCCTATCCTAAATAAAAGTGCGGTCCGTTTTGCCGCAATTTGTCATGATCTTGGCAAGGCTCTTACACCTCAAAATATTCTTCCTCATCATTATGGGCATGAACAAGCTGGCATAAAACCGACTAGATCATTGTGCAAACGCTTGAAAGTCCCAAGTTATTTTCAAGAACTTGCAGAACTGACTTGTGAATTTCATACGCATATTCACAAGGCCTTTGAGCTTCGAGCTGAAACCGTCATAACGCTGTTTAATCGTTTTGATGTGTGGAGAAAACCTCAACGCTTTCAAGAATTTCTACAAGTATGTCTAGCTGATACTCGAGGTAGAACAGGTTTTGAAAATAAAGACTATCCACAAATAGATTACGTCAATCAATTATTACAAGCGGCCAATGAAGTAGATGTCCAGCAAGTTATTGCAGATGGATTTGAGAAACAAGAAATCAGAAATGAATTGACGAAACGAAGAATCTTAGCGGTTAAACAAACAAAAGCAAATTACCCCAAAAATTAACAAATAAAAGTAACTTTACTCAATTCAACTAAATCCTTAAAATACGCGAGCTTATTAACTTGATGAATAATATGAAAACGTTTAAATTTCTCACCGCACTTTTTGTAACCAGCATACTTACAGCCTGTACGATGGATGCTGAACGCCCAGTTAACGTGCAATATATCGATAAAACCGACGCCACATGGCAACAGCATTTACAAAAGATTCAAAAAATTCAATCCTATCAAGCTAAAGGACAAATTGGTTATATCAGTCCTACAGAACGTTTTTCTAGCCGCTTTGAATGGCAATACCAAAATCCAAAATCTTATACGCTTAAACTCTATTCTTTAATCAGTAAATCTACTCTTTGGATTCAAATGCATCAAAGTGGAATGACAATTTCCGATAACAACGGCAATCAACAATCTGCAGCCAATGCTAAACTACTATTACAAGAGATCATTGGCATGGATGTGCCATTAGAGCATTTAGCTTATTGGTTAAAAGGTCAACCTGCAATAAATGCAGATTATCAAGTCGGTACCAACCATTTACTTGGCGCATTTACTTATCATGTGGATGGTTCTCAATGGACAGCAGATTATCTAACTTATCACTCAAATAATTCGATGCCTGAAAATATTCTACTAAAAAATGACAGCACGAAACAAACTCTAAAGATTCGCGTAGATGAGTGGATTTACTAATGAATACATTAATGAAATCACATCAATTTTCTACCGCACTTTCTCAAAATACAACGCAATCAAATGGGAAGCCATTGCGCTTCCCTAGCCCAGCCAAACTGAATTTATTTCTTTATATCAACGGAAAATTGCCGAACGGCTATCATGAATTACAAACACTTTTCCAATTTTTAGATTTCGGCGATTGGTTAGAAATGAGTATCCGTGAAGAAGATAATCGAATTGTTTTAACGCCAGAAATTCCAAATCTAAAAACAGAAGATAATCTAATTTATCGAGCTGCAAAACTTTTACAAGAAAAAGCCAATATTCAATTGGGTGCAAATATTCATTTAGATAAAATTCTTCCAATGGGAGGCGGTGTTGGTGGGGGGTCATCTAATGCAGCAAGCGCATTGGTCGCATTAAATTATTTATGGCAAGCCAATTTATCTATTGATGAACTGGCAAAATTAGGCTTAACACTAGGCGCTGATGTGCCAATATTTGTACATGGACACGCTGCTTTTGCTGAAGGTGTCGGGGAAAAAATCACTTATTGTGAACCTGCTGAAAAATGGTTTGTTGTATTAAAACCCGATGATTCAATATCGACGGCTGTCATATTTCAAGATCCAAATTTACCACGTAATACACCGAAAAAATCCCTAGAACAACTTTTGAGTGAACCTTATGTAAACGATTGCGAAAAAGTTGTGATAAATCATTATTCAAACGTTGAAAAAGCGCTAAACTGGTTGCTACAATATGCGCCGGCAAGATTAACAGGAACGGGAGCATGTGTTTTTGCTGAATTTGATCATGAAGCAGAAGCACAAGCGGTATTTAGACAAAAACCAGAAGAATTTTTTGGCTTTATCGCTAAAGGACTCAATGTTTCTCCCTTGCACGCAATGTTGAAGCAGCTATCACCAATTCATACTCATCGACAATCTAAACCTGAGGTTTTATAAAATGCCTGACATTAAACTCTTCGCGGGTAATGCAACACCAGAACTTGCAAAACACATTTCTGAACGTTTATATATTTCACTAGGCGATGCCACTGTTGGCCGTTTCAGTGATGGTGAAATCCAAGTTCAAATCAATGAAAATGTGCGTGGTGCAGATGTATTCATTATACAATCAACCTGTGCTCCAACCAATGATAACCTAATGGAATTAATTGTGATGGTAGATGCATTACGTCGTGCATCTGCAGGTCGTATCACGGCTGTTGTTCCCTACTTTGGTTATGCTCGTCAAGATCGTCGCGTACGATCAGCACGTGTACCTATTACCGCTAAAGTTGTGGCAGATTTACTTTCAACTGTTGGTATTGACCGCGTATTAACCTGCGACCTACACGCAGAACAAATCCAAGGCTTCTTTGATGTACCAGTAGACAATGTGTTTGGTTCTCCAGTTTTAATTCACGATATTTTGAAAAAATCTGATCTTGAAAATCCAATTGTTGTTTCTCCAGATATTGGTGGTGTTGTTCGCGCTCGTGCGGTAGCTAAATTATTAAACGATACTGATATGGCTATTATTGACAAGCGTCGTCCACGTGCAAACGTAGCACAAGTAATGCATATTATCGGTGATGTCGCAGGTCGTGATTGTATTCTTGTCGATGATATGATCGATACAGGCGGTACGCTTTGCAAAGCAGCTGAAGCATTAAAAGAACGTGGTGCAAAACGCGTATTTGCTTATGCGACTCATGCTGTATTCTCTGGTGCTGCTGCGAAAAATTTGGCTAGTGGCGCTATTGATGAAATCGTTGTAACAGATACAATCCCACTTTCTGAGGAAATTAAAGCATTAGGTCGCGTACGCGTACTTACTCTGTCTGCAATGCTTGCTGAAGCTATCCGTCGTATTAGTAATGAAGAGTCAATTTCAGCTATGTTTAATTAAATTAAAATGCTAGACAATGATCTTTAAGAATTATGGGAATTTCAACAATATTTGTGAAATTCCCACTTTCGTTGAGATGTACTTTATAATCTTGCAATTTCGTTTAACGAACCATCCTCTTTTAGAAATCCATAGAAAAATTCTACCGCACTTTTCACAGCTTCACTCATCGGAAAACCAAAAGAAACAAGATCGGGCTGGATGCCAATAAAAATAACCTCAGGAATATCTTCCTCTAATTGCTCGATTAAAAAATTAAGTGGCAAATTATGCGTGCTGACGAAGAACATTTCGGCGATAAGTTCTTTGTCGATAATACGAATTTTGCCAACGGGCAATTCCATTTCTGTGGCATCAAAGATAATTAAACGCTTTGGTTTCATGGCACGGATCTGATGCACAAGATTTTCCGGTGCAGAACCACCATCAAGTGCGATCCAATTTGTCAACGGATTTTCACTACAAAGCTGAGCAAGATAGGGGCCAGCCCCATCATCGCCCATCATTGTGTTACCAACAGTTAGGATTACATTTTCATTCATCACGACGTTTCACCATAATATACATCACAGGTTCACGCTGGATGGAAGCAAGCGTGTCCATTAAAATATCGATCCATTTTTGATGTTCAGGCGAAAAATTGGCTCTATTTTCATATAGTGCCTTAGCCAATAAATTCACATGACTTGAATCAATCACTATTTCACCAAATTTCATTAAGCCCGCAAATTTACGTTTTGCATCGCCTTCAGGGAAGGTATCTACAAAACGTTGGTAATCTGCATAATCACAAATTAGCAATTTTTTAAAGCAGTCAATTACTCCAACGTGGTGACCAATCGCAAGGGAATAATACATTACTTGCTTGGCTTGCTCTGGAACTTGTTCATCGTTTTCAACAAAACGCTCATTGAGTAAATAGAAAAAAACTTGGGTTGTCATGGTACGTCCTATAAAACTTGTAAAGTAATTTCTTCGCTAATCAATACTGCCAAATCTCCCCTTACCCCTCTTTGCTAAAGAGGGGGATTTCTATTTAGCAATAAAGTGTCTTCTCTCTTATTTTAATTTTCTGTTGTTAATGCAGAAAACTAGATTGAGGTTGAGGCTCTTATTCCTCTCTTTGCTAAAGAGAAGATTCTTCTTTAGCGATAAAGTATCGTCTCTCTCATTTTAGTTTTCTGTTGTTAGTGCCGAAAACTAGATTGAAATTGACCGCTCCTATTCCCCTCTTTAGCAAAGAGGGGGAAGGGGAGATTTGGCAGAAATCAAAACGGAGCTATTAGTTTATTTAGCAATCGTTAGACTATCCCGAAAACGGCATACTAATTGCATGTAATCGGTTTACGATTTCACTCAAACGAGGATCCGCTTCACGTTCCAAAAATTCGCCAAGACGAACACCAAATGGAACCTGATCTTTTTCAGACATCATACTCATAAATTGATTAGCAATGTCTCCACCTTGTCGATAGCCCGCCAAACGACGCGCTTCACGTTCTAATTCCACACGTAAATCTAATGGAATATTTGGGAAACGTAATTTAGCCTCAGCATTAGGATCGGCAATTTCTTGTTTACCTTTGAGTTTTTGATCAAGTAAACCTAGTGCCATTGCAAAACCATAAATAGTCGCAGCTGGAGTTGGAGGACATCCAGGAATATACACATCAATTGGCACAATTTGATCGCTACCGCCCCACACGCAGTACAAGTCATGGAAAATACCGCCACCACAACCGCACGCTCCATAAGAAATACAGATTTTTGGATCGGGTGCAGCTTGATAAGCACGCATTGCAGGTGTACGCATTGCACGAGTTACCGCGCCAGTAAATAATAAAATATCCGCATGGCGAGGTGATGCAACAACCTTAATCCCGAAACGTTCAGCGTCAAAGGTTGGTGTAATGGTACTAAAAATTTCAATTTCACAACCATTACAACCACCACAGTCAACACGGTAAACATAAGCGGAACGTTGAATCTTTTTCAACAAAGTTTGTTTCATTTTCGCAATGTTTTCATCCACACTAAATGGCGTTGAAATACCATTCACGGGCATTGGGATTTGTGTGTTCATCTTGCAATCTCCCTAACGTGATCAAATAACGCCAATTTCACGCGCATATTGGATTCCATATCGGCGGTTTTTTCCAAACTGTTTTGGCGTTTACAGGTTGGGCAAGTGTTGAGCACCGCTAATTTATGTTTTACCAGTTCATCGTTATCCAACGTTTGTTTGAATAAATCCACGGCATAATTGAGTTCTTTATGAGAAACAAAAGGTTGACCACATTGATGACAAATCGTTGTAGTGAAGGTTGTTTCTTGATAAAGATCCTGTTTATTGCTGACTGATAATTCAAAATCTTGGCTTAAACGAATGGCTTTTGTTGGGCAAACTTCTTCACAACGGCCACAGAAAATGCAGCGGCCTAAAAATAATGACCAAGTACGTTCGCCTGTTTCTGGATCGGTACGCATGGTAAGCGCATTAGCTGGACATGCCATTGTACAGGCTGCACAAACAATACATTGATCAGAGTTCAGTTCTGGTTTACCACGGAAATCAGGATCAACTTCATAGGGTTTAAACGGATATTTAGTGGTAACATCCCCCGCATTTAATACGGTTTTAAGTAATTTAAACATTGTGCGCCCCCTATTTTAATGGTGAATTTTTACGTTCAATGCCGTAGCGTTCGATTTCTTTGTAAGAAACCGTTTGTGCTTTGCGTTTACGTACATCCACCACAGTCACACGGTCAGTACAAGAATAGCAAGGGTCAAGGCTACCAATGATAAGCGGCGCATCTGATACCGTATTGCCACGCAACATATAACGTAAAGTTGGCCAGTTTGCATAAGTCGCTGCACGACAACGCCAGCGATATAATTTTTGGTTATCACCAAGCATTGACCAGTGAATATCTTCACCACGCGGCGCTTCCGTGATACCTAACGCAAAACGTCCTGGGGTGTAATTGAAACCTTCAGTGATAATCGCACCAGTAGGCAAGTTATCTACCATATAATCAATGATATTCATGGATTCAAATACTTCATTTACCCGCACTTTCACACGAGAAATCACATCGCCACCTTGTTCGGTGAACATATTGAATGGTACATCGCCATAGCCAGAGAAGGGGTGAATTTTACGCACATCACGTGCGAAGCCAGAACCTCGAATCATCGGTCCGACCGGACTGAAATCACGCGCAACTTGACGATCAAGCACTCCTACGCCCACAGTACGTTGTTCCATATTTGGCGTATTGAGTAAAATATCTACCAAAGTTTTAAGCTCTTCACGCATTTCTGCAATAAGCTTAATGCATTGTTCACGTTGGTGTTTCAACATATCACGGCGTACACCGCCGATTAAGTTAATACCATAGGTTTTACGCGCACCAGTAAGCACTTCCGCAAGAGTCATCGATTTTTCACGAACACGGAAGAATTGCATAAAGCCTGTATCAAAACCAGTAAAGTGGCTAGATAAACCTAAGTTCAATAAATGACTGTGCAAGCGTTCCACTTCCAATAAAATTGCACGAATCCATTGTGCACGTTCAGGAATTTGAATACCTAACGCATTTTCGACTGAGTTAGCATAAGCAACGCTATGGGTAAAGCCACAGATACCACACACACGGTCAGCCAAGAAATTGACTTGATCGTAATCCATTCGGGTTTCTGCCAATTTTTCCATACCACGGTGTACATAGAATAAACGGTAGTCCGCATCAATAATATCTTCCCCATCGACAAACAAACGGAAGTGTCCTGGTTCATCTGATGTAATATGGAGAGGACCGATAGGCACAATACGCGCTTCGCCTTTTTCATTAATAAACTCATAGGTTTCCGTTGCCGTAGTTGGATCGGGACGCAAACGGTAGTCCATAGAATCTTTACGTAATGGGTAAAGATCATCTGGCCAGTCATCTGGTAACACTAAACGACGTTGATCGGGAAGACCGACAGCTTTTAAACCGTACATATCAAATAATTCACGTTCGCCCCACACCGCTGCTTTGACTTTCGGTGTCACGGAAGGAAATTCCAGTGTAACAGGATCCACGAGTGCTTTAATCGTCACAAAAGTTTTGACGACACCTTCCATAGAAAGCACGTAATAAACAGCATAATGACCATGAATTGAACGTTCATCGTTACCAAAAACTAATGGCAACCAGCCTTCATGTTGATAGTAAAGATATTCCACCACATCAGGTAACATATTGGTTTTCACTGTTAAAGTGACTTGATTCGGTGTAGACCACTCCTCATCTAAAATTGTATTCGGAAATTTTGCATTAACGGCTTCAATATAATTTTTGCCGAGCATTTTTACCGGATCGACCGATGTATTTTTAGTTAATTCCATTTTTTCCCCCAGTTGTCGATCATTTCGCTAAACTTTGCCAAGGTAAAACTAGCATATCGCCAAAGGACACATGTTCAGATCCAAGCACAATTCCTACCGCACTTTTTAGTAACTGCAAGATTGGCTCTGCAATATGGATACCCATTACAAACATTAACAACAATAGTATGGCCATTGCCGCCAAAGAGACTTTACTAACTTCGCCTGCTTCCACATTATCAGGTTGTTTGCCAAGCACTGTTTTTAATAGCATTAAGGCAAGTCCTGCAAGCACGATAGTGAGTAAAATTAAGCATAAAATAACTAACCAAGTTTTACCCGCTGTAATCCCTGCAACCACAACACTAAATTCACTCACGAATACGTTAAATGGAGGGATACCACCCAATGCCAACGCACCACCAGCGAAAAGCACCGCACTCACTGGTGCAACACGCCATAATCCACGCACTTGATTCATATCACGGGTTTTATATTTCAATAGAATATTACCCGATGCACAGAATAATAAGGTTTTCGCAAGGCTGTGGTTGATGGTGTGAAGTAAACCTGCAAATACCCCAATTGGGCCACCAAGACCGAAAGCAAAGCTGATTAAGCCCATATTTTCGATACTTGAGTAAGCAAGCAAACGTTTAATATCAAATTGCACGATGATAAATAACGCCGCCACAAGCACTGAAAGTAAACCAAAGATCAACATTAAAGTTTGTGGAAATTCTGCGCCAACCGCTTTTGAAACCAATGTGTAGTAACGCAACACCACAAGCATTGCACAGTTTAATAACACCGCTGATAAAATTGCACTCACTGGGCTTGGTGCCTCACTATGTGCGTCTGATAACCAAGTATGCATTGGAAATAGACCGCACTTCGTGCCGAAACCAATCAATACGAAAGCGAATGCGATATACATCAACATTGGGTTTAAACCAGTGGCTTGTTGATTCACTGCTGACCAAAAAATCGCTTGGCTTGGATCGGCAAGCACGCCATTTGCATTAGCAAAGGTTAAAAGTGTGCCGTATAAACCGAAGGCAACGCCCACAGAACAGATGATGATGTATTTCCACGCGGCTTCAAGGGATGTTTTTTGTTTGTAAGTACCGACCAAAAACGCAGAGCTTAATGTTGTCGCTTCAATTGCAACCCACATTAAAATCAAGTTATTGGTGATAACTGACACAATCATCGTAAAGAAGAATAAGTGTAAGAAACCGTGGTAATGAGCATAGGTTTTAAAATCAATATGCCCTTCTTCCAATTCTGTGTTCATATAACCGATGGAATACACCCCAGCAATTGAACCCACTACAGCAATTAAGCCTAAGAAAATGGCAGAAAGACTATCAACATACACCCAGTTGTTAAATGCACTGATACTGCCTTTTTCCAACACGCCAGAAATGACTTGTACGGAAAAGAACAACATCAAAATTAACCCGGTAACATGGAATGCGGTACAAACTGTCCGATTTTTTGTTCCGCGTAGTGCAAAGCTTTCAAAAGCGATGACTAAAGGTGCGACTAATAACGCGATTATCCATTGTTCATACATAGCGTTACCCCTTCAAACTCATAAGTTGTTTAGCATCAACAGTGTTGAAAGTGCGATAAATTTTATTCACTAACACCACCATAATGATGACTGCAAAAATCGCATCGGTGGCAATGCCGATTTCAACTAATTCTGGCGCATTGTTGGCAAGTAAAGCCAACGTTAAATGCGCACCGTTTTCCATTAAACAATAACCGAAAACTTGTTTCACAATATTGCGTTGGCTCACAATACACACTAAACCTAAAAGGAAGTGGCTAAGTGATACTGACAATGCTGGTTTTAAATGTTCAACTAACGGTAAGTTCACTGGAATGACAACAAAGTAACATAAGCAAACGATGATAGATGTGATCGGGATCAACCAAGCGACATTCATTCCTGCAGGAGTTTGACTTTCGTCAATTTTTCGTAAAGAAAAGATTAAAATTCCTGGCACTAATAATACTTTCGTGATGAATGCACTAATGGACCACATATAAAGTTCGTGAGCTTGCATTTCAAATGCCAAATAAACGAATAACACCACCAATACAAAAGACTGTAAGCCATAGCACAACGCGGATTTTTTTGCGGTTTTTGCCATAATGACACAAAGCGATGTAATGATGAGCAAACTCGCTAATACATTGATCATTAACATAATTCTCTCCTTAACCCGCAAGGCCTAACCAATAGGCAGCGATAAAGCTAGAACACACAGACATCACCATTAAAATCACTAAAACAAATGTCATAGAGAATGGCAATGGTTGCGCATTTTGCACATCTTCAGATGGTTTACCGATAACACATTGACCAAATTTATAAAGCAACCAAACAAATGTTGCCGTAGATTCAATCAACGCAATCACCATTAACCAAGTTACCCATGAATATTCTTGTCCAAGGTCGAAACCTGCGGCAAATAATGGGAATTTACTGAAGAAACCATTAAATGGTGGCACACCAGCAATAGCCAACGCGGCAATACCAAATCCTGTACCAACAACAGGCATGGTGCGCATAATCCCTTGTAAACGAGGCATTGAACGTGTACCTGTAGCATAGCTCAATGAACCTGCAACCAAGAAGAATAAGCTTTTCGCAAAGGCGTGGTTAAAGATATAAGCAATCGCTGCAACAAAAGCTAATTTAGAACCTAATGCTGCAAGAGAAAGCCCAATGAAAATGTAAGAAAGTTGAGTAATAGTTGAATACGCAAGTAAGCGTTTTAAATCCGCTTGTGGCAAATACATTAAGAAACCATAAATCAATGTAATCATTGCCATCACAATCCCTACTTCACCCACAATGTGAGGAATTTCACCTGCAGACATCACGGAACGAGCGAAGATATAGACGCCCACTTTTACCATTGATGCGGCGTGCAAATACGCACTGACCGGTGTTGGCGCTTCCATCGCATTTGGTAACCAAATTTGCATTGGAAGTTGTGCTGATTTACCCCATGCGGCAAACATCACGCCAAACAACACAATGGTTTTCGCTTCTGGTGCGAGATGTTCTAACGCCGTGATAGAAAATGTGCCAGATTGGCTAAATAAATAAGCCGCAGCAAGATATAAACCTAATGAACCTACGTGAGTAATAATCAACGCTTTCATCGCTGCCGCCATTGCTTTTTGGCTTTGATAATAGCTGATTAATGCCCAAGAACATCCCCCAGTGATTTCAAAGAAAAGCAACTGACCCGCTAAAGTTGATGAATACACCAAGCCTGCCATTGCACCAATGAAAATCAACAAGAAAGCATAAAAACGAGGTAATCCGTTATGCGGATGTTCGCGGTTTTTATCGGTTAAGTAGCCACAAGAATATAAGCAAATTAAGAAACCTAAACCCACAACGGCAAAGGCAATTAATGTACTCACTGCATCTAAGGTCACGCCGAAGATCGCGGTATCACCAAATTTAACTAAATCATAGGTGACAGATTGTGCGCCATTTGCATACCACTGCCCTGCCACAGCAAGTGTGCCAAGGGTAGCAAGTGCAGCAAAAATTGTGGCAATTTTTGGGAAAGATTGTTTATTCAACCCCACAATAAACGCACCGACAAACGGCAAAATGATTGTAATTAGTGCTAAACGTTCCATATTTCCTCCTTACAATCCTGTGAAGTAAAACACAAACGCCAACACTGAAATACCGAAACCGACCACAGTTAAACGTCCTGTTAGCATAAAGCGGGTACGTGCCAATGTGTTTTCAAACACACATGCGGCGATAAATACCACGAGTAATTTCACAAAGAAAGAAACGATGCCTAAAATAACCGCACTTACCGTGAACTCTTGTGCTGCACCGAATGGGAAAAGCACGCTCACAAAGATAGAGGCAACCACCATTGATTTTAAACTCAAACCGACTTTCAATAAGGCGAAAGAAGGGCCTGAATATTCAGTAAGTGGGCCTTCTTGAAGTTCTTGTTCTGCTTCAGCCAAGTCAAATGGAATTTTGCCCATTTCAATAAAGATCGCAAAAGCAGCGGCAACTAAGGCAATTACTGTTGCAACGGGATATTGCCAAGGTTGGCTAGAAAGTGCGGTGCTAATTACTGCAAAATTTGTAGAACCTACAATTAAAGCAATCACAATGAATGCCAACATTAAGATTGGTTCAACAAGTACGCCTAATGTCACTTCACGGCTTGCACCTAAACTTGAGAAAGTACTGTTGGAATCCAAACCCGCAATTGAGAAGAAAAAGCGGAACAACGCGAACAAATAAATAACGGTGATTAAATCACTGCCTGCCCCAAACGGTGAGTGATGAGTAAACATGGGTAAACTCATCGCAACCACCATGACGGTGCTAATTAACACATAAGGCATAACACGAGATACCCAACCCGCATTATCTGGCCAAATATTTTGACGCGTCATTAATTTAGCAATGTCTCGATAATCTTGTAACAAGCCTGGGCCACGACGAGATTGAATACGAGCCCGAATCATCCGTGAAATGCCTGAAAAGAGCGGTGCCAAAGCGAGAAGAATTAACGCTTGCACAATGGCTAAAAGGAACATTCCAGCGGAAGTGGAAATTTCTGAAGGTAATGAAATCATAATTTCCTCCTACATCAACGCAATGGAAAGTAATAACACAACCAAGGCAATCACGAAGTACACGCAATAAACGCGGAAGTCGCCTTGTTGTAGCCATTGAATTTTACGACCTAACCATGGGATAAAATGCGCAATCGGCATTGTTATTTTTTCTTCCCAGAATGGTTCTGTTTTGGTCGCACCTGAAATTAATGCATTGATACCTTTTGCACCAGCAGGTGCAGGATCAAGCACTTGACGCAAGGTATAAAGTGGTTTGAAGATAATACGAAGCGGACGAGTAAAACTACCCGCAGAGGCTGTCATATCCATTTCGTAAGCATAACCACAAGCCCAAGGATTGCCTTTGGCACGATCTGCCATACGATTGCCTTTGGTGTAAGCGTAATACATAAACGGCAACACAAAGAATGCAATCAACATAATGCTCACCATTGGTGTAGAAAGCACAGTATTCGGTGTATTGCTTGCTACCACTACGCCATTTTCTGCTAAATTAAGCATGTCATTATGAGAAAGTGCGGTTGCAATATTGGCAATTATTGGGGTTACCACAGAAGCACCCACGCCTAAAAGTACACAGAATAATGCCAAGATTGCCATTGCAATCACCATTGGTTTCGGCACTTCGCGTGCATGTGCTGCTTTTTCGCTGCGTGGTGCACCGCCAAAGCTAATACCATACACTTTCACGAAACAAAGTGCGGCAAGTGCACCTGTTAAGGCAAGCATAATGATTGCAACAGGGCCAGCAATGCGTAATACCACATCATTGTGTTGGCTTAGGCTGAATAAAGATTGATAAGTAAACCATTCACTCACAAAACCGTTAAACGGTGGTAATGCAGAAATTGCCATGGTACCAATCAAGAAACAGAAAGCAGTAAATGGCATTAGTTTGCCAAGCCCACCCATTAAATCCATATCTTTTGAATGTAAACGGTACATCACAGAACCAGCACCCAAGAACAATAAGCCTTTGAATACCGCATGGTTAAGCAAGTGATATAAACCGCCAAGTAAACCGACAATAGCAAGCACTGGATTATGAATGGCCATACCAATCATACCGACACCTACACCCATCATAATAATGCCGATGTTTTCTACGGTGTGATACGCCAAAAGTTTTTTGATGTCATGTTCAGCCAAAGCATAAAGTACGCCAAGCACAGAAGAAACTGCGCCCAAAGCAAGCACAATCACACCAAACCACATATTGTGTGCGCCAAGTAGATCAATACCAACTTTAATAATCCCGAAGATACCGATTTTAACCATCACACCTGACATCATTGCAGAAGCATGAGAAGGTGCAGCTGGGTGAGCTTTTGGTAGCCAGCTATGTAATGGAATCATCCCTGCTTTTGCACCGAAACCAAGAAATGCCAAAATAAATACCGTAAAGGCTAAAGGCATTGAAAGCTCGGTGTGGCGGAAGGCTTCAAATTCAAAACTACCAGCGTAGCAATAGAAAATAAAGAAAGCGATCATAATCAACACAGAACCAGCGTGAGCAATGAAGAAATACAATAAGCCCGCATTGGTTGCGTTGTCATCTTGTTCGGTGAGTACTAAGAAGTAAGATGCCAAAGACATCATTTCAAAGAACACTAAAAAGTAGAAAGCGTTATCGCTGGTGACTAAAGCAACCATTGAGGCAATAAACAAATTCATAAAGAAGCCCATCGTGCCAGCGCCTTTACCAATGTATTCTTTCACATAAGAAAAGGAATAAAGTGCGGTGATAATAACCATTAAAGAAATTACACACACCATAAACGCAGCTAATCCGTCAATACGGATTGAAAATTGGGCGAAGTCGAAAGGGGTTGAAAACACATCAACGACCGTATCGTTGCTGATAAGCACGGGAATGCAGGCAACAATGCCTAACAAGCCACCAAGTACACCGGTCACGCCGGATATATTGATTGAAAGTTGTTCATTTTTTCGCATAGCGAGAGAAATAAACGCACCAACGACATAAATCAACAAGGACGTGATGAGTAAACTGATTGAAGAACTCATAATTTCACTCCATTGATTAACGAGTAAACAAACAATAAACTTTTATCTTGACACGACAGGAGAACCCATCATTGCCATTTCGCGTTTTTTGCGATTTGCTTGTTCGATACTCTCATCACTAATTAAAAATAAAGTTTTGGTTGGGCAAGTTTGCATACAAGCAGGACCTTCTTCACGGAAATAGCAAAGGTCGCATTTCACTGCGATAGCTTTTACACCTGGTTCCCATGCAAGCATATTGTGAACATCGGTATTATTTGGTGCAGTGCGAATATCACGTTTTACCGCATCAGTGAAAGAAAAACTGTCATAATGGTTTGGTGCATCTAATGGTGCGCTACCATGTTGTGTAATCGCCCCAAATGGACAAGCGATAGCACAAAGTTTACAGCCAATGCATAAACTTTCATTGAGTTGAATGGTGTCATTATCATGCTTTATCGCGTGCACAGGACATACTGTAGCACAAGGTGAATCATCACAATGACGACATAAGATCGGCACAGTAATATCGTCGTTGCGCATTACTTGTAACCGCGGAAAGGATTGTAATCCAAAAGCTTTGTGTACTTCGCTGCAAGCAGCCATACAGGTATTGCATCCAATGCAATCTTTCGGATCACCTATAACAAAACGGTTCATATTTTCCCCCAAATTATAATAGATAGAAACAGAAAGTAAGTGGAGGGCATTACACCCAAACGTCCAATAACCACTCTGGAAATAAGGATACTCCTTCGGAGTTACCCAGACTAGAGTAAAACAATTGTTTTATTGACTGAGATCATAAATTTTTTCGATTTTTTAATGCGTAAAATAATTATTGAGATTGACTCTTATTTCCATAGGTTATGATTGTAAGCAATTGAATTAATTAGCGTTATAATTATTAATGGAATGTTAAAATGCTGTTGATAATGTTTCATTTAAGTCGATACTTAAATATGAAAGTGCAGCAATTTTAAGTTTAATTTGCGACATAATCTTAAATTAAACTCATTTTATCTTTACTTCTTATCTATTTTTTAGTTTAATTTACTATGTAATCTTAAATTAAACTTAATTTTTTATCATGTCAGACTTTTATTCACGTCAAATACAACCTTTATTGCAAACTTTGATAAAACAATTTCCAGCAATTCTCATTACTGGCCCACGCCAAGTAGGAAAGTCCACGTTGTTACAGCATATCAGCAAAGAACATCAATATATTACCTTTGATGATCCTATCTTGCTCGATCAAGCACGTAACGAATCCACCTTATTTATGCTCAATCATCAAGGAAAATTAATCCTTGATGAAGTACAATATGCGCCTGAATTATTTTCCAGTTTAAAACTTGCCATTGATAAACAAAAAATCAATGGGCTCTTTTTGCTCTCCGGCTCACAAGCTTTTCAACTGATGCAAAATGTTACCGAAACCTTAGCGGGTCGTATTGCAGTATTAAAATTACAAGGATTTTCTCTGCGTGAAATTCAAGAAGTAGTGTTTTATTCGCCTTTTCTGCCTAATATGGATTATCTCAACACGCGCGAAAGACTTATTAAACCTGTAGAAAATATTTGGCAAATTATCCACCAAGGCTATATGCCACGCCTATATCAACAAGAAACCAGCTGGGATATTTATTATGCATCCTATGTTTCTACCTATATTGAACGAGACGTACGCACACTCACCAATATCACCAACATCACTGATTTCACGCGATTTATGATCGCTATCGCCGCACGAAGTGGTGAATTACTAAATTACAGCAATGTTGCGCAAGAAGTTGGTGTTTCCGTTGATACCATTAAACGCTGGACGACAATTCTCGAAACATCAGGCATCATTTATCTGCTTCAGCCGTATCACAATAATCATCTAAAACGTGCAATCAAAACACCGAAAGTTTATATGATGGATACGGGGTTAATGGCTTGGTTAACTAAATGGTTGACACCGGAAACTATTCAACAAGGGGCAAAGAGCGGTCAATTTTTTGAGACTTTTGTAATAAGTGAAGTCATTAAATCTTTCTACAATAACGGCATTGAGCCACCCATTTATTTTTATCGCGACACCAATCAAAAAGAAATCGATCTTTTGATTGAACATAATCGTACACTCTACCCTATCGAAATTAAGACTACTGCCAGCCCTAACAAGAAAATGACAAAAGCCTTTGGTATTTTGAAAGATAATCTCCCACCCGATGAAATCCAAATAGGGAACGGCGTGATTATTAATCAATATCCGCAAAAATTATGGCTGGCAGAAGATTTGGTGGCATTGCCGGTGTGGTGGATTTAAAAATAACAAATTTTGACAAAGATCAGATTTCACTTTTCTATTTCAAGTTACTATAAATACACTCAATATCACATCAGGAAAAATGATGAAAGGAATCGAATTACGTATAAAAGGAAAAGTACAAGGCGTGGGATTTCGCCCGTTTGTATGGCTTATAGCCAATGAATATGGATTAAAAGGCGATGTCAATAATGATGGCCAAGGCGTACTCATCCGTTTTATCGAACCAGAGGAAAAGAGTCTTACTGCTTTTCTACAGGACTTACAGACAAAACTTCCTCCTTTAGCATTAATTACGGATATCCAACAGCAAGAAAAATATTGGGAGGATTTACCGCACTTTTCAGAATTTGTTATCCGTGAAAGTGAAAATAATGACATGGATACACAAATTGTACCTGATGCGGCAACCTGTTCTGCTTGTATCGCTGATTTGTTTGACACTCAAAATCGTCGCTATCACTACCCTTTTACAAATTGTACTCACTGTGGCCCACGTTTTACGATCATAAAAAAAATCCCTTACGATCGTAAAAATACATCTATGTCTGATTTTCCATTTTGCCCTGATTGTGAGCATGAATACAAAAATCCCGCAGATCGTCGTTTTCATGCCCAACCTAACGCTTGTAACGTTTGTGGACCACACATTTGGTTACAAGATCAATATCAACAACTTTCAATGCATGAAAATGCGCTAAAACAAACTGCTGATTTACTCAAAAAAGGTAAAATTATTGCGATAAAAGGCATTGGAGGTTTCCATTTAGCCTGTGATGCACAAGCTTTTCATACCGTTCAATTATTACGTGAACATAAACATCGACCTAGCAAGCCACTTGCCGTAATGGTGCCTAGTTTAGATTTTCTACAAAACCTAACGCCAGCTGAAATTAAATTACTCACTAGCACAGCTGCACCAATAGTCTTATTAAATAAATATAAAGTGCCGAATTTAGCAGAAAATATTGCACCCAATCTAAATGAAATCGGCATTATGTTACCAAGTAATCCATTACAACATTTACTTTTACGAGAGATAAATCAACCACTTGTAATGACGTCTGCCAATCCGAGTGGAGAACCGCCCGTACTAGATAACCAAGGTGCGGTAAAAAAATTAAGTCATTTGGCTGATTTCTATCTTTGCCATAATCGTGATATTTTACAACGCGCAGATGATAGTTTAGTTCGCGTAGCCTTTGACGGTGTGGAAACCTTACGTAGAGCAAGAGGATATGTACCCGATGAAATCGTCCTAAATACCCAAACTGAAAAAAATATTTTGGCATTGGGTTCCGATCTTAAAAATACCTTTTGCCTACTCAAACAAAATAAAGCCATTGTCAGCCAACATATTGGCGACACAGCGAATGAACTGATACAACAACAATTAGAAAATAACATTGATTTATTTTGTCAAATTTATCAATTTAAACCAGATTTAATTGCGATTGATGCTCATACTGGCTACTTTTCATCAAAAGTAGGCAAAAATCTGGCAAAAAAATTTTCTATTCCTTATGTCACTGTCTTACATCATCATGCACATATTACAGCCGTATTAGCCGAACATCATTGCAAGGAAAAAGTTATTGGCATCGCATTAGACGGTATTGGTATGGGCGCGAATGGACAACTTTGGGGCGGAGAATGTTTGCTTGTAGAGGGAGAAACTTGCCAACATCTTGGTGGATTACCTGCCGTGGCGTTACCTGGCGGTGATCTTGCAGCAACTCAACCTTGGCGTAATTGGATCGCCCATTTACAACAATTTGTTCCTCATTGGCAAACATTTGCAACAAAAACTTGCTCTCATTTACCTTGGGAGCCCCTTACCAACGCCATTCAACGAAAACTTAACTCACCTCTCATCTCATCAGCAGGAAGATTATTTGATGCGGTCGCCTATGGTTTAGGGATTACAGAGACTAAACTCTCTTGGGAAGGAGAGGCAGCTTGCCATTTAGAAGCGCTTGCTACACAATCTGATTTTATTAAAGAAAACAAAAGCACGATGAATATTCCCGTTAAAATGGCAATTAAAGATAATCAATTAGATTTATCAACTTTCTGGCAAAGCTGGCTTGCTTACGACACATCTAAAGCTAATAAAGCCTTTGCTTTCCATTATGCCTTAGCACAAGGCTTTTCAGAATTAGCACGGAAACAAGCACTATATCATCATTGTAAAACTATCGTACTTTCTGGTGGCGTGATGCATAATCAACTCTTACGCAAACTATTAAAAGAAAATTTAGCAGAATTTAATGTGTTAAGTGCCCATCAATACCCTATGGGCGATGGCGGGTTGAGTTTAGGGCAAGCAATGATAGTCGCAAATTTATCTGACTAATAAAAAACGCGTGGAATACTAACACGCGCTTTTATTATCAAATATAGCAGTAATACTATTTCACATGACAGCTTATAGCCGTTTCGACATAAACAATTATCTGAGTGGCAATATCAATCCCGCTTGTTTTTTCAATCATTTCTAAGCCTGGGCTTGCATTCACTTCTAAAACCAATAATCCATTTTTTGAATGAATTAAATCCACACCAGCTACATCTAAACCGATAGCTTTTGTTGCTCTAATGGCTATCTGTTTCTCGTCATCGCTTAGGGTAATTTTTTCGGTTTTTCCGCCACGATGACAATTTGCCCGAAACTCACCATCTTGTCCAATTCTCTGCATCGTTGCCACAACTTGATCACCAATCACAAAACAACGAATATCCGCATTGCCCGCTTCTTCGATAAAATCTTGCTGCAACATAGATATATTGCTTTGCTTAAAAGCTTCCATAATGCTCACCGCACTTTGTGGTTTTTCAGCCAAAATTACCCCAATTCCTTGTGAACCATTTAGCGTTTTTAAAATTGTCGGTGAACTGATATGAGATACCGTCGCCTGAGCCAACACTTCACCGCCGCTTAAAAGTGAATTGGGAACTCGAACACCTGCATTCAACAACACTTGCAAACTTTTCCATTTATCACGCGCATTTAAAAATGCCTGAGATGAATTTAAACAAAAAGCCCCTTTGCCTTCAAAATGCTGTAAGACTGCACATCCCATTTGCGTACTCGTTGTGCCAAATCGAGGCAAAATGGCATCATAATCAGGCAATAAATAAGGTTTCGACTCGGAATTTTCTTGATAAAAAATCTGAAAGTGCGGTGGATTTTGTGAGAGTTTTAATAAGCAACGATTCGGATCTAAAATATCCATCTCATGCCCTTGGTGTTTCGCAGCTTCTTTTAAGCGTTGGCAACTGTAAAGACGAGGTTCGCGGCAAAGCATTAGTAATTTCATAATATTTAACTCATTGTCTACGATGTTCCGTATATTACACGAATAAAAACACTTTATGTAGACGATAAAAATCAGGTAGAATTGCCTAGAATTTTTAACTCAAAAAAGGAAATATTATGTTCGTTGTTATTTTTGGTCGTCCTGGCTGCCCTTACTGTGTGCGTGCAAAAAACCTTGCTGAAAAATTAAAAGGCGAAGTTGCTGATTTTGACTATCGTTATGTGGATATTCACGCAGAAGGCATTACTAAAGAAGATTTATCAAAATCTGTTGGTAAACCAGTAGAAACCGTACCACAAATCTTTATTGATGAAAAACCAATCGGTGGTTGCACTGATTTTGAAGCATTAATGAAAGAACAATTTGGTATCGTTGCTTAATTTTTCTTTTTAATTTATACAAAAAAGCCACGTTCAATTGAAAGTGGCTTTTTTCATAGGTTAATTTTAACCGTTATAACGTTTAAAAATTAATGTTGCATTCGTACCACCAAAACCAAAGCTATTTGACATGACAGTTTGTAATCCTGCATTTTCTTTCGTCTCAGTAACGATATTGCAACCTTCAGCAGCTTCATCTAAGGTTTCGATATTAATACTTGGTGCAATAAAATCATTATCCAACATTAATAACGTGTAAATTGCTTCGTGTGCACCCGCCGCACCTAAAGAGTGACCAGTCATTGATTTAGTTGAAGAAATCGCTGGAATTTTATCGCCAAACACATTTTTGATTGCACCTAATTCTTTCACATCCCCTACTGGTGTAGATGTACCGTGTACGTTGATGTAATCAATTGGGGTATCGACAGTTGCCATTGCTTGTTTCATACAACGCTCAGCGCCTTCACCACTTGGTGCCACCATATCGTAACCATCAGAAGTTGCACCATAACCGACAATTTCAGCGTAGATTTTTGCACCACGAGCAAGTGCATGTTCTAATTCTTCAACCACTACAACAGCACCACCACCAGCAATCACGAAACCGTCACGGTTTGCGTCATAAGCACGAGATGCTTTTTCTGGCGTTTCATTATATTTAGTTGAAACAGCCCCCATCGCATCAAACTCAGTAGCACATTCCCAAGATAATTCTTCCGCACCACCCGCAAAAACCACATCTTGTTTGCCTAATTGAATTAACTCAACCGCATGACCAATACAATGCGCAGAAGTTGCACAAGCAGAACTGATTGAATAGTTCACACCACGAATTTTATAAGGTGTAGCTAAACAAGCTGAAACACTTGATGCCATGGTTTTCGTTACCGCATAAGGACCAATCGCTTTTACACCACGAGGACCACGAGCTGCATCACACGCCACTAACTGATTATGTGCAGAACCCGTACCTGCACCAATCACTAAACCGGTACGATCATTAGAAACTTGATCTTCTGTTAAGCCAGAATCTTCAATCGCTTCACGCATAGAAAGATAAGCATAAGCTGCTGCATCACCCATAAAACGGAACACTTTACGATCAATGTGCTCGCTTGGGTTTAATTTGATTGTTCCGGCAACATGGCTACGCATATTCATTTCAACAAACTCAGGCACAACTTCAATACCTGATTTCCCTGCTTTTAATGAAGCCAATACTTCTTCTTTGTTGTTACCGATACTTGAAATAATCCCAAAGCCTGTAATTACAGCTCTTCTCATTGCTTCTTCCTTATTGTTTTATATATAAAAATAACGGCTCAAAATTACTACGAAATAAAAATATTTCAAGCAATAATTCATTTGTTCGACCAGTTCAGAAAATCGCGTTATTATATGCAAATTTCATTAGGCAAGGAAGGAATAAAAAATGACTTTTAGCGTCCAACATGCTGAGATTCACTTCAATAAAAACCATATTCCCGTCTCAGATCAATTCGATGATGTCTATTTTTCTAACGAAAATGGATTGGCAGAAACAGATTATGTTTTTCTACAAGGTAATCAACTTTGGGAACGTTGGATAACACACAAAGAAGCTAATTTTGTCATCGCTGAAACGGGATTTGGTACAGGATTAAATTTCTTTGCAGCAACCCAATTATTCCGTAAATTTCGCCAGCAACACGAGAATCATCCTTTAAAACGCCTAAATTTTATTTCCTTTGAAAAATATCCACTAAAAATCACCGCACTTTCGCAAGCTCACCTTGCCTATCCGCAGTTTGAAGATTTAAGCGCTCATTTGCAACGTTATTGGCCTTCATTGATTCTAGGTTGTCATCGAATTCATTTTGGAGAGACAACGTTAGATTTATGGTTTGGTGATGTGTCAGAAAACTTGCCACAACTTGGCGATTATATGAATGAACATATTGATGCTTGGTTTTTAGATGGCTTTGCGCCAAGCAAAAACCCTGAAATGTGGAATGATGATCTCTATAACTTGATGTTTCGTTTCACGAAACCCAATGGTTCTTTTGCTACCTTCACCGCAGCAAGTGCGGTCAGAAAAGGACTTGAATCCGCTGGCTTTAATGTGACAAAACGTAAAGGCTTCGGCAAGAAACGAGAATGCTTAAGTGGGCTAAAAATACAATCAAAATCTACCGTACTTTCTACACCTTGGTATCTCGCTCAGCATGCGAAAATGGAAAAACAAGATGTCGCTATTATCGGCGGAGGTGTTGCTTCCCTTTGTGCAGCTATTTCCTTAGTAAAACGTGGGGCAAAAGTCACTATTTATTGTGAGGATGACGCGCTCGCACTCAATGCCTCAGGCAATAAACAAGGCGCATTTTATCCGCAACTTAGCGATGATAATGGGCTCACCGTTGATTTTTACCTGCACGCTTTCAGTTACGGTCGCCAATTACTTGATTGGGCAATCGAACAAAACATAGCGTTTGAACACGAATTTTGTGGCGTAGCACTATGTGCTTACAACGAAAAAAGTGCGGTTAAATTAACAAAAATTTCTCAGCTTGGTTTACCGAACGAAATCTTCCAAATGCTGAATGCTGAACAACTCAGTAAAAAAGTGGGATTACCGCTTAATTGCGAAGGAGGTTGGATTGAACAAGGGGCTTGGCTTGCACCAAGACAATTTGTTCAAAATGCCTTTTCATTTCTTGAAAAGCAGGGTGTTGTCATTAAAACCTCACAAAAAATTACCGCACTTTCTCAACAAGAAAATAATTGGGAACTAGAAAATACGCAAGGTCAAAAATACTGCCATGAAGTCGTCATTCTTGCGAATGGATATAAAATTACTGATTTTGTTCAAACAGAAAAGCTACCGCTCTATCCTATCCGCGGGCAAGTCAGCCAAATTCCAACATCAGAAAACTTACTCAAACTGAAATCTGTGCTTTGTTATGATGGTTATCTCACCCCAGCCGATCAATTAAAAACCTCACATTGCATCGGAGCAAGCCATGTTCGTGATAACGTTGATCGCCATTTTAGCGAGCAAGAACAACAAGAAAATCAACAAAAACTCCAACAAAATATCGCTCAAGCTTGGACTCAAGATGTGGATACATCAGGTAATCTCGCTCGGGTAGGCATCCGCTGCTCTGTAAGAGATCTTGCCCCAATGGTGGGAAACGTGCCCCATTTTGAGCAGCAACAAGCGGATTATTACAATTTATTCAACCTCCGCCGTCGTAAACAACCTATTCAAAGTGCGGCCAATTTTAATAATCTTTTCTTAACGGCAGCCTTAGGTTCTCGTGGGCTTACCTCCGCCCCTCTATTAGGTGAAACCTTAGCTTCAATCATTTATGGCGAGCCATTACCAATAAGCGAAGCTATATTACATAACCTTTCAGCTAACCGAGCTTGGGTGAGAAAGTGGTTGAAAGGAAGCATCGTGGAATAATTTTACTTCAAAAAAATAACAGCACAGGTATTAAACTTGTGCTGTTAACATAATAAACGTAAATTTTACTTCACGCTTCCACAATTCAAACAATACAAATATTGTCCTTTAGGATCATTAAATTTAGTTAATACATTCAATTCCTTTTGTAATTTTTGAATTGGAGCTGGTATCCCTATCCAGCTAGCAAAAGCACGTTGCGTTGTTTTTTTCGTATCGTGTAATAATGTCTTTACAAAACTATTGCTATCATCATCTATCAACCATTCTACGCTAAAAGATTCCATTGCTTTTTCTTGACGTTGATTCACTAATTGTTCAGCTTTATTGATTGCTTCATTAAAAGAACCAATCTCATCTACTAAACCATTTTGGAATGCATCACTTCCTAACCAAACCTGACCTTGAGCAAGTTTATCTACTTGTGTTTTTGAAATTTGACGGCCTTTGCTGACAATTTCCAAAAATCTGTCATAACCATGCTCAATTTCTGTTTGATAAATATCTTGCACTGGTTTTGCTAACGGAGAAAAAGCGGATGTATTGGCTAATTCAGTAGTTGAAACGCCATCAGCATTCACACCTATTTTCTTAATGCTATTTTCGAAAGTCGGGAACATCGCGAAAATACCAATAGAACCCGTAATGGTGTTTGCATCGGCAATGATATAATCTGAAGTAGATGAAATCCAATAACCACCCGACGCGGCCATTGCTCCCATAGATACGATAACAGGTTTACCAATTTTCTGTAAATTTTCAGCCTCTTGTCGAATAATTTCCGAAGCAAATGCACTTCCACCTGGAGAATTAACGCGTAAAATCACCGCTTTTACAGCTTTATCGTCATAAGCTTTTCGTAAAAGACGCGCAATGGTATCTCCTCCGACATTTTCTTCATCACTTTCCCCATCAATAATCGTGCCCTCCACATTCACTACGGCAATTTTATTTGGCGAATTATCCTGTGGTGTTAAACGATCAGGGAATTGTGTTAAATAATCATCAAATGCAACTAAATTAGCTTCCCCATCTGCATTTTTGCCAAAAAGTGCGGTTAATTTTTTCTCTAAATCAAAACGTGTTGTCAAATGGGTCACCAAACCACGTTTTTGCGCATAGCGTGTCGAATCCCCTTTCAATGTTTTCAATTCAGATAAATATTGTTTCGCCGCAGGCAACAGTTCATTTGATTCAATATGACGATTTTCGCTTACCATTGAGGTATAGTGATTCCACATTAAATTTAACCAGCGCTGCATATTCGTTTTTGCCTCAACTGACATATCGTTGCGCATAAAAGGTTCTACTGCTGATTTATAAGTTCCTACGCGAAAAATATGTGGTGTCACTGCCAATTTATCGAGCATATCTTTAAAATATAAATTCTCTTGCGCCAGCCCATGGATATCCACCTGACCAATTGTATTAAGATAAATCTCGTTCGCAAAGCTGGCTAAATAATATTGCCCCTGTGTATAATTATCTGCATAAGCAATAACAGGTTTTCCACTTTCTTTAAAGCGATTAATCGTTGCACCAATAAAATCTAAAGCAGGTAAATCAGCTCCTTCAAAATGATTAAGATCGAGCACTAATCCTTTAATTTGAGGATCCTGTTGCGCATACTCAATCGCTGACACAACATCAAATGTTGAAATTTTTCTTGATACATACTCACCGTTCAATTCACTTAACGCATCTTGCCAACGAAGTGCTTCATCACGATTATCCGCTAAATAACCATCTAAATTCAGTAATAATGCGCCTTCCCCTGTTAATGTTGTAGATTTTTTTCCAGCGCTTGAAAAGCTAATAATCGCCACTAGCAATAGGACAAAACCTAGAAACACCACATTCATCACGAGATCACGAATGAAACACAGCGCTTTCCAACATAATTTTAATACTCTAAACATACGAATTACCTTTAAAAAATTTACGCTAGCGTATCACAAAGCCTTGTCAAAAACTATGCTATAATCTACCGCACTTTTGTTGACAGAGAACAATAAAATGGATGCACTTACCCTCTTAACCACAAGAAAATCAAATAAAAAATTAACCGCACCAGCGCCCAATGCTGAACAATTAGAACAAATTTTTCAAGCAGCAATGCGTGCACCTGATCATGGAAAATTACATCCTTATCATTTTATTGTAATGGAAAACGAGAGCTTAAATAAATTAGAAACGCTACTTAAAGCTGCCGTTGTAGAATTTGATTTGGGTGAAGAAAAATTAAAGAAAGCTGAAAATTTAGCCCATCGAGCACCTATGATAATCGGTGTTGTAGCAAAAGTTGATCCTACAATCGCAAAAGTACCAGGATGGGAACAAATGCTAAGTGCAGGTTGTGCAACTTACGGAATACAGTTGGCTGCACAAGCACAAGGATTTGATAATGTGTGGATTTCAGGGAAATGGATTAATGGCACTGCATTACGAGAAGCTTTCGGATGTCGTGAACAAGATCGTGTGATTGCATTAGTCATGATTGGCACGGGTATAGAGAAAGCAGAACGCGAATGCCGAGTTATCGATACCAAAGATTTTGTAACCTATCTATAAAACATTTCTTGCCTTCCTCGAAACTCTGAGGAAGGCAAAATATTGCTCTACTCTTCTTCTAATTCATCCACCATCGCTGCCAATATTTCTCGTGTAAGAAGGGCTAATGCACGATAAAAAGGCAATGTTGATTGCGTTTCTACTTGAGTTAAAAACTTCGCCGCACAAGGTAATAAAAAAGTTTCAAAGAATTCTTGCTGAGCCACTAAAGAATCCGAATTATCTTCAAGCCAAGAGGCGGTAAGCAATAATAAAGCAAAATGATCCGCACTTTCCACCTCTGGCATATTGCGCACAAGACGAAAATTCATAAATTCTTCAACATCAATTCCATAAGCTGAAATAGAGATCATGACTTTACCATGGGTACCAAATAATTTTTGATACTCTTCGTTCAATAAATCGAGATCAATTTTAGCTTGTAGGCTATTCAGCGCTAATTCACTTTCTTTATCAGTATCTAACGCCCAAACTTGACTTAAACCTTTTTGTTGTAACCAAGCAAACGCACCTGCAAGTACTTCATCGGTAGGAGAACGATAAAAAAGATTACCGAATAATCGACTAATTAATGAAAAATTATTAATTTGTTTTTCAGACATTACGCTTTTTCCTTTAAAAGTGCGGTCAATTTTTCTTTTGTTTTTTGAGCGGCAAGTTCAATCATTGCTTTACGCGCCTCATCATCAATTAAATGAATATCACCGAATAATTCAAACTCGACATTTTCAATACCACAGTAATTAAATAATCCATTAATTAAACAATGGTTGAGAGATTTATCCACACCAAATTCTCTATATTTATCGAGATTGCTACCAATGGTAATAAATTGCTGCATTTGCTTATTTTTGAGTAATCCCACTGATTCACCGTTTTCAGTTTTATAGGCAAAACCGTGACTTAATACGCGATCTAAATAGCCTTTCAAAATTGATGGAAATCCCATCCACCAAAGGGGATAAACCAACGTAATTAAATCCGCTTGAAGAATAAAATCATGCTCTTGCTGAATATCTTCTGGAATAATACCTTTGTTAGCATTCTGCAATTCTTCATGAGATAAAATTGGATTAAAATTTATTTCATAAAGATCACGAAAAAATACATTTACACCATTTTCTTCACTAATTTGCTCAATACGATTGGCAATCGATCGTCCAAAACTACGCGCTGAATTAGGATGAGCAAAAATAATTAAGTGGTTCATTTTTCTTATCTACTTGTAAGGAAATAAAAGGTGGCAGAAGTCTATCAAAATAGACCGCACTTTGCATATAAAATCACATAAAAAAAGCGGGCATAGCCCGCTCTATTATTTGCATCATCATTATGCTGCATTTTTACGTTCTTCTTCCATACATACTGCCGCAGTAAATAATACGTCAGTTGATGAGTTTAATGCGGTTTCAGTTGAGTCTTGTAAAATACCGATAATGAAACCAACACCGATCATTTGTGCTGCTACATCATCAGAAATACCAAATAAACTACATGCTAATGGGATTAATAATAATGAACCACCCGCCACGCCAGATGCACCGCAAGCACAAAGAGAAGCGACGATACTTAATAAAATCGCACTAACAAAAGAGACTTCCACACCTAATGTGTGTACTGCAGCTAACGTTAAAATTGTGATCGTGATTGCAGCACCCGCCATATTGATGTTCGCACCCAATGGAATAGAAACAGAATAAGTTTCTTCATCAAGGTTTAAACGTTTTGCTAATTCAATATTCACTGGAATATTTGCCGCAGAACTACGTGTAAAGAATGCGGTTACACCACTTTCGCGTACACAAGTCCATACTAATGGGTACGGATTACGACGAATTTTCCAATAAACTAATGCTGGGTTAATAACAAAAGCAGTAAATAACATTGTACCGATTAATACTGCAAGTAACTGCGCATAACCGCCTAATGCGACTAAACCTTTATCAGATAAGGTTTCAGCCACTAAACCGAATACACCAAATGGTGCAAAAGAAATAATGACATGAACAATTTTTGATACACCTTCTGCAAAATCAGATAACACGTTTTTAGTTGCATCAGATGCATGACGTAACGCTAAACCTAAACCGATAGACCATGCTAATACACCAATAAAGTTTGCTTTGAAAATCGCATTTAATGGATTGTCTACCACATTTAAAATAAGGGTAAATAAAACTTGGCCAACAGCTTGTGGCGCTGAGCTTGCATCTTCTTTCGTTGCAAGAACCACTTCCGTTGGGAATACGAAACCTGCAATAACTGCAACAATCGCTGCTAAGAATGTACCGAGAAGGTAAAGCACAATGATTTCTTTCATATTGCTTTTCGTACCAATCTTACGGTTTGCAAGCGCAGCCATAACAAGGAAGAAAATCAAAATTGGCGCAACAGCACGCAATGCTTTAACAAAGATGGTACCTAAAACGCCTACTTTTTCCGCAATATTAAAACCTAAAGCACCTTCAAGTGCCGGTCCAACGAGCGCAATAATGATCCCTAGAACTAAACCAGTTGCAATTCTTTTTACTAAATTGCCCTGGAATAACAGACGAAATAAACGAGATGTGTTCATACTTTTATCTTTCTTTTTAATAAATTTAACTTCAGATTGTCGCCAATCCACCTATGAGGAGATTAAAGATAGCGTAAATTCTTATCGAAAGAAAATATTTTTTGTTATTTGTCATCCAATAAATGAACTTTTTTCTAAATTTGTTAGATATTTTCTAAAAACATACTGATAAAAAAATTTTTTATTTAAGCTATTGACACCCTGTATGAAACACCAGTAAAATTTAACTGTACAAAAAAACAAGGTAAAAGGTTATTTATCCATATTATTTAACAGGAGATAAGAAAATGAACAACCAAACTTTGACTGCGCAATATGAAATGGATTTTTCTTATAATCCACTGCCTTTTTTCAGTGATATGGATGACAGCCTTAAATTCAATAAAAAACTAGACTTGAATCTTTATTGTATCAAACGTCCAAAGCAAACCTGTTTTATTCATGTAACCAATCCAAATATGTTAGCTTGGGGGATTGAAAGTGGAGATATGCTAGTCGTTGAAAAAAATGACGATCTTTATTCAGGTGATCTTGTTGTGCTAGAAGAAAATAACGAATTTCATGTCTATGAATTTATGGCGCATAGCGGCAATTACCTTTTCATGGCATTGGATTCCACTACACCAAATATAAATACCAAAGATTGGTCGAATTTACCCATTGTCGGCACCGTAACCAATACGATTCATCAAATGAAACGTCGCGATAAAATGAAATGGGCTGCGTAGTTAAAGGCGAATAAAAAAGTGCGGTGAAAATCAACCGCACTTCTATCTAGTATCTAGATTATATTTCAATTAATTACTCTTCACTTTACGTCTAGCAATCACCGCATCAGAAAGCTGTTTAAGAAGAATTTCAGAATCTTCCCATCCAATGCAAGCATCTGTAATACTTTGTCCATAAGTCTGCGCTTTACCATCAACTAAATCTTGACGGCCTTCCACTAAATGACTTTCCACCATTACGCCAAAGATTTGTTTAGAACCAGATGCAATCTGATTGCATACATCTTGGCAAACGTCCATTTGTTTTTTAAATTGTTTACAGCTATTTGCATGGCTGAAATCAACCATAACATGTGGAATATGACCAGACTTCTCAATATCCGCACAAACTTTTGCCACATCTTCAGCGTTATAGTTTGGTCCTTTATCACCGCCGCGTAAAATAATATGGCAATCTTCATTCCCTTTTGTAGAAACAATCGCAGAATGACCAAATTTGGTTACAGATAAGAAATAATGAGGGGCTTCTGCTGCGCCAATTGCATCTAAAGCGACTTTCACTCCCCCATTAGTTGCATTTTTAAACCCAACAGCACAAGATAAACCTGAAGCTAACTCACGGTGAACTTGTGATTCAGTCGTACGCGCCCCAATTGCGCCCCAGCTCATAAAATCTGCAACATATTGTGGCGTGATCATATCTAAAAATTCACCAGCAGATGGCACACCTAAATCATTAATATCAGAAAGTAATTTTCGTGCAATGCGTAAACCATCATTTAAACGATAAGTATCATTTAAATACGGATCGTTAATTAAACCTTTCCAGCCCACCGTTGTACGTGGTTTTTCAAAGTACACACGCATAATAATTTCAAGGCTATCTCTATATTTTTCACGTAATGGTTTTAAACGGTTTGCATACTCAATTGCCGCTTTAGGATCATGAATAGAGCAAGGACCAATAATCACTAATAAACGATCATCTTTACCATGAATAATATTATGTGCTTCATGACGCGTTTGTTTTACTAATTTAGCCGCATATTCACTAGCGGGGTATTTTTCTAATAAGGCAATGGGCGGTAAAACCTGATCGACTTTCTCAATACGCGTATCATCGTTTGCCACGACAATTTCAATTTTTTCTTTAGCCATACATCACTCTCTTGCTTTCAAATGTTGTGTTTAATTATGTTGTTACTCTACACTTATTTTTTGTACTAGTAAACTAGTTCATTATGTTTTTTTAAGCTTATTATGAGAACAATCTTATTAAACAATCTTTAATAAAGCATTGCAAGTGAAATGGTATGACATAATAACGGGCATATTTTCCCCTCTTTTAATGTTAATTAAAGCATATTTTTAAAGCCGATATAAAAAAACACCGCACTTTGCGGTGTTTTTTCATTATGTTTTTGCTATCAGATAATTACCATTGATAACCTACGCCAGCTGCAACGCCAGTTTTACCTTGGCTATTTGCCGTACCAGATAAACGGATGATGATCTTACCATTATCAGAAATACGAGACATCCCTACTGCAAGACCATTTTGACCTTGGTAGCTACCCGCTGCAATACCAACTAAGCTCTTACCTGGTGTATAAGCCTGCGGAATATTCGCCGCTGCCAATGCACTTGCAGTACCTGCATCACCACGTTTTCCAACTTTGTTGATCTTGTTATCCAAGTCGCCAAGTTTATGCCCAATACCTGCAGCTACAGCATATAACTGGCTACCATTTATAGCATCTTTAGAAGTTGCTGAAATTTCACCTGGAGCCACACCTGTAACTTTAGTAGGTGTTTTACCATCTGGACCACTTACGTTGATATTTCCAGCCTTATTAGTGATCTTAGGCCCTTTATCACCAAACTGAACACTGTCAAAGGTTACATTAGAAGCAGTTGCGTAAGTCACTTTACCGTTAGACTCTTGTTTCACGGTCATATTTTTGCCTGCAACCATTTCAACTTTCTTACCTGGATTGATCATTTCTGGTGTACCTGAAATTTTCTCTCCACCATTTGCTGAAGTGCTTAATGTAAAGCCAGACTTGTTAATTGCATTTGCTACATCTTGTGCAGTCGCCACTTTATTTGCAACATTTGCAATATTATTTGCCGCATCTGCAACTGCTTTTTTAGCAGCATCAATAACTGCAGCTGGTGCCGTCGGTGGCAAGCTATTTAATGCATTTGTCGCATCTTCTAATGCTTTAGTCATTTCTGGTGTCACAACTGGGCCTTGAACGCTACCATCAGCATTATTAGTGATGCTGCCTGTATCAATGTCAAACTTCACATTACTTGTTGTACCGTTTGGTGTGGTTTCTACCACTGCTTTGGTACCTTTGCCATCTACAAAGTTAACAGTGTCATAAGGTTTTACGAAATCTTTCGCTTCACCATTATTTTGTAAATTCCAACCCGTATTCAACACATCTGATACTGTTGCCGCATTGTTACCCGCAAATTTAGGATTAGCTTTTCCATCTGCCGTTTTAGGATTCAACAAGTCAGCTGCTTCAGTTGCCGTAATCGGCGCAGACTTGTTGTCTTTACCTGCAATCGGATTGCCCGCAACATCTTTGGCATTCTTATCTGCATCATTTACAGACGGAAGATTAGATTTCACATTACCCAATGCTGTTGGTGCACCAATTACATTCGGTGCGGCCGCAGGATTAACCATGTTAGTTGTTAAATCTGCAGGCTTCACTTCTGTTACAGTTGGATTACCTTTGTCGTCAACGGTAAAGTATTTGTCGCCCACTTTAGTTACTGGCGTACCGTTCTTGTCCGTATATTGGACAGGCAAACCAGTCACATCGACTTTTACTGTCGTTGTGGTTACTTTATTGCCGTCTTTATCAACAGACTCTTTCGTCGCCAACTTAACTTTCGTGTTGTTTCCGTCTGCAAAACGAAGTTCGTCGTCAGGGTTGACTTTTTCATCTTTATCGTTGAAGTCTGCAGCAGATAATTTTTCTGTTTGCTTACCTACAACAAAACCAGATTTTTGAATCGCTGTTGCTACTTTATTACCTGTTACATAGCCATCACCTGCATTGGTCGGGGTTGTACCCGCGTCAGGAGTTACTGGATTTGCCTTGGCGTTTGGCTTACCAGTTTTCGGATCAATATCTGCGGTATTGTAATATTGGTCTCCTACTTTGGTTACCGGAGTATCCGTTCCATTGACTTTAGCCGTAAATTGATTCGGTTTGATTACCTCACCATCTTTAACGCTAATCGTGATTTCACGGACGCCATCAGTTGTTGTAGTACCTTTGACGGAAATGCCGGCACCGCCTTTGAAATCCACTTGGTTGGCGTTCTTCACAACATCTTTATAGCCGTTGCCGTCTTTGGTCGATACCACCCAACCCATATTTTGCAGGTCGCCTACGGTTGCAGCAGCGTTTTTATTCACCGGTGCATCTTTGGTACCTACTAAGTCAACCAAGTTAGGACGCGCATCACCCGTTGTCGGCGTACCGTTCGGATTAGTATCCACTGGTTTCACGTTCAGGGTAGAGCCCACACCCGTAATCTGAGTCGGTTTGCCGTCTGAAGAAGAAACATTCAGCGCAGTCGTCGGTTGGTCTTCCGCTTTATTGCCGTTATTCGTTGCAGGTTTGGCTTTCTCCGCCTTCATCGCAACTGGTGCTAGCTTGGTTACTTTACCTTCTTCAATTGGCTGACCTTTAGAATCAGTGTAAGTACCGTCTGTATTTTTGGTTACAGGCTTACCGTTTTCATCGACATAAGTATTGTCACCCACATTTACCGTATTGAATGACACATCGTCTTTGGTTGCATAGGTAATCGAACCATCTTTCTCATGTTTCACAGACATATTTTTGCCCGCTTTCATAGTAATGGTATCACCTGGGTTGATCATCTCACCATTTGCCAAATCAGCCGCAGTTAAGTTGTCTCCCTCTGTTTTACCCGCTTTCAGCGTAAAGCCAGAGTTGTTGATCATATCCGCAACGTTTTGGGCAGTCGCCACTTTGTTCAACGGAGCTGCTGCAGCTTGGGCATCTTTCAATGCTTTTTGTGCTTCTGCTTTCTTATCTTCAGGCGCATCCGCAGGCAAATCTTTCACTGCCTGTTCAGCTTTCTTCAGATCGTCTGCCAGTTTCTTCGCGTTCTCTGCTGTCGTTGGACCGTTTACCGAACCATTTGTATTGCTGGTAATTTCACCCGCATCCACATCAAACTTCACGGTGCTGCTGGTCGCATCGTCTGCAGTTTCCACTACAGCGACGGTACCTTTGCCGTTGATGAAGTTCACGGTATCGTACGGTTTCACAAAATCACGAGCTTCGCCGTTGTTTTGCAAATTCCAACCCGCATTCAATACGTCGGAAACGGTTGCCGCATTGTTGCCGGCGTTATTGACGATATCGGCAGCTTCTTTAGCTGTAATCGGCGCAGATTTGTTGTCTTTACCCGCTTTAGGCGTTGTGCTGTTCGGGTCGAATGCCTGTTTGTTGGTATCGTTCACCGTCGGCAGGTTGCTGCCGATGTTTGCCAACTGCATCGGTTTGTTTGTTTTGTTGTCGCCATTGTTCATGGAGGCAATCACGTCACCTTTCGGTACTTCTTGGGCATTTTCTTTCGGTTTGCCGTTTACAACATCACCGGCTTTATAGAATTTATCGCCGACTTTAACCAGCTTGTCACCAGCCTTATTGGTATAAACCACCGGAGTTTGAGCCGCTTCAACAGTTTTTTGTGCATCCACGTTCACAGTAATGGTGCGGATACCGTCTTTATCGGTTTCACCCGTAACGGTAGCCAGACCTGTGCCTTTGAAGTCCACTTGGTTGGCGTTCTTCACAACATCTTTATAGCCGTTGCCGTCTTTGGTCGATACCACCCAACCCATATTTTGCAGGTCGCCTACGGTTGCAGCAGCGTTTTTATTCACCGGTGCATCTTTGGTACCTACTAAGTCAACCAAGTTAGGACGCGCATCACCCGTTGTCGGCGTACCGTTCGGATTAGTATCCACTGGTTTCACGTTCAGGGTAGAGCCCACACCCGTAATCTGAGTCGGTTTGCCGTCTGAAGAAGAAACATTCAGCGCAGTCGTCGGTTGGTCTTCCGCTTTATTGCCGTTATTCGTTGCAGGTTTGGCTTTCTCCGCCTTCATCGCAACTGGTGCTAGCTTGGTTACTTTACCTTCTTCAATTGGCTGACCTTTAGAATCAGTGTAAGTACCGTCTGTATTTTTGGTTACAGGCTTACCGTTTTCATCGACATAAGTATTGTCACCCACATTTACCGTATTGAATGACACATCGTCTTTGGTTGCATAGGTAATCGAACCATCTTTCTCATGTTTCACAGACATATTTTTGCCCGCTTTCATAGTAATGGTATCACCTGGGTTGATCATCTCACCATTTGCCAAATCAGCCGCAGTTAAGTTGTCTCCCTCTGTTTTACCCGCTTTCAGCGTAAAGCCAGAGTTGTTGATCATATCCGCAACGTTTTGGGCAGTCGCCACTTTGTTCAACGGAGCTGCTGCAGCTTGGGCATCTTTCAATGCTTTTTGTGCTTCTGCTTTCTTATCTTCAGGCGCATCCGCAGGCAAATCTTTCACTGCCTGTTCAGCTTTCTTCAGATCGTCTGCCAGTTTCTTCGCGTTCTCTGCTGTCGTTGGACCGTTTACCGAACCATTTGTATTGCTGGTAATTTCACCCGCATCCACATCAAACTTCACGGTGCTGCTGGTCGCATCGTCTGCAGTTTCCACTACAGCGACGGTACCTTTGCCGTTGATGAAGTTCACGGTATCGTACGGTTTCACAAAATCACGAGCTTCGCCGTTGTTTTGCAAATTCCAACCCGCATTCAATACGTCGGAAACGGTTGCCGCATTGTTGCCGGCGTTATTGACGATATCGGCAGCTTCTTTAGCTGTAATCGGCGCAGATTTGTTGTCTTTACCCGCTTTAGGCGTTGTGCTGTTCGGGTCGAATGCCTGTTTGTTGGTATCGTTCACCGTCGGCAGGTTGCTGCCGATGTTTGACAAGTGCATAGGGTTGTTTGCAGTGTTATCGCCATTGTTCATGGAGNCATTCAATACGTCGGAAACGGTTGCCGCATTGTTGCCGGCGTTATTGACGATATCGGCAGCTTCTTTAGCTGTAATCGGCGCAGATTTGTTGTCTTTACCCGCTTTAGGCGTTGTGCTGTTCGGGTCAAATGCCTGTTTGTTGGTATCGTTCACCGTCGGCAGGTTGCTGCCGATGTTTGACAAGTGCATAGGGTTGTTTGCAGTGTTATCGCCATTGTTCATGGAGGCAATTACGTCTTCTTTAGGCACTTCTGTTCCTGTCGGTTTGCCGTTTACGACATCACCGGCTTTATAGAATTTATCGCCGACTTTAACCAGCTTGTCACCAGCTTTATTGGTATAAACCACCGGAGTTTGTGCCGCTTCAACAGTAATAGTACGAATACCATCTTTGGTTTCGCCGGTTACAGTAATGCCATTTTTACCCACGAAGTCCACTTGGTTCGCATTTTTCACCACATCGTTGTAGCCATTGCCATCTTTGGTTGATACCAACCAACCCATATTTTGTAGGTCGCCTACTGTTGCAGCAGCGTTTTTATTCACCGGTGCATCTTTTGGTCCCACTAAGTCAACCAGATTTGGTTTGTCTGCATCGGCTGTCGGCGTACCGTTTGTGTTGGTATCCACAGGTTTCACGTTCAGAGTAGAGCCCACACCTGTAATCTGGGTCGGTTTGCCGTCTGAAGAGACGTTCAACGCCGTTGTCGGTGTTTTGTCCATTCCGTTGTTGCTTGCAGGTTTGGCAGCTTCGGTTGTGAAGTTAACCGGTGCTTTACCGTTTTGGGTATCACCCACTTTGACAGAAGTAAATTCAACGTTGTCTTTGGTCGAATAGGTCACTTTACCGTTCGCTTCTTGTTTCACGGTTAAGTTTTTACCTGCAATCATTTCAACAGCTTTGCCTGGGTTGATAACTTCATCACCAGTAGATGTAGCGTCTTTTTCTCCGCCTTCAACTTTAGATGTTTTCAACGTAAAGCCAGAGTTGTTGATCATATCCGCAACGTTTTGAGCAGTCGCCACTTTGTTGCTATTTGGTGAATCATCAATAGCTTTTTGAGCGGCATCAACTTTATCTTTGGCTGCTTGTACTTTTGCAGGATCAGCATCTTTTGGTAATTTCGCTAATTCATCTTTTGCATCTTTTAACGCTTTAGTTAACGTTTCGCCAGCTGGGCCAGTTACCGAACCATCGGTATTTTGAGTGATTTTAGCAGTTTCAACAGATGGTACTTCCACATCAACGGTAATAGTGCGCACGCCGTTCACGGTTTTACCCGATACTTTGGCTGCGTTTTTGCCGACGAATTTCACTTCGTCCGCATTTCTCACAACATCGTTGTATGACTTATCTTCTGCACCAGTCGCTTTATCTGATGAGACTTTCCAGCCCATGTTCGCCAAATCTCTAACAGTTGCAGCAGAGTTCAATACATTAGGAGACAATGGTGTTTGACCGTGAGCTGTACCTAAGTTGACAACATTAGGCTGTGTTGTCGGAGCACTACCATCTGGCGTTGTTGTAACAGGGGTTGTATTCAATACGGAACCCACGCCTGTAATTTGGGTTGGTTTGCTGTCTGAAGACACGTTCAATGCTGTTGTTGGCTGTTCCGGATTATTATTTGCAGTAATCACATCACCACTTTTCAGCTCAACCGGTTTTTTACCATTTGCGGTATTGCCCACTTTTACCGTAGTAAACTCAACATTATCTTTTGTCGAGAATGTGAATTTACCGTCAGTTTGAGCAATCTTGATGTTTTTATCAGCTTCGAAAGTTACCGTATCACCAGCTTTAACCGCTTGTTTTTTAACTGTACCGCCATTTTCGCCATCATTCGTTTTCGATGCAATTGCATTCCAAGCCGCGTTGTTCACAGCGTTTACAACCGTATCTACCGTTGCGATTTTACCTGTGTCATTAGGATTAACCGCTACAGTTCCAGCTTTATCTCCTGAGTTAACAGGATTAATTGTACCAGTATTAACTTTTAAGCCGTTGTCATCGGTTGTAAGGGTGTTATCGGCAGCTTTTACTTTAACGCCTTCGTTTGTTACTTCTAAAGACTTATCTGCCGGTTTAACAGAGATAGTATTTCCTGTCGGATCTTTTTGTAGACCATTACCAGTATTGACACTGTATTTGATTGTGCTGGTTTTGCCGGCTGTATTTTCAACAGATACACTTGTGCCGTCGCCGTCAACAAAATTAACGGTGTCATAGGCGGTAACAAAATCTTTTGCCGTACCTTTTTCTTGCAAATTCCAGCCTGCATTCAATACATCGCCTACGGTTGCAGCGTTGTTTTTGATGCCATCTACATTAGATGGTTTGTCTGCTTTAGTTGTCGGCGCAGTTGTATTTGCTTTCGAACCGTCAAGATTGCCGGCTACATTGGTAATCGGATTACCTCCGTTGTCTAAACCGTTTTGGGTTAATGAAACTGGGCTCTTACCTACCGGAGTAATAGTTACACCTTCATTAGTCAGCTTAGTTGTCGGCGCATTTGCATCTGTGCCTTTAAACTCTGCGCTGGTCAGGTTGGTTAATACAGGGTTCAGGCTGTAGGCAAAATCGGCTTTTCTGATTTTCTTTTTAACTGTTTTGGTTTTATCAAAATCATCCTGAACATCAACTTCAGATACAGTTTCATCACGGTCTAACTTCAAGTTGTTGCCGACTTGGAGTTGAACTTTGTCATCCGAACGGATTGCAGTTTCATAATCTTTTTTCGCTGAATCCGCATTTGCTTTTTTAGATGTAAATACACCTGAAGATCCCGCTACTTCATTACCGCTTGTGTTAAAACCTGCTGCAATTTTTTTGGTGATAGAGTTCAACTGAGAACCATTGATAGCATCTGTAGAGTCTTCAGCTACACGACCAGCTGCCACATTTTTCAATTGACGTTCTGCGCCAGAGCTACCGAAGGATACGACGTCGCCTTCAGAGGTATGGGTACCGCCCGCCCATTTAAATGTGTAAGCAATCTTGTCTGTTTCTGTATCGGAAACAATATTGCCGTCGCTGTCGTAGTTCACGCTTAATTGTCGCGTACCCACCAAATCGGTTGTAGAGCCCGTACCGATCGCCACCGCATTTTGTTTAGTCGCATGTGCACCAGTACCTAATGCCAGAGAACCGATAGCATTAGCACGCGCGCTCGCACCGATGGCTGTTGCCAAATTTCCTGTTGCTAATGCATGAACGCCCAAAGAAGTTGAAGCATGACCGTTTTTATTGTCCTTATGGGCAAAGTCAAGGGTGGATACATCCATATCGAGGCCTGTTAGCTCCTTATATGCCTCAGCGATGGTTCCTGGAGTCTTTGTTGTCGCAGCAAAAGTATAATTACGGGTAACGTCTTTACCGTTAATTTTCTCGGTTACGCTTTTAGCGGTTATGCCACCAGTTGCTTTTTCAAACTCTGTTTTTTGACCAGCAGCCGATGAAATATCTGAGCCGCCAATCATAATAGAGGAATCGCCTTGTGCATTGGTACCCAAGCCCATAGCAATCGCACCCTGATTACCAGACGCTTTCGCCCCTTGACCAACTGCAATATCAGCCTCTTTCGTTGCTTGTGCCAACTGACCGACTGCAACAGAAGAGTTTGTAGCCTTAGAACTATCACCGACAGCTACCGCAGATTTGTCAGCATTTGCCTGATAACCTGCAGCTACCGCAGATTCTTTAGCACGGGCAGCCGTACCAGCCGCTACTGCATAACTGCCTTGCGCTTCCGCACCCATACCGATGGCGACTGCTGCCTCCGCATTTGCCACTACAGACGCACCAGAGCCAATGGCTGTCGCACCAAAGGCACCTTTTCGAACGATAGAGTTCGTACCAATCGCCACGCCCAACGGGGTGGTAGAGTGGGCTTGCATACCGATTACGGTAGAACCGTCTTGACCATAGCTAGCACGATAGGCTCTATCTAATTCTGTGCCTACAAGCTCCTTATATTTAGCGGTAATCGTAATAGGCTGACCATTTTTTCCTGTGCCAGGCGTTGTCTCAGCATTAAAATCATTTACGCCTTTGGCATCTCCGCTATTAGGATTCGCGGCTTTAAAATATTTCTTTCCGTCATAGGCTTGAATATCATTACCACCGATAACGATAGAACCTTGACCTGCTACAGATTGGGCACCAATGGCTACCGATTGGTCACCAATGGCACGGGTGTTACGGCCTAGTGCGGTACCTTCATTAATATCTACATTTTGGAAAGAGAAGAAGTTGTCATCTTTAGCCTTTCCTGAGTTTTGAAAATAATTTAATGTACTTGTAGTGCCGCCAAAGGCTTTGACCAATACCTTATCGTTATCATCCGCATCCGTACCAACACCAAGAGGTTTTCCATCAGTATCCACAGAGCGATACCCTACCCCCGCGCCGGCACCGAGTGCGACTGAATTGTTAACGGCAGTATTATTTTTATTAAGTCCTGTATAGGCATTCGTACCAATAGCCACACTACCGTCATCAGCTCGTAGTCCTGTACTTTGATCATTTGTCTCGAAGTTACTTCTATTGCTACCCGCAGTTGCCCTTTGACCGATAGCAATACTACGTCCGATACCTTGATCGCGGCTTTTGGCGTCCTTACCAAGAATTATATCCCCCTCTTTTTTGGCAGCTGCTGAGTTACCAATTGCTATTGTATCTTTTCCTTGTGCAAATGATGCCAAGCCTAAGGCTATGACTCCTTCTTGTTCTGCCTTCGCTGATTTACCTATAGCAATTGTATCTTTAGCAGTGGCTCTAGCCCCATATCCTAAAGCTGTAGCTCCTTCTTGAGTCGCAAAAGCTGTTCCGCCGACCGCTGTGGTGTATTTATTCGTTGATTCTGCACTAGTACCTAAGGCAACACTAGATTCATTCGATGCCTTTGCAACATTACCGATTGCTACTGATTTATCACCGGTCGCTTTAGCTCCAACACCGATTGCCTCTGCAAGAGTTCCCGATGCTTGAGAGTCAATTCCCACTGCAATTGCACTATCTCCTGTGGCTTGTGCTTTTCTACCTACCGCTACTGCATTGTTCTGAGTAGCCGTAGATTCTTTACCCACAGCAACAGCATTATTTCCTGAAGCATTTGACGATGTCCCCCAAGCAACACTGTCGCCAGATCCTGTTCCCTGCGCATTAACGGCAGCATAAGCCGAATGGCCGCTTAATAACGCCAAGGCGATGGCTGAAGATTTAATAAAATTGCCTGAAAATTTAACCGCACTTCCTTGTGAATTTGATGAACTTTGTTTTTTGTGTGCTTTGGTTAATTCTGAAACGACCACCCAAGATTGCGTTGCTTGGCTCCAAACGATACGGAAGATTTTATTCATAAATGTCTCTCTAACGATGTTGAAAAATACCCTCAATCTCTCATTCAATTAATAAAAGAACTTGGGCGTAAATAAAGTAGAAAATTTATACAGATTTAGTCATAGAACTCAATTTTAAAATACAATTTTTACGATAATTTATATTGATTAAGTTTTATGAGGAACAAAAGCAAACGTTTGCTTTTTTTTGCACAAGAAGTAAGCAAAAGTGCGGTGAGTTTTAGGGGAGTTTTTATTGGGAAAAAGCCAATATATTTATCAAAAAACAAAGGCCACAACGTGCGGCCAATTTTTTAGAATTCTTTTGAAATTAAACTTTATGCTAATTGCAAATCAAGTGTGAAATCAATATCAATGGAACGATAAGTTGGCATTAAATAAAAACGCATTGGGGCAATAAACAAAAAAACCGCCCCAAAGGAGCGGTTTTATTTATAAGAGTGCGGTGAAATTACCAGAAGTATCCGACTGCTGCACCACCTGTCACTTCACCTTGAGTGTTAGCACCCATTGAGAAGCGAACACCGTATTTACCGTTATCAGAAATACGTGAGTAACCCACTGCTACCGCAGATTGGTTTTTGTGTTGACCAATACCCGCAGTTGCCACAGATTGACCCGGTTTATGCGGTTGTAACAAGTTTGCCATCGCTGCAGAAGTCGCCATGCCCGCATTCATACGGTTGCCTAATTTATTAATTTGGCCCTGTAACTTATTACCCATCGCATATAACTGGCTACCATTTACCGCATCTTTTGAAGTTGCTGAAATTTCACCTGGTGCTACGCCTGTAATCTTAGTCGGTGCTCCTGTCGCTGTACCAACATTGATATTTCCACCATTGTTAGTAATCTTAGGACCATTATCACCAAATTGAACACTGTCAAAGGTTACATTAGAAGCAGTTGCGTAAGTCACTTTACCGTTAGACTCTTGTTTCACGGTCATATTTTTACCTGCAACCATTTCAACTTTTTTACCTGGATTGATCATTTCTGGCGTACCTGAAATTTTCTCACCACCATTTGCTGAAGTGGTTAATGTAAAACCTGACTTGTTGATTGCATTTGCTACATCTTGTGCAGTCGCCACTTTATTTGCAACATTTGCAATATTATTTGCCGCATCTGCAACTGCTTGTTCAGCAGCCTTACGTACCGCAGCTGGTGCAGTAGCTGGCAAGTTATTTAATGTATTTGTCGCATCTTCTAATGCTTTAGTCATTTCTGGTGTCACAACTGGGCCTTGAACGCTACCATCAGCATTATTGGTGATGCTACCTGTATCAATGTCAAACTTCACGTTGCTTGTTGTGCCATCTTCTTCAGTTTTTACAACAGCTTTAGTGCCTTTGCCATCTACAAAGTTTACAGTGTCATAAGGTTTTACAAAATCCTTCGCTTTACCATTGTTTTGTAGGTTCCAACCTGCATTCAACACATCAGATACGGTTGCTGCATTATTGCCTACATTTTTTGCAATATCTGCTGCTTTTGCCGCATCAATTGGAGCAGACTTATTGTCTTTACCTGCAATAGGGTTACCATCAACATCTTTAGCGTTCTTATCTGCATCATTTACAGATGGAAGATTAGATTTCACATTACCTAATGTCGTTGGTGCACCAATTTCATTCGGTTTTGCCGCTGGATTAACCATATTAGTAGTTAAGTCCGCAGGTGCAACTTCTGTTGTAGTCGGGTTACCTTTGTCGTCAACGGTAAAGTATTTGTCGCCCACTTTAGTTACCGGCGTATCCTTTCCATTGACTTTGGCGGTATATTGGACAGGCAAACCGGTCACATCGACTTTTACTGTCGTTGTGGTTACTTTATTGCCATCTTTATCAACAGACTCTTTCGTCGCCAACTTAACTTTCGTGTTGTTGCCGTCTGCAAAACGAAGTTCGTCGTCAGGGTTGACTTTCTCATCTTCGTCTTTGAAGTCTGCCGCAGATAGAGCATCTTTCTGTTTGCCAACCACAAAGCCTGATTTTTGAATCGCAGCAGCTACCTTATTACCTGTTACGTAACCGTCACCCGCATTAGTCGGGGTCGTACCCGCGTCAGGAGTTACCGGTTTTTTATCGGCTTTTGGCTTACCAGTTTTCGGATCAATATCTGCGGTATTGTAATATTGGTCTCCTACTTTGGTTACCGGAGTATCCGTTCCATTGACTTTAGCAGTAAATTGATTTGGTTTAACTACTTCACCATCTTTAACTGCGATAGTAATTTCACGAACGCCCTTATCATTAGTTTTACCCGTTACAGAAATACCGTTTTCGCCTTTAAAGTCTACTTTATTAGCATTCTTCACAGTATCTACATAACCATTTTCAGGAGCACCAACAACCCAGCCCATATTCGCTAAATCACGAACAGTTGCTGCAGAGTTTAATACATTATCAGGTAATGGTGTTACCTTACCATTTTCATCTGGTTTCGTTCCTAAATTTACTAACTTAGGTTGTTTATCTTGAGCTGTTGGTGTTCCATTAGTATTAGTAGGAATACTTTCATTACTCAATACAGAACCAACACCAGTAATTTGTGTAGGTTTACCATCTGTAGACGTAACATTTAACGCAGTTGTTGGCGCTTTACCATCCTGATTATTATCAGCTGGTATCGCTTTTTCTGTTGCTAATTTAACTGGTGATACATTACTTGTAACGACATCCTTTTCAGGAACTTCGTTACCATCTGGATCCGTATATTTACCATCTTTAGTTTTAGTTAATGGTTTCCCATCTTTATTTGTATAAACTTCAGCTGGTTTACCAACAGTTACAGTATTAAACTCAACATCGTCTTTAGTTGCATAAGTTACTTTACCATCAGCATCTTGTTTCACAGACATATTTTTGCCAGCAACCATTTCAACAGTTGCACCCGGATTGATTAATTCGCCATCATTCTTAGTACCTTTAGCTTTTTCACCGTTACTATTTTTATCAGCAGAAGTCTTTAAGTTAAAACCAGATTTATTAATCATATCTGCGACATTACCTGCAGTTACTAATTTTTTAGCATTATCACCTTCAGGATTTGTAACCTTGCCGCCCGTAGATGTTAAAGTTTCAGTTTCTGGTTCTGGTTGTTTTACATCTACTGTAATAGTGCGAATACCATTTACAGTTTTACCTGATACCGTTGCAGCACCAGTACCAATGAATTTTACTTCATTCGCATTTTTTACTGTATCTTTGTATTCTGCACTTAAAGCACCAGTTGTTTTATCGGAAGATACAAGCCAACCCATGTTTGCCAAATCACGAACAGTTGCTGCAGAATTTAATACATTATCAGGTAGAGCTTTCTCACCTGGCTTAGTTCCTAAATTCACCAAGTTAGGTTGCTCAGTTACCGGGGTACCTGGAGTTGTTGTTACTGGCTTAGCATCTAATGCAGATTTAACTCCAGTAATTTTTTTATTACCTAAATCTACACCCTCAGGATTAAAAGTCATAGTGGTTCCGTTACCACCAATACTTGTAATATCCGTTAGCTCAGGGTTTAAAGAATAAGTAAAGTTTTTACCATCTTGTTTTAACTTGATGTTTTTACCTGCTTTGAACGTTACTGTATTACCAGCTTTCACGCTCTCAATGCTTGTCTTGTTATCCTCAGTAAATTTACCGCCATCTTCATCGCCAGTTACTTTCCAGAATGCATTGTTAATTGCATTAGCAACATCCCCTACGCTCGCGACTTTCTTGTTATCGCCTTCCTTAGGTGCAACTTGACCAGAAGTATCATCTTTCGCTGGTGATACTGGTTCTGCAAATTCACCAGTATTTACTTTAATGCCATCTTTACCAACAGTAATACTATCGTCAGCTGCTTTAACGTCATATTTAATATGGCTTACTTTACCATCAGTATCTGTAGTGACATTAACGCTAGTGCCTTTACCATCAATAAAATCAACAGTGTCATAAGGTTTAACAAAATCACGTACTTCACTTTTTTCTGTTAAATTCCAACCAGCATTCAATACATCGCCTACAGTTGCCGCATTTGAGGTATTAGGCGCATCAGCTCCCTCTGGTAATGTACCTGAGGTTGTAGGGGCGGTAGAGCCATTTTTTGCACCAGGCAAGTTACCAGCGATATTAGCCAATACCATAGGCGTTGTCGTATTATTACCAGCATTATTCATTGAGGCAATTACATCATCATTTGGCACGTTTTGATCTACATTTTTTGGTTGACCTTTATCATCCAAATCAGTTGTTTTATAGAAGTTATTGCCAACTTTAACCAACTTGTCACCAGCTTTATTGGTATAAACCACAGGCTCTTGTTTATTTTCAACACGATCCATCAATGCATATAACTGAGAACCATTGATTGCATCTGTAGAAGTTGGGGTAACAGCACCTGCAGCTAAGTTTTTAATTTGGCGCTAATACTTACATAGTGACCAGCATCAGCAGGTTTCCCAACAAAACCAGAATAAGTAAAGTTAGGACCAGCAATAGTACGAACTGTTGCATCATTTACAGTTTGAACTGCATGAGATGCACCTGTTGTTCCAACAACTTCTGTTGAGTTCGCGCCCAGTACAACTGAATTTTCTGTTGTTAATTTAGTAATATTCGCACCTAATGCTACAGAATTCTCACCGCTTACATTTGAGCTAGTACCGACTGAAATAGCATTTTCTGCTGTTGCTGTTGCTTGTTTACCCTGTGCAATAGATGCCTTAGCGGTAGAGTTCGCTCTATCGCCGATAGCTAATGCACTTTCATTTGTTGCGGTTGTGGAATTACCAATTGCAATAGCAGATGTCGTGGCAGTTGTACCTGAAGCTAAGAATGTTATCTCTCTTTCTAATCTCGCTATTTCAAAATTAAGACGGTCTAAAGCAGCCTGAGCACTTGCCACTTGAAATTTATTTTCTGTATTAGGCAAAGCCTGCATTTTTTCTTTAGCAGCTTCTAAACGAGTCACTGCCGTTCCTAAAAATTTATCCCCTTTAAGGGTTGTAAGCTTACTCTGTAAAGTCTTAATTTGTGCCTCAGTATGTCCACCCGCTACTGAATTTTCACCAATTGCGATAGAGTTCTCACCAATAGATGTTGAACTATGCCCCATAGCCATAGCAGAGCGACTACCATTTCTAGAAACAATTGAACCTTCACCAATTGCTACGCCATATTGACCACCAGCTGCAGCTTTATAGCCGACAGATACAGCACCAAAACTACTAGAGCCGAAAGAATAAACCTTTCCACCATTACCTGGCTCCGCGACCTCTCGATCGTAAAATAAATCAGATGCACCAGATAAAACCCCAATATTCACTGACCTATCTCTAGTTCCCCCAGAACCTGCACCAATAGAAACTACACTATTAGTATTTCCTCCGGCAGAACTAAACTGACCTACTGCAACCCCACCAGCCATCGGCTCCTCCCATGGCTGGAATGAGCCGACATCTGAACGAGCTCCCACACCAATCGAGACTGATGAAGATGAAACATGTGCGCCATATCCCATAGCGGTACTCATCGAGTCATTTCCCGAACCGCCAAAACGAATTCGGTTACCAATAATGGTGTCAGCTGCCCTACCAGAATTTAGTGCAGTCATATCGTTACCAATGATAATCTCCTCATCGTCAACTTGCTTAAAACCAGGGGCATTTGGTGCCGCCTTACTCTGAGCCTTAGTGTTATTACCAATGATAATCATATTCTTAGGAACTACCGGTAGATCACGGGTAATGTTATCTACATTACCAATCAGAATATTACTATCTTTCGAAGTTGCTGTTGCCGTAATAGTAGTATATGCAGCCAGCACATCCATAGAAACAGCACTTCCCACAACTAATGAAAGTGCGGCTAATTTTGAAATTGTTTTTGATTTAGTTTTGCCTTTTGCTGAAGCAAGCTCAGAAACAGCAACCCAAGACTGAGTCGCGTGATTCCAGATTACACGGAAAATTCGATTCATAGATGTATGTCCTATTGAAAGTTAAAAATTATAAAAAATTAAAGCGACTTACTCTTTTTCATAAACCGCCCTAAATGTGAAAAATGCTGCGGGATAGTAACAGCGAAAAACTATAAGTCAAGAAATTTAGTCTGAAATTTACACAAATTTACATATGTAAACGTTTCCTTTCAATAAACTCACTATTGCAATTAAACTGTCTGCCTAATAAACCTATCATAATGCCAAATTAATATAAAAAATAAGCCTCCGCATATACGGAGGCTTTAAATCAAACATAGTGTAAAATCGAATTACCAGAAATAAGATACGCCAGCACCTGTGCTTACTTGGCCTTGTGTATCTGCACCCATGGATAATTTTATACCATATTTACCATTATCAGAAATACGAGAATAACCTACAGCTAATGCAGCCTCTCCACGATGCTGCCCCACTGCAGCCATCGCAGCAGACTGTCCTGGTTTATGAGGTTGCATCAAGTTAGCAGCAGCCATCGCACCAGCTACACCTGCATTCATACGTTTGCCTAATTTATTCACTTGGCCTTGTAAGTGGTTAATACGGTTGCCCATTCCTTTTGCCACACTATATAACTGACTTCCGTTAATAGCATCAGTAGAAGTTGATGAAATTTCACCCGCTGCTACATTTTGGATACGACGTTCATCCCCTGAAGCGCCAACTGAAACAACACCATTTGCCTTCGCTCCTTGGAAACCACCGTAAGTCATATTACCTACCGTTGCGGTGGTTACCGTACCTACAGAACCCGCTGTAGTGCTTGTGCCCTTCGTCCCATCTTGTTTAATGTTATATAAACTTGCGGTACGGCTTCCATCTCCAGCAGTTGCGGTTGATTTAGCCCCTAAGATAACTGAATTTTCCACAGTGTGCTTCACTTCATTACCTAACACAAACGTATCATTGGTTGAAACGGTATTATTGTTACCCACAGAATAGCTGCCTTGACCACTGACTGTGCTTGGGTCACCAAATGCACCAGAATTATTACCTGTTACACGGTTGCCTGTACCAATACTGATTGAATCATTACCCGTTACAACAGAATTAAAACCTATTGCTACTGCATTTGTTCCATCTGCTTTTGAGCGTGAACCAATTGCTGTGGCAAATTTACCACTGGCACTTGAATCAAAGGTATTCTCAGTTTCCACTTTAGGACGATCTATGCCATCGTTAGAGTGGAAGAATTTGATACCTTGCTCATTCATATTGTGAACAGCCTCAACAACTGAGTTAGTGATAATTTCTTTCTGACCTTGTACATTATAGGTTTTTAAGATTGGTGTACCATTCTCATCAACAATCACGTTGTTGTAAGTATTGCCTGCAGCATCAGTAATATTTTTTACATTTGGTACGTTTCCACGACTCAATGCATAAATTTGGGCGCCATTTACCGCATCTGTACTTGTTGGAGAAATATCACCCGCTTTAACACCCGTAATTTTTGTTGGATTACCGTCTTTATCACCAATATTGATGTTATCACCTGCAGCATTAATCTTCGGACCATTATCACCGAATTGAACGCTACTAAAGTTTACTTCATCCGCGGTTGCATAAGTGACTTTACCTTCAGCGTCTTGTTTCACAGTCATATTTTTGCCTGCTGCAAGATCAACTTTCTTACCTGGATTGATAATTTCATCATCACCAGAAAGTTTCTTACCACCATTTTCTGAAGTTGTTAAAGTAAAGCCTGACTTATTGATTGCATCCGCAACGCCTTGAGCGGTTGCAATTTGGTTACCAGCATTATTGATATTAGCCTGTGCAGCATCAATCTTATCTTGAGCAGCCTTCTTCGCTTCAGGCGTGTTTGCATCTGCTAATGCTTTTTTGGCATCATCTAAGGCTTTCTTCATTTCAGGCGTAACTGGGCCTGAAACAGAACCATCTTTATTACTTGTAACCGTGCCAGTATCAACATCAAATTTCACGGTTGTGGTCGTAACCTTATTGCCTTCCCTATCAACAGTGTCTTTCGTTGCCAACTTAACTTTTGTATTTTTACCGTCTGCAAAACGAAGTTCATCATTAGGATTCACTTTTTCATCTTCATTTTTAAAGTCTGCATCCAATAATGTCTCTGTTTGCTTACCAACAACAAAACCAGATTTTTGAATCGCTGTAGCAACTTTATTACCTGTTACATAGCCATCACCTGCATTAGCAATTGGTGTAGTGCCTTCATCTGGCGTTACTGGTGATACTTTCTCATCAACGGGCTTACCTGTTTTAGGATCGATATCAGAGGTTTTATAGTACTTATCTCCCACTTTAGTTACTGGGGTACTTTCACCATTTACGACTGCAGTAAGATCACCGTCTTTTACGACTTCACCCTCTTTAACAGCAATAGTAATTTCGCGGATACCATTTACAGTTTTACCCGTTACAGAAACGCCAGAACCAGCTTTGAAGTCTACTTTATTCGCGTTCTTTACTGTATCCACGTAACCATTTTCAGGTGCGCCGACAATCCAGCCCATGTTTTGTAAATCACCTACAGTTGCAACTGCATTTGGCGTAGTGGCATTTGCCAAATCAACTAGATTTGATTCAGGTTTAGCCCCATCCTTACCATTTGGCGCAGTTGTTACTGGTGCTTTATTTAATGATGAAGCCACACCTGTAATTTGTGTAGGTTTTCCATCAGCAGAACTTACATTTAACGCAGTTGTTGGATTATTGTCTCCATTATTACTCGCCGGTTTAGCCTTTTCTGTTTTGAACTCAACTGGAGATTTACCATCCTCTTTGCCGCCAACTTTTACTGTATTAAATTCAACATCGTCTTTAGTTGCAAATGTAAACTTACCATCAGCTTGAGTAAGCTTGATATTTTTATCTGCTTCAAATGTCACAGTATCGCCAGCTTTCACTGGTTGTACTTTAGTACCAGATACCTCCCCATTTATAGTTTTTGCAGAAGTTGCATTCCAGAATGCACTATTAATAGCTGTCGCCACATCATTTGCTGTCGCAAAACTATCCCCTGCATTACCGGCTGATACCGTACCTTTATCAGCATCTGCAGTAAGGGTCGTTTTTTTCACATCAAATTTAACCGCACTTACAGCACCGTTTTCAGTGACTGTTACATTCGCAGTGGTACCAGTACCATTAACAAATTTCACTGTGTCATAAGCTTTAACAAAATCTTTGTCTGTATTATTTTCTTTTAAATTCCAACCGGCATTTAAAATATCGTTTACAGACGCAGCTTTTGTTCCATCCACTTTGGTTGGTGCTGCTTGATTGGTTGTTGGTGCAGCTGCATCATTTTTTGTTACTGGCAATGTACTAGCTAAACCAGTGATGCTGTTAATGCCTGTTAAATCAGAATCTAATCCATAAGTGAATACCTTACCTTTACGTTGTAAACGTAAGTTTTTACCTGCATCTAGCGTTAATATGCCGTCTGCACCAATAGTTTCAGCGGTATCATCGTCATCAATCGTATCTTCAGTCAAGGCGATTCCAGAATTATTAGCCTTCGCTTTCCAAGTTACCTGATCTTTGATTTGTTTTTTACCAGCATCGGTAATATTGCTTAAATTCTTATCCGCTGCATTATCAATTTTATCTTTGGTAGTATCATCCAATTTAACGGTTACATCCTTACCACTTGCGGTTGTGGTTAAGCCATTTTCACCTTTGATATTAAATTGTAAGCCACCATCTTTATCTAATTGCTGCTCCTCTGTCTCTCCAGAATTTCCAGCTAACTTAATTTTATTGGTTGCTA